>NZ_QBLC01000001.1 GCF_003052295.1 Trichococcus paludicola
GCATTCTCGCCTTTTTACAGTTGTCAAGTCGCTTAAGTTAATGACATTGCGCGTGGTGGCACCCCTGTTTTTGTTGTTATGAGGCACTTATGATGAGGCCCGTATCTCCGGTGAACGCAACCTTCGCCGAAGTTCCGACTGTTATTGTGGTCTCACCTCCGACGAGACCTTTCTCATCGGAGCTGGTGTTGATTCTAATTGATTCTGCGATCCTGTCTCTGGTGGACGGCACTACTGCATGCTGTTCTAGCATTCGCATTCATTCAGCCGCAAGTTCTTTTTCCAACGTTTTGGCCAATTCTTGGATTGCCAGGTCAGGATCAGCAAGAAAGTTCGCCAGCATATCTTTGACAGTTACCGGCAATTTATTCCTGAAGTAGAGGATCTGCGTTTCCAGCGCTTCGCAGGCTATTTTTCGGCAGTCCGCATCAGGATGGCAGGAAAAATGTTGTATCCAATGGAGATACCATTGCTTGTCCGGGTCATCCTCGAAGTGCAAAAACAGCTCAGCCAATCCCGCGGCATCGGCCAGCAAAAAGGCGTGCACACCTTCCGTGTGCGTGAGCCGGATTTGCTCTGGAACGGTCAGTGGTCCCGGTGTCAGGTTGCGCAGGAATTGAGCGAAGTCGGGAGCGACAGTCTGCCAATTGTCCGTTTCGATATCGATGTGCCGGATACTCGGCTCGCCGGATGGGGACACTTGTGAATAATCGAAGGCAAAAAGCTGATTACCATTGCTGCTGAAAAGCACGAAATAATCCGGCAGCTCCGCCGAACGGGCAATTTCTTGTTGGGCATACAGGCTGTTCTGGGGATCGTCGTGAAGTCCCAGGATCGCATGGATGGCTGCATAATCGATGCCGTCGGATGTGGGCTCTTTGGTCGCGATGCGGGAGCACAACAGATAGCCGCCGTTCTGTTCCGCCAGCAATTCGAGGTAGGCCCGAGGCAGATCCGCTGCAGTGACGCCTTGGTATAACGGGGTGGGTTTGAATAGGATGGGCCAATTTTTTTTAGTTTGTTGCGGGATGAAATACATACGGACACCTCATCTGATTTTCTTTCCTTTATCGTATCATGAAATGTATTGTTCGGATAGGGCAGCAATTTTCGGTAAATAGGTGGTTGGTCTATTTTTTTACAAAACTGCGGGAGTCTTCTATAATGGAAGGTGTAGACGAGGAATTGTCTAGGTCAGCCGTTAAGTCGGCAAGATAGAAAAGGAGCTGTGAGCAAAATGGAATGGATAATAGGAATCATTGTAGTGGCAGCGATCATCGGGGCAATATGGATTTCGTTGTATAACAGTCTTGTGAAAAATAAATTGTGGGTAACGGAAGCTTGGAGCCAGATCGATGTCCAGTTGAAACGCAGGAACGATCTGATCCCGAACATCGTTGAGACAGTCAAAGGCTATGCCAAGCATGAGCAGGAAACTTTGACCAAAGTCATCAATTTGCGCAACATGATCTCGGATATGGGAACCGAAGATCCGGCCAAAAAGATGGAATTGTCCAATCAACTCTCGAGCCAATTGCGGACCGTTTTCGCTCTGGCTGAAGCATATCCCGATCTGAAGGCGAACCAGAATTTCTTGGCATTACAGGAAGAATTGTCCGCAACGGAAAATAAGATCGCCTATGCGCGCCAATTGTACAATTCGAGCGTGACACAATACAACATCAAATTAGGGACATTCCCGAGCAATGTTGTGGCAAATGTCCATGGTTTCCGTCCGGAAGTCGTTTTGGCAACCCCGGAAGAAGAAAAGAATGTACCGAAAGTATCGTTCTGAGTAAATATGATTTTGATGGAAAGTTGGTGAGTACCTTTGCTCCATCAACAAATTGAGCAGAATAAACGGCGCACCGTGCTGATTGTATTCTTATTCTTTCTCCTGTTTGCGGCATTAGGGGCGGCCATCGGTTACATGAATTGGGATAACGCCTTGTCCGGTGTGGCACTTGCGATGATCATCGGAGTGGTCTACGTCGGCATCATGGTGGCGCAATCCACACAAGTGGTCATGAGCCTGAACAAAGCCCGGGAAATAACGGATAAGGCGCAATACCCGATGCTCTGGAATATCGTCGAGGAAATGACAATCGTGACGCGGTTGCCTTTTCCGAGAATTTTCATCATCGAGGATGAAAGCCCAAATGCGTTTGCTGCCGGGAACTCGCCGGAAAAGGCATCCGTCGCCGTGACGACAGGCTTGTTGAATAAATTGAACCGTGAAGAATTGACGGGGGTGTTGGCGCATGAGTTCGCGCATATCCGCAACTATGACATCCGCTTATCCACTGTCGCTTTGGCGATAGCGGGACTGATCGCATTTTTAGCCCAATTCAGCACCCGGATGATGTTCTGGGGTGGCGGCGGCCGGCGACGCAGAAGCGACAACAGCGGAGGGGCGGGCATCATATTGCTGATCCTTTCCTTGCTGATCTTGGTACTTTCACCCTTTGTGGCCACAATCATCCGTCTGGCGCTCTCACGGAACAGGGAGTATCTGGCTGATGCGAGTGCGATTGAGTTCACACGCAATCCGGAAGGGCTGAAATCCGCTTTGAACAAAATAGCGACAAGCGAACCGATGGAGGCAGCAAATGCTGCCAGCGCCTCCCTTTATATTGTGAATCCTTTCAAACGGATGAAGGAGGGAGAACCAGAAAGCGATGGCTTGTTTTCGACCCACCCTTCAACGGCAAACCGAATCAAACGATTAGAAGCTATGTAAATAGCTTCTTTTTTTCGGACATTTTATCCAAATTATGCAAATAAAGTTCGGTTTTCGATGTGAAAACCCTTTCAATTTATTGCTGTGAAAAAAAATAGGGGAAAAAGGCAAATTATCTTTGTAAAAGATACGGATTTGTAATAATATTAACATGGTACTGATACCTTAATCGGTTTTGCGCGTAGTAGAATGATAATAAGGGATATTTCGGAAAGGGGGGGATCATTCATGAGCGAAGATATGTTATATGTTCATTATGAAACAGTCAGCAATTTTGTTTTGAGCAAAGGGATAGCGGTGAAAGATTACACAAAGTTAGCCCGGAAGCTTCCAGAAAACTTATTGTTGGTGGACGGAAGAAAAAGCATCGGAACATATGATAATCATACCGGTTTTCAGGTTATCAAAGGCCAAGAAAACGTAAAAGCGTTCTTCCAAAAAGGGACGGACAATCAAACCGCTATGGGAAAATGGATTGATTTTGTGAATGTGGATATGTTGCATCTCCTCACCCCAATCGAAATATCCGAGATCCTGTATATCGCTCATGCGCATACGCACTTGCACTCACCGTTCTATTACAAATTACAAAACAGCTACATCTACCTCACGTTGCCGAATGGCTTCATAAAAATGTACTATCGCTACTTGGAGCAATTCCATGAGCTGTTCGCTGAAGCCATCACCGTCAAGTTGAAGGAAAAAGTGAATGAGAAGAAGCGTTTTTATCAGAAAGACAAAGAAATTGCTCCATTCCCGATCGAACGCGTGAAGGAATTCATTCCGATCTTCAAAGAAGGAGCCGTCATCTCTTTCAGACAGATGAGCATCGAAGAAAATACATACTGCATCCCATTGTTCATCGCGGAAGACCGTTACGCCAGCATCGGCGGCCGTTTCAACGAAAAAGATTCAGTGGGCACCATCTGTTATGACATGGAACGCAACGAGTGGGAAATAGACATAGACTTTGAATGAAAGCCTGAGCCGGAACTTAGGCTTTTTCTGTATCCATTGAGCCTGAATCAGCTGTTTTGACCCAAGCAATCGGGATACCAAGTCACTTTTCACAAAAATCGTTTTAGCTAAAAAATAAATATGGTACAATGTTTGGTGATTAAGGTAGTTATCAAAAAATTCGGAGGATTTCTCGATGAAAATTTATTTGATTTACGGCGGAAAGAGCGCTGAGCACGATATCTCGATTCTGACAGCACATTCGATCATAAAGGCGATCTATTTCAACTATTACGAAGTTGTGCCCGTCTATATCACTAAGGCAGGCGCTTGGATTCAAGGGCAATCCCTTTCTGAACCGGTAGCATTCGCTGAGAACCTTTACTTGGAGCCGGGTTCCGAGAAGCGCTTTGCCGATTCGCAGGATGGGAAATCCTACGGCGAACGTATTTCACCTGCAGACATCCAGTCTGAGGATGCTGTCATTTTCCCTGTACTGCATGGACCCAACGGAGAAGACGGAACGGTACAAGGGCTATTTGAAGTCCTGAATATGCCGTATGTCGGCTGTGGTGTCCTTGCCAGCGCCAGCGGAATGGACAAAATCGTCAGCAAGCATCTTTTCCAACAAGCAGGGTTGCCACAAGTGCCTTATGTGGCCGTAACCCGAAATGATTGGAAAAATGACCGTGAGAAGATTTTCATCCAATGCGAAGGCAGCCTGATTTATCCGATGTACATAAAGCCAGCCAATATGGGCTCAAGCCTCGGCATTTCCAAAGCTACGAATCTTGAGGAGTTGACCGCAGCAATCGAAACGGCTTTCCGCTATGACCGTCGCGTGGTCGTTGAACAAGGCATCGAAGCCCGTGAAATCGAAATCGCGGTATTGGGAAATGACGATGTTCATACCTCCGTACCCGGTGAAATCGTTAAAACCAAAGATTTCTATGACTACGAAGAGAAGTACGGCAATGAAGAAGTATTGCTGCAGATTCCGTCTGAATTACCGGAAGAAATCACTGCCAAATTACAGAATTATGCAACAATCGCTTTTCGAGCGCTTGACGGAAGCGGTTTGAGCCGATGTGATTTCTTTGTTACCAAAAACAATGAAATCTACATCAATGAAGTCAATACTTTGCCTGGCTTCACTTCCCGCAGCATGTATCCGTTGCTATGGGAACACACAGGATTGAAATACAGTGATCTGGTGGAAGAATTGATCCAGTTGGCATTGAAGCGCCATGAAGAAAAACTGTCCTATCAATTTGTAGAATAATGAATGGAAGGCCGTGATTTCCCTGATTGTCAGCAGCACTGAAAGCATGGAGTGCTTGCTGCTAGCCAAGGGAAAGGACGGCTTTTTTTAGATCAGGGGGAAGGTCTTCTGAGAACTAATCGGAAATGAGGAACCAACTATGAAACCACTACGCATCATCGATGTTGTGAAAGCAGTAGGGGCGATCGACTACACGTCGGCCAACCGCTTCGCTGAAATAAATGCTGTCATCTTTGACTCCCGTAAAGCAACGCCAGACAGCTTGTTTGTGCCTTTGCAAGGGGAAACGGATGGTCATGATTATGTCCAATCGGCAATCAAGAACGGAGCGGCAGCAACTTTATGGAGCCGCGCGGCCGGAGAAGCACCTGAAGATATTGCTGTCATTCTGGTGGATGACACGCTGGAAGCTTTGCAAAAATTGGCGGAAGCCTACCTGAATATGATCCAACCAAAAGTGGTCGCAATCACGGGCAGCAACGGGAAAACGACCACCAAGGACATGACGGCCGCCATCCTGTCCGCCCGGTTCCGTGTCCACAAGACGGAAGGCAATTACAATAATGAAATCGGCATGCCGATGACCATTCTTGAGATGCCGGAAGACACGGAAGTGCTGGTGCTTGAAATGGGCATGAGCAACTTCGGCGAAATCAGCCTGTTAAGCCGATTGGCCAAACCGGATGTCGCCATTATCACCTTGATCGGGGACAGCCATCTGGAGTTCCTCGGAAGCCGCCGCGGCATCGCCAAGGCCAAATTGGAAATTTTGGAGGGGCTGAAGTCGGAAGGGACGTTCATTTATCCCGGTGATGAGCCGTTGATTGCCGAAGAGCTGCCTCAGGAAAGCAACTTCCATCAGCTGACTTTCGGCACGGACGAAACGGATACGATCTATGCCTATACCATCGTTCCCGGCAAAACCCGAACGACTTTCCATGTGAACCTGGATCCGAACGTCGATTTGGAGATCCCTGTATTGGGTGTGTACAATGTTCGGAATGCTTTGGCCGCATTAGCTGCTGCCCAAGTGTTGGGCATGACGATCGCTGAAGTGAAAGAAGCATTGGCGACGTTTCAGCTGACTGCCAACCGCACGCAGTGGTTGAATGGGGTAAATGGCTCGCAACTGTTGAATGATGCGTACAATGCCAGTCCAACGTCCATGACGGCCGTGCTGCGTTCATTCGCGCATCTGCCGCGGGAGGGCAAGAAAATTGCGGTGCTAGGGGATATCCGTGAGTTGGGCGAACGTTCTGCTGAAATGCACGCGGCCTTGGCGGCTGAAATTTCCCCTGCGGATTTCGATCAGGTCTATCTTTACGGCACGGAAATGGCCGCTCTTTATGAAAACTTAAAGACTGCCTTTCCGGAAGGGAAACTTTATCATTATATTGGGGAGAAGGCGCCATTGATCGATAAGCTCAAGGCAGAGCTTCACCAAGCCGATCAAGTACTGATCAAATCCAGTTTCGGCACTGATTTATTGGCGGTTGTGGCAGCTTTGCGTGTATAATAGGAAATGTAAGGGAATTTGGATGGGTCGTGTCGTCGCATAAGCAAGGAGATCCCTTTTTCAGCCAATTTGGAGCGCTTGTGTCAATTGTCGGTAAATTGTAGAGTCACTTGTCATTTTCATTAGAAATATCCTTACAACAAGGTTTTTTTGTAAGAAATTTCATTATTTTAAGAGAAAATGATTTGTAAAACTCTTCGGAACGTGTTATTATTGCTGATGGTAAGAATAGAGAAATAAGAGGGTTTTTTCTGCGAAGTGCAGAATGTTTGATTTATCAAGCTTTCTATTCAAGGGATTAAGTAAAAAAGGTTTATCTTTTATTTATAAGATTATGAACCGTATTTAGATACGGGTAAAAGAAAAGACTCTCTAAATTTTAGTTTCTCAAAATTAGGAGGAAACATGAAATTTTCAGAATTAGGTTTAGATGCAGTATTATTACAGTCAATTGAGACAATGGGCTTCGAGGAAGCAACACCCATCCAAACGGAAACTATTCCTTTGGCGCTCAAAGGATTAGACGTTATCGGCCAAGCACAAACAGGTACTGGTAAAACAGCTGCTTTTGGATTGCCGATGTTGCAAAAAATCAACACAGAAAACAAAGCTATCCAAGGGATTGTTATCGCGCCAACACGTGAATTAGCGATTCAAACACAAGAAGAACTTTATCGCTTAGGCAAAGACAAACATGTATCAGTACAAGTTGTTTATGGTGGAGCAGATATCAGCCGTCAAATTCGCGCTTTAAAAAACAAACCGCAAATTATTGTTGGGACACCAGGCCGTTTATTGGATCATATCAAACGCAAAACAATTCGTTTGGATCATATTGAAACGCTAGTTTTGGATGAAGCAGATGAAATGTTGAACATGGGCTTCTTGGAAGACATCGAAAGCATCCTTAGTGAAACACCAGCTGAGCGTCAAACATTGTTGTTCTCAGCAACAATGCCTGACCAAATCAAAAAAATCGGTGTTAAATTCATGCATGCTCCAGAACACGTAAAAATTAAAGCATCTCATGCTTCAGCTAACTTGATTGATCAATATTTCGTCAAATGTAAAGATTTCGAAAAATTCGATACAATGACTCGTTTGTTCGATGTTCAAAATCCGGAATTGGCTATTGTTTTCGGCCGTACAAAACGTCGTGTTGATGAATTGTCTAAAGGATTGGAACTACGCGGTTACCGTGCAGAAGGAATCCATGGCGATTTGACACAACAAAAACGTATGAGTGTTTTGAATGCATTCAAGACTGGCGATTTGGATTTCTTGGTAGCGACTGACGTTGCTGCGCGTGGATTGGATGTTACAGGTGTTACACATGTATACAACTATGATATCCCGCAAGATCCAGAAAGCTATGTTCACCGTATCGGCCGTACTGGTCGTGCTGGTAAAGAAGGTATGTCAGTGACTTTCGTTACACCAAACGAAATGGATTACTTGCGTACAATCGAAAACTTAACCAAAAAACCGATCACTCCATTACAACCACCAAGTGATGAAGAAGCTTTCCGTGGCCAAGTAAAATCAGCTATGGATGAAGTGGAATCATTGGTGAAAGAAACAGAAACAGACAAATATCAACGTGCAGCTGTTCGTTTGCTTGAAGAGCACACTGCTGAAGATTTGGTGGCAGCATTCCTGAAGAGTCTTTCTAAAGATGCTACTGATGTTCCTGTTAAGATCACACCAGAACGCCCATTGCCTTCAAGAAAAGGTAAAGGCGGCGGTGGTTACAAAGGCAAGAGCACAGGCGGCGGCTACAAAGGTAACCGTAGTTCATCAGAAAGACGCGGCAGTGGCGAACGCAGCGGCGAGCGCAGTGGCAACAAAAATCGCTCAAGCGACAGCAAACCACGCTCAGGCGGCAAACGCTATGATGACAAACGTGGCGGCGGCAGTGCCGGCGCACCTAAAAAAAGCAGCCATAGCTTCACTATCCGCAGCAACAACGATTAATTCGTGATCAAAAACCTCTTCCCCTGGCGTAGGCCAATTGGGGAAGAGGTTTTTCTTATGCTGGAAATTTTTTTTGTTTTTGGTAAAATTAGAGCAATGCATGCAGAAGAGGCGGTGATTGGAATGATTTATGGAATAGGATTGGACGTAACCGAGCTGGACCGCATCACGAAAGCCTACAATCGGCGTTCTGGTTTTGCGGAACGGATTCTGACCGAAGCGGAAATGAAACTGTTTTTGGCTCTGAGCGGGTCGCGCCAAATGGAATTTCTGGCCGGGCGCTATGCCGCAAAGGAAGCTTTCTCGAAGGCTTATGGCACAGGCATTGGCAAGCTATCTTTCCAAGATATCGAAATTTTGCCCGGAGAGAACCGGAAGCCTGAAATAACCAAATCTCCGTTTGATGGGGGAGGATTCGTTTCCATCACCCATTCGGGGAACATCATTGCCGCGCAAGTGGTATTAGAAAAGTAAAGGGGTTTTAACCATGGTAGTAGGAAAGCACCGTCCCACGATAGAAACCATCGATTTGGAAGCTATTTCGTGGAACATCCAACAAATCAGGAAGGGTCTGTCTCCTGGAAAGAAATTTTTTGCGGTTGTCAAAGCCGATGCCTATGGATTGGGAGCTGTTCCAGTCGCGAAAAAGGCGAAGGAGGCGGGTGTGGATGGATTCTGTGTCGCGCTGTTGGATGAGGCGATGGAGCTGCGGGAAAACGGGCTGTCCGATGATTTCATCATGGTTGTGGGCCCGACGGAGGCAGAAGACGCTGCGCTCATAGCGGACAACGGAATCAGCGTAGCCGTCACGGCAGTGGAATGGCTGGAAGCGGCTGTGCCGTATCTGCAAGGACGGAAAACGGAGCTGCCTGTTCGGGTGCATTTGGCCATCGATACCGGGATGGGCCGGATTGGCTTGCGTACGGTCGAGGAGGTCAAAGCCTTCGAAACGCGCATTGCCGAACTGGATGGCTTTGTTTTTGAAGGTATCTTTACGCACTTCGCGACGGCCGACGGTGAAGATCCGACATTGGTGGATCGCCAGCTGGCTTTGTTTGAAGAGATTTTGCAGGCAATGGAGCAACGACCGCCGATCGTGCATCTGGCGAATTCCGCCATTTCCCTTTGGCATGAGGCGTTCCAGACGGATGCGGTCCGCGTCGGTATCGCAATGTACGGATACAATCCTTCTGACACCGTCTTGGAGCTTCCGTATGAATTGAAGCCATCGGTACAGTTGGATACCCATATCAGCTATGTCAAGCAGATGCATGAAGGCGACACGATCGCATATGGCGCCCGTTACCGTGCTTTTGAGGGAGAATGGATCGCTACGCTTCCGATTGGTTATGCCGACGGTTGGAGACGGGATCTTCGCCATCAGACAGTCATCGTCGATGGCCAGCGCTGTCCGATCCGGGGAGTCATCTGCATGGATCAATGCATGATCAGTCTGCCGAAAGAATATCCGGTCGGGACGAAAGTGACGCTCTTGGGGGAAAACGGCGGACTCGTCAACAATCCGTCCGAAATGGCGGTAACGATCGATACGATCGGCTATGAAATATTGACGGGAATCAACGCGCGCGTCCCGCGCGTCTACAAATAGAAAAATCCGGAAAGCTGTCTGGTGCCTGGCAGGGGTAGATAGCTTTTTTGGTAATGAAAATCAGATGAAAATGCGCCGTTAGTCGTTTTCAAAAGCGAACATGTATGGTAAACTGTTTGAGCTCTCGAAGGAGTGCGTGGTTCGTCTACCATCCCACGAAAAAAAACTAGGAGGTTTTTAGGTTGAGTACAAGAAAAATGGTTATCAATACAATTATCGCAGCGCTTTATGTTGCGTTGACAGGGATTTTTGCTTTTATGTCGTTCGGGGCCGTCCAATTCCGTGTTTCAGAAATGCTGAATCATTTGGTGGGTTACCACAAAGATTATAAATACGGTGTTTTGGCGGGTGTTTTTATCGCCAACCTGATTTTTTCAACATTGGGGGCTTGGGACTTGGTGTTCGGATTTGGCCAGACATTGATTTCTTTCCTTATTCTGGAAAAATTGTTCAAGCCCAACGATTCTGAAATGAAACGCATGATGATGACTGCGGTCGTCTTCACGGTGACGATGGTTCTTGTCGCGATCGAACTTTATATCGTTCTTGATTTGCCTTTCTGGTTCAGCTTTGTGACAGCAGCATTCGGTGAAGCTGTCGTGCTGGTGGTCTCAGCACCGCTCATGAAATACATGAATAAGATCATCGGTTTTGCCGAGAAAATGGCCTGATCCATTAAAAAATCATATGAGAAAACTGGAGAACGGGGGCTTTTGCTGGATGAACAGCAGAAATCCCTGTTTTTTCGCTAGGATATTTCTCATCGTTCTCTTATAATAGAGGGGTAATCGAAAAAGAGGGAGGCAACAATATATGGAAATGTACGCAATCACAGTCGGTCCTATCCAGGAAAATTGTTATTTTTTGATCGGCGACCACGAGAATGATACGATCATCTTTGATCCAGGTGAGCAAGCGGAGGACATCATCGCAGCTATCGAAGAGAATGAGTTGCATCCGATAGCGATCGTGTTGACACATGCGCACTATGATCACATCGGAGCTCTCGAAACAATCCGGGAGAAATATGATGTTCCCGTCTATCAAAATCCTATCGAACGGGAATGGTTGTTGGATCCGGAACTGAACGGATCAGCACGCAATCCGAACGTTCCGGATATCCGATTGACGAAGGAAGCAGATGTCTTCTTCGAGGAGATGGGGCCTTACGAAATCGGAGAGTTCCGTTTTGAGATGCAACATATTCCCGGGCATTCGCCAGGAAGCACCGTCTTCATTTTCCGCGAGAACGGGTTCGCGATTGTTGGGGATGTCATCTTCAAAGGGAGCGTCGGCCGCAGTGATTTGCCGGGCGGCAGCCATACAACTTTGATCGAAGGAATCCAGAAATATATCGTACCATTGCCAGGAGAAACCGTCCTGTTCCCGGGACATGGCGATCCTACGACAGTAAGGGAAGAAATCTATTCAAACCCCTATCTGAATGGCGCTACTCGCTGATCCGGGGACACGCTGAAAAAGTCGGACAAGCGCAAGGCTTTGTCCGACTTTTTTAATGCGTAAATGGAGCTTTTTCAGAAATCTACTTGCAGGTTTTCGATTTCCGTCACGCGGAAATCTTTGCGTTCCAGTGCCTTTACGATGGAGTCCAGCAGCTGTTTGGGTGTGCCAGCGGGTAAAGTGACCAATACTCTGCGCAAAGCATCCTCCCGGTTGATGTCCAAGGAAATGCAGCTGGCGATGGACGAGTAGCGGTTGATGATTTTGGTGATGTGGTACAGATCGCCTTTCTGACCGGGCGCGATGACCGTCAGCACATAACTACCGACATCGATGCTCCATGATTGGGCCAACATGTTCAACAAGGCGTTGTGGGTCAGGATGCCGTAAAAGGTCATGTCCTTATTCAGAACGGAAATGTAGGGCAATTCTTTGATGGTAAAAAATACCTTAAAGAAGGAGCTGTCTATCGAAATGAATTTTGTGGCATTCTTCAGCAGATGCGTGACAGGCAGGTTCATGTCGCCGCCGTTCGCTTTGTGCCGATAGATATGCATTTTGTAGATATTTCCACGAAAAATGGTTTCTGTTTCGTCCAAGATAGGAACGCAACGGTAGCCGGAATCTTCAAGGATATCCAGTGCATCCCGAAGCGTGGCGGACTCCTTGACGATGGTCAGCTCCCTTTTGGGGATGGCAAGTGAGCGGATAAGCATATATTTAAAATCCTCCTAAAAACGCGGGTGTCTAATGTGATAATAACATTAAAATAAAAAAAAGCAACGGTTATAAACGTATAGTTGGAAATTCTTAAACATTTGATAAATCAAGCAGTAAAGCCCTTCCAAGACGACGGAAGCCTTTGCTGAACATTAGATTGGAATGAGAACACTTGTCGGTGCCGGAAAGCTCAAGGAAGAAGCACAGGACAGTTCCAGCATGTGCCGCATGAAAAATCTCTTGATTTTTCGAGCGGAGTTGACTATATTAAGTAGTATATAATTGAACAGAATCTATATTTTTTTATGCAACTGCACAGAGTCTTGATTCAGGGCATGTGCCAGTTGCGTGAGTCATCATAAAAAAGGAGAAAAAAATCATATGAACCCAGACCCCGAAGGTCAGTCGTTATCATCAAAAATAGTATTGATCCTAACCCTGACTTTACTGAATGCTTATTTTGCCTCAGCCGAATTAGCATTTGTTTCCATCAATCGTACCAAAATCGAGAAGCTGGCCAAAGACGGCGATAAGAAATCACAGAAGGTTTTGCGTCTCTTAGAGAATCCGGATGATTTCTTGGCTACGATCCAAGTTGCCATCACCTTTGCCGGATTCTTCAGCAGTGCGTCGGCTTCATCCAATTTCGTCGGCTATATCGAACCTTTGTTGGGGAGCATCGCCGGTGGCAAAACAATAGCGATGATCATCATCACCGTTGTCCTTTCCTACATCACCCTCGTGTTTGGTGAACTGTACCCTAAACAGATCGCTTTGCAGATGCCTGAAACCATTGCGCGCCACACTGCAGGCCCGATAGTGGTCGTCAAGACCCTATTCAAACCGTTCGTTTGGCTTTTGTCTTTTTCGACCGGTATCCTCAAGAAATTGACACCGATCGAATTCACGAATGAGGAAGAGAAGCTCACCCGTGACGAAATGAAGGCTATCCTTGCACAGAGCCGAGGCGAAGGGGTCATTGACCCATCTGAGTTCACGATGATGCAGGGAGTGCTCTCGTTGGACACGAAGCTTGCCCGTGAATTGATGGTGCCGCGCACGGACACTTTGATGATGGATTTGGATGATGATCTGGAATACAATATTGCGCTGGTTTTGAACAGTCAATATTCTCGGATTCCGGTTTATGAGGAAGATAGGGACAATATCATCGGTGTTCTGCATATGAAAAATGTTTTGAAGGCATCAAAGGAAGTCGGTTTTGAGCGGATCTCTTTCCGTGAATTGGTCAATACGCCTTTGTTTGTCCCTTCCACTATTTATATCGATGATCTCTTAGTAGAGTTCCGCAAGACCCACACGCATATGGCCATCATCAAGGATGAATACGGTGGTGTAGAGGGGATCATCACCCTCGAGGACCTTTTGGAGGAAATCGTTGGGGACATTGAAGATGAGTATGATGAAATTTATCGCCTTTCGAAAAAAATCGATGATAATCATTATGTCGTGAATGGGCGTATGCCACTGGACAAGTTCAATCAATTGTTCAAGACGGCTATCGCATCCGAAGAAGTGGATACGATAGCCGGATACATGATCGAGGAACTCGGCTATTTTCCGAAAGATGATGAGCATGCGACGATTCAGACTGGTGAGTACCTGCTGACGACTACGCAGGTCGAAAGCGGCAGGATCCGGGGTATCCGTGTCACGAGAGAGCCCGTCCAAGCAGTAGTTGTTGAAGATGAATAAGCGCAAGGCTGGGATCCATTCCCAGCCTTGTTGCCATTGATAAAAGAGTATGCGATAAGGAGAAAAAAGTATGGCATTGAACGAAATGATGGACAGACCCGTCGTAAAGAAAGAACTGGTCGCTTTTATGCGCGACAGACTGAAGCGTTTCCCCGGAGAATTGGGGGAACTGGAAAAGACTGCGAATGAAAGAGGCGTGCCGATCATTCCGCATGAAACAGCTGTTTTCCTGAATATGCTGCTGGGACAGATTAAACCCAAACAGATATTGGAAATCGGAGCGGCAATCGGCTTCTCCGGCAGCCTGATGGCGCAACACGTCGGAGCGGAAGGCCATGTCACGACCATCGATCGTTTTGAGGTCATGATCAACCACGCAAAAGCAAACTTTGAAAAATTGGGCATCGCAGACAAGGTGACGCTTTTGGAAGGCGATGCGGCGGAAGTCCTGCCTACACTGGAAGGTCCGTATGATTTCATCTTTATGGACAGTGCAAAGTCCAAATATTATGAATTTTTGCCCCATTGCATCCGGCTTCTGAAGAAAGACGGCATGCTGGTCATCGATGATGTTTTCCAAGGAGGAACCATCCTGGATGATGAAGCTGACGTTCCGAAGAGGGTCCGCAAGATTCACCGCCGCCTGAACAAGCTGATGGATACCGTGTTGGACCACCCGGCATTGGAAACTTCCCTCGTACCTCTTGGTGACGGCCTATTGCTGATCGTCAAAAAAGAAGAGTTCGATTTCGGCTATATCCTCGATGAAATCAAAACAGAGAACCAGAATCGCGCATAGCAATCAAGGCCTGCCTCATATGAGACAGGCTTTTTTGTCGGTCCACACAGATGAAAATGCAGGTGTGTCTGTTTGCATTTCTTCCGCATAGGTATTATGATTAATACCTAAGATGCCGGCCTATTATAAAAAAATTAAGCTAAAATAGCTTGCTTTTTAAAGAAAACATGGTAAAGTATTGAAAAGTAAGTTACAATTATTTGTAACACAAACGTAACTTAATTGTAATAAAACGAGAAGGTGGTCTGGACAGTGAAAAAGAAACCCATCATCATTGGCGCTACAGCGGTCTTATTGGTCGCAGCCGGATACTTTGGTACAGGTAGCTATTATGAGGATAAATTCTTACCGAATACGATGCTGGATGGCATTGACATATCGAATGATACCGTAGCCCAAGCAAAAGAAGAGACAACCGCTGCAATCGCACAAGCGCAGATCCAAATAATCGAAAATGGAGAGACTATCCATGCCTTCACACCCGCCGACCTAGGCGTTTCCATCGACAACACCGAGAAATTGGAAACGATGAAGGCCGAACAAAGTGGCTGGGATTGGCCATTCCTGCTGTTCCAAGAAAAGCAGGAAAAAACCGACCTTAGCGGTGTGTCCGTTGATGAAACGGCTTTAGGGAACATTTTGGCGGCGCTGCCGTTGGAGAATGAGAGTCGCACGGCCCCCGTGAACGCTACTGTTGTCAAAGGGACTGACGGCTACGAGATTTCGCCTGAAACGGCAGGAAACATGGTAGATCTGGAATTGTTGAAGGCAACGATGCTGGAAGCAGTCATTGCCGGAGAAACCGAAATCGATCTGGCACAGGCCTATCAACAGCCAACATTAACGGCGGATGATCCAATTCTGGCGGAAACGTTGCAAAAACTGGATGATTTGACGGATACGGTTATCCAATATACCATTTCCGGACAGACAGAAACTGTGCCGCAAACAGCCATCGTCGAATGGTTAGGCATAGACGAGAACGGCGAAGTGTCCGTCAATCGCGAAGGCGTTGCAGCCTATCTGCAAGGACTGAGCGACAAATACAGCACCTATTCCCGTACACGGGATTTCCTGGCAACTGACGGTGAAACGGTCCAAGTCCCATCCGGCACGTATGGATGGACACTGGCTGTCGCAGCCGAAACGGACAACCTGATCAGCTATGTTTTGGCAGGGAAGGATGTGACGGTAACGCCGAACTACAACGGCACTGGCTATCATGCGGATGGCGCGGACATCGGCACCACCTATGTCGAAGTGGACCTATCAAGCCAACACATGTGGTATTACCTAGATGGCGTCGTTGTGCTTGAAACGGATATTGTTTCCGGCCATCCGATGTCGCCGACTCCGACTGGGGTCTTCTACATCTGGAACAAAGAAGAAGATGCCGTTTTGAAAGGGTATAATCCGAGAACTGAAAAGGATTACGAATCGCCAGTCGAATACTGGATGCCTGTCGAGTGGACAGGCATCGGTATCCACGATTCATCTTGGCAGCCTGCTTACGGCGGTGAATATTGGCTTACTGCCGGCTCGAATGGTTGTGTCAATACGCCACCCGGTGTAATGGCTGAACTGTTTGGGATGATCGGTATCGGGGTTCCGGTCGTCATCCACAGCTGATGAATCAATAAATGAATGCCATAACGTCAAATAGGGGGATGAGCCATCAGTCAGGAAAACGATTGATGTCTCGTCCTTTTTTGTACAGTAGTACGGGTTCTGCCGATGGATAATTCAGGAACGCTTTGCACTTAATCGGCTGCAATTGTATAATAAAGAGTAGACGTTCCGAAAGGGACAGTGAGTTGCAAGAAATAAGGAGGTTTGAAGATGAAAAAGGTATTAGTGGTAGACGATGAAAAACCAATCTCAGATATAATCAAGTTTAATCTGACCAAAGAAGGTTATGAGGTCTTCACTGCATTTGATGGTGAAGAAGCCTTGGCGCAATTTGCGGAAGTGGGCCCGGATATCATCCTGCTAGATCTGATGCTGCCCAAGATGGACGGATTGGAAGTCTGCCGGGAAATCCGCAAGACGAGCGATGTACCGATCATCATGCTGACAGCTAAAGACTCTGAAATCGACAAAGTGCTTGGGCTGGAATTGGGTGCGGATGACTATGTCACGAAACCATTTTCTAACCGGGAATTGGTCGCACGCGTAAAAGCGAACTTGAGGAGACAAGCCTCACCAGTTGCGGCACCGCCTGAAGAGAACGATACAAATGAAATCAAAATCGGAGCATTGATCATTCACGAAGATGCTTACATCGTGTCGAAGCGCGGGGTAGAGATCGAGTTGACCCACCGCGAATTCGAATTATTGCATTATTTGGCGAAACATATCGGCCAAGTGATGACGCGGGAGCATCTGCTGCAGACTGTCTGGGGATATGATTATTTCGGCGATGTCCGCACTGTCGATGTGACGGTCCGCAGACTGCGCGAAAAAATCGAAGATACACCAAGCCATCCGACTTGGTTGATCACGCGAAGAGGAGTAGGCTACTTCTTGAAGAATCCGGATCAGGAGTAACAGTATATGAACAAAAAGATACGTTTGGTTCACTCCATCCATTTCAAGATACCGATGCTGTTCATTCTCCTCCTTTTGGTATCCCTGCAACTGATCGGTGCTTACTTTATCCGTGAACTGGAAACGAAAATGATCAGCAACTTCGACAGCCAAATGAGCCTGAATGCGGGCTTTCTTGAGAAAACGTTGCAGCCGATCCTGATGGCCGATGAGACGGAAAAGCTGGAGGAGTCGGTCCAGACCATCCTTAGCGATTTTACGGGCTCCAACATTCTGGAAACGCAGGTCATGGATGAACAGGGGTATATTCTCGGAATCAATGACCAAACGCTGCAATCTTTGATCGGAACGAAGTCGACCGATCGGGATGTCCAACAGGTCATTCTTCTGGATGCACCCTCTTCCTATCAATATGTGAAGGAAGACACGAACAGCCGCGTGCTCAAGAACATCAGTCCGATCTATTCGACTGACAATACCGGTACCCTTATCGGGGTGTTGGTGATGGAATCGAATATCGAGTCGGTCTATTCGCAGATGAGCCAGACAGTGGGCATCTTTCTGAACGCTTCGGTTGTGGCAATCATCATTACGATCGTGTTGGCTGTGATCATCTCCCGCGGTATCACGCGGCCCATTTCCGAAATGCGCAGGCAGACGGCCAACATTGCCGACGGGGATTATTCCGGCAAGGTAACGGTCTATGGTGCGGATGAATTGGGCGAATTGGCTGATACCATCAACGATCTGTCCTACAAAGTCAAGGATGCGCAGGAAACGACGGAATCGGAGCGCCAAAGGTTGGATAGCGTCCTGCGGCACATGACGGATGGCGTATTGGCCACCGATCGCCGCGGCAAAATCATCATCATCAATAGCCGGGCGATGGATCTGCTCTCGATTTCCCAAGACAAAGCGATCGGACAATCAATCATGAAAGTGCTGAAGCTGGGCGAGAAATTCACTTTCCGCCAGTTGTTGGAGACGCAGGATGAATTGATTCTGAATATTCCGACTGAAGATCAGGATACGATCCTGCGCGGAGAATTTTCCGTCATCCAGCGGGAATCCGGCTTCATCAGCGGATTGGTCTGCGTGCTTTCCGACATCACAGAGCAGGAAAAAGTCGAACAGGAACGTCGCAGCTTCGTTTCCAATGTGTCCCATGAACTGCGCACACCGTTGACGAGCGTGAAAAGTTATACGGAATCGCTGATCGACGGTGCTTGGGAAGACAAAGACATCGCTCCTGAATTCCTGAAGGTCATTTCCACCGAGACCGATCGGATGATCCGGATGATCACCGATTTGCTGAATCTCTCCCGGATGGATCAAGGCAAACAGGAACTGAACCTGGAGTTCGTCAGCATCAATGAGCTGGTCGCGCATATCATCGATCGCTTCGAAGTGGTGTTGAAATCGGAACAGTACCGCAACAAAAAATATAAGATCGAACGGGACTTCACGCAACGTACGCTGTGGGTCGAAATCGATCAGGATAAATTTATCCAAGTAATCGACAATATCATGAACAATGCCATCAAATATTCTCCGGACGGCGGGAAAATAACCTGCAGACTGATGGAGACGCATAACAGTGTCGTCATCAGCATCACCGATGAGGGCTTGGGCATTCCGCGTAAGGACATCGGCCATGTCTTTGACCGATTCTATCGGGTGGACAAGGCGCGTGCTCGTTCGATGGGCGGCACCGGGCTAGGATTGGCCATTTCCAAAGAGGTCGTCCAATTGCACGGCGGGAAAATCTGGGTAACCAGTGTGGAAAATAAAGGGTCCACTTTCTTTATTTCCTTGCCGTACATTCCGATGGATGAGGAGGATGAGTGGGAATGAGACAAAAAGAATCACCGATACTGAGCGCTCTATTATACACGTTGGTCGCAATCAGCTTGTTTCTGACGGTCAGAATCCTTTCCACTCCGAGCACGATCGGGTTAAGCCAGAATTCGACGACATCCGTCTCTGCCAATCTGACAAACACGAAGAAGATAGAGGATGTCTTTGCGCCGATAAGGATGATCGTCCATACGGATAAGCGCATCTACTTGACGCAAACGCCGAAAATCATGAAGAGCGTGAATGAGCTGTTGGGTGAGAGTTTGCTTGACGGGATCGAAGATGTCTCAACCTACACGCAGGAGGAGTTTGATGCGCTTATTCTGGCACCTACCCAACTGGAGATCCGCTTTGCCGAGGAAGTTCCCCTGGAGTTGCTTTCGCGTTATTTCACGAATCTCCAGGAGGATTATTATGCTGACACGATCGATCGGATCATTTTCAACTCAAATGAAGAGGATCCCATCTATCTGTTGAATGATGAGACGAAGCAAGTATTCACCTCAAAGCGGCCGGATAATGTGCTGCAGCCGTTGGTGGACCTTTACGAAGGACAAAAGGATGCGTACATGGAAGTGGAATCGTATGAATCCGAATCATCCATCTCTTACCTTCCGAAAGAGGCAATCACGATCCAAAAGTTGGTCTATCTGGTTGAGAAACCTTCGAACAGCTATTTCATCGATCTGCTTTTCAGTGATACAACCGACCTGAAGGACAACGGAAACGACGAATTCGTGAGTTATAGTGATAACATTTCCGAATTGAGCATCCATAAGGAAACCGGGCAGTTGAACTATTACCGCAACATCCTCGATGCCGAGGATGTGCCTGATTATCGGTTGATCCGCGACAGTTTCCATGAAATCAAAATGTTGGACAACTGGACAAATCCTTTTTATTTCTATGGGTTCGATGAGGACACGGATAATGTTTATTACCGAAGATACGTAAACGGCTATCCGATTTTCGGGGAAATTGATTACGGGTTGACGCGGATCCATATGTCCGGATCATTTATGACGGAACTGCAATTCCTGACGCAAGTCATCCAGACACCGCTGACGGATCGCGGAGAGGATGTCACCCTGTTGAGCGGGACAGACCTTTTGGCTGCGCTGGATGCCGGTGGCTACAGCAGCCAAGAGATTCAGATGATCGCATTGGGGTATGATTGGACGTTCAGCGAAGAATCCAACCGTCTCGTCAATCTGATGCCAAAATGGTTCGTTCAGATCGACGGAGCATGGAAGTCGCTGGACCAATGGCTCGGCGGAACGGAAACGGAGGCGGATGATAGTGGACTTTAGACGCATCAAAATCATTTTTATCCTCACCTTCGCAGCCCTGAACATCTATCTGCTAAGCGTGCTGTTGGAAAAAAACGCCACGACATTGAGCTTCGGCAGCGAGAGCACTACCCTGAACATCGAAGAGGCAATGAAGGCGGATGACATCGCGTTTCCGACTCTGTCGACCGACCAGGAGAAGATCCCATTGCTGAAGACGGACAAAGGCGGCATGCTGGAAGCCGAGCAGTCAAAGCTGGTGAATCAGACGACGGTCTTTGAAGATGGTGTGTTGTCAAGTGTCCTGTCGAATCCGATCCCGCTTGAGATCGATGCGGAAGATTTGACGATCGTCGACAGAACGCCGATCGCAGATTTCATCTTGCAAGGCAACGTACTCTACGGGGCTGAATATACCTTCCTTACCTATTTGCCGCTCCGGCGACAACTGGTGTACGCGCAAGTCGCAAACAATATTCCCATCGGCGACAGTACGGGCAGCATCACGTTCAACTTGGATCCCGATTATGAAGTCATTTCCTATGAACAGACTTTTGCGGGTGTGGCTGAAGTGCAAGGCAGCAGCAGGACCGTGATTTCGCAGAAGCGAGCGGTCGAAGCACTGTATCTCAATAACCAGATTCCCTCGAATTCCACTGTGCGGATGGTGCAATTGACCTATTACCGCACGTTGAGCCTGTCGGATATGGATATCTACAGCCCAATGTGGTATATCGAAATCAAAATCGAAAACGCACCTGTGGAAATAAGACGGGTTGATGCTTTGACCGGAAGCATCATCACGACGTCCACCGTTTCGCTTCCGTCAGCTGAAGCGCAAATCCAAGCGAAAACTGCCAACAAAAGTGCTTTACTGATGGAGGAAGTGGACTCTTCGGAAACGGAAAACACCCTGGATTGAAACGGAAATTGGGGTTTCAACCAACATAAACAAAAGGAAGGATCTCGAAATGAGGTTCTTCCTTTTTTAACGGAGATAAGTTTGTTAAAATGGGGGTATCAGAAGCGACAAGCTTGATGGAGGGTATCGGAAGGGGAAGGTAATGATGAAACGGATAGGCTCGATTATGCTGTTCATGTTCTTTTTTTTGATTGGATTTGGACAGAAGGAAGTACAAGCCCGTTCCTATGAGATTACGAATTATGATGTGTTGGTCGAAATACAGCGGGATGGTAGCGCTTTTTTCACTGAGAGCATCACTTACGATTTTGAAGGGGAATTCAATGGGGTGCTGTATGATTTGGATATTTCAGAGGTAGCGGATCCGACAGACGTAAAAGTGTCGATGCAAGGGTATCTGTCGGAAACTCCTTTCCCATTTGCTTTAAGCGATACGGAGGAACCAGGGACGTTCAAAATCGACAACACCGGTGATTTCCTGAATTTCACCGTGTACAATAAAATGACGGATGAAATTCAGACGGTCATCTATCAGTACCGCATTCCTGAAATCGTCACGAATTATAACGACATAGCGGAGTTAAACCGCAAAGTCATCGGTTCCGCCTGGGAGGATCCGTTGAATGACGTGGATATTACTGTTCTTTTGCCGGAAGCTACCGGTGAAGAAGAATTGCGCGCTTGGGGCCACGGCGGCGACGAGAACAGCACCGTGACACTGGAAGACAATCAAAAAGTCTTGCTGTACGTCCCGCAGAATCCTGCCAATCAATTCGTGGAGGCCCATGTGATTTTCCCGACCAGAATCACTGCAGACAATCCGAATGTGGTGAATGAAGATAAATTCGATGAAATATTGGCGCAGGAAGCCGCATTGGCCGAGGAAGAGCAACGCAATGCGTGGCTCTTCGGAATAATCAGTGCGGTCTTGGCGGTAGTTGCACCGATTCTGCCGATTCTGGTGTTCTTGTGGGTAAGAAAAGCCAGAAAAAAAGAAATTCCGCAAGAAATCCATCTACCGGACCATATCTACGAATTGCCTGAAGACATGACGCCGGCTGTCATGAATGGTGCCGTCTTCACCGGAAATGTACAGGCTACTGACATTTCGGCCACTATTCTTGATTTGGTGCGGAAAGGCTATCTGACGATTTCGCCGGTGCAAATCCCTCAAAAAGGGATTTTCGGACGAGAAAAAGCGCCGGAAGATTCCTTCCGTCTGACGCAGATCAAGGACACAAAAAATGCCCCGCTCCTGAGCCACGAAAAACAGCTAGTGGATTGGTTCATCGGCGATGTCGGGGATGGGGAAAGCGTCACGCTCGATGATATCGAGAACATCGCCGACAATTCGGCGGAAGCGAAACGTTTCAATGAGAATCGGGTCAAATGGCAAGAGCGCGTGATGGATGTGGCTTCGCCGAAACGCCAGAACTATCGTTCGAAGGATAACAAAAAAGCTGTCGCCTTCGCGGTGCTGGCTTTGGTTGCAAACATCTTCCTGTTGTTCGCGATCGTGTTCTTCGGCATCATGGGCGGCACTTTCACAGTGTGGGCAATCATTCTTGCTGTTCTGGGTGCGGTGCTCAGTTTCATCCAGCTCATGGCAGTGGCTGTCAAGCCGATCATGACGGCCGATGGGGAACGCGCGAAACAGGAATGGGCCGGCTTCCGCAATATGCTGAAGGACGTGGGGGATTTTCCGATGCGCGATGTCGGATCCATCGCTCTATGGGATCATTTCTTGGTCTATGCCGTCTCTTTGGGGGTGGCCGACAAAGTCATGAAGCAGATGCAGGTCGAGTTTCCTGTCAATGAGATCCAGGCTTCCGCTTTCGGCAGCTATTACTACATGAACAACGCCATCTTCCTGTCCTCGCTGAACAACAGCATCAACACCGGCGTAACCAAATCGATGCCGACTTCCTCGAACAGCAGCGGCTTCGGCGGCGGTTTCAGCGGAGGTTCATCCGGCGGTTCCGGTGGCGGTTCCGGCGGCGGGGCTTTCTGACGAACCTCGTCCATACTTTCAAAAACATCCTATTCTGAACCAGAGCAGGGTGTTTTTGTTTCAGATACCGGGCTATATTCCAGCAGACAATCCTTTATTTGATAAAAGATGAAAGGTCGAGGTGCGAACAGAATGAAAGAGAAAGAACAGAATGAATTGCAGTCGTTATATCAAGAGATGCAGGCGCTCCGTCAGGCGGTTTATGAGGAAGGCAATGCCCTCTTTGCGGAATGGAAGCCTGGCATTTCCCGGACATCGTTTGAGCTCAGCGCCAAAAACCTTGCCTACTATCTGGCGTTGCGACGCAGGGATATCCGACCTTTGCAGAGTCGTCTGTCCAAATGGGGGTTATCCTCACTGGGAAGAACGGAATCGAAAGTGCTCCAACAGCTGGATGCGATCGTCCGCAACTTGGCCTTGATGTCAGGAGAAATCAAGCAGTTGGCTGATTATCCTAAAACAAGCGGGAAATTTCCAGGCCGGAAAAAACTGGCAACCGAGGCGAATGCCTTATTAGGTGACCCGCCGAAGCACCGGACGACCCGGATCATGGTTACCCTTCCGGAACAGGCTGCAGAGGATAAAGCCTTTCTTGTCCGCCTGTTGGAGCGCGGCATGGATATCGCCCGTGTCAACTGCGCCCATGATGACAGTGCAGTCTGGCTTAAGATGGTCGAAAACCTGAAGGAAGCCCAAAAAACTACCGGTAAAAGTTGCCGTATCTATTTTGACATCGCGGGCCCGAAAATCCGGGTTGATGCCGTCATCAGCGAAAAAGATAAGCCGCGCCTAAAAGTTGGCGACCTTTTCTTCCTGACGGCGGATGCTGCCTTCAAAGATCTGAAACACTATCCGATCATTGTCTTCAGCGAAAGCCTGAATCTTTTTGATGCGCTGAAGGTCGACAGTCCGGTCATTTTGGATGACGGCGTCCTGGAAGGGCGTGTTGTGGAACAGAAACCGCAAGGCATCGTTGTGCAGGTCGGAAAAGTTGCCAAGCCAAAGGGAATCAGAGTGAAGGCGCAGAAAGGGCTCAATTTCCCGGAATCAACTTTTAGGATGCCAATCTTGACGGATAAGGATCGCGAAGACTTACTGGTGGCCGAAAAGGATGCCGACATCCTAGGCTTCTCTTTTGTCCGCGGCAGCAAGGACATTGCCGCTATCCAGAAGACTTTAGTGGAGCAGGTCGGAAGCGAAGCAGCTGCAGCTATCCCGCTGGTGATCAAAATTGAAACGGTGGAAGCCGTGAACCATCTGCCGGAGCTGATCGTTGCCGCAGCCAGCCAAAATCCTTTGGCGATCATGATCGCCCGCGGGGACTTGGCTGCTGAGGCCGGGTTCCTGCGTTTGTCGGAACTGCAGGAGGAAATACTCTGGATCTGCGAGGCTGCCCATATTCCCGTCATCTGGAGCACACAGGTGCTCGAGAATATGGTGAAGAACGGGGTGCCGACGCGGGCGGAGATGTCGGATGCGACGATGGCCGGACAAGCGGAGTGCGTCATGCTGAACAAAGGCGAATTCGTGGAAGAGGGGATCACCTTGCTGGATGCGATACTGGTGCAGAGCCAACAGAACCGATCGAAGAAGACAGCCCAGCTGCGTGCGCTCAAAATCGCCAAGAAAGCATGGCGCAAGCCCAAAAAATAATCGGCTTTCGGAGTGGTCTCCCCATGCAGTGCCGGAAGATTAACTTTTCCTAACAGGGAGAAAAATTACTGGTATTTTCCAAAAAATAAGTTACACTTATGGATGTATTGGAGGGGCTATGTTTGATTGAGACAATAGAAAAAGAGGGCATGCGCGTCAGCTATCTGGCGAGCGGCAGTTCCGGCAACTGCACCTATATCGAGACACCCAAACGGAAAATATTGGTGGACTGCGGACTAAGCGGCAAGAAAATCGCTGGTCTGATGGCGAAGATCGACCGCAACCTTGCGGATGTGGACACGATCCTCGTCACGCACGAACACCGCGATCACGTGCACGGCTTAGGCGTTTTGGCGCGCAAGTACCACATGGATCTTTATGCGAACGAAGCGACTTGGAAGGCGATGGACCACATCATCGGCAACGTCAAGACCGAGCAGAAGCACATCTTCGAGATGGGTCAGGTGCTGACCTTGGGCGATGTCGACATCCAAAGTTACGGCGTTTCCCATGATGCTGCCGAACCGCAGTTCTACTCCTTCCATCATGAAGGTAAGCAGATGGTCATGTTAACCGATACCGGCTACGTCAGCGATCGCTTGCGCGGCCTTTTGCGTGATGCGGATGCGTACCTCATCGAAAGCAACCACGATCTGGAATTGCTGCGCATGGGCGGGTATCCTTGGTCGCTGAAACAGCGCATTTTAGGGGATGAAGGCCATCTGTCCAATGAGGATGGAGCTGCCGCCGTCGCCGAAATGCTGGGTGACCGGACAAAGCGCATCTATCTGGGGCATTTGAGCCGGGACAACAACATCAAGACCTTGGCGCACCATACGGCTGAAAGCATTCTGATGCAAAAAGGCATGGGCGTCAATGAAGATTTTTTTGTATATGATACCGATCCGGACGAGCCAACCGAACTTTTCAGAGTTTAGGCGACAGGCGGGATGGCAAGTGCAGGAGGGGCGAATCGAGTGATTCCGCTCTTTTTTGCATACGCGGGTATGATACAATAAGCTCACTGAGGATCAACTTTCCGAAATATTCTCTTACTATCTTCATAATTTATTCAAAATAAGGAACTATACTGAACTTGTAGAACGATAAGGAGGAATCATCATGGACAGGGACGAAGAAAACAAAAATAATCCGCTTAATCAAGAAGAATACAATGAAACGGAGACTGAATCGACTGCCACCGACGCTCCATCTGCTGATCACAATCAAGAAGACTTATCCGAAGAAACAGAAATAGAAGCCGAATACACTGAGGTCGAAGAAACGGCCAGCGAAGAAGAGTCGGTTGTGGAACCAACCGCAAGCACAAGGCCGACGATGAACAAAGAGGAACGCGCGCGCGTATACAACACTGTTAACGAAACCGAAGACGCATCCAGACGTCCAAAAGACCGCAAAAATTCACCGATCAGGAACGGAATCGTCGGCGGACTGATAGGAGGAGGGATGGTCGCCCTGATCGGCGCTGGCTTGCTGTTCGGTTCGGGCATCCTCGGCAACGAATCCGGTACAGATGGCAATGGAAACACATCCGTCAACGAAACCGTGACGGATGTCGCCGTCAACATAACGACCGATACGACGGCAGCTGTGGAAAAAGTGCAGGACGCGGTCGTGTCCATCATCAATATGCAGGCAGGCAATACGAACATGTTCGGCTTCGATCTGCCGCAGAACTCTTCTGACACCACAAATGGAACCTTGGAGACATCAAGTGAGGGCAGTGGCGTCATCTATAAAATCGAGGACGACCTTGCCTATATCGTTACGAACAACCACGTCATCGATGGAGCGGTTGAACTGGAAATCCTGATGAAGGACGGCACGAAAGAGGTAGCTACCGTCGTCGGAAGCGATGTCTGGACCGATTTGGCCGTCTTGACGATTCCGGCAGCCAATGTCACCGCAGTGGCTTCCTTCGGTGATTCCGATGCTGTGAATGTGGGTGAACCAGCCATCGCAATCGGCTCTCCGCTCGGAACCGAGTTTGCAACTTCGGTCACGCAAGGGATCATTTCAGCCAAGAACCGTTCCGTATCCACAGATGTGGATGGGGACAGCATCGTCGACTGGGATGTGACGGCGTTGCAGACGGATGCGGCGATCAATCCGGGTAATTCCGGTGGCGCGCTGATCAACATCGCCGGACAGGTCATCGGCATCAACTCGATGAAAATATCCGATTCTAATGTTGAGGGGATGGGCTTCGCGATTCCGAGCAATGACGTTCTGACCATCATCAACGAACTGGAACAGAACGGCGAAATCGTGCGTCCAATCCTGGGCGTATCCATGCTGGATCTCTCCCAGATTTCGGCGGCCCAACAAAGCTCCGTCCTGACGCTGCCTGAGGGTGTGACGGAAGGCGTCGTCATCGCCGAAGTCCAGGCTTTATCTGCAGCTGAATTGGGCGGATTGGAACAATACGACGTCATCACGGAAATGAACGGCGAAGCCGTAACGAGCATCGTAGACCTGCGCAAAATCCTGTATGCACTGGAAGTAGGAACCGACGTGGAAATCTCCTACTACCGCGCAGGAACGCTGCAGTCAACGACCGTGACCCTGACTGAAGGGCAGACTTCAGCCGAATAAGCTGAAAAAATAATTGAATGTTGAACACCCCGCATGGCGTCTCTTGAGAGCAGCTATGCGGGGTGTTTTGTGTTTTGGGGTTATAGCGACGGGTCGCTGGGAAGGGATTGGATCTTGGAGGATGGATAAGTCCGAGTTATCATCCTCCACCCAGAAAACAAAGCTGAAAAGAGTAGAAATCCACATAAGTGTGGATAATTTCTGTGGAAAAAAAGTTTATGTGTGCAAAACGCGTAAATGATGATGGGAGCGGTGCTTTCTGAAAATGGGAGTTATCCACAGAAATCCGAGAAGTCTGTGTATAAGAATGTGACCCCATGTGAAAAATGCTAATTAATCGTTGGTAAATAAGGGATAAATAGCATTTCGATTGCTCAACAGGCCATGTGCATAACTGTGCGGGTAGGGGGATAATTCATTTTAAGGATAATCAATATGATGTGGCCAAAAATAATGCTACCACTAGATAACGGGGGAACGTGTGTACATGTGCATAACTTTTGTGGATAAGGTGTGAGTTGGGTGTGTGAAGTGGGTATAACCGAAGGCATAATCCAAAACCTGGGCAGCAAAAATCTGATTTCGATTATCAAACAAAAAAACAGCATCCCGAAAATGGGATGCTGCAGAAAAAATCAAGTCAGTTGGTTCAAGTAGTCGTAACGTTCGAAGACATCGGATTCGGTGATGCCCACAAGCACGATATCTTTATCCACAATATAATCGCCCGAGAAGGATACGTTCAGGTGCTCACCGCGGTGTTGACGGAGGCCGATGATATTGATGTCGTATTTGTTGCGCAGATCCAAATCACCCAGGGTTCTGCCCACCCATTTAGCTGGAGGATAGAATTCGATGATGGAAGTCTGGTCATCCAAGTTCACCACATCTTCAATGTTTGTGCGCAGGATGTTTTTGGCGACGCGCATCCCGGTTTCCTTTTCAGGCAGGATGACCGTGTCGGCGCCGATCGCCTCCAAAACTTCACGGTAATTTTTGTTTTTGGCTTTTGCGATGATATGCTTGATGCCAAGTTTTTTGCAGTTCATGACGGCCAGCACGCTTGCTTCCAATACGGTACCGGTAGCGATCACGACCACATCGCAGTCGGAGAGTCCGATCGATTCCAACAAGGCCAAATCC
Source organism: Trichococcus paludicola (assembly GCF_003052295.1). Lineage (GTDB taxonomy): Bacteria > Bacillota > Bacilli > Lactobacillales > Aerococcaceae > Trichococcus > Trichococcus paludicola. The sequence goes on from NZ_QBLC01000001.1 coordinate 28,813, forward strand.
GTTACGTCTCCGATGATTCCTTTTGTGATGAATGGTTCCAAACGGTTTACGTTCTCAGGATCCTTATCGACAGCGATAACATCCGCATCGAATTCGCTCAATGTTTTTGCGATTGTCGATCCGAAAATACCAAGACCCAAAATTCCAACCAATTTACTCATATTAATATACGCTCCTCTTTGCTATTATCCGATCAGGATATTTCCTTTAGAATATTCAACATCTTGAACCTTTTGCGTACGTTTTGCCAAACTGTCCAACAGCGTGATCGGGCCGATACGACCGGCGAACATTAAGAACATGATGACTGCTTGGCTCAAACGATCCAATGTAGGCGTCAGATTTGCGCTGACTCCGACTGTCGCAAGCGCTGAAATGGATTCAAAAAGAATGTAAATGAAATCCACCTCAGGATTCAGGATGCTCAACAGGCTAGTGCCAACAATCAAGGTGCCCAAAAGCGCCATAAAGATGACGAAAGCCTGACGGACTTGCTGGCGGCTGATTGTGTGGTTCGCGATATTCACATTGCTCTGTCCGCGCAACTCATTGTAGAGCGTCAGGAAGATGATCGCGAATGTCGTAGTCTTCAGACCGCCCGCTGTACCCCCTGGAGAACCACCGACAAACATGGTCAGCACAAACCAGAAGAGTGTAAATGGATAAACGGTTGTGTAGTCGATCGTCGCGAAACCAGCAGTACGCATGGTGACGGTCTGGAAATAACCGGCCAAGAGTTTCTGCGGGAAAGTGAACGTCCCGATCGAGTTCGGGTTATTGTATTCAACAGCGACGAAAAATACAATCCCGACAAAAATGACAATCAGAGTGACACCAATAGCCAAGCGGCTGTGCAAGGACAGACCACGGAAAAATACTTTCAGACTAGGTCTGCATTTTTTGCCCATATAGCATTTCACGCTCTTTGATACATCGAACCAGACCGAGAAACCGATACCGCCCAAAATGATGAGCGAGGTGATGACAAAATTCACCAGCGGATCATGGACGTAAGCAACCAAGCTGACGTTTCCCAATGTATCGAATCCGGCATTACAGAATGCGGAAATCGTCAAGAACAGGGAAGTGAACAATCCGGATGGCCAGCCCATTTCCGGCACAAAGCGGAGAGAAAGCAGAAGGAAACCGGTCCCTTCGATGACAGCGGTATATTTCAGGATATCCGAGAGATAATCCTTGAATCCGCGCGCATCCCCACGGTTGATCCCCTCCTGGACGGCCAAGCGGTTCCGCAGGCCCATCCTTCCTTTCAGACGCGTGATGACGGAAGCAATCAGGGTCATCAACCCCAGACCTCCGATCTGCATCAGGACCATCCCAACGATCTGGCCGAAGATGGTATAAGAATCATGGACTGATTCGGTGAATAGCCCGGTCACGCATACCATAGAAACTGCCGTGAATAGGTTATCCAGATAAGTCGCATTTGATGTGGGTAATTGGCTGATAGGCAATGTCAATAAAAGAGAGCCCGTAAAGATGACAAAGGCGAAGCTCGTTGCGATCTTTTGCGAAACAGACCAACCCGAAAATTTCTTTAACACAATGGTTCAAATTCTCCTCTCAGATAGCATGCGATAGGATTTGTTACTTCATTATAATGCTACCGTATGATTAAGCAACTCAAAAGCATAAGGATATCTTAAATCATTTGCGGAAAAAAGCAAATGGTTTTCATGCCTTTTTCTGACGAAAATTGCACTTTCCTTCATATTATAATAAGACTGTACAACCATGTTGGTTAATAATAAGATAAACGCGAAATCGTATACATATTTCTATCAATAAACCGCCAGACAAAAAGACGGTTGCGAAATCGCACTTGTTCCCATAGGATAGTAGATGAGAACAAAAAGGAGCGAAAAGGAATGAACATAAAAATCATCACGGTCGGAAAACTGAAGGAGAAATATCTGAAGGAGGGCATCGCCGAATACACGAAGCGGCTGGGCAGCTACTGCAAGCTGCAGATCATCGAGGTCGGGGACGAAAAAGCGCCCGAAAACCTGAGCGATAAGGAGATGGAAATCATCAAGGACAAAGAGGGCGAAAAGATCCTCGCCAAAATCCCGGAACAGAGCTATGTCTTCGCGATGGCGATCCAAGGGAAACAGTACGATTCGGTGGAATTCGCCAACGAAATCGACAAACTCGGCACATCCGGCAAAAGCGACATCGTCTTCATCATCGGCGGCTCGCTCGGCCTCAGCCAAGCCGTCCTGTCCCGCGCCAACCAGCACATCTCCTTCGGCAAACTGACCTACCCCCACCAACTGATGCGCCTTGTGCTTGTCGAACAGATTTACCGCGCTTTCCGGATTATCCATGGGCATGCGTATCACAAATAAATGAGGTTTTTTCTGTAGTACCATGATAAGTGCCATCATCTATAAAAGGATGATGGTTATTTTTTTTCCGAGAAAGGCTCACTTAGATGTATACAGAAGGGCTTACAGAATGATGTTGAATAATTTGCTAGATATTGAGATAATAAAAATAATAAAAATAATAATTTCAATGGGAGAGGAGGAACTTTATCGTGCAATTTAAACAGATTTCCAATAAAGGTGATGATACCATTGCCAATGAGCTGAAATTAAATTTAGATAGAAACTCGAAGTTATCAATAATTTCAGCTTACTTTACGATTTACGCATTCAACGCATTGAAGGATCAGTTAAAGAATATTGAAGAAATGCGATTTGTCTATACAGAGCCAACCTTTATTCAAAGCGAGAATGATAAAAAGAGGCAATATCAAATCGAAAAAAATAGTGAAACCAATCTTACAGGAAATGAATTTGAATTGAAGTTACGGAATCAGATGACAGGACCAGCCATAGCCCGAGAGGCTGCTGACTGGATAAAAGAAAAAGTTACTTTTAAATCCATTAAAGGAGAGACAACCGTAAGTAAAAAATTCATTGTCGAGAATAGCAAAAAAGAAGAAAAGAATCTGACCATTTTAGGAGAGATGGATTTTACTTCAGATAAGCTAGGAGTTACCCATTCAAACCATATGGGTGGTTTTTCTGTTCTCTCAAGTGAGGCTGCCGTAAAAGATTTACTTAAAGAATTTGATGAAATTTGGAATGATAACAATCGTGTGAAAGACGTTACCAAGGATGTGCTTAGTCATATCCAAAAATTTTATCAAGAAAATTCGCCCGAATGGATTTATTTTGTCAGCCTTTATCATATTTTCGAAAACCAAATCGGTGAACTAGTAGAAGATAACATCATCAAAAAAGGGATCAACTTCAAAGATACTGCCATTTGGAATAAACTATATAAATTTCAGCAAGATGGTGTAATCGGGGCTATTGATAAAATCGAAAGATATAACGGTTGTATCCTGGCAGATAGTGTGGGGCTAGGTAAAACATTCTCGGCATTAGCCGTCATTAAATATTATGAATTGAGAAATGATCGAGTTCTGGTCCTATGTCCCAAAAAATTGCGTGATAACTGGACAATCTACACTCAAAATGACAAACGTAATATATTGGAGAAAGACCGATTTAATTATGATGTCCTTCATCATACTGATTTATCAAGATATTATGGATATACCGGAGACGTTAACTTGGGGACAATAAATTGGTCAAACTATGATTTGGTGGTTATCGATGAATCCCACAATTTCCGAAATAATTCCATATCAAAAAAAGATAGCATCACAAGATACCAAAGATTGATGCAAGATATCATCAAAGCGGGTGTGAAAACCAAAGTGATGATGCTTTCGGCAACTCCTGTAAATAACCGGATGACGGATATCAAAAATCAAATTGCGTTTATCACGGAGGGGAAGGATTCAGCGCTAGAAAATGAAGGTATTTCAAGCATTGAATATACGTTGAAATCAGCTCAAGAATCCTTTAACAGATGGAACAGCGAAGATCCTGAGCGAAGAACGACAAATGGTTTCATTGAATCCGTGAATCCTGATTATTTCAAATTACTTGATTTGTTGACGATTGCCCGAAGCCGGAAGCATATCGAGAAGTATTATAAGCTGTCGAACACGATTAAGTTTCCGACACGGCTAGATCCGAAATCGATCAAATCCGATATTGACATAAAGAGAGAATTTCCTTCAATTGCGGACGTGAATGATTTAATAAAAGAATTGAATCTGGGCGTGTACAGACCGTTGACCTACGTTTTGCCCAACATGCGCAAAAAATATACGGACAAGTATGACACAGTGGTTAAAGGCGGACAAAGTACGTTTACACAACTGGATCGTGAAACAGCAATCATCGGCTTGGTGCGTGTTAACCTTTTGAAGAGAATGGAGAGCTCTATTCACTCTTTTACTTTAACGTTGGAGCGGCTGCTGGGGAAAATAAATTATATTCTGGATAAAATTGATCATTTCTCATCCAACGGGACAACCATTGAAGAACTGAACGACTTGGAAGATGTCGATGATGATCAGCTCGAGGACTTAATGGTCGGTGATAAAGAAATCAAAATTCTGTTGAAGGATATGGATTTAATCAAATGGAAAGATGCTTTAGTGGATGATAAAGATAAAATCGAAACAATTCTTACCTCTGCTAGGGATATTACCTCTGATCGAGATCAAAAATTGGATGATCTTAAAATTCTGATTGAAGAAAAGCTTGCCCACCCCATAAATGAAGGTAATAAGAAAATTATTATCTTTACTGCCTTTACGGACACCGCACAATACTTATACGAAAATATGGCTGATAAAATGTTGGGTAAATACAACATTCATGCAGCTTTAGTATCCGGGAGTGGCAAGAATAAAACAAATCTAAAAGGGGTTAGATCAACAGACTTAAATGACATTTTAACAAATTTTTCTCCGATTGCTAAGGAGAGAAATTCAATCTATCCCGACATGGTTCAAGAAATTGACTTGTTGATCGCAACTGATTGTATTTCTGAAGGACAAAACCTGCAAGACTGTGATTATTTGATTAACTACGATATTCACTGGAATCCGGTGCGCGTCATCCAACGATTTGGTAGAATCGATCGAATAGGCTCAAAAAATGATGTTATCCAGCTGGTGAATTTTTGGCCAAACATGGAACTAGACGAATATATCAATCTGGAACAACGAGTTCGTGGACGGATGGTCCTGTTAGATACATCCGCAACCGGGGAAGAAAATCTGCTGGATACAGGTAGTAAAGAAATGAATGACCTGTACTATCGAAAGAATCAACTGGAGCAATTGCAAACACAAGTAGTTGATTTGGAAGATGTAAACGGCTCTATCTCAATAACTGATTTAACCTTCAATGATTACAAGATGGATTTAATGGAAGCTTTAAAAACACAGCGGAAGAACTTGGAGAAGGCGCCCAAAGGTATGTATGCGATTGCGGATAGTTCCACCTTTGAGGATGCGGAGCCCGGAGTTATCTTCTTATTGAAACAAAAAGCTGAAGATTTAGGGCAGGAAAACAGTATCTTGCCATATATCATGATTTACTTAAGAGAAGATGGGGAAGCAAAACTGCATTATACGCAATCCAAAAAAATATTGGATTACTTCAAGAAGCTCTGCCAAGGGAATGATAAGTTTTACCAGGAATTGATAGATATTTTCAATGAAGGGACGAACTACGGAAGTGACATGCAAGATTACTCGGATTTGTTGCGGGAAGCCATTGATATTATCCGCGGCAAGAAGGAAGAGGTAGGCTTAGCCTCCTTATTCTCCGTGGGTGGAACGACTTTACAAACGGAGTTGCTGAACAACCTAGAGGACGTTGAATTGATTTCGTTTTTGATCATTAAGGAGGGATGATGGCATGAATTCTAAAGAGTGGATAAAGTCATTGGGAATACCCCAAAATGCAGTCATCGACCGAAATCTACCCAAACAAGCTTTTTACCAAAATGCAGATCTATCGTCATCCGAAAAGGAAATGATTCAAAAAGGCATTGAACGTGCTAGATGGTTAGGTTCAATCAAGGAATCAAATACCAATATCCTTAAATATGAAGATGAGGATGTTTGCTATGAAGAGATTGAATATTTCTATATTCAAGTAAGTAGTCGGGAGGCAGCTAGTAAGGTAGGCAAAATCATTTTTAATAGTATACCTTATCCATCATTTCTCATTGTCAACTTTGAAAATGCCTATCAATTTCAAATGGCCTTAACCAGAAAAAATGCCAATAATGCAAGTGTGTTAATTGTTGAGAGGACTTATGAATCAAAATGGAAAAGTAATGAAGAAAATAACCAATTGACGCCATTTCATTACTCGAATCAAAAGACGATTAATTTAAAAGAGTACTACCACTCCCTTTTATCGACACTTTTAAGCCAGACTATTGGGATTCCTGAAGTCAGAAAAGCTGAGATGGGGAATGATGTTATCAAACTCTACGAAGCATTGCAGTCATTGGACGTTGAAATTGAAGGCTTGGCTAAACAAGTAAAAAGTGAGAAGCAATTGAATAAACGCATTGAAATGCAACTGAAATTAACAAAGTTGAAAAAAGATAAAGAGCATCTACTAATTAGAACGAAGGAGACTGACAATGTTTGAAAAGATGAACGGGGAAACACCAGATTTAACGAAAGACAATATAGATAAGCTGAAACAACTTTTCCCGGAGATAGTGACTGATGGGAAAATTGACTTTGAGAAATTACAAGTAATATTAGGTGAAGAAATTGATGAAGGTCCAGACCGTTATAACTTCACTTGGAATGGAAAAAAAGAAACGATTCAATTCGCCCAACAATCTTCCAAAGGTACCTTGAGGCCTATTAAAGAAAAAAGCAAAAATTGGGATACAACGGGAAATCTCTACATAGAAGGTGATAACCTGGAAGTTCTAAAGCTGATGCAAAAATCTTATAACAACAAAGTGAAAATGATCTATATCGATCCCCCGTATAATACAGGAAATGATTTTATCTATAAGGATAATTTCAAGGATAACGTCAATTCCTATCTGGAATTAACTGGTCAGAAAGATGAACAAGGCAGAACGTATACCACGAATACTGAAAGCAATGGAAGATATCATACAGATTGGTTGAATATGGTATACCCTCGTCTTAAACTAGCAAGAAATTTACTGGCTTACGATGGTGTTATTTTTATTTCCATTGATGATAATGAAGTCTTTAACTTAAAAAAGGTATGTGATGAGATTTTCGGTTCCAATAATTTTGTCGCCCAATTGGCTGTCCAACTTAATCCAAGAGGTAGAAACCTCGATGTTTTTGTGGCGAAGACACATGAATCGGTACTGATATACGCTAAGGACTATTCACAACCATCCACCATAATTGGTGTTGAAAAAGAAGGCAGAATGGTTGATGAATATAATAAAGAAGATGAAACTGGTAAATATCGTGCAATTGGTTTGAGAAATAGAAATCAGGCATTTAATCCACAAACTCGTTCTAATTTATACTATCCTTTATATGTGAATCCTAGAACCAAAAAAGTTTCTACAGCTCAAAATAGTGATTTTTGTGACGAAGTATGGCCTGACGCTCCCGATGGAACAAAAACTTGTTGGACATGGATGAAGAAGAAAGTTGATGCAGAAAACGACTTGATTATTGCAGAGCGTTCTGGTAACGAATGGAGAATTTATAGAAAAGATTATCTTCATAAAGAAGATGGTATTGCAAAGACGTTAGTAAAATCTTTGTGGACAGATAATACCATCAATAATGACTATGGGAAAAAAGCAATAAAAGAGTTGTTTGATAACAATGTTATGAGTTTTCCGAAAGCTCCCGAATTAATTAAAAAGATGCTTCAAATTGGGACACGGCATAATTCCATTGTAATGGATTTCTTTTCTGGCTCATCTACAACCGCCCAAGCTACAATGCAATTAAATGCTGAAGATGGTGGGAATCGTAAGTTTATTATGGTTCAATTGCCAGAAATACTAGATGAAAAATCTGAAGCTTATCAAGACGGGTATCGCACAATTTGTGATATTGGCGAGGAACGCATTCGTCGTGCAGGTGAAAAAGTGAAAAATGATTTAATTGAGAAAAATAACAAAGAAGGTTTGCTTTCAGAGAATCAAGTGAGTCCAGATGATTTAGATATAGGGCTTAAAGTATTCAGTTTGGATAATTCTAATTTAATGGAGTGGCAAGCTGATTTTGATAAATTGGAATCGAATATTGATCTATTTGAAAGTAATTTCCTTAATGATCGTTCCGAGTTGGATGTTTTATTTGAAATTATGCTAAAGAATGGCTTGGACTTAACTTATCCTGTAAATGAGATAAGCGAAGGCAACCATAAAATTTATGATGTCGCAGCCGGAAATTTATTTGTGTGTTTGAATGACAATATTAATCGTGACGTTGCCCGAAAAATAGCAACACTACGAAAAGAATATGGAATCGAAACCAGTCAGGTAGTTTTCAAAGATAGTGGATTTGAGAATGATACGGAAAAATTGAATTGTTATGAAATTTTGAAAGAAGCTGGCTTTCAAGATTCGGACTTGTTGAGCATATAGGAGGTGGTTGAAACATGAAGATAAAGTTCGATGAACTGGAGTATCAAGAAAAGGCAATCAGCTCCGTAGTCAATTTATTTGAAGGTCAAGGAGTTAAGCAGTCAAATTTTACGGTTGTCAGTAACGACCTTCAGGGAAAGCTTTGGAATGAACATGGAATAGGGAATAAAATTGACTTACCACACGAAAAATTAATCGAGAATATGACCCGAATTCAGTTGCAAAATGATATTGCACCTTCTGAGGAATTGGTGAATAATGAGCGTCAATTTAATATCGAAATGGAGACTGGGACGGGTAAGACTTATGTATATTTAAGATCCATCCTGAAATTGAATGAGCAATACGGATTCTCAAAATTTGTGATTGTAGTGCCTTCTTTGGCTATAAAAGAAGGCGTCAATAAAACGCTGGAGATGACGAAGATTCATTTTAAAAACCAGTTCAATGGAATTGTGTATGACAGTTTCACTTACGACAGTAAAAAATTGGATCAGGTTAGGAATTTCGCTGTGGATAGTACTATTCAAATTATGGTCATCAACATTCAAGCATTCATTAAAGATACGAAAAATCAGGATCAATCCAATATTATCTATCGTGAGAGCGATTTTTTGAGTGGTATGAGACCGATTGAATTGATTCAAGAGACTAATCCGATTGTGATTATTGATGAACCTCAATCCGTTGATAATACACCAAAATCTAAAGAAGCTATTAAATCCTTGAATCCATCAGTCGTATTCCGTTATTCTGCGACTCACAAATCAAAATATCCGTTATTGTATAAATTAGGTCCAGTTGAGGCTTATGAGGAAAAATTGGTGAAACAGATTGAAGTGGCTGGCATCCGGACTGAAAACGACGGTAATGACGCCTATATGAGATTGGTCAGTGTCAGCAATACAAATAATCGATTCTCGGCGAAAATCGAAATCAATTACCGTAGCAAGAATAGTATCGATAAAAAAACGGTCACGGTTAAACAGGGTGACGATTTGTATATCAAATCAAATAAATTAGATGCCTATGATAAAGGCCTGATTGTAGGCGATATTTATACAGCTGAAGAGAATGAATACGTGGAGTTCATGAGCCACGATGCTATTTTGACTAAAGGAATAGAAATTGGTGGACTTGGAGAAGATGTGATCAAACGCCAACAAATCCGTAAGACAATTGAAGAACACTTGGAAAAAGAACTTCGCCTCAATCCTAGGGGAATCAAAGTGCTCAGTCTGTTCTTTATCGATCGAGTAGAAAACTATCGTCAATACGATAAAGACGGGAACCAACTAAACGGAAAATATGCAACAATGTTCGAGGAAGAGTATCTGAAACTAATCAACAAGCCTAAATTTATAGCCTTACGTGATAAAGATATTCCAGTTTCTGAAGTCCATGATGGTTATTTTTCAGTGGATAATAAAGGTAGAGTCAAAGACTCCACAGGGAAAACTGCTGCTGATGATTCAACCTATAATGCCATCATGAAAGATAAAGAAGAGTTATTGTCTTTTTATGACCCCGCAAAAGAATATATCGCAACCAACAACAAAGCCCGAAAAATGCGCTTTATATTCTCTCATTCAACTTTGAAAGAGGGATGGGACAATCCAAACGTGTTCCAGATCTGTACGCTGGTAGACAGCAAAGATACAATTACGAAACGTCAAAAAATTGGACGTGGATTGCGATTGGCAGTCAATCAACATGGTGAAAGACAATATGGGTTCGAAATAAATACGTTGACAGTCATGGCTAACGAGAGTTATGAGGAATTTGCTGAAGGACTACAAAGTGAAATGGAAGAGGAAGCTGGAGTTAAATTTGGCGTTTTCGAGAAGGATACCTTTGCTATCGTAATGCGCGTTACAGATGAGACACTTGGCGAAAAAGAGCTGCTTGGAAAAGAAAAAGCTGTTGAACTTTTTGAATACTTCAAAGAGAAAGAATATATTAGTAAGAATGGGAAAGCTACTGACGAATTAAAATTGGCCATAAAACAAAAGACTCTAGAAATTCCTGAGAGCATGATTGAATTTAAAGAAGCCATCATTGAAAAAGTGAAAAGCAAAATCAAAACACTTGATGTTAAAAACCATGAAAAAAGTCAGCGTGTTTCTTTCAAAAAAGAAGTGTTTTTGAATCCTGATTTTCAAGAACTATGGAATTCCATCAAATATAAAACAACCTATTCTGTAGAGTTTGATTCGGAAGCTTTGATTACAATTGCAGCTAGGGATTTGCGAGAAAAAGTTATTGTCAGTGAAGTGAAGATGAGCTATGTCAAAGCATTAGCAGCCATTACAGAGTCAGGAATTATTTCGGACAAGAATGTGGATACTTATTTGACTAACGTGGAACATAGTTATGTTGCCCCTGACATCATCACATACCTGCAAAACGAAACGGAACTGACACGGAAGACAATCGTACGCATCTTAAAGGAAAGTAAGACCTTAAAAGAATTCAAGAAGAATCCACAAATGTACATGATGAATGTTGCAAAGATTATTAATGCCTGTAAACGCGAATCAATTGTTGATGGTATCAAGTACCAAAGAATTGGTGATAATGAATACTATTCACAGGAACTGTTCAGTAATGAGGAGCTAACCGGCTATTTAGACCACAACATGATTCAGTCTTTTGAGGAACGGACACCGTATGACTACATCGTTTATGATTCTGATGTAGAACGTAAATTTGCAATCGACTGCGAGCGAGATCCGAGTGTGAAATTTTACATTAAGTTGCCAGGATGGTTTAAAATACGTACCCCATTAGGTAATTACAATCCTGACTGGGCGGTGCTTTTAGAAGAAGATGATGAACAAAAACTTTACTTTGTTGCGGAGACTAAAGGAAGTATTCTATCCGAAGATTTAAGACCTACAGAACGCAAGAAAATTCAATGTGGGGTTAAGCATTTTGAAGCTTTGGATACACGGGCAGAACTGGTCCCTGTTGAATCATTGGAACAATTACAAGCCATTGCCAGAGGTAGAGATTAATTAGTGCATTGTAGGATAAGAACACAAAATGCCAACTATGGACAAATGCTGATTTTCATGAAATATCGGTAACAAAGAAGGCCAAGATTCTAAATCGGATCTTGGCCTTACTTTTTTTAGTGATAAATAATTCAGGTAGATTTCAAATGGAAAGATAACCCGATATTATTCCTATTAAGTTAGACAGCCTTCTATTTTGGGGAATTGGGAATAAAAAAATGAAAAATATATTGGAGTCGTAAAAATAAGAAACCACCACGCTTTTTGTTGTGAAAAACACATAATGTTGTATATTCTATTGAATAAATTTCGTTTTTCTTCTATATATAGTATCATTGTATTAGGTGTGATGTGCCTTTATTTATGGTTGGAGGGATTAATGTGATCACAATTATTGATAAAAAAGAGAGAAATTTACTTATTAATAGCGAAGTCTTAAAGAAAGCCACTGAAACAAAAAAAATTTTTCATTTACTTAATAAAAGGGAAAAAATTACAGATGATCTTCTTTCAACAAATCCAAGCGAATATAATTATATAAAGAAGCAACATTCTATATGGATAAATGCAGCCCGAAATGAGTGGAAGTATGATAAGAAAAAAGGCAACGTGAAGATAATTGAAAGTGGAAATACAAAAAAATATTTTTGCGAATTATGTGGAACAAAATTAACCGATCAGATACACTACCTAATTAATAAGGAAAATGGCAGTCAATTAGCAACAGGTTATCAGTGTGCAGGAATCATTTTAAATGCTGGATACTCAAATTTGATCAAGTGGTTGAGAAAAAATCCAGAGGGTCTATCAAGATTGGAATTTTTACAAAAAAAATATCCTGAAATAGATGATATTATTGAGCAAAAAGCAATAGTAAGCGGCGAACTAAAAATTGTTATTCCCCAAAGATTATATGACAAGATACTTGAATCAAAAAAAGCACTATTTTCAGAATCACAAAGATATATAAGTGACAATACTCATCCATATTTTGAAGAAATTTGGACAAATCTTTACAAAAATTATATTAACTCAATAAGTGAATATGAAGAGTTTTATAGAAATAATGCAGATAAATATAATTTTTTGAGTAACGATGTACTAACTCAGCTATTGAGGCAACAAGATTGTCAGGAAATAATAAAATTGGTTAGAAAAAACAATGGGCAAGTTAATGCCCTTACTGCAAGTAGAATTAAGTCAACAAACTTTATCCGCAATTTCGTGAAAGCGTTCTCCGTTAATAATAAAGACAGTAATATAGAAATAGTTGAATACAGTCTGTCAAAAATAAATCTGAGAATAGTATTGGAAAACAGGGGTTATATTTGCTCGATTTCAACCTCGCATTTTATTGATAATTTTTGGACGCTATTACAATTTGGCAAACCAAAAGAGAATTTAATCGACTTCTACAAAAAATACATCAATGAAATACAATTCTATCTAAGGGATCACCACACAAAGGAAAATTTAGTTTCTCTTTGGACAGCAGCAATCGATAAGGCAGGTTTTGAAGCTGTTGATGGGATATATGATTTTCTCTTTAAAAATGAAATGCAAGACAAAATTAATGGGAGGTACGAAAGGAATAGAGACCAGCTAGACGGATTCATTAAGGAATATGCTATTCTATATAGTAGTAGTCTTAAGCAGTATAAAGTCATTAAGCAAGTGGAAATTTACAATATATCAAAAAGACTGATTTATAACTTAAATGGTGATCAGTATCTAAATAGCGAGCTTAAGAAACTTAATTCTTATAATAAACCCGGCCTAAGAGGATACGTATTCGATGCATTTGAATTGAAAAAGAAATAGACTATACAAAAGATTTTCTAGTTTTTGTATAATCATTTCTAACACAACATGATATGGATAAGGGAAATAAGCGAAAACCAAACTTTTTTACTGGAACATTACCCAGATGCAGTTAGAAAATTCGAAAGTTTGCCGTATATATAAATTTATCTATAATAAATAAATGGGTAATACTTAACGATTGATTCTGAAAGCCGGATCGACGATGGTGTAAAATTCAAAAAGAGTAATTCAGTTTGGGATTAACCGTATTTTGAAATATATATTATATTCATGAAATAACAGCAAAGAAGAAGGCTAAGATTCCCAAGCGGATCTTAGCCTTTTTGTTTTGCCTAAAATGAATGGAAGAGGGATGAGATATGTTTCAATCAAAAAATAATCGGTACGTCACAAGGGGTGTGGATGATTCAGTTCCCGTAGAAATTCAGTTCTTTCTATGGTCCCTGATCGACGAGCAAGTGCAGAAGGGCGACGAGGTCGACTACTTCCAGAAATTCGAATTGAAAATCAGTGAGAACGGCCAAGAAATTCTGCATAGCCAAGAGGAGCCCAAATGGAGTCGTAGGACATTGCTGGAGATTCCGAAAGAATGTTGCGTAAAGAAAGTCATCTGGGTGATAGACAGTGAGGAATACCAGACGATGTTATTTCCGGATGAATACTAATCATGGAGACAGGAGGATATTAAAGAAATGAAAAACATATATGAAAGTAATGGGATTTTTTCAATGACAGAAAAAGAAGGTGACAAGCCAAAAGCAGCGAAGCGCGTGAACATCGTTTCGGTACGATTGGTCAAGGAATCCAGTATGCTCTACAAGCGGAGGAGTATTGGCTCACCTGCGGATGGGTACGAAATCTTCAAAGACTTTTTGGAAGATTTGGACCGGGAGGCTTTCATTGTCATTTCATTGGACACCAAGAATCAGCCGCTATCCATTAACGTTGCTCATATTGGCAACATCAATTCCAGCATTGTTTCGCCGGCCTGCGTCATGCGGGTTGCTCTTCTTAGTAATGCAGCATCGATCATGGTGGCTCATAACCATCCATCCGGAAATCCGGAACCGAGTGAAGCGGATCTTATTACCACCAAAAAATTAGAAGAAGTCGGTGATTTGATGGGCATCCGATTATTGGATCATTTGATCATTGGTGATGGTCATTTCATTTCTTTGAAGGAACAGGGCTTTTTGTAAAGGGGAGATGCTCAATGAGGAATATTAAGTTTGTAATGGAGCTACTCGACAAACAGTTGGGTGTTTCAACGGGTGCGTCCGATTTCGGCTATGAAAGTGTTACATTGGACCGGAGTGAATTGGATGCGAATTTATTGCCTAGCTATTTCGATGAGATACGAACCGATGAAACGCTACTGATCCATTTTTATAATGTTGACGATTACATCGTTTATATTGTAGCCGATGAGAAAGACAGCCGTTGGTGGCTCGTAGGCATCCTGAAATCCGGGAAGCTTGCGTATAGCAGGAGATTTGATTTGTAGGGGGTAGCATGATGGACAAACAGATTTTAAAAATAGCCCTCGCATGTTTGAGGTTAATTGAGGAAATGATCGCGAATACAAGAGATGGAAGGGATTAAATAATGGATAGTATATTTTTCAAACTCTTACTGAGCGTTTCGATCGTTGTGATAAAAACAATACTGGATGAAGATTAGGAGGGATACTATGATCACTGAAAAAAGCACAATCGCTGTAGAGATGTTACTTAATGAAGAAAAAACGGAACGCTACCTTTATAAGCGGATTTGGAGTAAAGCAAAGGCGCCCAAGCTCGCTTGCGTAATGACGATACATCCAGGAAGTACTGATCCGAACAGTATGGATCTGACCACCATGTTGATTGCCAATGCAATCAACGAAATGGGCTACGATGGTTTTCTGGGCGTTAACCTAACAAGTAAGCTACAGCAAAAACGGAAAATCAGCGCCAGCGATTTTTCGGAGGAGAACGACTCGGCTATCCTCGAAGCATGTAATGACGAAAACGTAGAAAAAATAATTGTTGCTGTAGGCTCAAGCATCAAGACGAACAAAGAAGTGAACGCCCAACTGAAAAGTATAATAGCCCAGCTATCTGAAGAGCGGCAAAAGATGGTGGAGGTGTTGGTTGGACTCGATGGACCGGTTCATCCGTTGACTCCGATTGCTCGTGGTGTAGGTGGATGGAAGCTTGCTAAGCTAAAAATGTAGTGGTCAAAAAAGGGAGCCCTGCTAGCCCTGTAAGCACTCCCGACATGACTGTGTCCATTCACAACAGTGTCGGGAGTGCTAAAAGTGATTGTATTTTAACTGACTGTTGCATCAAACGAGATTTCGACTTTTTGGAAAGTGTATTGTGGCGTACTTTCATATATAATGGAAGTGAAATAATTGTTCGCGTATAACTATGTCCAAATGGAGGAAAATAAATGATTCATGAAAGCGTTCATCGAAGTATTACCGAATATAGAGCTAATGCCTACTTGTCAGGGTTACCCGTGGATGCTGGTGAGGTGACCAACCAAGAGATTAATTCCTACATAGTATTCATTTTAATTGCTCTTGAGAAAAGAAATAAGGAAATAAGTTCACGGATTCCGATTTCCCGAAAAGTAAAAGAATCGGATGAATACAAAGAGATTAAATCTCAAATGGAAAATGATGGTATCGATGAAAATGCGATTGAGGCGCAGCTAAATACTTTGATCCGCACATCAACTAATCAGCTTCAAAATTTAAATACAAAAATGAAGGCCGAAACTAAAAAAAAGAAGAGATGAAATGAAAGGAGCCACAAATAAAAAGCGTTTTGAAGCAACTGTTGACGTGTATGACTTTCAAGAAGAATATGAAGTGCTGATGAAAATAAAAAAAATGGAAAAATCCCCATTAAAAACCACTTATAATCAAATCCTTCAAAATCACTTGAGCAACATTAGTTTTAAATCATACCGTGAATTTGTTGAGTATCTGAAGGATGACGCCGAAATGTACGAGGATGAAGACTTACGCTATCTATCATCGTATTTAATCGAAAAAAGCTTCAATTTTGAAACGCTAAAGTTAATGTGCGCAATATATCACCGTAATATGGAGAGCTTTAATGAAAACCAGGTAACATCATTGGTTCTTGATATTTTTCTTTTGATCATATTACTGCCAATGATACCTGCAAGGAAAAGAATATTAGAACAGATAGAGCATAAAAATAAAGAAGAATTACTGATTTTGCACGATGCGATAAAAAATTCTTTATATTTTTTTAATGTAATCATTACGGATGTGAGGAATAAGATGAAGAATCTACCGAATGCGAAAGCAGATGAAAAAGATATTGAAATATATAAAAAATATTTGCAGTTTAATAAATTGTCCAATGAATATTCGATAAGGAAAGATTTTACCGCAAGTGATTTTGCAGAAATTTTGGGCCGCGTGGAAAGACATAACCGGTCTTATAACGCTAATGACTAGCCAACCTATTTTATAATCTTCAGGAGAAGTTCTGAAAAAAGTTTCAGGTCAATAATATGTCATCCAGAAGGTCAGATCGAGTATCTGGCTTTTTTTTTATTTTCTCTAAAATGAAATACAATATTGAGCTTTATGGTGATGGTCAGACAATGCACATGAGTAACTGTTAGTCGATTATAGCCCGGGAAAGTCCCTACCTGCTTCTGTTAAGCCGCAGAGAAATGCTCCGTGATAGTATTATCGAAACGATCCTGGTCTCCATGAATGCCATATCAGTTGATTACAAAGACAAAATAAAATGCAAAATAAACTCTATTATGTCCATCATAATAGGGTTTATTTTGCGTTATTACGAACTGTTTGTAAGTACATTTTGATTGGTTACGATATTTTTTGGACATACGCGTAACCTAAAATGATTGCGCTATCGATCAAAAGTAAGCAAGGCGATGGTATTGTATCCGGCTTCATTGATTGTCCGATAAACAATTTTGAATATTTTCTCTTAAATACCCGAAAAACCGACTTTTTTTCCAGAGAGATATTTTGTGGATCAGCATAAAATAATAATCATGAAGGACAAGGGAATTGAAAACACACAATTTTCGATAATTTAGGTTGGATCCTCAAAGCGATAAAACTGAAGCAGTGATACATTCACAACGGCCCATTGTGCTTAATAATTTTTTGAACACAATACAACGTCGTGATTATCTGTGAAATTTTTCTTTGGGACTCCAGATCAAGCCCTTTGAAGTCATAATGTTCCTTGAAAACTGAATAAATAGGATCAATGATTCCGTAAAGGAGATACGTATTATGCTGAAAAACTTTACAAAAAGAAAAAGTAGGTACCGGTTAATAAGTGTCGGCAGAGGTGAACCAGCATCCGGCCCACGAAGATACTACTGTGAGAAGCTAGTGACCGTTAGGGTGTGTCGGCTATGAATGATAGTACCAATATGACGATCTTCTCCGATAATATGCTTCAGAATTTGTTTCTGCTTCCTTATAGTCACAGAATTTCGTGTGATAGTACAGAAGCTCATGCTTTGCTGAGAGCCTCAAGGATTTTTCGAAGGCTCCATGATTTGGAAGTGAGTATACATCCAATTCTGATTCAAATGGAAGAAAGAGGATTGCTTTTATCTTATAGTTGGTTCGAAGATGGGATGCAGTCGACAAGAGAAGCATTGAATCAGATAACAAATGAAATTGGTGGATATGTACCTATCAAGGCAAACTTTTTCAACGAGGAAGACATAGTTTACTTTCTTAAGGAAAATAATTTACCTGTAGCTACTGGCATGAAAGACTTACAAAAATACAGAGAATTTCATCGCCTATACAAATTATTGTTGATTTATAAAGCAAAAACACAATTTTATCAGCAATGGGGAAATACATTATTGATAAACGGTACTCAATGTACAAATGGTGTACTGCTGAAAGGGCATTGGCAAAGCTATGTCAGTTATTCTGGACGAATTTTTGCAAAACAATTGCCCTTAACATCTCTTCCAAAAGAAATGAGTTCTTATTTTGTTGCTCCTGAGGGGTACAAAATCCTATCGCTTGATCTCAGCAACGCTGAACTACGGTTTTTGGCTTATTACTCACGATGTGACGCTATGCTAGACCTGCTCAATAACAGACAAGACATCCATCAATTGACTGGGGATCTGATTTCAACAAACTTGGAATCCCTTGAGCTCTGTGATGCGAATATGGCTAGATCTTTGGGCAAGGTATACGCTTTCAGTATGCTTTATGGTGCAGGGGTGGGGACGATTGTCAAAAATTTCCGAAAATTATTGCCATCAGTGACAAGCGCGGATGTTTCGCGGATTACCGCTGCTTTTCAGAGTGCCTACCCTGAGTTACAATCGTTCACTGATCAACAAGAAAGAAGCGACAAATTACTCACGCCGTTCGGTGAGATACGTCCTTTGGCTAAGTTCACCCCGACTCAGAAACGAAATTTTGGCCTTCAATCAAGTGTTGCGGTGGCTATCAAGATTTTAATGGTGGTTGCCAGCAAGTATTTTAGGGTCATTCATGTTGTGCACGATGAAATTTGGATTCATGCACCTACGAGGGGGCAGCCTGAATCTGGGCAGCTGGACGAAATGATGATAGCTTACGAGAAACAGATACTGAAACTTTTCCCGGGATTTCCCGTCAAAGGCTTACTTAATGTAGAAGAAATTGGAGGAAACAATCATGTTAAAAAATGAAAATATCAAATTGAACGATAGCGTAATCCGTTTGAGCAATTTTGCAAAAGGCGCGAAGGAAGGAATCAATCACTTCCTTATATTGGATGCGAAGTTCGACACCATTCTAACCAAGTCTGGGGAAACAAAGATGTCATCGTCCTGCAAGTTCAGCTGACTCACACGCAAGAACAAGATCGTCAGGAAACTCTCCAAGGATATCGCGTCTTTGTTGATTTTTCTTACAAAAGTCAATTCCATCAGATGATCTTATCAGCAACAACTGCTCTCGGTAAAGAGGATCTACCTAGTATCCGTGAAGTAATTGGCCTAGAGGGAACCGTAGCACTATCATATTACAAGCCGGATGAAGAAAGATCATTCGCTCGCCTAAACAATTGGAACTTTTTCGTACCAACCGAAACGATGGCGACGGAACTATCGCAGTACGCGGATGAGTTGTCAGATGAAGAGTCTGCCGATTGGGGGGATGACGCATGATTTTGTTTGAGAACAAGGAAAACGCCCGTCTGATCCGTCAATATCTTAATCAAGAGGCACTGTTTGAAAACTGCGACATCACTCCAGAAGCCCTGCGTACCTACTCGCACTTTGAAGAAGAGCTTGGTAAGGTACCGAATGATAGGCAAGGAAACATCTTGGTCGAACTAAGTGTGGGATATGAACTTCGACCGGTCATGAAAAGAATTTTAAATAATTATGATCTGTTAGAAGGGTTGGATGGTGAAATATCCGGTTCTGATGAACTTACGCTAGCGTTCCAAGCATTAATGTTGGAGGCTGCTCGCAAAGTAATGTCTGCTGAACTTTCAGAGGAACGAAAACTATGGGTCAATCGGAAATTGATGGCAGAGCGGATTATGCAGTTGTATTCATTGAGGATAAATCAAAAGGATCCAGAGATAATTTTGATTTACAACCACACAAATGGTCGTTGGGAGGATGGCAAGATTGCCATCTCCCGGTTGATTATTGAACTGACCCACTATTTAGGGACAAATGTTGTAGACTCTTGGACAGCCAACTTGGAAAAAGCAATCGTGGATATTCTATTACGAAAAGTTGAAATGATTGATCCATCAGAGTTTAACCGGACTTATTATCCGTTCGATAATGTAACACTTGATACTGCGACAGCAGACATCGTTGAGCATTCTCCAGGTTATTTAACGACGATGGGGAGTAACGTTTCTTATGAATCGACAGCTGAATGTCCAGTGTTTGAGACGTTCTTAACACAAGTTTTCGAAGATGAAGATACAGTTAAATTTGTTCAAGAATGGTTCGGCTATACTTTGTATTCCGGACACAAGGCCAATGCCTTACTGATTGGGGTGGGTTCGGGAGCAAATGGCAAGTCCACTTTATTCGATATTTTGGCTCAGCTGGTAGGGATATCCAACGTGTCATCGGTGCCGTTGTCCAATTTCAACAGCGAATTCGGACTCGAACCGTTGATTGGAATGAAATTGAATTTGGCTACAGAATCTGACGCAGATGCATTCAAAACAGGGAAGTTGAAGGCCTTGACTGCAGGTGAAGCAATTTCAGTAAACCGAAAGAACAAAACTGAAATTACAATAATCCTCCCGACGAAATTCGTCTTTCTCGTAAATGAACTGCCCATCCTCAGCGATAGCAGTCTTGGATTTGAAAGGCGTTTGATTATCCTCCCTTTCAACCAAACATTTTCACCAGACGAGCAAGATAAGGACCTTTCTAAGAAGTTAACGGCGGAATTGCAAGGAATTCTGAACTGGACGATTGCCGGATTGAAGCGCTTGATGGGAAATAACTTTCAGTTTACGAAATCTGGAGCCATGGATAAGGCGAAGGAATCATACTTTGGAGTTGGGAATCCAGTAGAGCGTTTCGTAAAAGAAAAAGTTATAAAAGAACCCAATAATAAAATCGAAAGTACCGAATTTATGAATGCTTACCGCATGTGGATGGTCGGGAAGGGCTACCCATATAAAGGGACGGATTCTCCCCAAGTTTTTTGGCGAATGTTCGATGAAGCAGCACGGAAAGAGCTCATAGAGTGTGAAAGAAAGAAATCCAACGGAAAAACTATCGTGCGTGACATCGCTCTCAAAACGGAAAACTAAAATGATTCACTGGCATCACTTGTTGTACTACTGTGTGGAGTGAGCGCAGAGATGCCAGTGCTTTATTAATCACTGCAAATACAACCAATTGGCGGGAGAAACCTGCTACTAAAATGGATGGAAATTTACACTATAAGGAGGGGAATTAAAAATGGGGAACAACAATAAAAACTATACCTTTATAAAAACGGTCGCGGAACAACTATTACCGTATTTGATCAATCATGAAGAAAAATCTTCTGGTTATTACATGAATGAAAACTAAAATTGGAGGCGAGATAAATATGTTCGGTATGTCTAAAGAAGAAGTAAAGTATATGTGTGAAAGTCAGGGAGCTATCTTTGTTGATGTGGATGAAATATTTGGAGCGGGGATGTGGGATCTCGATGATTTAATATCCCTAATGAAAGAAAAAACTCTATGAAATAACCATGAACCAACTGACGCCTTGTCGGTTGGTTTATTTTTATCAAAGGAGATGCATGTACTATGATATTTGCATACTTACGGACATCAGTGCAGAAGAAGAATAAGATATCCATCGAGATGCAGTTGGCTGCTATCAAAGAAAAAGCAGCAGATCTTCAACTGCCAGAATTGCAAGAAAGTAAGATTTTTGAAGATTGCGGTATCAGTGGTGCTAAACTCGAAGAACGAAAAGGGCTGCAGGAACTCTTGACAATCCTTCAGGAACCGTCTTCGCGCTACAGCACATTGATGGTTTATCGCTTCGATCGACTGAGCCGAGACGTGGGAATCATGCTCAAGATTATGGAAGTTTTGGAAAATAATGAAATAAGGCTGATTTCGGTAATGGAATCTTCTCTTAATTCAGACAACATCCCCATGCAGAAAATGTTGGTTCATGTTCACGCCTTAGTGGCGCAGTTTGAGCGAGATATGATCATTGAGAATGTGAATTTGGGATTAGCTCAAAAAAGAAGGGAAGGCAAGCCGCTTTCGCCCAATGTGCCGTTTGGATATCGCTACTCACAGGACGAGCTGCTTCCAGTAGAGACAGAGTTGAAAGTAGTTCGGTACATTTATGATCTTTACCTGACAGGTGAATTTGGGTACGAAAAAATAGTAAACAAACTAACCAAAAGGAACTTCATCTTTAATGATCGTCCCTTTGTTGAAACAGATATCCATCGCATCCTTAGCAACAAAACCTACTATGGCATCTTTAAGGGCGGCGGTGTAGGTGGTGAGTACAAAGGCTCTCATGTAACCGTAGTCTCAGAAGAGGAATACGTTACTGTTCAAAAAATAAGAAAAAGGAAGCAGTCAGCAAAGGTCAGTACAAGAAAAAATTGGCTGAGGCAAAAGCTGACTTGTCCATGCTGTAATCAGAAGCTAACACCCAAGATGAAACGCAACAATAAGATCGAATACCATTATTATTACTGTGCCAATCCTCAATGCAAAGAACGCGTAATCCCTGCGGATACGGTTGAAAAAGAAGTGAAGAAGGCAGTGATTCAATTCCTTGTTCAAAGCCAGGTACTTGAACAGATGGTGGGCGAGATCGAGGGCCGACAGTGCGAAGAGTTCACGCAATCCAGGCGAGAGCAGCTACAACAAGCGAGAAGGAAGGAGCGACTCCTTCTCCAATTCGAAGAAGGGAGTATCGGTCCGGAAGAGTTCTCCAAAGCTTTTTCAGCACTGAGACAGGTGAGCACCACTACTAATCGCAAACCAAAAGTAACGGTCAGAAGAAAAGACTTGGAAGCTCTGCTCGAACAAAAAAATCAAATCAAGAAGCAGATGCTCCCGGAGAAGTTCTACTTCGATCTGGTGGAACGCGTAAACATGGATGAAAAATACCGAATTAAAGGAATTTACTTAAAAAATCTCAAAATCAACATCATTGAACAGGAGGAAATCAAATTATGATAGTAGAAACAGGGCCAAAGACTAAACGAGCAGTAGGATATATCCGCGTCAGTACTGCGGAACAGAAAGAAGAAGGCTACAGCCTTCTTGGGCAACGAAAAAATATTGAAATGTTTGCAGAAAAGCAAGGCTGCGAGTTGATTGACGTGTACGCTGATGAGGGGATCAGCGGCAAGAACATCATCAAACGTCCGGGAGTTCAAAGGTTATTGGAGGATGCTAAGTCAGGTAAATTCGACGTGCTGATCATCTGGAAGCTAACCCGGTTAGGTCGATCCATGAAGGATGTGATGAACATTGCCGAAATATTGTATTCGAACAATGTGGAGCTTCACAGTATTTCCGAATCATTCGACATCACGACCAGTACCGGGAAGATGATGTTGGGGCTGCTGGCCAACTTTGCCGAATTTGAACGATCTCAAATCAGTGAAAACGTCAAGATGGCCATGAAATCACTGGTGAAAAACAACAAACGGTTTCCTGGCGGACGGATGTTGGGATACCGGAGCGACAGGGATGAAAATGGAATGAAGATCCTCACCATCGAACCAAAAGAAGCACAAGTCGTTCAAATGATTTTTTCAAAATATCTAGAGGGAAACGGATACCGAGCCATAGCCAACACCTTGAATAAAATGGGCTATAAGACCGTGAAGGGAAATACTTTCAGTACCATTGCCATCAAGGATATTTTGATGAACCCAACTTATACCGGTATGCTACGTTACAACCGTTATGAAGACTGGGAAAATAAGCGCCGCAAAGGATACAATCCAAACTACATTCTAGTTGAAGGCACCCATGAACCCATCATTGACAAGGAAATATTTGGTAAGGTGGAGGAACGCATCAAAATGGAAAGTAAGCAACCGCAATGGACTCACGCAGGCGAAAACATTCTTACTGGACTGCTCCGGTGTCCTGAATGCGGTGGTGCTATGGCTGCAAGCAATACAACGAACAAGCGGAAAGATGGCACAAAAAAGAGAATCAGATACTACTCTTGCGCAAATTCCCGGAATAAGGGTGCGACTGTATGTCATGCAAACAGTATTCGTGCCGACGTTGCAGAATCTTTTGTTCTGGATAGGCTTCGCGAAGTGATAGCTTTTCCTGAAAACCTGAACAAAATCATCGATGAGCTCAACCAACAGATTAAATCACAACGGAAGCCATGGGAATTGGAACTACAGACCCTCGAGAAAGAGTTGGTGGAAACGCAGGCTAAAATCGACAGGTGGCATACCTTACTAAAAGATACGCCCGAACTTTCAAGTGAACTGGGCACACGAATCGAGCATCTAGAAATTGAGTACTACAATCACAAGCAGCGTATTAAAGAGCTGAATTGCATGCTGGAAGTTGAAGGCTACAATATTAAAAGGGCAGACTCTAAAAGAGTTTTAGAGTTGGTGAATGCCTTAATTGAAGATTCCGACTCGAAGAAGACGACCAAAGCGATCTTAAAGACATTCGTAGATCGGATTACCTTTGATAAAGAAAGCAAAAGCGATTTTAAAATATACATGACGTTCGATCAACTTATAATCGACCGACTGAACGAATTCATGTCATCAGAGCCAACAGCAGAAACACATGCTGTTGGCTCTTTTATTTTGCCCAAAACACTAAAAATAACCGTATAAATATTTGATTAAAAAATGATTAAATAAAGATAGGTAAATTGCGAATTGGTTGTTATAATTGAGAGGTAGAAATCAAAATATTACTATTAAATTGGAGGATGGAAAATGATTGAAAGATTTCCTGATGTCGATTGGTATTGTGATAAGTGTGGTTCATCTCTTAACAATCAAGATGGGTTTAATGATCACAAATATCTTTGGAAATGTACCGAATGTGGATTTAAAAGCAGTATATCCAAAGATAATATTCGTTGTGAAGACGAAGAAGACGAAGAAGACTAAGGCGGATTATGCCTATAAGAGTCAATAATGTACTCTTTTAGGCTTTTTTACCATCACTAGATAAATTAAAACGATAAATCACTTGTGACTAGCTGTCTTCGGAAATGGAAAGCTTCTCATTAGAGACCGCAAATATTTCGAGATTGAGAGGATTTTTTGATGAAGAGGCCTATATCTTATACTGCGAATAATGCAGCAAAAAAGGATACATTTGTTGGTATGCTGTACGAGAAGGGGGTACAACAAACAAAAAATGAAATATTAACTCAGATAGAATTGGATGCAAGAAGGCTATATGAAGAGGGATATATACATATACATGATCTGGAAGCCTATGGTCTAACTTATAACTGCCTCTCATTAGATGTACTGAATTCTGCAAAAATCAACATGTGCAACGCGGGAAATGATTTCGAAAAGATACTTAATATAGTTGAGTATTATAAGGAAATTATATCTAACATTGGTAACGAGCAATCTGGAGGCATAAGTTTCGCTAATTTTGATCATGAAATCAGCGCTCTATTTTCTCGGTTTGATATAGCTGATTCGGAAGAAAATTTAAACCTATTAGCACTGAGTTTGAAAAAATTCCTGAATTGGATAAATAAAACTCGAACGAGATATGGAGAAGAACATTATTACGTCACTTTGAATATGGGATTAGATACAACA
Organism: Trichococcus paludicola; assembly: GCF_003052295.1. Lineage (GTDB taxonomy): Bacteria > Bacillota > Bacilli > Lactobacillales > Aerococcaceae > Trichococcus > Trichococcus paludicola. The sequence continues at coordinate 54,503 of NZ_QBLC01000001.1, forward strand.
ACTGTGGGCAGACATGTGATTAAAGTCATTATAAATGAACTATCTGAAAGTGACTTTATGTTACGTCCTAATATTGTAATAAAGGTAAAAAAAGGAATTAATGCATCCTTATCTGACGCTAATTATGATGTTCTCCGACAAGCGATTCAATGTTCATGCAAGAGAATGAATCCGACTTATCTAAATTGTGATTCGGAATCTTTTTCTGAATTTGATGGCATGAAGTTGTCTATAATGGGATGCAGAACAAATGTTAGTGCGAATTTATTTGGGGATGCAACATCTATAGAACGAGGGAACATTGCGAACATTTCTATTAACTTGCCTCGTATTGCATTTGAGATCGTGGGAAATAAATCAATTCCAATTGGTGCAAGGCTAACTTTTCTTTACAAAAAATGGGAAGAAGTTGCGGATAAAGCCAGCCAAATTTTGTTGGACAGATTTAAAAAGACTTGTCGCCAAGACGTTAGTTTATTTCCAGCGAATAATGAATACCAACTTTGGAATACGCCGTTTGAAAATGATTTAGTTGATACTCTAAAAAATGGAACATTATCAGTTGGGTTTATAGGGTTGTCAGAGACTATAGAGATTTTATTTGATAAAAAGATATGTGAAGATGAAGGTGTTTGGCGGCAAACAATCGATTTTGTGAAGTTTATGAGAAAGAAAATGGATCAGAATACCAGTCGATATAATTTGAATTTCAGTCTGTTGGCCACTTCTGGAGAGGGAATCAGTAGTCGTTTTTTAGATATTGATAAGGGGCTATATTCTCATGCCTGTCTAGACAAAGGCTATTACACAAACTCATTTCACACAGAGGTTGATTCAAATGTTAGCGCTTTTAGGAAATTAGAATTAGAAGGGCCGTACCACAAATATTGTAATGGCGGAAGCATAAGCTACGTTGAGTTGGGGGAAGCACCGATACATAATCCTGATGCTTTACTTTCAATATTAAACTATGCTATGGAAAATGATATTAATTACTTAGGTTTTAACTTCCCTTTGGACATATGTAAAAAATGTGGACATGAGGGGTTTTATAACAGTTGTCCTAATTGTGGTAGTTCTGATATTTATAGAATTAGACGTGTATCTGGCTATTTGGAGATGCTGGATAATTTTGGGAAAGGCAAACTGAACGAGGAAAATAATAGAAGGAAGAACCACTTTGGAGCGTAAAGGGTTGTCAGATTAATGGTAAGACATATAAAAATTTCAAATTACAAGGAGTGTTAAGTACATGATTGAATTTAACGAGAGTGATTTTGAGAGAGCATATGAAGAAGAGGTTGATCGTATCAATGAACAACTGGAGAAGGAAATTTTATTTGCAATGATTGGTGACGTCAATACTGGAAAATCCTCAACAATCAACCGTCTTGTCGGAGAGGAAGTTGCAGCTGTTGGGGCCCAACCAGGAGAAACAGTAATAGTAAAGAAGTATAAATATAAAAACAAAATCATTTTTGCAGATACCCCTGGATTGGATGATATCAACAGTAAAAACTCTGAAGAAACCGTAAAATTCTTTAAAGAAGCTGATATTATTTTATTTTTCCTTAATGCCGCAGGGACGGTGTTTTCTGATGGTGAAAAGAAATACTTTGATAAAATTAGTAAAATTAATAAGAAGATAATATTTGTCATGAACAAAATTGATGCCGCTGACGACATACCGGGTCTGGTAAAATATGTTCAAGATATGACTGGTTATAACTATAGGGTCGTACCAATATCTTCAAAAACTGGTGAACACATTGATCGACTTAGAAATGCAATATTGGACATCCTCAAAAAAGAAAACAAAGATATTCTTTTCGCAAAAAGCATCAAAGCAAAGTCATCAACCGCCGATAAGTGGATTTTAGCCGCGGCAGCTACTGCTGCAGGAGTAGGCGCGGCACCAATTCCTGGATCGGATATTGTTCCACTAACGACCATACAGGTTGGGCTTATGTTAAAGTTGGCAACTTTGTATGAAAAGTCGATATCGAAAGACAGAGCAAAAGAATTAATACTCTCTTCGTTGATGGGAAGTTTAGGGAAAAATATATTCAGGCAGGCAATAAAACTTATACCGGGTGCTGGCTCAATAGTTTCTGGGAGTGTAGCAGGGTCTTTAACTCTGGGGTTAGGATACGCAGTAAAATATGCCTATGAGAACAACATTGAGCTTGATGCAGAAATATTAAAATCCCTAAGCTCAATCTTCATTAAGGAGAAATTATTTTAGAATGTGGACCGAATTCATTAAATTGCTAATGTCGCAGTTTTTTAATTTTTCATCAATATTATACTAAATATAAATAAAAGGCGGTAAGTAGAATGAATGCAAATATATCTTTTATTACTTTTAGAGAAGTTAGTGCAGGTAACTACAGCGTGGACACCCAATTAATGAGTAAAGAATCAATTGTTGATATTTTTAATAAACATTATTACCCTGGAGTAGTTGATGTAAAACGTAAGATAGTAAATGATTTTCATGGCATGGTCGGATATACCGAAGGATACATTCATCATATGTATGCAACTTCGAAACTTCTAAACAACGGTAATATTAAAATTTCTACCCTAGACGATGATAATGATAATAGTTTATATGAATATGACATTAATCTAAATAATTACTGTATTTTACGTAACCAAGTACAAAGAACTGATGGAGTTTTCTTAGATTTTACTTATCTACATCCATTATCAAATACAGGCAGCGATTTGAAAGGGATTTCAATAGTTCCTCCTGCTCAAACAAATAGTAAAACTACTAGCACGGCTAGTGAATTTTATCTGGATGCAATTTCTTTGTATAATCAATTAATGCATAAATAACAGGTAAAGTTTTATACTAGCCATTCATTAATTTTAGAGGAGAACGACAAATGAATACTTTGAATGCTTATTTAGATTTTGTAAACCAATACAATCTTCCTCCATATACCTTAAAAAGCAAAGGGAATAACTATGCAAGCATAAGTGGCTGTATGGGGTCTCGTCATACAGCTACTTATAAACATGAAATACAATTTCGACAAGAAGTTGAGGGTATTGATATTGTAACTGTAAAATTTAAATTACACACATTTCCTGAAAAAAAACAGATTTCAGCAGCTGTATTAGCTAATGATCTAAATTCTTATCCAACAGTATATACATGTTTTGCAAATAAAATGGATAGAACCATTAGTATGTCTTACCAATTTTTAATTTACTCGAATAAATTTGATCCAAGAGATATTTTTGAGATAGTAGCCTCAGGAATAGATGCGTTACATACATTTAGATTTGTGGAGTTAATTCAAAATAGTTTAGAATAGAAAAATTGATGTCTTCAAAATAGAATGACGTCAGAGTTGAGGTGGAGGAGTTCCTCCCTTTAACCCGTAATGAAAGAGTGCAAGTCAATGTAAAATCGCTTGAAAACACCAAAAATAGGGAAATAAAAAAGAAAATCAAAATATGGTATTTGAACAGCTGCGCTTGGAGAATGACATCGATAAATAAATGGGGGAATTTAAAATGTTTTCTAATTTTAAAACAATTGATTTTTATGATCTATTTTGTTATCCAAATGAGAATAGAGTAGATAGCAAAGCAACTAAAATTTCTGTTAAAGAACTATCAAACTTAATACTTACTTCCTTTGAACCCCAAGTACAAATTTTCAATCATCCAGAATTTGGTACTATGAAATTCCCTTCATACCCAGGAGAGATTTGGCCAATTGCTGCTCCTGAAGAAGTTGGGGCTTTAACAAGCATTGAAATAGACCAAAATTCCGATATTATTTTTACTGCTATGCTTGATAATATTGGCAGCAAAAAAAAGATCAGAATCAATGACATTAAGAGTAACTTTAATGTAATAAGAACGATAATGCCTAATAACGGTTCCTACATTGAATGTTATTACATATTTGAATTATTTGAAAACACAAAGCTTATGGCAGTAAATTCTCCAAATAGTTATCTTATTTGTGGAATCGATATTAATGGTGGCCATATCGAATACGGGTATTCATTATTAGATGAGATTGTTGTACCTGCAATGTTGAAAGAATTTGCACAATCCTTTGTAGAAATAACATATGAATAATTAAATTCACTGTATTATATGAGTTATTTTTTTGGGGAGGTTTTTAGAGCAAAGTATTCTATTTATTCCGTAGATAACCTTTCTAATAGCATTAGTGGGCTATGGGGTCCACAACACAACTAATGCGGTAAAAAAACCGCAGTTGAATATGATACGCACATGCTTATCATAAATGAGAGAGTGTGATGATTCGCGTTCAGAAGGTGAGTATTAAGAGGACAATCACTAAACGGCCTGTTCTTGGCCGTGTGGGATTGTCAGCTTATGCGGAACATTCTGCGAATCAGAACACGTTTGAGAGGTCATTTTTTTGAGGGGAATGTCGGTATGAAAGCATTCCTGAGTAAGCTACAGAAATGGGTTGAAAAAGAGAATAGAATCGAATAAGCGGAAAGCCCATTATGACGGGCGTTCCGCTTTGTTTTTTGCCTTCCAAATCATCTTGCAAAGAAATTACTTAAGAACCATCCTAATATTCCTCAAACTGTTCTGTTTTACGAGCCATGGCAATAGGGTAATTTCACTTGATTCATTTATAATTCTAATTGGGTGTTGTCCCACTCATCGATGAGCACCTATAATAAATATTCTCATATAGAATTCTTCCTATTCATATTCACTTTAATTCTATTCGATATAATTTATCATCATCGGAAGATCCATTACCTCTACCATCAAGGTTATTTGTTATAAAAAATAGGTCATCACCAACAATTAAAACGTCTCTTATCCTTCCATAGTCTTCAATAAAAGAATGAATAGTTTGATTTTCTAAATCAAACTCAAGAATAGCACTCCCTCTCAATGCAGCTACGTATAAGTGATTATTCCACTCATCCATGCCAGAAGGGGCCCAAGTTTCATCAGAACCAGAGGTAAATAACGGACCTTCCATGCCCTCCTGTTCTTCTGTACCTTCAATCAGTGGCCAGCCATAATTTTTTCCTGCTTCAATTATATTAATTTCATCGTTGGCACTATTTCCATGTTCACTTGCGTACATTGTCCCATCAGGAGTCCAAACAAGCCCTTGTGGATTTCGGTGTCCATAGCTAAAAATATAGCTATTTTTATATGGATTGTCTTCAGGTATTGTCCCATCGAGATTTAATCTTAAAATTTTCCCATTCAATGAATCTAATTCTTGAACTTCATTGAGGTTATGGGCATCTCCTACGGTTGCATACAATTTATTATCTGGTCCGATGGCTAATCGTCCGCCGTCATGAAAATTTCCTCCTGGAAGTTGATCCAGCAATATCTCATCTTCTTCCCATTCGTTATTTTCCAAGCGCAATTTGACGATTCTATTAAAGGTTCCTTTTGCGTTTATATAAGTATAATAGGCAAAAGCTTCATTATTTTCTTCAAAGTTTGGGTCTAGGATAAAACCAAGTAATCCCGCCTCTGATCCACCAGATAAGTCTTCGCTTAAATGAACTGTTTGCCGTTCTAACTCACTTCCTGCAATTCTTACAATGTTTCCCGGTCTTTCACTAATATAAAAAACATCTTCATGCTTCTGAATTGACCAGGGCACGTCTAAATTTCCAGCTAACTCCACAGCTCCATCACTATGCTGATTGCTTGCTTCAGTGCTATCCGATGATGGCGATTGTTTTAGCGACGAGCAACCTGCTAATAGAAGTGACACAGATAACCCCAGAAAAAAGATTTTCTTCATTTTTTTCCGCTCCTTCGCGAATAAGCCTCTTTAAGGTCATTATACTGCGAGGGTAGGACGAGATGAAATAATTCGTTGCAACTTATATAGATATGGATGTATCACACAAGAAGAGTATGATAAAAAAGAAGCAATAAAAGATATCCTTCTAAAATAATCCGCACATGCATGTCATAAATAATTGAGTTTTTTATTTATGATACGGTTCTTTGACAGGGTACTTTTACAACAAAGGATGATTACAATAAATTGATTAAATTCACCGGTGTTGAGATAATAAAGCGAAATGATCATACTTCAACGTACCGAGAAATAAGAATGGGTAAAAGTTTGAGAGGGTGGTGGGCTATGTCTAACATAATCGAACAGGTAAGGCAGGAACTAAGCAACAATTCAGACGAAACGACAAAGGAAAGTGGCAAAATATTTTTTAAAGAAGAAGTAAGGTTCTATGGCGTAAAAACGATGACAGTCTCGAAGATTTCCAAAGAGGCTTTTAAAAGCGTCGAAAAGCTTTCAAAAAAAGAAATATTTGATTTATGTGAACAATTGTGGATTTCCGGAACAATGGAGGAATCTTTTATTGCTTGCAATTGGGCATATGCGATCAAGAAACAGTACACTGAAGATGATTTTCTTCTGTTTGAAAGATGGATAGATGAATATGTAACCAACTGGGCATCTTGTGATACTTTATGTAACCACACTGTTGGAACATTCTTGGAAATGTATCCATTGTACATAGATAAATTAAAAGATTGGACGAAATCTCCAAATAGATGGGTTAGGCGGGCGTCAGCTGTATCGCTTATAATCCCAGCCAAAAAGGGTCAATTTAAAGACGATATATTCGAAATTGCAGACAGTTTATTATTGGATACTGATGATTTAGTGCAAAAAGGGTATGGCTGGATGCTGAAGTCTTTATGCACCAAGTATGAAGATGAAGTATACCAGTATGTGTTAAGCAAGAGGGACATAATGCCCAGAACTGCATTAAGGTATGCTATAGAAAAAATGCCAAAGCCAATGAAGCAAGAGGCCATGAAAACAGAGAAGAAAAAGTGAGTAAGAGTCAGCATTCTCACTTTCGTAGCTTTTGTAAGCTGCATTTAGACGTTGCAAAATGCAGTGGCTTTTTGAGGAGCAGGGCATCAGTATAGTTCAGTTGGCGGTTCAATAATTAAGAAGTGAAAGAAGATGGATAATCAATTCGATCCCAACAACAAAATCATTCAACTGCTTCTTCGGGGCATGGGCATGGAAGACAGCGGCAAACCTGAAGAGGCAAGCTTACTATTTCTTGAAGCCTGGAGTGAAGCAACAGAAGATTTTGAAAAATTTATTTCGGCTTATTATGTAGCCCGACATCAAAAAAATAGTTCAGACAAATTAAAATGGTTCGAAACATCTTTGCAGGTTGCGTTAAAACTGAATGACGAGGCGGTTAAGAGTGCTTTTCCATCGTTATATTTGAACATCGCTAAATGCTATGAGGCGTTATCCGATTCTGAAAAGGCGAAAGAGAATTATGAATTATCAAATTCGTATAGGAGAACGCCTTCTGACCCAGGCCCCTTTTTTCATGGGACAAAAGCAGACTTGCAGGTTGGAGATCTACTGACAGCAAAAGGGGAATCGAATTACAAATCCGAACTTAAAATGAACCACATTTATTTCACTGCCTTGGTCAGTGGAGCAGGACTTGCAGCCTCATTAGCAAAAGGCGATGGTTCGGAACGGGTATATGTTGTAGAACCAACAGAGGAATTCGAAAATGATCCAAATGTAACGGATAAGAAATTTCCGGGAAATCTGACGCGTTCCTATCGCTCACAAGAACCTTTAAAAATTGTTGGCGAAGTAACCGATTGGCTGCAACAGACACCTGAGGAACTTCGCCAGTGGCGTGAAAAGTTGGCCAATAATAAAGGAGAAATCATTAATTAAGGAGACAACTTTCGTACCTGGAAATATAGGGCAATTCATCTTTTCGAAAGACAATCTCTGTCATATCCTGAATCATCAAGGGAACCCGTTAGTTTTTTATGTATAAAAATGTTAAAATTCGATTAGATTAATAGTAAGTATCGTTTGCGCATGAAATTACGGGAGGGGTTTGGGAATGGATAACGCAAAAAACAAAAAAGATTTACGCATCAACAGCTTCGTTTATGATGGGGTGGTGAAGTCGCCGAACCGTGCGATGCTGCGCGCGACAGGCATGCATGACGAAGACTTTAAAAAGCCTATGGTCGGAGTGATCAGTACTTGGGCTGAGAATACACCTTGCAATATTCACTTGAACGACCTGGCTGCAATCGCAAAAGACGGCATCAAGAAGCAGCGCGGGTGGCCGATCCAGTTTACGACAGTCACCGTTTCGGATGGCATCGCGATGGGGACGCCGGGGATGAGCTATTCATTGCCTTCGCGTGATCTGATTGCGGACTCAATCGAAATTGCGGTTGGCGGCCAGAATCTGGACGCATTCATCAGCATCGGCGGCTGCGACAAGAACATGCCGGGCTCTGTCATTGCGATGGCGAATGCGAATATTCCATCTATTTTTGTTTATGGGGGCACGATTGCTCCGGGGCAAGATGAGGATGGTAATGACATCGATCTCGTATCCGTTTTTGAAGCCATCGGAAAGTGGAACAACGGCGAAATGACGGAAGAAGAAGTACGGGCGATCGAATGCAACGCCTGTCCTGGACCAGGGGCTTGCGGCGGGATGTATACGGCCAACACAATGGCATCGGCGATTGAAACGATGGGGCTGGGCTTGCCGGGGTCATCGTCAAATCCTGCTGCAACGGGTGATAAATTGAAGGATGTCTTCGAAGCAGGCGAAGCGATCATCGGCTTGATCGAAAAAAATATCCGTCCGCGTGACATCATCACGCGTAAATCACTGGAAAATGCCGTGGTGATCACGATGGCATTGGGCGGATCGACTAATGCCATCTTGCATATATTGGCGATTGCCCATGCCGCTGAGGTGGACTTTGCGATTGAGGACTTCAATGATATCCAAAAACGGGTACCGCATTTGGCCAATTTGAAACCTTCGGGAAAATATGTCTTCCAAGATCTATACAATGTCGGAGGGGTCCCCGCCGTTCAAAAATACTTGCTTGATAACGGCTTGCTGCACGGCGACTGTTTGACCGTAACCGGAAAGACGCTGGCGGAAAACTTGGAAAACGTGGCGCCTTTAGCAGAAAGCCAGGACGTGGTTATGACGCTTGAGAATCCGAAACGCAAAGATGGTCCGTTGATTGTCTTGAAAGGCAATCTTGCTCCTGATGGCGCCGTCGTAAAAGTTTCCGGACTGAAGGAACGACGCCATGAAGGGCCTGCGAAGGTTTTCAACACCGAAGAAGCGGCAATCGACGCGACCCTGAACGGGGAGATTGTGGACGGTGATGTGGTGGTTGTCCGCTTTGTCGGGCCAAAAGGTGGGCCAGGTATGCCAGAAATGTTGTCCTTATCGAGCATTATTTCCGGAAAAGGCATCAAAGTCTGCCTGATTACAGATGGCCGTTTTTCAGGCGGCTCACACGGGTTCGTGGTTGGGCATGTCGCACCGGAGGCACAAGATGGTGGCCCAATTGCTTTGCTGGAAACGAATGATACGATCATCATTGACCAGGATACGCGGGAGTTGACGGTGCAAGTATCGGATGAAGAGTTGGCCAAACGACGCGAAAAATTGGTGTTGCCGCCTTTGCAAACGCGGGGTGTCCTGGGCAAATACGCACACATCGTTTCATCTGCATCAAAAGGCGCCGTTACCGACTTTTTCAACCGTAATCCATTTGAGGGGAAATAAAGGAGGTGTGCTGCAAGTTGGAACAAAGCATCGAGTATACTGGTCAAGCGGGCCAGCACAAAGAAGAGCTGGAAGAAAAACTGATGAACGTCATGGATACGGAAATCGGTCTTGATATCGTCAACCTCGGATTGATCTATGGCATCGGCCTGGATGATGACGGGGTTTGCACTGTCCGGTTAACCTTCACAGGCGCCGGCTGCTCTTGTTCGGAGCATATTTTAAAGGGAGTCCACGAACAGCTTGAACCGCTGGGTTTCATCAATGAGGTCATAATCAAGATCGTGTGGAGTCCCGCCTGGGTGTTGGATCGCATCACCCGCTACGGCCGCATTTCTCTTGGAATCAATCCGGGCAGATAAGAAAAAGGATCGGAACAAAGTGTTTTTGATACACTTTGTTCCGATCCTTTTTTGAATGAACGCAAGTATTACTGGATTTTTAAGCGACTTTCTTTTATCTGAGAACGGGCGCCATCAAAACTTTGCCTGTCCCACGATAAACGTTTACCAAACCTTCGCCGGATGCGGCTGAACCCATGAGTGTCTTGCCCGATCGTGCTACTGTAAATTCTAGGCTGCCGGACCAAGCGATCGCCATATTCCCATCAATCTTCAATTCATCATTTTCCAACTCTATTTCTATCAGTTCTTCTCTGGGTACATACGATTCAAGTGCGACAATTCCTCCACCAGAAAGCCCCAGGTTGAAAAGACCTTCTCCGCCCATTGCAACAGAAGAAAGGTTAGACCTCATAACGGCTTTGTGATTCAATTCTGAATCACAAGCCAAAAACAATCCATCTTCGATCACGATTGAGCCATTCCAGTCATCAACATCAATAAGCAAAATATGCTTGTAGGTTGGCTCTAATACCAGTTTGCCGGTTCCTGTGTACTCAGGCTTAATTGCAGATTCATTAGTAACCTTTCCTCGAAGAGCTTTTCCAAAAAAATCGCCTACTCCTTTAATACCTGTTGTAGCACTCACATTCCCCACCATCCACTGCATAGCTCCTGACTGAACGGTAATGTCGGAAAGATTGACATCGCATACTAGCTGTCTTCTTCTGACATTCATTTCAGAAGCGTAGTACGCAGCTTGAGCTGTCATATGATCGACACTCAAATCTTTTAAATATTCCACTACTTTAAAAGCTCCTAGCTCTTCCACAATCTTCACGTCATTATTATCTTCAAAATTTCTTATTCTAAACATATTCCTTTTCCTTCTTTCTTTTACAGAAGCAATAGTTGTTTCTGATCAATGAAATCTTATTCAATTTTGCTTTATCAATGTCTATTATTATAACACTATTTTGATTTACGCCCAATATATAGACGGGTACTGATAAATTAATTGAAGAGGAACGCTTATGTTGCTATCCGTAGAAGCAGAAAAGTCTTGACTCACAGAGCCAAGACTTTTCATTCATTATTGCAGATAAAGGTTGTTTGTGTCACTAAAACAGCTTAATATTCCAATGCCTTCAAATCTTCAATCGTAACGTCTTGTTCAACATAGCCATCAACCATGAAGCCACTTAAAATTGAAAACTCTTTATAAAGGATGTCATACGCTGCTATATCAGTATTGAAATTCTCTTTGTTCAATTGTTGGATCAGGGCTTTCGTTGCGGCTTGAGTGTCGCTGTCGAGTTCCCAGCTATCCGGTCTCAGGCGGCCAATTTCATCATACTCAGCCTTGGCGCCATAAACCATATCGCGATAAATGCGGTCGATGTGCATGATTGGCGTTTCATGCGTGCCTTTTTCCGTCATCACTTTGTAAAGACCGATGCAATAAACAGGGAAGAACGGAATCACGGAGCTTGCTTTAGTTGTCACGGCAGTAGCCACTACAATCTGGGCTTTTCCGTTGATGTCAGCCAACAACGCATTGATAGTCTTCGCCTTTTCATCACAGTCTGCTTTAGCAAGACCAAGGGTGCCGCCACCGTAGTAAGGACGGTTCAGCTCTGTTCCCAAATAAGAGTAATTTGTCGTGAGAATCCCATCGGCCAATACATCGGCTTCTTTCAACGCTTCCATCCATAATTGCCAGTCTTCTCCACCCATAACTTTAAGCGTACCAGCGATTTCTTGATCAGTTGCTGGTTCCAACGTCTCCGTATAGAAATCCTGATTTTGCATATTGATATTAGGACCAACCACTGGCTCCCCAAGCGCTTTGATTGCGGAAGTGTACGTCTCACCGGTATCGGGATCTGTCCTTCTGCCGCTTGCCAAGCTATAAACGACTAGGTCCACTTTGCCGCCGAACTCGTTCTTGATATACTCGATGACTTCTTGCTTGCTTTCGTGGCTGAAGGCGTCCTGCACAAAGTTTTTGGCGATCAGACCTTCTTTTTCAGCTGCTTCACGAAAAGCGATATTGTTGTACCAACCGGCTGTGCCGAGGTTCCTTTCGTTTTTCGGTCCCTTTTCAAAAGAAACACCGATTGTATCCGCTCCTGCACCGAAAGCCAAGCTGATTCGGGTGGCTAAGCCGTAGCTTGATGACGCCCCAATGATCAGTACTTTTTTCGGACCAGCAAAAGTTCCTTTGTTTTTTACATAGTCGATTTCATTCAATACTTCCTGCTTGCATCCAAGCGGGTTTACACCAAGGGCCACATTTCCCCGTATATTTTGTTTAAATTCCAACATGTTTGATTTTCCTCCATTAAAATGTCATAAGAATATAATACCAGAAAAAGGGTCTCAAGAATAAATTATCTGCCAAAATTTCGAGTATAAATTAACCGCCGTTTACCAAGTGATAGGCTTAGCTGAATGACTGGTGGACTAAACCGAGATGAACCTTAAAATAAGCAGCGATAGAGTATTGGGATGATTTATACAAGAAATATCGAATCAGGATAATCGATCCTGCTTAATTTATCCTCCAAGGATAAATTAAGCAGGTCTTTTTATCTTTATCATCAGTTGTATGCGGATACAAGGACAAATATAATGTTTTAGACAGGGGGAACGATAAAATGAATGGGTGTCAAATTTATGAGTCGGGCTTCCTTTGCAAAAAATATTTATTAAAAAGGAGTACGCTAACATGAAGAAGATTTTATCTTTTTTAGCCGTTTTTACAAGTTTGTCATTTTTAATACCGACGTTTGCGTTTGCGCAGTCGGATATCCAAAGTATCCCTGCACCTGAAGGCCTTATGGCTTTTGCAAGTGTGATCCCGATAATCGTCATTTTAGTTCTTTTATTCATGAAGGTTGATATGCTGATTGCAGGCTTTGTTGGTGGGGTTCTTGCAATGGTGATCGGCGGAATCACTCTCGTGCGAGCGAATGAACTACTGCTGTCTTCCATTCCGACAATGTTGACGATTACAGTTCCGATCATCAATTCCGCAATCGCTACAGCGGTGTTTAAATCCGGGGGCTACAGCTCCGCTCTAGCATTGGTTCGTCGCGCAATCGGTGAAAAGGTTGAATATTTTGCTGCGTTTATTGTTATCCTAATGGCGGCTGCAACCTATATGTCCGGTATTGGCGGTGGAACAGCCATGGTATTGGCTCCGTTGGCTTTCGCTGCGGTAGGTGCTATTCCTGAGTTGATCGCTGCAATGTGCTTGGCTGCTGCTGTATCTTTCACAACGTCACCGGCTTCGTTGGAATCTAGCATTGTAACAAATTTAACCGGCGCAAGCATAACAGATTACATCTCAACTATGCGTCCGTTTTGGTTGCTGTTTGTTCTGATCGCGGTTCTGATCGGATTTTTTGGGGCTAAAAAGAGAAAAATTTTATTCCAAGGAGAAGAAGACGAAGCAATCAAGAACAAAACAAATAAAGAACTTTTCATCAACACGATTCCGGCAATTTTTCTTTTGTTTGCGGTAATCGCGGGCCCAGTAATCAACAAAGCAATCGGTATGCCTATTCTGGGGCCGTTGGCATATTTGGTCATAACAATTGGCTTGATTGCTGTGTGCACAGATTTCAATTTGAAACAGTCGTCGACTGCGCTTGTTGAGGGTTCGAACTATATTTTGACGCGTTTATTCCAAGTTGGTATATTCATTACGTTCATCAATATTATCGGAGAAACCGGTGCATTCAGTGCGATTGTTGAGACTGCTAAGCTTGCTCCGGAAAACTTCTTGGTGCCTGCACTTGTCATTGCGGGTTATGCTGTCGGAGTTCCAGCCGGGGCATACGTTGGGACAATTCTGACATTGATTCTGCCTATTGCAGTTTCTTTAAACATTCCGCTATTGGCTGTTGGCTTCATCACGATGGGTGTGGGTTTGGGAAGCCAGATGAGCTTTGTGAATATTACGATGCAAGCTCAGTCATCCGGTTTTGATATTCCGATCCTTCAAGTTGTTAAAGGAAACAGTAAATGGATTTTGGCATCTTTGGCATTGCTTGTCGTTCTATCATTTGTTTTATAAAAAATAATCGGTACGGAGGGAAATTATGGATATTTTGTTGAAAAATGTAATTCTTGATGAGTCGAATGAAACGGTCGATATTGGGATCGAGAATGGGAAGTTCATAAAGATAGGCTCCCAGCTCGATTTTCCTGCTGCGCGCGTTATCGAAGGAAATGGACGCGTAGTCATTCCTGGTTTAGTCGAATCGCATATTCATTTGGACAAAGCGTTGATTGCGGACCGCCTTCCAAATAAATCGGGCACATTGCAAGAGGCGCTCTCAGTCACTGCGCAATTAAAATCGACATTCACTAAAGAAGATGTCGCTGAACGCGCTGAAAAAGCCCTTCAAATGATCATCAAACGTGGGACCACCCACATCCGTACACATGCAGAATTCGACCCTTTAGGCGGCTTCCATGGATTTGAAACGATCATGGAGTTGAAAGAAAAATACAAAGATTTTGTGGAAATGCAGGTTGTGGCTTTTCCGCAAGAGGGGATCATCAAAGCGCCTGGGACAGAGGAAATGATGTACCGCGCAATGGAAATGGGAGCGGATGTGGTCGGTGGCATTCCGTATAACGATACTGATGCCAAAGATCATTTAGATATCGTATTCAAAATTGCCAAAGCATTTGACAAAGATATTGACCTGCACCAAGACTTCAAGGACGATGCAGAAGGGCAGACTATTGAAATGGTTTGCCGTAAAGTAATCGAAGAAGGATACATTGGACGCTTATCGGTAGGACACCTGACGAGTCTCGGTGCCTTACCGGACGACAAATTAAAACCGATTATCGCGTTGATGGCGGAGGCGCAAATCAATGTCATGAGTTTGCCGATGACGGACTTGCATCTAGGCGGCAGACACGATGAATTCAACGTTCGCCGTGCTGTAACGCCAATCCGCAAACTTCGTGATGGCGGGGTAAATGTTGTATTGGCAACAAATAATATCCGCAATCCGTTTACTCCGTATGGAAATGGGGACCTGATGCAGGTTGCGATGTTGGCTGTGCCTGTCGCGCATTTAGGCGGTGCGGATGATTTGCCGACGGTATTACCGATGATCACCACTGGTCCGGCAAAAGCGCTTAAACTGGTCGACTACGGGATTGCAGAAGGCAATGATGCCACGCTGGTTCTCCTTGACAGCGTACGCTACCAAGAGGCTGTCATTGATATTCCGGACCGTTTGTTGGTTATCAAAAGCGGTAAGATAACGGTGGAATTGAATAAACAAGCTACGTACCACTTCCCCGAATAATGAAAATATAATAGCAAAAAGAAACGTTACAGAGCCTTCTTCAGGGCTTTGTAACGTTTCTTTCTGTTAAGCAGGAAACGCGCAATCAGTCGGGGAGGATTTCATCCAACCAAACGATGACGTCATGATAAGCTTCAATCCCTAGTGGATTCGAGAGATCCCGATCAAAGTCGTGCTCTTCTGAACCGATAGTGTTCAGCTTAGCAGAGGGAATCTTTTGGCTAAGCCTTTCCGACAGATGGTAGGGAACGTCGGGATCATCATTAGCCGAAGCTAGGTACGTTGGCGGTAATGTCGCGAGTTGCGCATCGTTAAGACTATAGTTGTTTGCTTCTTTGATGTCGTCCAATAGGTAGGAAAGCCACGTGCCTGATTGTCTGGCATAGACGTATAAAGCGAAACGCAGTTCTTTTTCTCCGTTGACAATCGGAACGGGAGAAAGCAAGCGCTCCGCTTCTGCTTTCGCAAGGCGCTGATAAGCAAGATAATGCCTGCTGGGGGTCCGGAAGCTTGCTTCGTGTAAGGTATGGTAGCCATAAAAGCTGATGATTGCAGCAGGTTTAAAGGTGATTCTACTTGCTGTGAGAAAAGCCAAGTAAGCCCCCGCTGAGCGTCCGAATAGCAGATAGTCTGCGGAGTCTAATGACAGGTCAGAAACAGCGTGCGATTGAAACCACTGAAGCCCATACTGAATGTTGGCTAAAATATCCGGCAATTTTGTTTCCGGGGCTAACGGATAATCCATCGTTAAGAAATCATATCCGGCACTCAGAAAAAGATTGAGGTAAGGCTCGGGGAGATCATTTTTGTCCCCGTAAAGCAAGCCTCCACCATGAAGATAAACGATTGTTTTGCCCTTCCTGTTCACCCCGGAACGGAACAGCTTTCCTTCTAACGGAACGGATTGTATGCTCGAAATCGTGAAGGACACAGCTTCAGCGCGTGGTTGGGTAGTCATTGCGGGAATATGCCTCCTTATTGTTTGATGATTTTCAATAGTCTTAACCCAACGCTTAATTGGAGGATTTCTTCGGGATCATTGAAGTCAATCTGATATGAATTTTTGATTTTTTCGATTCGATAGCGGACTGTTTTTGGATGCACAAATAGTAGGGCGGCCGCTTCGATATAATTTTGATTGACGTTCAGAAACGCCTCCAATGTATGCAACAAGTCCAGGTTATCTGTATGCAGCTGGTTAATCTTAGCCGGTATGAAGCGCGCCAACTGATCCAGATTGTTTGTTTCTGAAAAAATTTGATAAATGCCTATGTCTTGATAGTCTTTTATTTGCAAATTTTTATTGATTAAATGAATGATTTTTTGCGTATCCATCGCCTGTTTATATGCTGTAGCCAGTGATTTCAAATTCGTTGGGTTACTGATGCTTACGTTCGCTTTGAATGCAGAAAAAGGATTGGTTTCGGTCGCTTTTTTTAAGATATAGGCCAGCCTTTTTTTTAAGGACTCCGAATCAATCGTATCGGTTGGCAGAATCAGGATGACTTTTTGTTTTCGCGTGACATAAACGAGCTTGTAGAATTCTTTCTTGGAATAATTGACGATAGTATCCGAGAAGCGGGATGAAAGAGGTGAAAAGAGATTTTTTGAACTGTCGTCTTCAGAAAATTCAAAAACGACTACCCGATGTTGTTCGGTTTTATTCAACTTCAGGTGATTTAGTGTGTCTTCAAATTGCTCTTCATCCTCAATACGACCGTGAAGCAAATCCGAACCAAGTTCATTCGTTTTGTTTAATGTCGTTTGTTTGATGGAATAGTGCTTCACCAATTCCGTCTGAAGGATCCCAACTGCATTTTCAATGGCCATAAAATCGATATCTGATACGGGTTCATTTATTTCGTGGATGATCAGCTCATACTGCTCATAGCCCAAACTAGGGATGGCGACGGCTAATTGGGTATGGGCGTCCCCTGATCCATAGTAAGGATAGTTTGCAACGCGTTGTGTGTAATCAAAATTCATGAACTGCCCTTTTGGAAGATACTGCTCGGAAATGATTTTGAAATCAGTAGACTGATTGTCAGTTGCTGTCAGGGTGCCTTTAATTTTTTCAAAAAGTGAGACGGGGTTGTGAATCATCTGCTGCAAGACGTTAAGAACATCGATTATTTTTGGTTCAGACAAGGTCATTTTCACAAAATGATTATGGATATCATAGTAGCTGTTCAACAGGTAAGCTTTGCGGTTGATGATGGTTTCCAACACTTCCAGGATGATTCTCTCATAAGAAGTTTCTTTAGGGATCTGAATCAATGGCAAATGATACTTCATGCAGGATTCGATGAAGATTTCGGGAATTTCATCCAAGAGACGGTTTTTTTTGAAAATGAAGGCACTGATTCCGATTGTATTCGCCATTTTAAAAAACAAATCGATACGCTCTTTCGTTAACTTTTCCAGTGCAAAGTAGCTCGTCAAAATGATTTGCCCTGAGCGTCCCCAAGTATCTATATCCGGCGCCTCCATGACCATAACGCCACTTACTTCATTTGTGAGTCCTACAGTGCCTGAAAGCACTTTAGCTTCAGCGAATGATTGGTACTGCAATATATTCGAAACTGTCAGAATCATTGTGTAATGCTCCTTTCCCTTCTTCTGTTATTTTATCATGCCTGAAAAGGAAAGAGTTGTCCATAGAGGATAAAAAAAACGCATATATTTAGGCTTTGTATGCAATGAATGCGAAAACATTTTTCCGTATACTAAGAATAACAAAAGAAGGAGGGACATCATGTTACATACAGTAATCAAGCCGAACAGTTATCAGGATTCAATTAATTTGATGCTGTTGACCAATGCGGTAAGCACCTTGCCTGGGGTCATTCAAGGGTCCATTATGATGGGAACGGAAGCAAACAAAGATATCTTCAATAATGCAGGATTATATACAAATGAGGTCGGGGGTGCCACTCCTAATGACATGGTCATTGTCGTGGAAACTGCCGATGCTACGGTTGTTGATAAAGTAATGGAAGAAGTAGATAGATTCCTCAACGATCTCTCTGTCAAGAAAAAATCAGATGGCATCAAATCAGTTAAGAATTGGAAAGATGCGAAAGAGCAATTGCCGGATGCGAATGTAGCTTTGTTTTCCATCCCGGGAATCTACGCAGCAGATGAGATTGAAAAAGCCTTAGATGAGGGGATGCATGCCTTCTCATTCAGTGACAATGTATCTTTGGATGATGAAGTCCGTTTGAAAAAGAAGGCGCATGAAAAGGGTTTGTTGTTGATGGGGCCTGACTGTGGAACTGGAATTATTTCCGGTGTGCCGATAGCCTTTACAAATGTTGTCAAACCAGGAAACATCAGTATTGTTGCAGCTTCTGGAACAGGTATCCAAGAAGTGACGACTATTATCGAACGATTGGGCGGCGGCGTTATCCATGCCATCGGTACAGGGGGCAGGGATCTGAGTTCGGCTGTAAAAGCCATCACGACAAAAGACGCCATCATCGGATTGGAACAGCATGATCCGACAGATGTCATCGTGGTCATATCCAAGCCACCTGCAAAAGAGGTCAGAGATGATGTAATGCAATTGCTGCAATCTTTATCGAAACCCGTTGTAGCAATCTTCCTGGGCGAAAGACCAGAAAACCATGAAGGAAATGTGTATCTAGCCCATACGCTTGAGGAAACTGCACAAATTGCGGTAGATTTGGCCCAAGGAAATCAAGTCAAAGCGAACTATTTAGAAGAAATTCAGCCTATTGTTGAGAAACCGTTGGAAAAAGGTAAAACCGTAAAAGGCTTGTACTCCGGCGGAACACTAGCGAATGAGGCCGGTATGTTGATCTCCGAAGCCCTTGAGCTCGGTGGGTTGATTAAGACGGAAGGGTATATTCTGAAAGCAAACGGTTTTGAAATCATGGATCTGGGGGATGACATCTATACCCAAGGAAAACCGCACCCTATGATCGATCCGGATGTCCGCATCCGAAAAATCAAGGAGTACAGTAAAGATGCGAACACAGGTGTTATCCTGCTGGATGTTGTGTTGGGATATGGCTCGCATCCGGATATGGTAAATGCATTAATACCAACAATCAAGGAAGCATTTACACAGGCAAAGAATGACAATCGCAGACTTTATTTTGTTGCTAGCGTATGCGGAACGAAGGACGATCCCCAAGACTACAACAAATCTGTATCTGATTTGAAAGAAGCAGGGGTTTTGGTAGAAACAAGCAATGCGCGGGCTGTAAGATTGGCTCTTCGAATCATGGGCAAAGAATTTGTTGAAGTATCTAAACAGACCGTTCCTTATGAAAAAGAAAAAATTTCATTGCCAGTAGTCAGTGCCGGAGTGGATGCTTTGTTGAATAGTACGCCTAGCATCATCAACTTGGGTATTGAAAGTTTTACAGAGTCTATTCTGGCGTTTGGCGGAGCAACCGTTCAATTCGACTGGCGCCCAGTAGCAGGCGGGAATCGTACCCTCATCAAGATATTGAACGATTTAAACCGCAGGGCAGAAATTGATCAGAGCAATGAAAAAGTTATTGGAAGAATGCGGGACTCACAGCCATTCTTGATGGATGTTGTATCAGCTAAATCGGTTATACCGGAATTGAACGAGAAAGTGTTACTGCATGCTGGTCCGCCCATCCTCTATTCAGAAATGACGGGGCCGATGAAAGGTTCGTGTATCGGAGCTGTATTGTTTGAAGGCTGGGCGGCTACGGAGGACGAGGCTCTAGATCAATTGGAAAGCGGAGCGATCCGGTTTATACCATGTCATCATGTGAATGCTGTCGGACCGATGGGAGGCATCACCTCCGGCAACATGCCTGTCGTGGTTGTCGAAAACAAACAAGATGGTACATCCGCTTATTGCATCATGAATGAAGGAATCGGAAAAGTTCTACGTTTTGGAGCCTATTCGCAAGAAGTCATCGATCGTTTGAGCTGGATGCAAAATGTACTTGGACCAGTCCTCAGCAAAGCGCTGAAGACTATCGATGGCGGGCTGAATATTAATGTCATTATCGCCAAGGCAATCACAATGGGGGATGAGTTTCACCAACGTAATATTGCTGCATCGTTGATTTTCTTAAAAGAAATTACACCGGCAATCATCCAATTGGATATAGAGGATACTCAGAAAAAAGAAGTCATTGAATTTTTGGCGAAAACTGATCAATTTTTCTTGAATATTATGATGGCAACAAGCAAGTCCATGGTCGATTATGCAAGAAAAATTCAAGAAGGAACCGTTGTGACAACGATGACCAGAAATGGTCGCAACTTTGGTGTACGCATCAGCGGAATGGGAGATGAATGGTTCACAGCTCCTGTGAATACACCAGATGGATTGTATTTCACTGGCTACAGTGCTGCAGATGCCAATCCGGATATTGGCGATAGCGCCATTACCGAAACAGTAGGTGTAGGCGGAATGGCGATGGTTGCGGCACCTGGTGTGACAAGGTTTGTCGGAGCGGGTGGTTTTGAGGATGCCCTGCGTGTTTCTAATGAAATGGAAGAAATCTGCATTGCACATAATCCTAACTTCAGCATCCCAACTTGGGATTTCAACGGGTCACTCCTAGGAATAGATATCCGAAAAGTGGTGGAAACCGGGATCACACCGGTCATCAACACCGGGATCGCCCATAAGGAGGCCGGTGTGGGGCAAATTGGAGCAGGGACGGTTCGTGCGCCGTTAGCTTGCTTTGAGAAAGCACTGATCGCCTATGCGCTGTCGCTTGGAATCGCAGTCGAATAATGAATAGCACAATTGAAATAGGGACCGGGATAAAAAGTAATTATTTATCCCGGTTCTTAACAAAGAATCAGCTTGGGAAGGTACATGCGCTATTCCGATCCAGTTTTACGATTAAATGGAATGATCAGCTTGTCCATGTTGGATCGATGCAACAACCCTTGTCTGCCTATGGTTTAGCCATTGCGGAAGACGAATTGAAAGCTATTCTGGCCGTTATTTCGCTAGGAGCCATTGTCCGTCTGAAAGAAGAAGTGATTTTGGTTTATGCAAAGGAGAGGCTGTTCAGGCTTCCGACGTGTGATTATAAATCCATCAATCTGAATGTAAGTGATTGTATGAGAAAAGCACATTCACCAAAATGGCACCTTTTGAAAACGGAGCTGGAGAAGCACGATTTATTGCATGCATCTGCGGTCATCCAGAACGGGTTTGATCGTAGATTGGTTGATGAACTTATGCAGAAAGAAATAGTTTCAACCCAAGAGGCGAATCATTATATCTCTCATTTTTGGGGCAGGGGAATCGGTCTGACACCCAGTGGCGATGATTTTTTGATTGGCTATGGCATGATGCAAGCTGTTTTTTTTAAGCAGAGTTATTGGATGGATGCTTTGAGAGGTTCCTTAGACAAAAAGAATACGACTGATGTCAGTGAGCATTATTACATCAGCTTGCTGGATGGATACATCAGCGCGCCTTTTTTGGAATTGATTCGTGCG
The DNA here is from genome assembly GCF_003052295.1 of Trichococcus paludicola. Classification (GTDB taxonomy): domain Bacteria; phylum Bacillota; class Bacilli; order Lactobacillales; family Aerococcaceae; genus Trichococcus; species Trichococcus paludicola. The sequence continues at coordinate 76,286 of NZ_QBLC01000001.1, forward strand.
GCCTCAAGTGGAGGCGAGCAAGAGCAAATAGCCATAACCATCAACAAAATTATGCAATTTGGGCATACATCAGGACTGGATACCTTATTGGGCATTTATACGGCGATTTGCGGGAAAGAAGCAGATGCAAGGCACAAGGGGCTTGAAGAAGTTATATGAAGGGAAGGTAAGGAATTAAAATATGAATAAAAAAATTGTAGTTGCCTTAGGCGGAAACGCTATATTGGCGGATAACCCTTCTGCAGAAGCGCAAAGAGAGTCTTTACGATACACAAGTAAAAGACTGGTTAAACTCATCCAGCAAGGCTACCAATTAATCATTACGCATGGTAATGGCCCGCAAGTAGGGAATTTATTACTGCAACAAAAAGCGGGAGATTCTTTGGCAAATCCGGAATTGCCTCTGGATACATGTGTGGCCATGACACAAGGCAGTATCGGATACTGGTTGCAGAACGCCTTGCGGGAAGCTTTGAGAGCTGAAAAAATTGAGAAAGACGTTGTTTCCATCATTACACAAGTTTTAGTGGATGCAGATGATGATGCTTTCGCTAACCCTACAAAACCAATCGGCCCATTTTTGACAGAAGAGGAAGCAGCTTTCTCTGGAATGGCCGACAATAGTATATATATGGAAGATGCGGGAAGGGGTTGGCGAAAAGTAGTTGCTTCTCCTAAGCCCATCCATATCATTGAATCTCCGATAGTGGATGGACTGGTGGAAAAGGGAATCATCACCATATCTGCTGGCGGCGGCGGAATTCCTGTAATTGAAACGTCAGAAGGTTATCAGGGAGTCGAAGCTGTGATCGACAAAGATTTTACGGCTGCAAAGCTAGCGGAGCTGGTGAATGCCGATTATCTAATCATTCTGACCGGCGTGGATAATGTATATGTGAACTACAATAAGCCGAATCAAAAAAAATTGGAGAGAGTGAAAACCAGTGAAATGCAACAGCATATCTTGGATCATCAATTCGCCAACGGCAGTATGTTACCCAAAATAGAAGCCGTTCTCCAATTTTTGGAGAATACGAAAAATGGTAAGGCTGTCATCACTTCATTGGATAACATAGATAAGATTTTTTCTGAAGAAGGCTCGTTCACGTTAGTGGAAAATTAATGGATTTGTGGATGCGACAACAAAAATAGTTTTCTCTCGAAAACAAAAACAGCCGGATGCCAGTGGGGAAATCTCATGGCATCCGGCTATTAATGTTTTGGCTCCTGTAAATCGTAACGATCACAATCTACTCGCTTTATTGGTCGTGGTAAAGGCCACTCTGATCCTCCAGTTTTACCATTCTTTAGGTTCGTAATTCAATTCTTGGAATAACTGTGCCTTCTCCTTTTTGGACAGGTAGCGCCATTGTCCCACAGGAAGATTATCCAACTGGATATTCATGATGCGGATTCTTTGCAATCGGAAGACGTTGTATCCCAATTCCTCGCACATGCGGCGGATTTGACGGTTGAGTCCTTGGGTTAAGATGATTTTAAAATCATATTTTGATAGCTGTTCGACTCTGCAAGGCAGGGTGACCGTATCCAATATTTTGACCCCTTCTGACATCTGCTTCAAGAATTCAGGCGTGATCGGGCGGTCTACGGAGACAACGTATTCCTTCTCATGCTGGTTCTCAGAACGCAAAATTTCATTGACGATATCGCCGTCATTTGTGAGTAGGATCAAGCCCTCGGAATCTTTATCGAGGCGCCCAATATGGAAAACCCGGAAAGGATGGTTAACCAAATCGACAATATTTCCCTTGACGCCTTTTTCGGTCGTGCTCGTGATGCCGACTGGTTTGTTCAAGGCAATGTAGACATTGTTACGGGCTACGAAAAGCTGGTTGCCGTTTACGCGAACATCATCCCCCGGCTCCACTTGGCTGCCAATCGTTGCCCGCTTTCCATTGATCGTTACACGCCCCTCAGTAATCAGCTTGTCAGCGCCTCGTCTGGAGGCTTGGCCTGCTTCACTTATAAATTTATTAATACGCATGTGGACACTTCCTTAATCCAAATATAGTTTGTTCCTTACCTGGTCGAAAAAAATCTAGGCGGACAGGTGACAATCAATAAAAAATAGCCGGATACTTGCGAAAAACCGCAGCGTATTCGTCTACTTTTTTTGTTACGGGCTTTTTGTCAATCGTAGTAAACTGCATCCAGGAACAGTCCGTGGGAAGGCACCGTCATCCCGGCCTCGCTTCGGATTCCGCTCTTGATGATGGCGTCAATATAGTCCGGCTCCATCGTCCCGGCCCCGATTTCCAGAATGGTCCCCATCATGATCCGGACCATATTGTAGAGGAAGCCTTCCCCTGTGAAGGAGAAGTGCAGCAGATTGCCTTCCTGCTGGATCGTAATGTCGTTGATGGTCCTGACCGTCGATTTTTTCGACTTCTTGAGTGAAGAGAAACCGAGGAAGTCGTGGGCTCCGACAAGCTTGCTGCAAGCCTCGTTCATTCTGTCGATGTCAAGGTGTCCAGGGTAATGGTAGCTGTAGTGGCGTTCAAATGCGGAAGGCACGACATTATTCCAAACATGATAGCTGTATGTCTTTCCGACTGCATGATAGCGTGCATGGAACCTTTCCGGAACCTCCTCCAGCTCTTTGACGACAATGTCGCGCGGAAGATAACGGATCAGATGATCCTGCATCGCCTTCAAATCCATATTGGATGTCGTCTTGAAATTGGCGACTTGCCCTCTGGCGTGGGTGCCGGCATCCGTCCGGCCCGAGCCGATGATTTCAATCTCTGTTCCTGTCATCGCCGACAGGATATTCTCTATTTTGCCTTGAATGGTTTTGTCCGAATCCCCGAGCCTTTGCCAGCCCAGGTATCTGCCGCCATCATACTCGATCGTCATTTTTATATTTCTCATTTTATCTCCCTTAATCATCTGATTCTGTGCATCGTTACATGCTGTGTACTCCTGTATTATACCGAATATGGTTCCGGTTTGGGGTGTTTTCGTGGAATCTTCATAACAAAAGTAAACAGAGCTGATGTTATATTCGATGGGGTATTGTGGCAAGGTGTTATTTATACGCGGGAGTGAAGCTTTTGTGGTAAAATGAAGCTAGCGATGATAGCGCTTACTTTCTTGTGTGGGCATGACGCAAAAAGACACTGTTGGACGATGGGAAAGTGTACAAGGACGAAGTGGTGCTATCGGAGGAGCCAATTGAAATTCGGAAGTATCAGCATTTCTATATCGTGGAATACAGCAATGCCGTGTTCCTCGTCAGTAGTTAAATATTTAGAAGCTGGTTGCAGTCAAATCGTTTCATTGTCACTTTTATTTCTTTGGATGACACAGAAAAGGGAGCGTTTAAAATGAGAAGAAACAAGGTCTTCATTTACATGCTTGTGCTATTCGGCTTCATTTTGTTGGGAGGCTGTACCGTAACCGTTGAGAAAGAACCAGAAACAGTTGAGGAAGCCTTGGTAGGACACTGGGTAAATACGATGGGATCCCCGGATTATTACTTCACTGCAACGGAACTGATTGAAATGGATGATGAGGGTACGAAAACCGAAATGAGCTATGTGGTCGTGGAGTCCAATGAAGAAGATAACACGATAACCATCCGGACGACGGATTCTAAGGGCGGAGAAGAGGATAAAAAAATAGAATTCTCTGATGATAGAGAAACAATGAAAGAAACTAGCTATATCGTGGGTGTCGAATCCGGCACAGAGGATTTTACCTATGTCGACAGCAAAACAAAACCGTAGATTGTTTTATAGTAGGCTTTGACAAGGTTGAGGCATAACATATCTTACAAGTAGTAATCTTAAAAACAAAAGGAATAGGGTGATTCATTTGTTATGGACAATTGCAGCGATCATCTTTGTTTTATGGGCACTTGGATTTTTTACTGCTACCGGAGGAGCTTTGATACACGTTCTTTTGGTCATTGCGCTCATTCTGGTCATAGTTCAGTTAATCAGCGGGAAGAGAGTGTAAGTTCTATCAAATTTCTTTGAGGGAAATATTGGTATGACAGCATAAGAACTACAAAGACAGAAATAATTAAGAAAAAAAAGAGAACAGAATCGGTAAAGCGGAAAGCCCATAACGGGCCTTCCGTTTTTGTGTGTTCAGATATTCTTTGCGATTTCAAAGTGAACAACGCCGAAAGCTGACGTCAATAGGCAATAATACTGCCATGCGAAAGTCATTTTTTTGGGGGAAAACAGAAAAAATAGACAAATCGATAAAACAGGAATTCCTCTATAATGTCATCCAATCACCAAATCCTCACTTTTTCTGAAATTCACCATTTTATTGATAGAAGCCACTGGAAAAGCTTATATTATAGGCTTTTTCACCTGTTGGTTTTTGCTGGGCAGTGACAGCTTATGTGAGCTTATTCACACAGTGATCGTAGCTTGGCGGAGGGTATGCAACGAAAAGAAAGCACACATTATGTGCATGATTTGTAGTCAGAATCCCTATTTTCGGGGCATATAAGCAACGAACCAGCCTATATTTCAGGATGTATTCCTATAGGTGGAAGTCGTATGTTTTTGTTTTGGTTGCGTTATCATGCGTTTGCGTATAATACCAACCCTGTGTTACAAATAGTCCCATCGGCTGTGAGAATCGAAATGACTATCTGCTTTTTTGGCTATATAATTTGCTCCAGAGTTAAGAACAAATTAGAAATTAGAAATTTCAATCAAAGGAGAGCAATTAAATGAATATCAATATGGCGGACACGACTTTCATGTTCCTCGCAACGGTAATGGTCCTGCTGATGACCCCAGCGTTATCTTTATTTTACGGAGGGATGGTCAGAGCAAAAAATGTTCTGAGCACCACCATGCATAGTTATGCAGCTATTGTAGTTGTGGTTATACAATGGATAATTTTAGGTTATTCCTTGTCATTTGGAGGAGACCACTCAATCATCGGCGACTTTTCATTTGCTTTTCTTAAAAATGTTGGTTTTGCCCCTGTCGATTATGCTCCAACAATCCCGCATCAGTTATTCATGATGTTCCAATTGGCATTTGCGATCATCACCCCTGCAATCATTTCCGGAAGCGTTGCAGAAAGAATGAAATTCCCGGCGTACTTGGCATTCGTATTGCTGTGGACAACCTTGGTCTACGATCCGATCGCGCATTGGGTATGGGGCAATGGCGGGTGGATCCGTGAAATGGGTGCCCTCGATTTCGCAGGCGGAACGGTCATTCATGTCAGCGCCGGCATTTCAGCGCTTGTGGCTGCGATCTTTGTCGGAAAGAGAACCAATAAAGACTCTGTCCGACCGCATAACATCCCGATGACGATGATTGGCGCCGGTCTATTGCTGTTCGGCTGGTTCGGCTTCAATGCCGGCAGCGCGCTCAGCATCAACGGCATTGCAATGAATGCCTTCATCACAACGACCGTATCAGGAGCAGCTGCTGGATTCAGCTGGCTCATGTGCGAATGGGTTCTGCACAAGAGACCAACTGCTTTAGGCTTGGTCAGCGGAATCATCGCCGGGCTTGGCTCGATTACGCAAAGTGCCGGTTACGTCAGCCCATTCTCGGCTCTGCTCATCGGTTTCGTCGGCGGGATACTTTGTTTCTTCGCTGTCACTGAATTGAAAAAGAGAATCGGTTATGATGATGCACTCGATGCGTTTGGCTGTCATGGCGTCGGCGGGATTTGGGGCGGAATCTCAGCCGGGATTTTCGCGACATCCACAATCAATCCTGATATAACAGGTGGATTGGTGGACGGAAACACGACACTGCTGCTCGTTGAAATCATCAGCATCGTTGCAGTCACTGCGTACTCAGCCATCATTTCTTTTGCCATCCTGAAACTGATCAGCCTCGTCATGCCGGTAAGGGCATCCGAAGAGGAAGAAGAAGATGGTTTGGATTATTCCTTGCATGGTGAAACGGCTTATGGTTCGGTCAGCGCTGGAGGCCTTGCTGTAGGTGCGCATGAACCTAGTGCCATTCCAGCTACTCCAGCCATTTCCCCGAAAAAGCAGTTCGGGTCAGAAGTAGTCGCTATGGATGAAGCCGTTGTTGTGGAAAACCACGCGACAGCACTGCCGAGCAACAAGGCACATAAAACGGGTAAAATGACCAAAGTTGAAATCTTGATCAATGAGAGCAAATTTGATCATTTGAAAAAAGCTTTGAACGGCATCGGCATCACCGGCATGACGGTCGTAAATGTATTTGGTTACGGCGTGCAAAAAGGACATACGACTTATTATCGTGGGGTGGAAACCGATGCGGATTTGCTGCCTAAAGTCCGGGTGGAAGTCGTGATCAGCAATGTGCCGCTTCAACAAGTGATCGAAACTGCCAGAAAAGCGTTGTATACTGGGAATATCGGCGACGGAAAAATATTTGTCTATGATGTTGAGAATGTCATCCGCGTAAGCACTGGTGAAGAAGGCGCGCAAGCATTGGCGTACAATGGCGATGCAGAGTTACTGCGTGCGACTTCCTGATTTAAGCAAAGATCTAAGGACTGAGAGATTGAAAGATTTGTCTCAGGTCCATCCAAATAAAAGATGAAGCACTTGTTAGAGGTTGATTCTCTAACAAGTGCTTCTTTTTTTGATTTCGGCAAATGGGTGGGCAAATTCAGGATAGCGAATAAATATCGCTTGCGTGTCCATTAGCGGTATAATATGGATATATTTTAAGAAGAGATCCCGACTTTCTGTCCAGGAATAAGAGGCGGGAATAGTGCTGGAACGAGCAGATGAAAAGGGGAAAAGAATTTGGGAGGTGGATTTCTTGGCTAAGAAGACAGGTAATAATGCAAACGGAATACTATTATTGAAAAAATGGTGGTTTTGGTTAATTTTTGTTGTGGCGGTAGGTGTGATGGCTGTATTCGGTGGAGGAACGGACACGGCGGAAACAAACGCATCGAATACAGCAGCGAAAATAGCAATAGCTAACTTTGAAGAGATGGCGGCTGCAGAAAGTACTGAACAAGCTGAAGCGACTGAACGTGCTGAGGCTGCCGTCCAGGCGGCGGAAGCCAAGGCTGATGCTGAAGCTCAAGCCAAAGCGCAGGCTGAAGCAGAGGCAAAACTCAAAGATCCCGCGAATTACCGGACGGATATTACGTATGATCAATTGGCACAGGCACCCGATACCTATTATTCTGAACTGATTGCCATGTCCGGGCGGGTCATTCAAGTGATGCAAGGCGAAGGATCTTCGCAAATGTTAGTGGCGGTTGATGATAAGGAGGGGGCTGTCATTTTTTTAGGATATGAATCGAATATCAACGAATTCGGGATTTCGGAAAATGCCCTTATCAAATTTTATGGAACAGCAGCTGGAACGATTAGCTATGATTCCACCATTGGAGAAACCATAACGGTACCCGCTGCCTTCGTGAATATGATGGAGCTGCAATAATTTGTGTTCGAAAAAATCATTTTTTCTAAGATTTGGAAGAAACAGCTGATTCAGCGAGTAAGTTGTTGGATAAATAAATTTCGACTTATGGGGGATGAAGTATGTTTACCTTATATGAATCAACTGAACAGAAAGTGCCGATAAAGATTTGGCTTGAGAATACAGACCAACTGGATAGAATTTGTCTGGAACAAGCAAAAAATCTGGCCAATCTGCCATTTGCTTACCAACATATTGCTATCATGCCGGATGCCCACGCCGGTTACGGCATGCCCATCGGGGGCATTCTAGCTGCTGAAGGGATGATTGTCCCGAATGCAGTCGGGGCCGATATTGGTTGTGGCATGACTTTTGTACAAACCAATATTCCCGCGGAAATTCTTATTACGGAAGAGACGCCCGATGGGAAGTTAGCGCAAACCATCGTCAACACTATTCTGCGGAGCATTCCGAACGGTTATGAGAAGCATAAACGCAAACAAGCAAGCGAAGCTGTCCGGAAGTTTTCTTGGTATCTGGAAGAACAGGAAAAGGTGGGTGCTACTAAGGAGCTTGCCTATGTGTTGGATGAGGCCTATTTTCAAGCAGGGACGCTCGGCGGTGGGAATCACTTTATCGAGCTGCAAACAGATGAACAGGGATTGGTGGGAGTGATGGTCCATACCGGTTCGCGGAATGTCGGGGATGCAGTCTGTCATTATTTTGATGATAAAGCGAAGCAACTGAACATACAGCAGAAATCATCCGTTCCTCCAGAGTGGAATTTGGCTAATCTGCCGACGGAAAGTGACATCGGAAAGGAGTATATCCGATGGATGGAATTTGCCATGGCATTCGCCAAAGAGAACCGGGCGAAAATTATGGGGATTGTCATCGAAATCATTCGTCATCTGGTTGTCGAGTATGCGGGTTTTACCGAGATTGAACTATCTGAACCGATCGACTGTCACCATAATTATGCCGCTTACGAAGAACATACCGGGAAGATGGTCTGGGTGCATCGGAAAGGGGCCATACGGGTCAGGGAAGGTGAATGGGGAATCATCCCGGGCGCAATGGGGATGAGTTCCTATCTGGTTAAAGGGAAAGGGAATCCAGAGAGCTTTCATTCTTGCTCGCACGGGGCCGGCCGCCAGATGAGCAGGACAGAGGCGTTGGAAACGTTCGGTATGGATGATACAATCTTCGATCTCGACTCGAGGGGGATTTTTCTGGGGAAGACAAGGAAACGCGACATAGGGGAGGAAGCCCGGCTTGCCTATAAAGACATCGATTTTATCATCGCCAATGAACTGGATTTGATTGAGCCTATCCGTAAGTTGGAAACGCTTGGGGTTGTTAAAGGCTAGGCGTTGATCGCAAAAAGGAAAAAATCAGCTTATCATAGCAAAGGCCGTCTCATTTCGAGGCGGCCTTTGCTGATTTCCGAAAAGGTAACCTATTCGGAAATCCGGTGTGGATCCGGATGGAATCTCCGACTACACTATTGTTAAGCTCGATAGGCTTCATCCACTTCAGCTAACATCTTATAGACAGCTTCATAACTTTCGCATACATCGTCCGGAATCGCATAATTATTTGAAATTTCGCGTAATTTGATGAATTCTTCATTTAAGTCAGATTTTTCTGTATCTGGAGCATTTGTCTTCTCGATAATTGTGTAAAATATCTGATGGATTTCATGGAATTCCGGATGATTTTTCCCATGAACTCTTGCTACGATCGGTACATATTGCTCCAATGTCGGGAATAGGGTTTCCTTTACTTCGTTGAATGTGGAGTGTTTTGACATATGAAGTCCTTCTTTCTGATTTTTGATATTCTAAGTGTATGACTAATTCACAAAAATAGACTTGACCCCAATCAATAAACTGAATTTTGTTTATGGAGAACACAAGCAATGAGTGTAAAACATCAGAATAGCAGATTGACCAAGATCCTAAATGGAATCTTGGTCTTTTCGTGTATTCAAAAGCTGCCTAATTTTTTGTAATATCCTGTTTTTCTGGGATAATATAGGTGACGGAAAGTTCTTTTTTACGAATGGGAGGGATAATCTGATGGAGTCTAAAATGCCCCCGAAGGGCAATAAACAATGGCTGAATTTTGCTGTGACAACTGCAATTTTTCTGATTGTGCTGAATTTTTTCATTTTTCCTGGTGTGGATGAAAATGCGGTGACGGAAGTGGATTACAAGACATTCGTCACAATGGTGGAAGAAGGCAGTGTCGAGTCGGTTCTGGTGGATGAAAACCGGATAGAATTCACGACGCTGGACGATGAAGGGGTAGAGAGCATCTTCATCACCGGCAGAATGGAGGATGCTCAACTCACTGACCGGTTGCTGTTGGCTGATGTAAAGTTTGAGAAAGAGATTATCGAAGAAAGTTCGCCACTGGTTAATTTTTTCCTGATCTGGATTCTGCCCATGGCGTTACTGTATGCGTTCTGGGGATTTATGATGCGCAGGCTACAGGGAAGAGTCGGAGGGCTCGGCGGCAGCGAAATGAAATTCGGCAAAAGCAATGTCATGATTTATGCTGCATCTGAAACAGGAAAAACATTTGCGGACGTAGCGGGCCAGGACGAAGCGAAAGAAGCACTTTGGGAAGTAATCGATTTTCTGCACAATCCCCAAAAGTACCGGGAAATCGGGGCGAAGATGCCAAAAGGAATTCTGCTTGTTGGACCTCCGGGGACCGGTAAAACGCTTCTTGCAAAAGCAGTTGCGGGAGAAGCCGGGGTTCCCTTCTTCTCTATTTCGGGATCAGAATTCATGGAAATGTTCGTCGGTGTTGGCGCAGCTAGGGTGCGGGATTTGTTCAATCAAGCGCAGGCAAAAGCCCCCTGCATCGTCTTCATTGATGAAATCGATACAATCGGCAAGAGCCGTAACCTGTCAGGGATAACCGGAAATGATGAGCGAGACCAGACGCTCAACCAGCTATTGAATGAAATGGATGGTTTCTCCTCGGAAAAAGGGGTGGTGATCCTGGCGGCAACGAACAAACCTGAAGTTCTCGACAAAGCGCTGCTGAGGCCCGGACGGTTTGATCGGCGCATTCCGCTTGAGTTGCCGGATATTGCCGGGAGGCAAGCGATTCTGGAGGTTCATGCAAAATCCGTCAAAATGGATGGCGATGTCGATCTGAAGGAGATCGCCCGGGACACACCTGGCAGCTCTGGAGCCGATCTTGCCAATCTGATAAATGAAGGCGCTCTCCATGCCATAAAGGAAGGGCGCAGCAAAATCAATCAATCCGATTTGGAGTATGCGTTGGAAATCATTCTGGCCGGATACCAACGGAAAAATGCGATCCTCTCGAAAGAGGATAAATTGGCGATCGCGTACCATGAAATAGGCCATGCGATTGTTGCTGCAAAACAGACCGATTCCGCACCAGTCAATAAAATCAGCATCATCCCAAGGACATCCGGAGTCCTCGGCTATACGATGCAATCGGAAGAGACGGACCAGCTGCTGATGAGCCGAGAAAAATTCCTGAATAAAATCGTCACCTACATGGGTGGACGTTCTGCCGAGGAAGTCATTTTGAATACGATAACGTCTGGGGCGGAGAATGATATAGAGGCCGCAACGGCTATCGCGCGGGCCATGGTCACACGATACGGCATGAGTGAAAAATTCGACATGATGGCTTTGGAAACGATCAATAACCCATATCTGGGAACGGATGTAACCTCGCTCGTATCGAATGAAACCTCTGCAAAAATAGATGATGAAGTTTTGCGCATCATCAAATTCGCCCACGAAAAAGCCAAGGAAATCATCAAGGCCAATGAACCGAAAATGCATGAACTTGCAAAGTATCTCCTCGAAAAAGAAACTATGAGCGGCGAGGAATTCATGGAAATGCTGATTCAGGAAGGGTAATGAGTCTGATGAAATAAGTTATACCTTTTTGCCAAAAAAATATTGGGGAAAGTTTCTGTAGGAGCTTTTGCAGCCTTCGTAGAAACTTGGACTTTGAATATTGTTCGTATGCAATAAAACTAGGAAGCAATGTGGCGAAGGGAGCAGAGAGCTGACTTTATCCGATATGCTACTGTGACTTTTATCCGAAGCAGGGATTATTGCTATTCCTTAGCGAGGGATTTATTACGTAAAATGAGTCCAAAGTGCGATAACAGAAGCCGCTTAAACACATCAAATTGACGATGTGTTTAAGCGGCTTTTCTTGCTCCTAAGCTGTACCTGGTATGACGACATTTTTGGGCAGTCGTGCTAATAAATGATGAGCTTTTCTGAAGTTTATGGCATAATAAAAATCATAAACATCGAATAAAGTGTCAGAAAATCAGAAGGGAGCAGCCATGAAGAACACAAAAATTTTCGGGATATCGTTTGCCAGCGTCTATCCGTTGTATATCCAGAAAGCCGAGAAAAAAGGGCGCACGAAAGAAGAAGTGGACGAAATCATTTTCTGGCTGACGGGATATGATGAAGCGACTCTGCAACAACTATTGGACAATAAAGTCGATTTTGAAACCTTCTTTGCACAGGCGCCTCACCTGAATCCCAACGTCTCGCTTATCACAGGGGTCATTTGCGGTTACCGTGTCGAAGAGATCGAGGACAAACTTATGCAGAAAATCCGTTATCTGGATAAACTCATCGATGAGTTGGCTAAAGGGAAGGCCATGGAGAAGATACTGAGAAAATAGGGTATACATGCAAGAAAAACATAAAATAATCAGGCTAATGGAGGAAATAGGATGGAATTCAAAAATGTGACAGTAATCAAGGAAGCAAATGTGTATTTTGATGGGAAAGTGACCAGCAGAACGGTCCTGTTCGAAAGTGGAGAGAAAAAGACGTTGGGCTTTATGTTGGCAGGCGAGTACGAATTCAACACCGATGCAGAGGAAATCATGGAAGTCCTGGGCGGCGACATGTCGGTCATGCTGCCAGGCGAAACGGAATACACACTCTACAGCAAAGGCCAAAGCTATGTCATTCAGGCAAATTCTTCCTTTAAAATGATTGTCGAGAAGTATGTGGACTATTGCTGTTCATACAAAAACGACTAGATCTGAAGCACCACATTTGCAGTAACTGTGCAGCAGTGCAGGAAAAAAACTGATTTCAACAAAATAAACCAGCCCGAAAACGGAGTTCGAATTCCGTTTTCGGGTTGGTTTTTTATAGTGTATAGACAGCGGTTGTTTCCACTATCGATTTTCAGCTGTTAAACATATTCAACGATTCCGCGTTTGAGAAGCTCTTTCCGCAAAGCTTCATTTTCTGAACGCAATCGTTTCACATCGGCTCTCAAAACAGAATCCTGGTTTCGGATTGTATTCATGATCAACCTCACTAAGACGAGAACAAGCAGTAATGAAATAATAAATTGGATTGTCAGCATAATTTGGACCCCTCTTTCCGGATTGTTTTTTGCTACAAACACAGAATATCAGATCATTATGTAGCTCAGATGAAGACGCCCAATCTCCATCCAATCTACACATTTGTTCGGTATATTAAGACTATCAATTTTTAGTTATTTTACTTTGAGGAGGAAACAAAAATGAGCATGACTCATTACATGTCGTTATTAGCTTCAAATCAGCCCTGGAATCTGATCATCTTTATGGCCATCCCTGTGATTTGCGCGGAGACGCTGACGATTTCAGAATTTTTCATTATTTTTGACAGGGCAAAATCAGGGGGACTGAGGACGCTGAACAAAATCGTCGGCATCTTTGCCGGCTTCTATTTTACGGGTATTTTCTTCTACCTATTGTTTAACGCGGTGATCCCATTGACTACCACCAACGGTTGGCATACATGGGTCGACGTTGTGGCAGTGGGTTTCTACTTGAGCGGTGTCCTGTTCCTTTTACCAATCGCATTAATGGAACTGGGTGTAATTTTCAAGAATAAAACTGATGAAGAGAAAATGAAAATTCACTTTAAGCTGGTCGGAGGCTTCCTGGTCGTTGCCCATATTGCCATGATTTTCGGTATGGTGAATCCTGAAATCATCGACAGCATGGCCGTAATGCCTGGTATGACGAATTAGCTATTATTATGTAAATCTGTATCCAAAAGACGCATACAAATAATTAGCACCTCCCAAAATGGGTACGATAAACGTATCCATTTTAGGAGGTGCTTTTATGCGATGAAAAATGAAACAGATGTCTTTACAAATATAAATATACGGAATACAATGAAAATGTGAAATAAATAACAAGAATAGTTAGGATGATTGTTTAAATTAACCTAACCGTTTAATTTAATGACATAATGATCCAATTTGGAAATGAATGCGGATACAAAAGTGTGTGATTGTAATAAATTATTTTTTAACGGAGAAACCTGTGGAGATTCAAAGAAATCCAGAGAATGTAGGTGCATACCGGATTGTAGAATAGCTGGATCTTGATTTCATAAGCTGTCTGAATTAGGTTTTGTGTTTAATGCTATTTTAGTTTCCGCTGATTAGAACGATATGCTAGGGATGTAAGATGCAGATCAGTATTGAATTTTGTGCCGAAAAATTAGAAAAAGGGGACCTTCATATGTTTATCCGAAAAATAGCCACTATGCTCCTGAGTCTATCACTGCTTTCCTCCATGGCCATCGGAACGGTATCTGCAGCACAAAACAACAAGACCATTGATTATGTCGCTTTGGGCGACTCCCTCGCAGCGGGGCAAAAGCCGACCGAAATCGGAAGTAACTCTACTAAGTTGTATGGAACGAGCTATCCTAAATTCATCCGTGATGATTTATCCGGGAAAGGTATATTGAACAGTTACGCTAATTTTGGCGTGTCGGGCTATCAGACTTGGCAAGTTTCTAATGACTTGATGACCACTGGCAGTGCAACCCAGAATGCGATCATTGAGGCTGAAATCATCACGTTGGATATCGGCGCCAATGATTTGCTATCTTATTTGGAAGCTGAAGAGGGCGATGTATCAAATTTGTTGGACAGTCTTCCTTATATGACTCCTGAACAAATAAGCGGTTTGATTTATCAGATGGATTCACTGAAGTCTATCGCAGTTCCTTACGTAGTGTATCAAGTCAGCACTCTCGTTGCGCAAATCAAAGCTTTAAATCCGGATGCCGAAATCTATGTCATGGGTTACTACAATGCCTTTTCCTGCCTTAATGATTATTCGGATGATCCCGCTCTTCAAGCTAAAATTGACCAACTTATTCCTGAGCTGGCTGAACTGATACAAGCGTATAATGTTGGCCTTGAGCAAGCAGTAACAGGTTTGTCTTATCAATATCAGAACATCACCTATGTCTCTACTTGGGAAGCGATGGGCGGGAACGTGGATTCGAATGCGAGGACCTATTTGCCGCTCGACATTCATCCGACCGTCCAAGGATATCGCGCGATAGCGCAAGCTTTCTGGGATGAAATGTCGGAATAATAAGCAAAATTCTCCAAAAGCAACACAAAAGGAAAGACTGAGCGGGGCATATTGAGGCCTTGGTTAGTCTTTTTTTTCCGATCGGTATGCTATTGAAAATCAAATTTTGGGGATTATCCCACCAATATCCCGACAATTGGTAGCCCATCCAAAACAGAGGTACCATGCGGAGAACGGCTGATGGCGGTGGTGCAATCGGTGCCCGCCTGTACCCCATAATGGCTCCCGTTTTGCCATTTAGCTGCATTGGTGACATCGTAGACGATGCCGTCAATGGCGACATAGGCATCATTCCCGTTCTTTCCGTCATACTGCGCTAATTCATCGAGGGTAAAGGTTATGGCATTCGCTTGGCTACTCGAAGAAGCAGCAACGCTGGATGACGATGCTGCTTCTGTCGATGAAACAACCGAGCTATTGGCATTGTTGGTAGTTGCGATAGTCTCCGCCTGTGTCATTCCGCAAGCTCCAAAAACGAAGCTCGCGCCGAGTAAGAGGGTAATCATTTTTTCTTTGTTGTTTTTTTTCATTTTTTTTCTCCTTTTTTTTGTACTTTCGTCATTCTTTACAATCCAAATGACTCGAAGTGGATTTTTTGTTTTGGAACATTTTTGGAAACCAGCGTCGATTCAATGGTATGCATGAATCCTTTGGGACCGCAGAGTACAAATTCGCTGATGGCATAGGGAACTGCAGCGGATTCGCAAATGGCTTCCGTCTTTTCTGCATCCAAGTAACCGTTCTGGGTTGAATAAAAAGGAATGAAGGTGAAGTTGGGCAACTCTTTCTGGAAAGAAGCTAGTTCCGTTGCATAGACAAGTTCATTCTCGTTGCGTAAACTCCAGACGAGCAACGTTTTATTTTTGGCATTTTTTTTGCGCAGGCTTTCGAGGATGCCCAGCATAGGTGTAATACCGACACCGCCGGCGAACAGCACTAAGCTCTTATCCGTGTTTTGGATGTCTTCCAGCGGTTGTCCTAAGCCGCCATAAGGACCTTCGACGGTCACTTTCGTCCCTGCCTTGATACGTTGGATGATGTGCGTATAGTCTCCAGAGTTCTTGATCGATACGGAAAGGGCATGCGGATTCTCCGGTGCGGAAGTTAAAGAAAATGGATGTTCCTCAAAACTATAGTTTTCATCCAGCACTCTTAAATAAATGAATTGTCCAGCCTTGTAATCAAAGAGCCGCCCGTTTTCGGCTGCCAACGTCAAGCTGACAATCTGGTCGTTCTCGTTCACAACATCGGTTATGGTATACATATTTTTCTTCAGGAGAACAGGTCTGATCAGCTTGTGGTACACATAGAAGCTCAAAGAAACGGTGAAATATAGGGCGTACATCATGGTCAAAGTCATATCGCCCCGGACCAAGTAGGCGATGGTGATGACATGCACAGAAAGCGCGATGATGGCAACGATATTGAAATTATGCAGGAACTTCATGACGCTGTATTTGGAGAAGAAAAAATTGCCTACTGTATCCTTCACTATCTTGATTATTTTGATTTTTCCTAGCCAGTTGGTCATGAAGAAAACGGACAATACAGTCAGCAGCAGGAACAGCATGATGGCAAAATCCCCGAAGACAGTCGAAAATTCAAACTCACCCCAAGCGAAACTGGCCCATTCTTTGTGCATCAAGCCCAGAGCCAAAGCGACAATTGCCATGATGCCGTGGAAGCGATGGAACTTATCCAGGCTGAAGTATTTTTCGATGAATTTGGGTCTTGCCGCCGTTATCAGTTCAGATAGTAGCCAAGTGTAGCTGACGATACCGATAAAAGCAGGCGCTGCGAGACTGAAATTTAGCCCTTTTAGCGAGATAAAGGCAATGGGTAAAGGGCTCAAAAAATAGATGGCGAGAATCATATATTGGATCACTTTTCTTTTCATACGTGTTTCCTCCGATTTCTTATTTATATTCATTATAGATAAGAAGATTTAGGATGGTATGAAGGTAAGCTGAAGATTAGCTGAAGATGCTATTTTTCGTTCTGTGAGCAAACGGAAGCGTGCTACAATGAAGCAAAGAGGTGAACGCAATGGACAGGAAGAAAACGCGCGTTTTGGTGGTGGATGACGAACAGAGCATCCGCGATTTTTTAACGATGGGACTGGAAGACGAAGGATACAGCGTGGAAACGGCAAAAGACGGCTTGACGGCGCTGACGAAAATGCATGATAATCCTTTTAACATCGTCATTTTGGATGTGATGATGCCGGGCATGGATGGCTATGAATGCTGCCGCATGCTAAAGCAGAAATATGATGTTGTCGTCATCATGCTGACCGCGAAGGACCAAGCGGAAGATACGGTAAAAGGATTGAAAACCGGAGCAGATGATTATCTGGCCAAGCCATTCAGTTTTCTGGAACTGCTGACGCGGATGGAAGTCCGCCTGACTAGCCGTTTCCCTCAAAAGAATATAGTCATCCGCAAGGGGCCCTTTTCGGTCGATGATGCCCGCCATGAGATTACGTTCGAGAATGAAAAGCTTGATCTGACCCCAACGGAGTACAAGCTGATGTGTTTGTTGTTCGATAATGTGAACATCGTCATTTCGAAGGAAACCATCATGAATAAGGTGTGGGGCTATGATTATTTCAGCAGTTCGAATGTTGTGGAAGTTTATATCCGCAACTTAAGGGAAAAGCTACAGGATACGTCGCACCGCTACATCAAAACCGAACGCGGATTCGGCTATAAATTGGATGTGGAAGGATGAAAACGAAAAGCTTAAACAAGCAACTGTTCCAGCGAAGCATGCAGTTGCTGCTGCTGTTTCTGGTTATCATCGGTTTTTTGCAGACAAGCTTGATTTATCTCTACACCGAAAATCAAAGGAAAATGGAAGTAGCGAGCTATCTGGAGGCCATCCAGCAAACACCTGATCTGATCGGTGAAGAAGAGCCGTTGACTAAAGAAGCGTCAGAGCTTGCCGAGGATTTCGCTTCAGATGCGAACATCGTTTTTTATGCGAGCTCCGGAGAAAAGCAAATAATCCACACCAATCGACTATTTTTAAAAAATAAAGAGACAGCAGCATACAATGAGCCTGTATATTATGAGGGGAAAGAGATCGGTACAATAGAGATCATCTATTCCATCCATGAGTCAGTGGAGTTGATGCTTACCCAGCTGATTATTTATGTGATTGCCAGCATCGTCATTCTCGTTTTGGCTTGGCGGTTCTATGGGCGTATGTTGAGGAAAACGCTGGCTCCTTTGGATAGCGTCATTGCCTCGGTTTCTGAGGTTTCGGTCGACAATCTTGATCAGCCGATAGTTATCGCAGATGCTCAAGCGGATATAGCCAAACTGGTGGATTCGACTAACGAGTTGAAAGTAAGACTGCATGATTCCTTTCAGATCATTGAAGAAAATCAGCATAAATTACAACAATTCGTTTCCGATGCATCGCATGAGTTAAAGACACCGCTGACGACAATCCAGGGCTATTCGGAAATTCTGTTACGGGGAAAACTGGATAATCCTGAAAAGATACGCTATTCTCTGGAAAGCATGCTTGATCAGACGAAACGATTGACGTATATTGTGAACGAATTGCTGGAACTTTCAAAATTGGATCGGAAGGTGCAGATGGGGAAAGCCGAAGGAAACCTGAATGATGTTCTGCAGGACCTTTTTCCTCTGTTGAAGATGATCCAGGAGGGGCGGAAACTGAAGCTGACGATAGGCGAGCTACCGACTGTTATGATGAACCGCAAAAAAATCGAGCAAGTAATTTTAAATATCGTGCAGAATGCCATTTTCCATTCGGATCCGAAGACGCCGATCATGATCCGTACCTACCAAGAAAATGAAAAAGTCGTCATGGCAGTCACCGATTATGGTGAGGGCATTGCTGAGAAACATCTGCCGCTTATCTTTGATCGCTTTTACCGTGTCGACACCGATCGTTCGCGCGAAAGCGGAGGGACGGGATTGGGTTTAGCTATCTGCCAAGATATTATGCATGCGCATAATGGGGAAATCGATGTGCAAAGTATTGCGGGAAAGGAAACGACATTCTTTATCCGGTTTCCAAAGATGATGGAAAGCGTGTAGAGTAAAAATGAAGAGGGATTCCTAAATTAAAATGGGAATCCTTTTTTCGATGAGGAAAAAAAGGATCTCGATTTTTCTATTTTATGCAATTTGGAGTATCATTAAGGCAGAGATGATTGCTTATTGTTTCGCATTAGGAGGGGTGAGTGATGACTGAACAGACCCATGCGCACAGCAATCCGGACGGTCTGGATGGCGTAAAAGGAAAAAATTTGCTCATAACCATGGTCCTGAAGATTGTGCTGACAATTGCTGAAGGTTTGGGCGGCTGGTTTTCAGGAAGCTTGTCGCTGCTTTCCGATGCACTCCACAATCTTAATGACGTATTGTCAATCGTCATCAGTTGGTTTGCCGTCAAGATGGCAGAAAAAGAACACGATAAGAAAAACACATTCGGCTACAGAAGAGCCACCATCATAGCCGCGGTCATCAATGCTACCCTACTGATCATCATGTCGCTTTTCCTTTTCAGGGAAGCTTATTTTAAATTCATTCAGCCTGAAAAAATAAACGCACTGTTGGTCATCGTGATCGCCGCAATTGGGATCGTCCTCAATGTAGTGGCGGTATACCTGCTGCACAAGAGCTCCGGAGCTGACTTGAATATGCGGGCGGTATACCTGCATTTTCTGAGCGATGCCCTTTCCTCGGTTGGGGTGATGGTCGGCGGCATAGTCATCTATTATTTCGATGCTTACTGGATTGATCCTTTGTTGACTGTGCTGATTGGTATATACATTCTCAAGGAAAGCTATGAAATATTGAAAGAGTCGGTGAACATCCTGATGCAGGGAACACCAGAAACCGTGGACATCGATGAAATAGCGGAGGAACTCGAAAAGATGGATGCGATAAAAAACATCCATCACGTCCACATTTGGGCATTGGATGAGCATACGCTCTTTTTCGAAGCCCACGTAAATCTGCAAAACGATATTTTGGTCAGTGAATTATCCGACGTCTATGAGAAGTTGGAACAGGTATTGAAAGAGCGCTTCGGTGTGACCCATTTGACGATTCAGTTCGAATATAATTGTTGCGAGGATGCAGGCAGGGTACTCGATAAAGAATAAGGAAGAACAGAGGGAAGCGGTGGTGTATATGACGAAAGTTGAGCGACACAGGGAAATATGCGAAAGGCTGAATCAGCTGTATGCGGCAAAAAATAAAGACTACGGGGACAGTTTTGGCGACAGCTTCCAAGAGTATGGGCTGACGATGCCGGCTATCCGATTGGATGATAAGCTGCACCGGTTCAAACAACTGATCAAGCAGGAGGCCGAAGTTAAAGACGAGAGTATTACGGACACGCTGATGGATTTAGCGAACTATGCAATCATGACCATCATCGAAATCGAAAACAAGGCATAATAATAGTAAGTGAATTTTTTAGCGCTTACCGATGTGGGAGCTTAGTGATGAAATAAAATTGTGACATGAGTCAGGGGAACGCTCTGGTGCCGCCAGTATCGTACTTACCGATCCTGGGTTGGCAAACATTGTGTCATTGGTTGAAAAAGGGCGAACAATTTATCAGCGCATATTAACTTGGGTCATCAGCAAAATCAGCCGGACAATTCTAAAATCGGCTTATGTAGCCCTTGCATATGTGGTGACTGGGAAATTTGTTATATCTGCCTTCACCATGCTTTTGCTGCTTTCTCCATTTTGGTCTATGCAATGGCATCTTGTCTTCTTTTGAATGATCTGTTGAAGGTTACGATAATGAAAAAACTAGGTCATGGACTGTGAACACATCTTGATAAATAACGAAAAAGGATGACAGGCTAAAAATTCTAAAATATAAGCTGACGCAGTATAATGGTAGATGTAAAGAGCATCCGTAAATCAATTCCATATAGGCACTCTCATTTTTTCTTTTTAACTGGTTTCCAACTAATTGGATAAATGGCACCTGATCTTATTAAATGGAACAGGCTAATCGAATGAACGGTCAAGTTACTGCAAAACAAAGGGAGATGTACAAAATGAAAAAATTTATGGGGACCATGGTAAAAACAACTTTGACATTAGGCCTGCTAGTGATGACTGGCTGTTCGAATGTGTCAGACACCGAATCCAAAATTTCCGAAATCACTTCGAAAACGGTTGAATCCGCCTCCAAATTATCTGAAGAAGTATCCGAGGTAACCTCCGAATTATCTGAAGCAGCATCTGAGGTAACATCCGCATTATCAAAAGATACATATGGAACGGCAGGGGCTTTGGCTGACGACAACTACACGTTAGAGGAAATGCTGACCTATGCCCTTCAGGATGAATACTTGGCGCAGGCTAAGTATACTGCGATTGCAGAAGCAAACAACAACGCTAATCCTTTCGCGAATATTGCGGAAGCTGAAGCCACGCACATAAACGAATTGCTTCCATTATTCGAAAAGAACGGAATCACGGTACCTGCCAACGATGCATCTGATAGGGTAACACTTCCGGATTCATTGGCAGCAAGTTATGCAATGGGTATAGAAGGCGAAACGCAAAATATCAGCATGTATAAACGTTTCCTTGAAGAAGAAGTACTCCCCCCCGATGTGAAAGCCGTTTTTGAACGATTGATGGCAGCCTCAGAAGAACATTTGCAGGCGTTTGAACAAGAAAATGCAAATTTTGGGGGAAATGAAGACAAAGGTAATAACCCCAACTAAATACTGACGATTGGGTTAGCTGAGGTTGATCTGTCATATATGGGATAGGCATTTTACTTCATTACGGATCGTACAAGGCTACCGTGCGATAGCGCAATCTTTCTGGGATGAAATGTCGGAATAGGAAGATAAATTCTCGAAAACCCAAACAAAAAGAAAGACTGACCCGAGCATCCAAGATGCTGGGGTCAGTCTTTTTTCTTTATATCGTGATGCTGTTGATGAAGCGAGCGATCCTTGGCTCGGTTGTGCTTTCGAAGAAGTCCTTTGTCGGACCGTCGAAGCCGACTTTGCCGTCCTCCAGGAAGAGCATGCGGTCCGCTGCTTCCCGTGCGAAGTCAAGGTTGTGCGTCACAATGATCATGGACAGCTTCTCGGAAGCAAGTTCCTTCAGCACGCGCAGCACTTCTGCTTCCAATTCGGGATCTAGGGCAGAAGTCGGTTCATCGAACAGGACGAAATCCGGCTCCATGGCCAAGGCGCGCGCGATTGCTACGCGTTGCTGCTGGCCACCAGAAAGTTGATCCGGGTAGTGATCCAGTTTGTCAGCCAACCCCACTTTGGTCAGCAGATTCTTCGCTTTGGCCGTCGCTTCCGTTTTAGAAAGTTTCAGGACTGTGAGCGGGCCTTCGATGACATTTTCCAATACCGACAGATGTGGGAAGAGGTTGAAGCTCTGGAATACCATCGCCGTTTCTTTCCTGATGGCCATCATCGTTTCCTTTGAAATTTTGGAGCTGAAATCAACCTCGAGATTGCCGTTCTTCAAAACGCCGCTTTCGGGCACTTCCAACAAATTCAAGGTGCGGAGAAGGGTGGACTTGCCCGAACCAGATGGGCCGACGATGACAGTCGTTTCGCCGGTTCTGAAAGCCAACGAGATGTCCTTGAGGGCATGAAAGTCACCGTAGGATTTTTGGATATGTTTGATTTCGATCATGTCGTCACGCCTTTTTCAGATATTTTGAAGTTCTGATTTCCAACTTGCCTTGGATCCAAGTCAACACTGTACTGATAAGGAGGTAAATCACTGCCACTTCCATATACAGAATCAACGGTTCATAGGTAACGGAAGCGAATTGCTGCCCGACCATCGTCATTTCAATAATCGTGATGCTGGAAGCCAGGGAAGTTGATTTCACCAAGGAAATGAAATCATTCATGACCGATGGCAAGGCGATCCGGATGGTCTGCGGGAAGATGATCCTTTTCAGGACCTGTCCGTGCGTCATGCCCAAGGAATCGGCCGCTTCCCATTGCCCTCTCGGGATGGACAGGATTGCGCCGCGGATGGATTCAGCTGAATAGGCACCGCTGTTCAGGGCGAAAGTCAGGATTGCGGCGGTCCACGCATCTAACGTGATGTTCAGCTTCGGCAAACCGAAGAAGACGATGAACAATTGGATCAACAGCGGCGTGCCGCGGAATACCCACACGTAGAACCAAGCCAAGCCTTTTAGGATCTTGCTTTTCGAAATCCGCATGATTGCGGTAAGGACCGCCAAGATAAGTGACAAGGCAAAGGAAATCAGCGCCAAGGGGATGGTGACGGTAAATCCTGCTTCCAGAATAGGCCATAGGGCGTTTTCGATTATGGATAATGTATGCTGCAAAATTTACTCACCAATCCTTTTTATATTAAAAAATTAACAATTATTCAACGTTCAAAAGTGCATCACCGCAAATACCGTAAGAGATACCAAATTGTACCATGCATCCGACTATTATGGCTAGCTTCAACAATTAGTCCGTCATAAATCAGATAAATCGTACCGATTGTGCCTCCGAGGCGCTATCGGTACGATTTCGTAAACGCGGAACTGAACGAGCCCGTTCAGTTTTTCTTATTCGTTGGCTCCGACGCTGATGTCTTCGCCCAGGTATTTTTCGAAGATTGCTTTGAAAGTGCCGTCTTCTGTGCGTGCTGCGATTATTTCGTTCAGTTTAGTCTGGAATTCTGTGTTTTCTTTTTGCAGGATGATGCCGACTTCGTCATTGGTAGGCAGTTTTTCGTCGATCAGTTTCAACGTAGAATCTGGATATTCTTCAAAGTAAGTCAGGAACGTGATGTAATCATTGATCGTTCCGTCAGCACGGCCGGAAGTGATCAATTCAACTGCTTGATTGAAGCCGTCGACAGGTACGATTTCAGCGCCAAGGTCGCGGGCGTTCTGAGCGTAATTACTTGTAGTGGATTGGGCGGATTTTTTGCCGCTGTAGTCTTCCAGAGTTTGGATGTCAGAGTCTGCACTGACCGCCAATTGGCCATAGGACTCGAAATAAGCATCGGTGAAGTCATAAGCTTCTTGGCGTTCTTCCGTAACGCCGACGTTGTTGATGACGATATCGTATTTATTGACATCCAGTCCGGCGATCAAAGAATCCCATTTCGTTTCGACGAAGACAGGCTCCACGCCCAAATCTGCTGCGATGACTTCCGCGATTTCAACTTCAAAGCCCACCAGGTCGCCTGTTTCTGTATCATGGTAGCTGAACGGAGGGTAAGTGCCTTCCACCCCGATACGCAATTGTTTATTTTCTTCGATTGTTTTTAAGACGTTTCCTGCTGTGGCGGTGCTTGTTGCTGTTGAGGCACTGTCCGAACTTGAGTCAGTTGTTGCGCCGCAAGCCGCCAAAGCCAAGCCTGCTGTACCCACGAATAAGATCTTTGATAATAGTTTCTTCATTATATTCACTCCTGTTTTTGTTTTTTTTGTTTGAAAAGCTGCAGGTCTTTCGACCGAAAAAACTCCCCCAGACAGTTTTCGCTTGTGATGCTGGTCCGCAAATCGACATTTTCTTACTTTTTGTCGCTCTGAGGCATGAGGAAATCTTATCACCGGTGCATGTAAGAAGCAAACAGTTATAATCGAACAAGGTTGATAGGTAAAAGCGATCACCCGGGATTTATGAATGACGCAAATTGCGCGATGATTAAGAAGCTTATCGGTCCCCACGCGAATCGTGTATAATATAGGAAACAACAAGAGATTCGCTGACAAAGAGGGCGAATGGAACCAGGGGGAATTTGTATGGCAGATGTATTGAAAAGATTGATCCAGGCAGCACAGCAACCGGAGGAAGCGGATCTTATCATCCAAAACGGAACAGTAGTGGATGTATTTTCTTTGGAGACTTTTGAAGCGGACGTTGCGATTAAAGATGGATACATCGTCGGCATCGGTACTTATCCGAACGGGAATCAAGTGGTGGACGCTTCAGGCAAGTATGTCATGCCGGGTTTTATCGACGGGCATATCCACATCGAATCGACGATGGTGACGCCGTCGGAATTTTCGCGTGCGCTCATCAAACACGGCGTGACGACCGTTGTGACCGATCCGCATGAAATCGCGAACGTTGCAGGAAAAGGCGGGATCGACTTTATGCTGGAGGATGCAGCCAATGCCGACATGGATATCCTGATGAAGCTACCTTCGTGTGTGCCGGCGACACCCTTCGAGCAGAACGGGGCAACGC
The DNA here is from genome assembly GCF_003052295.1 of Trichococcus paludicola. Taxonomy (GTDB): domain Bacteria; phylum Bacillota; class Bacilli; order Lactobacillales; family Aerococcaceae; genus Trichococcus; species Trichococcus paludicola. The sequence goes on from NZ_QBLC01000001.1 coordinate 101,331, forward strand.
TGACTGCGGATGATCTCCGGCCTTATTTGACCCATCCGAACGTCATCGGCTTGGCTGAAGTGATGGATTATCCATCCGTTTTGAATGCAAATCCGGATATGCTTGAGAAGATCCGCATGACGACTGAAGCTGGGCTTGAGGTCGATGGACACGCGGCCGGTTTGCCGGATACCGCATTGAATGTCTACAGCACAGCAGGAATCCGTAACGATCACGAGGCGGTGACTGCGGAAGAAGCAATCGCACGGGTACGCCGGGGCATTCATGTGTTGGTGCGCGAAGGATCGGCTGCGAAAGATCTGTTGGCGCTGTTGCCGGCCATCAATGAAAGGAACAGCCGCCGTTTTTCATTCTGCACAGACGACAAGCATTTGGACGAATTGGCCGAAGAAGGAACCGTCAATTATGCCGCTCAGCTGGCCATCCAACATGGTTTGGATCCGCTGATCGCCATCCAGATGGCTACACTCAACAATGCGGTGTGCCACGGCATCCATGATAAAGGCGCCATTGCACCTGGGTACCTAGCGGATATCCTGATCACGGACAGCCTGGAGACGTTGCGCCCGGAAACGATCATCAAAGATGGACGCTTGCTGGATCTGGATGCTTTGAGAAGCGTCCGCGCCACGGTTCCACAGGCCGTCCGTTCCTCCATCCATTTAAAGAAAGTGACAAAAGACGATCTGCAGATCCCGCTTCAAAAAGACCAGAAAGCTTGGGTCATCGGCGTTGTGCCTGGCCGGATCATTACGGAGAAAATCGTAGCGGATGTGCAGACGGAAGACGGATTCTTTGTTGCGGATCCGCAAAATGATCAAGTGAAGATGGTTGTGTGTGAGCGCCATCACCAAACCGGCAGCATCGGAGCTGGCATCGTCAGCGGGCTCGGTCTGAAACGGGGCGCCATCGCTTCGACTGTAGCCCATGACTCGCATAATTTGGTCGTTGCTGGAACGAACGATGAGGATATGCTGCTGGCAATCGAAGAAGCGGAACGTATGCAGGGCGGGCTCGTTATCGTTGATGGCGGCAAAGTGCTGGCGTCGGTCCCATTGCGTGTCGGCGGCATTATGTCGGAAAAACCTTACGAAGAAGTCATCGAGGAACTGCATGTGTTGCATGAGCAGTTGGCTACGCTGGCGGAAGAATCGCAGAACATTTTCATGATCCTTTCATTCCTGTGCCTGCCGGTCATTCCGCGTCTGAAACTGACGGATAAAGGTTTGTTTGATGTAGATTCCTTCCAGCATATCGCAGTCGGAATTCCGATGTAAGGTCACTTACTCCTCTGCAGTCTGGAAAGGCGGTGGTTCTTTATGGCGATTTCATTCAGTGAATTCATTCAGTTGTTGCTGTCAAGCCCGGCTATTGCGGTCACGGTGGCCTTGACGTTGGGAGTGGTTTTGGTGAACGGGTGGACGGATGCGCCGAACGCTATAGCCACCTGCGTTTCGACCAGAAGCATGACGCCGCGGAACGCTATCCTGATGGCGGCGGTGTTCAATTTTTTAGGCGTTTTTGCGATGACGGCGATCAATGAGAAAGTTGCCCAGACGATGGCGAAGATGGTTGATTTTGGCGGGAATACGGAAGATGCAGTCGTGGCGCTGTGTGCAGCGCTCTTTGCGATTGTGGTGTGGGCCACTGCGGCTTGGTATTTTGGCATCCCGACCAGCGAAAGCCATGCCTTGATCGCCGGTGTGTCTGGGGCTGCAATCGCGTTGCAGGGCGGCATCGGCGGAATCAATGGGGCGGAATGGATCAAAGTGCTGTACGGCTTGGTGCTTTCCACCGTTCTGGGTTTATTTTTGGGTTTCCTTGTCGTGAAACTGGTCGGCGCGCTGTTCAAGGACGTTGAACGGCAAAGCACGACAACTTTCTTCCGCAATAGCCAGATAGCTGGTGCAGCGGCGATGGCTTTTATGCACGGGGCCCAGGATGGCCAGAAGTTCATCGGGATTTTTTTGCTGGGCATTGCCTTATCGCAAGGAAATGCCACAACCGACTTTGTGATTCCTATCTGGTTGATGCTGTTGTGTTCCACGGTCATGGCTTTGGGGACCGCAATCGGCGGCGGGAAAATCATCAAGACGGTAGGGGTCAACCTGGTTAAGCTGGAGACCTATCAAGGCTTCAGCGCTGATTTTGCTGGTGCTGTGAGCCTCCTGACAGCCTCTCTCTTGGGTCTGCCGGTGAGCACGACCCACACGAAGACAACGGCCATCATGGGCGTGGGCGCCGGCAGGCATCTGTCGAGCGTAAACTGGCTCACGGTCAAGGAAATGGTTTTTACGTGGGTGTTGACATTTCCAGGCTGCGGCCTTGTCGGTTATTTGATGGCAAAGCTGTTCATTCGGATATTCTAGGGGGCGCCGATTATGTTCAAAAAGAAGACGGAAAAGTTGGATTATTTCGATGAATTCATCAAGCTTGCCGAATGGGGTGTCCAATCGGCGAAGTTCTTGAAGCAGGTGTTGGCGGAGTATCCGGTCGCTGATCTCAGCCAAAAATTAGATGAGATGCATGAGATCGAACACAATGCCGATCTGGAGAAATACAAGCTGATGCGCTATATGTACAATGATCTGTTGCCGCCTTTCGATCGGCAGGATGTGATTGCACTGGTCACCAGTCTGGACCATGCCATCGACATGATTGAGGATGTCATGATCCACATGGAGATCTATCAACCGCAACACATTACCCCGGAAATCAACCAATTCCTGGATCTGGTGGAAAAATCAGCCGAGGAATTGCATACAGCGGTGCGGCTTTTGAAAACCTACAAGAAATCGCAAAAAGAGATCCACACAGTCATCGATCGGATCAATGCCTGTGAGAAGGAAGGCGATCTGCTTTACATCCAAACGATGCGTGATCTCTATCGGAGCGACGTGGACGCCGTCAGCATCGTCATCCTGAGCAAAATCTATAAATCGCTGGAGGATTGCTGTGACGCCTTCAAGGACGTGACCAAATTCGTGGAAGAGATCGCATTGAAATATGCGTAGGCTGGGAGCTGTAAAACAAAAAAATCCCCACAAGTCAGAATTTTTCTGACTTGTGGGGATTTTTTGGCAATAATAAGTTGTTAAAAACTGTCCATCAACTAAGATTCGTTGCCGGATGAACGAAATCATTTAGTATAGGCTAGAGTCAATTATTCAGCGAGACAACTAAGATTTTCATCTCTGTCTCTGGCATGCATACTGACGCCGTTCATATGGTGGTCGTCTTCTGCGTGATGACGGAGATGAGTGGCATGGCTACGTACATACTGGCCATGATTTTCATAGGTCACTGTATCCATCATCGCTGCTTCTACCGGAGTTGCGACAGCAAAGGTGGTCAATGCAGTAAAAGAAATCAGGCCAATCATCAAATATTTTTTCTTCATGGGTAAGTTCTTCCTTCCTATATATAAACTGGCTACGTTTTACGAGACTGTTTCCGTGTTGTTGATCGGACAAAAGAAATAATCAGCAACGCGGGATCGCTTGATCCTTCTTAAGTATACTAAGCAATTGTGTAGAACAGATGTAGTTGGAAAAACAAATAAATGAATGGATAATTAGTTGAATTTTGCGCAAGTGTATGACATAATATATTTGAAAATTAAATAACTTCTATATCAAGAGAGATCGAGGGACTGGCCCGATGACATCTCAGCAACCGACCCACGCATGAATGCGGTGGCACGGTGCTAAATCCTGCAGAGCAATCTGAGAGATAAGAAGAGCAAAGCGACATTCCCGACTCTTCTTGTTATAAGAAGGGTTTTTTGTTTTCGAAAAAAACAATTTGGAGGGAAAAATCATGACAATGACAAAAGAACAATTCGAACACTACGGAAGAAGCTACGAAAGAATGGAAGTGGCAGGCGGCCCGAAAAGCCAAGCAGAGGCCATGCTTTATCATCAGTACAAGCAGCAAAAAGCTGCCGTTGCGAGAGCGCTTGAGATGGGTAAGGAGAACTATCAAACGGAACTGCTGGCCAAAGTAGCGGAAGTGCATCGGCTTGAGGAAGAAATCGCCAAGTTGCAGCAACACCTTAATCTGGAGCGGGCACAAGTGGATAAGATGATGGAACTGGTGGCCCAGTTTTAAAGAAGCAATAGGAGGAGAATGGACATGGAACTAAAGATGAAGCGCATCTATGAATCTCCCGCAGAAGCAGACGGTTTCCGGATCCTAGTCGACCGGCTGTGGCCGCGAGGAATCAAGAAGGAGGCCGCACAGCTGGATGCATGGCTGAAGGACAGCGCGCCTTCGCCGGATTTGCGCAAATGGTTCGATCACGATCCCGATAAATTCACCGCCTTCAAGGAAAGGTATGAGGAGGAGTTAGTGATGAATCCGCAGACATCGGCAACCGTAATGAAAATCCTGAAACAGTTGGAAACGACCGACGTCACATTGGTCTATGCCGCGCGGGATCCGGAGATCAACCACGTCGTTGTGCTGCGGGATTTTTTGGAGAAGCAGCGGAAATAGGCGCTTGTTTGCATTTAGGGAATTGGATGATCCCTATCTCAGCCGAATATCAAAAAAGACGCTCTTAAATGGGCGTCTTTTCATTTCTGTGATTATTTTTGTTGCAAGATCACGCGGTAATAATCATCGTCACCTTTGAAAATCAATTTGATTTGCAGTTCCTTTTCGGAAAGTTCCGGATCAACAAAAGTATGGGGATAAAAATGGGAAATTGATCCGCACAAGGCAGCAATCTTCCAGATGATTGCCTAATGCGCTCGCGAAGTAGTTCGAGCTTACAATCGGTTATCGCTTGACTTAACCTTAACTTCAAGGTGTATGCTTTTTCTACAAGAGCGAGAACGCCGCTTTTGAATACAGAAGCATAATGGAGGAAAAATAGATGGTACTAGCGAGAGCAAGAGCGGTCGACGGTCCGGACAAACCGTTCCGATTTGCTGAAATAAAGAGACGGGAATTGGATGAACAAGACGTTCTGATCGAAATCAAGTTTGCGGGTATCTGCCATTCGGATATCCATACAGCCCATGGCGAATGGGGACATGTGCACTATCCGCTCGTGCCTGGGCATGAAATTGCGGGATTGGTCACAGCGGTCGGATCTGGTGTGACGAAGCATCAAATCGGGGATCGCGTCGGTGTCGGCTGCATGGTCGATTCCTGCGGAGAATGCGAAAATTGTTTGCGTGGCGAGGAGCAGTACTGCCTCAAAGGCAATGTTCCGACCTACGCTGGAGTCGATAAATACGGCGAACCGACACAGGGCGGCTACTCGACGCATATCGTCGTGACCGAAGATTTCGTTGTGCGGATTCCGGACAATATTGGACTGGATGCCGCAGCACCGCTGTTGTGTGCCGGCATCACCACCTACTCGCCTTTGAACCGCTGGCAGGCAGGCCCCGGTAAGAAAGTCGCTGTGATCGGACTGGGTGGATTGGGGCATATGGGCGTCAAAATCGCGCATGCGATGGGGGCCGAAGTGACTGTCCTGTCGCAAACACTGAGCAAAAAAGAAGACGGTCTGGAATTTGGGGCGCAGCATTATTACGCCACCAAGGATCCGGAAACATTCAAGGATTTGGCCGGCACATTTGACCTGATCATCAATACGGTGAGTGCCGTGATCAATCTGGATGCCTATCTGGGGTTGTTGAAGCTCGATGGCACGTTGGTGAATGTCGGAGCTCCTGGTGAACCGTTGTCAGTGAATGTGATGTCCTTGATCGGGCACCGTCGTTCCTTCGCTGGTTCCATGATCGGCGGCATCCGCGAAACGCAGGAAATGCTGGGTTTCTGTGCAAAACACGGCATCGTTCCGAATATCGAAGTCATTTCTGCTGACCAGATCGATGAGGCCTATGAACGCGTACTGGCTTCTGATGTCAGATACCGTTTCGTGATCGACACCAGCACAATCTGAGAATTATCAATTTAATAAACAGATAAGCTACCCCGGGCGATATTTTGTTTCGGGGGCTTTTTTTGTTGCGTAACCGGAACCGCTCCGTTCAAAGATTTGTCGGAAAATGATTGTTGTGCAGAACGGACATGTGGCGGATAATGGAAGAAAGGACTGTCGTTCCGGCAGAAACCTGCACAAGCTAGGGCAGGAAGACGAGATGCAGACGGATTTGGAACAGGAAAAACAATAAGGATAAGGGAGCAATCAAAATGAATGAAGCGACCAAAAAGCAATTATTCAGCAAGTTAGCCGAGAAGCAAGGGCGCATGATCGAAATTTATCGCTACTTGCATGCCCATCCGGAATTGTCTTTCCAGGAGGAAAACACGGCCGATTATATCGAAGCCTTCTATGCAGGAAAAGAGTGCGACATCCGCACCCATGTCGGCGGACTGGGAATCGTCGTGTCCATCGACAGCGGCAAACCGGGAAAAACAGTCGCCATCCGAGCGGACTTCGATGCGTTGCCGATCCAAGAGGAAACAGGCTTGCCGTATGCCTCAAAAACACCGGGCGTCATGCACGCCTGCGGACATGACGCGCATACAGCTTACATGCTGATCCTTGCCGAAACATTAATAGAAATGAAGGAACAACTCGAAGGAAAGATAGTTGTGCTGCATCAGCCCGCCGAGGAAGTTCCGCCGGGCGGAGCGATCGGCATGATCAAGGACGGCGCTTTGGAAGGCGTCGACACGGTATTCGGCATCCATGTGATGTCGCAGATGGACAGTGGAAAAGTGTTCTACCGTGAAGGCAACGTTCAGACCGGCCGCGCCAATTTCCGCGTGAAGATCCAAGGCGTCGGAGGGCACGGGTCATCGCCGCATAATGCCAACGATGCCATCGTGGCGGCCAGCTATTTTGTTGTGGCTGTGCAATCCATCGTCAGCCGCCGTTTGAATCCATTCGATGTCGGATCGATCACGATCGGCAGTTTTGACGGCAAAGGCTCGTTCAACGTCATCAAAGATTCGGTCGTTCTGGAGGGCGATGTGCGCTCGATGTCCGAAGTGACACGCACGCTGATCGAAAAGGAAATCCGCGCGAAGCTGGACGGCATCTCAGCCATGTTCGATGTGACCTATGAACTGGACTACGAAAACGACTATCCGGTGCTGTACAATGATCCGGAAATGACGTCATTCGCAGCTGAAGCTCTGCAGGCTACAAAATTGCCTGGAGTAGAGGCCGTGGAACGCTGCGAGGCGCAGCCGCCTTCAGAAGATTTCGCTTATTATGCGAAGGAACGTCCGAGCGTCTTCCTTTATGTAGGGGCGGCTCCGGAAGAGGGCGAGGCTTATCCGCATCATCATCCGAAATTCCGGATCAAAGAGGACAGCATGCTGATTGCGGCCGAAACGATGGGGACAGTGGTGATTGAGTATCTGAAAGGGAACAGTGAGGAATAGAGGGCGTTACGGAATAGGTTTGTGCAAACTGACCAAAAAATAGTATGAAAAGAATGCAAAGATTATGGCGATTTTGCATTCTTTTGCGTTATACTCTTTTCGAAACGCAATCTTTCAGAAAACTATCATCAGGGGGGAACAATACAGTGGAATTTATTTCAATTGTGGAAATTATCGGCACGATTGCCTTTGCGATGTCAGGGGCCTTGACTGCAATCGAGAAGGATCTTGATTATTACGGCATCGGGATATTTGCGATCACGACTTCGGTGGGCGGAGGGATCGTCAGGGATCTGCTGATTGATCGTCCGTTGCCGGCATCGTTGGAAAACCCGCTCTATGCACTTATCAGCCTGCTTTCCGCTGGCTTCGTCATCCTTTTCTATACGCACATCAACAAGTTGGCGAAGAAGCTCCAGTTCTTTGATGCAATCGGGCTCGGGGCATTCACCGCCATCGGAGCGGAAGTGGCGGTGCGAATGGGATTCCATCAGTGGTACGTTGTTGTTACGTTGGCTGTTCTGACCGGAACCGGTGGAGGACTCATCCGTGATGTGTTCGCCCGGGAGATTCCTTATATATTCCGCAAAGAGGTGTACGCTTTGGCTTCCATTCTGGGAGCCATCCTGTACATTATCGTGTTCCGCTTGGCCGGAAGCCAAATGGCGTTGTACAGCTGCTTTTTAGCAACGACTTTGATCAGGCTCTATTGCATGGAGAAGGACGTTCACCTGCTGAAGGTGGGGAAAGTCACCCTTGAATAGTTCGATACATCGGAGGAAATGGTTATGACAATCAGTTACGAAAAATTTGGATTAAAGGAAGTAATCAACGCTTCCGGTAGAATGACAATCCTGGGAGTGTCCAAAGTATCCCCGTCTGTTTTGGCTGCCCAACAATATGGGGGAGAACATTTTTTTGAGATGGAAGATTTGTCGTTGAAAGTGGGCGCTTATTTAGCCAATCTACTCAAAGCCGAAGATGCTCAAGTTGTGTCTTCAGCTTCAGCAGGCATCGCCCAATCCGTGGCGGGCGTAATCGGCAAAGGCAACTTATTTCATGTTTACCATCCTTATACGGAGAAAATTACCCAACGAGAAATTATTTTACCGAAAGGCCATAATGTGGACTATGGTACGCCCGTTGAAGTCATGGTTGAGCAAGGAGGAGGCAAAGTCGTTGAAGCTGGATATGCAAATATGTGTACCCCAGAGCACGTGGAAATGATGATCACCAAGGAAACGGCTGCCCTGCTTTACATCAAAAGTCACCACACCGTACAAAAGAGTATGCTGACAGTGGAAGAAATGGCTACCGTCGCTGGAAAATACGATTTGCCGGTGATTGTCGATGCCGCGGCGGAAGAAGATTTATTCGGTTATTACGCAGCAGGGGCAGATTTAGTGATTTATTCAGGAGCCAAAGCGATTGAAGGGCCAAGTGCTGGCTTTATCGTCGGGAAAAAAAGAGCGATCGAATGGGTGCGACTCCAAGGCAAGGGAATTGGTCGCTCCATGAAGATCGGCAAAGACAATATTTTAGGGCTGGCTCAAGCCGTGGAAGATTATTTGGCTAACGGCAGCGAAAGCGGCGGGTCGATGAAGGCGCGTCTAGGCCCATTTGTTGAAGGCCTCAATCAAATACCAGATCTGCAAGCCATTATTGTGCAAGACAGTGCCGGCAGAGAAATTTATCGGGCTACCGTCAAAGTGGCTGGCATAATCAGCGCAAAAGAAGTCATAAGACAACTAAAAACGCAAAGTCCAGCGATTTATACACGTGAATACCAAGCCAATAACGGCATCATTGAATTCGATATTCGTGCCGTCAATCAAGCAGAAATGGCGAAAATTGTTCAGCGATTACAAGAAATTTTAGGCGCTTAGGATGGACTGCTGCCCGGAGGTGATCGTCAACTCCGATGAGACAAGCATTCATCGGAGAAGCGCTCTGCGCCGGAGATCTCACCTCCGATGAGCGAATGCTCGCCGGAGCTGGTTTCAGAATCGGAGGCTGTTCTCCGACGAGGCCGCGTTCGTCGGAGGTCTTGTCTTTTCAGCTGTTTTTCTCCGGCGGAAGGACTGCTGCCCGGTGCTGATTGTCAACTCCGATGAGGAGGGCACACATAGGAGAAGCGTACAGTTTAAATTCATTTTCAATCGAAAAGGGTTGTATCAAACCAGATTGGCATTTTCTGGTTTGATACAACCCTTTTTCGTAATGAAAGCGCTACAAAACCGCTTGACACATCTGTGGTGTGGGGTTATAATTCATTTAGTTAATATTTAGTAAAAATAACAAGTAAACATTTATCAAAAAAAGGAGCGGATGAAGATGGAATTGACAGGGTTGAAGCAAAAATTTGAGGAACTATTCGGCAAAGGGGATTACAAAGCATTTTTCGCACCGGGACGGATCAATCTGATCGGAGAGCACACGGATTACAACGGCGGGAACGTCTTCCCTTGCGCCATCACACTGGGAACTTACGCTATTACGGCAAAAAACGATCTGAAGCAAGTTCGACTCTATTCGGAAAACTTCCCGGAAGCCGGCGTCATCAGCTTCGAACTGGCCGATCTTGATCACAAAAAAGCGGACAGCTGGGCCAACTACCCGAAAGGCATGCTGCGCTATCTGAAGGAAGCCGGTCATGCCATCCCGGAAGGCTTGGATATGGTCATCTTCGGAAATATCCCGAACGGTTCGGGTCTGTCATCATCGGCATCCCTCGAACTGTTGATGGGTGTCGTTTTGGATAATCTCTTCGACCTGAATGTGGATCGATTGGATCTCATCAAAACCGGCAAGCGCGTGGAGAACGAATTCATCGGCGTGAACAGCGGCATCATGGATCAATTCGCTGTCGGCATGGGCGAGGAAAACAAAGCGATTTTGTTGGACTGCAACACACTTGAATATGAATTGGTACCTGTCGAATTGGGCAATCACGCAATCGTAATCATGAATACGAAAAAACGCCGTGAATTGGTCGACTCCAAGTACAACGAACGCCGCAGCGAATGCGAAGAAGCGTTGGCGAAATTGCAAACGGTCGTATCGATCGGCAGCTTGGGCGAACTCGATGAAGAAACGTTCGAAAAATCAAAAGAGGTTCTGGAGAGTGACGTCTTGTACCGCCGTGCGCGTCATGCCGTCACTGAAAACCAACGCACCTTGAAAGCAAAAGCGGCCTTGCAGGCTGGTGAATTGGAGGCATTCGGCCAGTTGATGAACCAGTCGCATATTTCTTTGCGGGACGACTATGAAGTGACCGGGATTGAATTGGACACATTGGTTCAAGCCGCATGGGATCAACCGGGTGTGTTGGGAGCGCGTATGACCGGAGCAGGCTTCGGCGGCTGCGCGATTGCCATCGTTGAAAAAGAGGCGATTCCGGCCTTCATCGAAAACGTCGGAAAAACCTATGAAGCAGCGATCGGTTACCCGGCAGAATTCTACATCGCCGAAATCAGCGATGGCGCAAAACGGTTATAAGGAGCGGTTGGCATGACGATAAATGAGACAGTGTATGCGATCGACCAAGTTATTGTCGATTTTGTGGAAACGGGCATCGTAAACGGGGAAACGGACGCGATGGACAGCATCGCGCTGCGGAATCTGCTGTTGGCCATGATCGGAAAGGAAGACTTGGATACGCAATTGGTGCCGTCGCAAGCTTTGCCGGATCGACTGAATCTGCTGGATTACTTGGTGGATTGGGCGGTCGCAAACGGGAAAATCGCGGACTACCAATATGCAAGGGAAACGCTGGAGGCGCAGATCATGTCCTTGATCACGCCGATGCCTTCCGTCATCAACAAGCATTTCTGGGAAATCTATGCAGAAAATCCGGAAGCGGCAACTGATTATTTCTACGAGCTCAGCCAGAACAACGATTACATCAAGACCCGCAGCATCGCCAAAAATATCGCGTTTCAGCACCGTACCGATTACGGCGAACTGGAGATCACAATCAACCTATCCAAACCGGAGAAGGATCCGAAGCAGATCGCTTTGGCGAAAAACGTGCCTGCTTCCGCTTATCCAGCTTGCCAACTCTGCATGGAAAATGAAGGCTATGCCGGGCGCATCGACCATCCGGCGCGCGCCAACCACCGCATCGTCCGGATGCCATTGAACGGCGAGAAGTGGGGACTGCAGTATTCGCCTTATGCCTATTATGAGGAGCACTGCATCTTTTTGGCCGAGGAGCACAAGCCGATGAAATTGGACAAGCAGACTTTCGAGAAGTTGCTTGGGATCATCACGCAATTCCCGCACTATTTCGTCGGGTCGAACGCGGACCTGCCGATCGTCGGCGGATCAATCCTGTCGCATGATCATTACCAGGGCGGTCGGCACAACTTCGCGATGGCGGAAGCGCCGATCGAACTGCCATTTGAAATGGCCCAATTCGCCTCGATTCAAGCAGGCATCGTCAAGTGGCCGATGTCCGTCGTTCGACTGGCCGGTAAGGATGCGCTTGAATTGGCTGAGGCGGCAACATTTATACTGGACGCATGGCGAGGCTATTCGGATGAAGCGGCCGACATCCTGGCTGCCACCGACGGCATTCCGCATAACACGATCACGCCGATTGCACGTATGAAGGACGGATTGTTCGAACTGGATTTGGTTCTGCGGAACAACCGGACTTCTCCGGAATTCCCGGACGGCATATTCCATCCGCATCCGGACGTGCAGAACATCAAGAAAGAGAACATCGGCTTGATCGAAGTGATGGGGCTGGCGATTCTGCCGCCACGTTTGAAGGATGAGTTGATCGAAATCGAAAATTACCTCAACGGAGAAACAGTGGAAATCGCTCCTTACCATAAGGAATGGGTCACAGCCTTGGTGGACAAAAAGGACCGTACCGGCGCGGAGGCGAAGGAAGTGGTGCAGGAAGCGGTAGGTGAAGCCTTTTTGCGGGTGCTGGAGGACGCCGGTGTGTTCAAACGCACCGATGAAGGCCAGGCGGCATTCCGTCGTTTCGTCGAACAATTGCATTGATTTTTGGAATGAAAGTGGAGGGATCATATGTCAGTATTAGTGACTGGAGGCGCCGGCTACATCGGCAGCCATACCGTAGTGGAATTATTAAAAGCCGGCCAAGAAGTGGTCATCGTCGACAACTATTCGAACAGCAAACCGGAAGTGTTGAACCGAATCAAAACGATCACGGGCAAGAAGCCGACTTTCTATGAAGTGGACGTATTGAACCGTGAAGCCTTGGACGCAGTATTCGCAAAAGAAAACATCGACTCGGTCATCCATTTTGCAGGCTACAAAGCGGTAGGCGAATCTGTAGCGAAACCGATCGAATACTACCACAACAACATCACAAGTTCGTTGGTATTGTGCGACGTAATGCGCAGCCACGGCGTGAAGAAGATTGTCTTCAGCTCTTCGGCTACGGTATACGGCATGAACAACGTGTCGCCGCTGACGGAGGACCTGCCTACGAGTGCAACGAATCCTTACGGCTACACGAAAGTCATGATTGAACAGATCCTCCAGGATGTGGCGTTCGCCGATTCCGAGTGGAGCATCGCTTTGCTGCGTTACTTCAATCCGATCGGTGCGCATGAGTCCGGCTTGATCGGCGAAGACCCAACCGGCATCCCGAACAACCTGATGCCGTACATCACGCAAGTGGCGGTCGGCAAATTGCCGCGCTTGAGCATCTTCGGGGACGATTACGACACTCCTGATGGCACAGGCGTACGCGACTACATCCACGTCGTCGACTTGGCGTTGGGTCACATCAAGGCTTTGGATAAAATCAAGGAAACTACCGGCGTCGGCATCTACAATCTCGGTACCGGCATCGGCTACAGCGTATTGGACTTGGTGCATAACTTCGAGGAAGCCAATGGCGTCGAAATTCCTTATGTGATTGTCGACAGACGTCCCGGCGACGTCGGGACCTGTTACTCGGATGCGACAAAAGCGAAGGAAGAACTGGGCTGGACAGCCCAGAAGACATTAGCTGACATGTGCCGCGATTCCTGGAATTGGCAAAACAACAATCCCAACGGCTACGAATGAAAAATTGTTAGTATGAAAAAGTGAAGGACAGCCCCAGAATAATGGGGCTGTCCTTCACTTTTTCAGTTAGTTGGGTAATAGAGGGTATGAGTGCCTGCAGGTTGTCCGATAACCGGGAGGAATCGGACAACCTGTGAGCGTAAGCACTTGAGCTTGTCCGATATTCGCGAAGAATCGGACAACCGGCAAGAGTTAGCTCTGGAGCTTGTCCGATAACCGCGAAGTATCTGACAACCGGCAATCATTTCGAGACAGCTCCGTTTTTTCGCACTTCCGATGGCAAACAGTGGAATCTGTTTTTATAGCACGTATAGAAATAAGTCTTGTTAGAAAATCCGACTTCGGTCAGGATCGTCTGGATCGGGATTTCGGTTGATTCGATGAGCAGGTTGGCCTTCAGCAGCCGCTTCTCGTTCAGCAGTTCCGTGAACGTCTGGCCGCTGCGCTTTTTGATCATGTTACTCAAGTAATTCTTATTGAAGTTCAGCCGTTTGGAGGCAGCATCCAAGGTCAGCGTCGTGAACTCGGAATCAATCAGCTGGAGGACCTCGTAAAAGGGGTCCTTTTTGCTGAACGTTTCGCTGTACTCGTGCGGAAGCGAGCGCGCCAATTCATAGAGCAGGATAGGCAGGTAGCTGCTGATGATCTTTCCGGAAAAGACTTTCGGGAAGAAATATTCGTCGGCCATGTTGTTGATGATCTGTTTGATGTGCTCGTTCTGGTCGTTGCGGAACAGGATGAAATTGGCGGCGTTCGTGTCCAGCGGATTGTTCGTCAGCAGGATTTTGTAGAGGATGCTGTCGTTGTGGTTCATGTTCATCAGCCAGTTGATCGAGATGCTCTTGTTGTTGAAAAGGATGTTCAAAAGCAGATCGTCCTTGCCGAGCGCCTCGATGGAATGCTCGCTGCCGGTGTCCATCAGCAGGATGTCGCCTTCCTTCAACAAGTAAGGGACGCCGTTGATGATTTGGCTACATTCCCCCTTCACGATGTAGTTAAGCTCCAGGAATTGGTGCGAGTGCTCCGGATAGGCGGCGTAACGGTTGTGTTTGCTCATGTAGATATCCTTGTTTTCGAAAAACAGATGCTCCTTGATCTTTGGAGCCCGGGTCGCCTCCCCCTCCAGTTCCGGCAGATCGGGCACGAATTTATGTCGCTTTTTCTGTTCCTTTTCGATGACAGACTCCCGCGATAACAGCGCTATCAGATCCATTTGGACACCTCCTGTATATTTGGTACTCACAACTCATTCAGTGACATTGTAGCATAAATCCAGAAGTTGTTTAATAGTAATGTAAACAATTACAAGGTGGAGGTGTGAAACAAGTATATGAAGTACTATGTGATGATAGATATCGGCGCCTCCAGCGGGCGGATCATGCTGGCGGAAATAGATAATAAACAATTGGCGTTGCAGGAAGTGCACCGTTTCAAAAATGGCTTCAGCCGCATCGACGGATCCGACAGATGGGATATCGAAACCATTTTCGAAGAAATTCTGACTGGGTTATCCAAACTGAAGGCGCTCGGCGTGACGGAATGCCATCTCGGGATCGATACATGGGCGGTCGACTACTGCCTGATCGGAACGGACGGCCAATTGCTGCAGCTGCCGATCAGTTACCGGGACGAACGCACGAAAGATACGATGGAAAAAGTGGCAAAAGTGATCGGAAAAGAGACGATCTACGCCAAAACGGGCATCCAATTCCTGAACTTCAATACTTTGTATCAACTGTATGAAGAGGACAAGGACTTGTTGGCCAAGACGGACAAAATACTGATGATACCGGATTATCTGGCATACCGGTTGACCGGTGAGATGGTCGGCGAAGTGACGAACGTGTCCTCTTCGCAGATGCTGAATCTCGAAACCGGCGAGTTCGATAACGACTTGCTTGAACTTGTCGGCATCCCGAGAGCGAAGTTTCCGGAACTGGTTGTGCCAGGAACGAAAATCGGCGATGTGAAGGCTGATCTGACGGAAAGCTATGATTTGCCCAAAATCGAAGTGATCGCTGCGGCGACGCATGATACGGCATCCGCCATCGTCGGCGTGCCGGCGCTGGGCGGGAAATGGGCCTACCTCAGCAGCGGAACCTGGTCATTGATCGGTGTCGAAAACGACGCACCGATAAATGACCGTCCCGCCTACGAAGCGAACTTCACTAATGAGTGGGGCGCTTATGGGACCTATCGTTTCCTGAAGAACATCACCGGCATGTGGTTCGTGCAGGAAATCGCGCGCAACCTGGATTACCGCCACTCCTACGGCGAAATGGCGCAGATGGCTTATGCAGTCGAACCATTCCTGCAGTATGTCGATCTGAACGATCCGCGCTTCCTCAATCCGGCAAACATGATTGAGGAAATCCAAGCCTACTGCCGCGAACGGGGCGAAATCATTCCGGAAACAACCGGTGAATTGGTGATGTGCGTGTACAGCAATCTGGCCTTGGCCTATGCGCATGAACTGAAGAAAGTCGAAGCATTAACGAAGGAAACGATTGATGTGTTGCACATCGTCGGCGGCGGAGCGAACGTCAAACTCCTGAATCAGCTGACAGCCGATGTCACCGGGAAGTTGGTCGTTGCCGGACCTACCGAAGGCACCGCAATCGGAAACCTGCTCGTGCAGATGATCGCAGCTGGAGAATTTGCTGACCTGGCGGAAGCCAGAACATGGCTGAGAAGTCAGATCCACGTTGAAGAATACCCACCAAACCCGATCGCAGATCGGGAGCACTTAAAAAAATACGAAGAAAAGATTGGAGTATAGACAGATGACAAAACCTATTGAAGAAGCATACACTTTAGCAAAACAAAAATACGCCGCCATCGGTGTGGATACAGATGCAGTACTTGAAAAACTGAGCCAAATCAAGGTTTCATTGCAATGCTGGCAAGGGGACGATGTATTGGGATTCATGTTCCCTGATCAAGCCTTGACCGGCGGGATTTCCGTCAGCGGCAACTACCCAGGAAAAGCGACAACACCAACGCAACTGCGTGCTGATTTGGATAAAGCCTTGAGCCTGATCCCAGGCAACCACAAAGTGAATCTGCATGCCATCTATGTGGATACGGACGAAAAAATCGACTTGGATCAAATCGAACCGAAGCACTACGAAAAATGGGTGCAATGGGCAAAAGAAAAAGGTCTTGGACTGGACTTCAACCCTACTTGCTTCTCCCATCCGAAATCAACAGACGGCACCTTGTCCAGCAGCGACCCTGAAACACAAGCATTCTGGATCGAGCACGTGAAACGTAGCCGCAAAGTGGCCGCTTACTTCGGTGAAGAACTGAACCAAACTTGCGTGAACAACATTTGGATCCCGGATGGCTACAAAGATAACCCAATCGATAAAATGTCGCCGCGTGTCCGTCTGCGCGATGCGTTGGATCAATGTTTGGAAGAAAAATTCGATGATGCGCACATGCTGGACGCAGTCGAAGGCAAACTCTTCGGCATCGGCGCAGAAAGCTTCACGACCGGTTCCAATGATTTCTACCTGTCCTACGCTTTGACAAGAGATATCCTGTGGACAATCGACGCTGGACATTTCCATCCGACCGAGGATGTTTCCGATAAATTCACGGCCTTCCTGCCGTTTGGTAAAGGCTTGATGCTGCACGTGAGCCGTCCGATTCGTTGGGATTCCGATCACGTTGTCATCTTGGATGAAGCGACTACCCGCATCGGCGAAACATTGGTGCGCAACGAATTGTTGGACAAAACATTCATCGGCATGGACTTCTTCGATGCAACGATCAACCGTGTCGCAGCCATGGTCATCGGCGCGCGCAGCACATTGAAATCCTTGTTGTTGGGTATGTTGAGCCCAATCGAAACATTGAAGGATGCCGAAAGCACTGGCGACTTCACAACCCGTTTAGCTGTCACGGAAGAAATGAAATCTTATCCATTCGGCGCTGTCTGGGAATTCTATTGCCAACAACAAAATGTTCCGGCTGGTACGGAATGGCTGACTGAAGTAAAAAACTACGAACAAAAAATTCTGACGGAACGCAAATAAGGGGGAAACCATCAAAATGAAAAACATTTTAGAAGCACCATTCATCAAAGAAGTCATGCTGTTGACGGACGTCATGTACAAATTCGGCTGGCACGAAAGAAACAGCGGCAACTTGTCCTACTTGCTGAAAGAAGAGGAAATTACGGAATATCTGGATCTGAACGAAGTGAAACGCAACATTCCGATCGCTTTCGACGGAAAAGCCTTGGCCGGGAAATATTTCCTGGTCACCGGAACAGGTAAATTCTTCAAAAACGTCATCCATGACCCGGCTGATGTTTTGGGAATCCTGAAAGTAACTGCGGAAGGCAACAGCGTAGACCTATTATGGGGATACGAAAATGGAGCGGCTCCTACAAGCGAATTGCCGGCTCATTTGATGTCACACATTTCGCGCTTGTCGGTCGATCCTGAAAACCGTGTCGTTTACCACTGCCACGCAACCAACTTGTTGGCGATGTCATTCTCTTGCGAGTTGGATGAAAGAAGCTTCACGCGAATCCTTTGGAAAATGTGTACTGAGTCATTGGTCGTGTTCCCTGAAGGCGTGGGCATCCTGCCTTGGTTGATGCCTGGAACGAACGAAATTGGCGAAGCAACTGCTGAGAAAATGAAGGAGTACCTTCTGATCGTATGGCCGCACCACGGTTTGTACGCAGCCGGAAAAGACTTGGAAGAGTGCTTCGGTTTGGTCGAAACGGCTGAAAAATCAGCGACCGTCTACACACTAGTACAATCTCAAGGCGGCATCAGACAGGAAATCACTGATGAGCAATTAAGCAATCTGGGCAAACGTTTCTCTGTAACCCCAAGAGCGGGCTACTTGAACATCTAATCTTATCAAAAGGGGATAATGCAAAATGGCAACTTTTTATGTACCAGCAACAAACCTTATCGGAATAGGCTGCATCAAGGAATTAGGCAGCAATGTGAAGGAACTTGGCTACAAGAAAGCTTTGTTCGTAACGGATAACTTCTTGGCTAAAAGCGAAATGATCGACGTTGTCTTGGCAGAATTGGACAACGCGGCTATCGACTATGTGGTCTATGCGGATGTCGATCCGAACCCGACTTGCAAAAACGTCAACGAAGGCGTGGCTATGGCCCAGGCTGAAAACTGCGACTTCATCATTTCCTTCGGCGGCGGTTCTCCGCAGGATGCAGCGAGCGCAATCAGCATCATCCTGACGAACGGCGGCAAACCGCAGGATTACGAAGGTTTGCACAAATCCGCTAAAGCCGGCTTGCCGGTTGTGGCGATCAACACAACTGCCGGAACATCCGCTGAAATCACGATCAACTACGTCATCACTGATGAAGACCGCAAAGTGAAGATGGTTATGGTCGACAAAAACAGCTTGGCGAAAATTTCCGTGAACGATCCTGAATTGATGCTGACGATGCCAAAATCATTGACTGCAGCTACCGGGATGGATGCTTTGACGCATGCGATCGAATCGATGGTAACGCCTGGCGCTTACCCTGTGACCGAAGTCTTGGCTTCCGGAGCGATCGAATTGATCCGCGAATACTTGCCGAAAGCTGTAGAAAACGGAACTGACTTGGATGCGCGCGACAAAATGGTCAATGCCATCTTCTTGGGCGGAATGGCCTTCAACAATGCCGGCCTGGGCTATGTGCATTCGATGGCTCACCAATTGGGTGCCGTCTACCACTTGCCGCACGGCGTCTGCTGCGCGATGCTGTTGCCGATCGTGGAAGCTGAAAATGCTAAATTTGCACCTGAACGTTTCCGCAAAGTAGCGAAAGCATTAGGATTAGCAGTGACAGCTGACGTATCCGATCAAGCTTGCGCGGATTACACGGTCGAAGAAATCAAACGTTTGTCCAAAGTTGTCGGTATTCCAACATCATTGAATGAGCTGGGCATCAAGGAAGAGGAATTCGATTACGACTACTTGTCGAAAAATGCCATGATCGATGCCTGCGCTCCAGGGAATCCGTTCACTCCGACACTGGAAGAAACGATTGCAATGTACAAGCAATTGTTCCAATAATCCACACCTGAGCCAAAAAAACTTTTTCAAAAAATTCAGATAATCCGAATTTGTCCAAAATAAGGTTATCCAAAACAAAGAAGAGCCATCTCGATTTTTGAGGCGGCTCTTCTTTGCTGTGCCAAAAGACGGTTATAGAACTGGATGTCGGTTGTTGAGGATGCCAGGAATACCGAACAGTCGACAGAAAATCGAACTCTCGGCTGTTCGTACCACGAAGCGCTCGAAACAGCCGACAAAAGTCGGATCTCTCGACATTTCGCGAAGTGAAACGCTCGAAACAGCCGACAAAACCTGGCTCAACTCCGACCAACCTGGATTGGCCTACCTGATCGTATAGCATTAAACTATAACTGCGTATATTTATTAAGTGTTATCCTATATCCGATTTCCGTGGCATACTGGAGCAACCTTCTGATAGCAGCTGATTAGCAACTATCGGGACAGTGGTAAGACATCCTGTTCGCAGTGTTCCCTGATGACGAGGGAAGGAACTTGAAATAGCAGGAACCAAAAAAATGAGATGGAGGAAATCAAAATGAACAGTTCACTAATCGGTTTTCCAAGAGTAGGCAAAGGACGCGAGTTGAAATTCGCATCCGAAAAATATTTCAGGAAAGAAATTTCAGTAGAAGAGTTGGAGAAAGTCGCAAAGGGTCTTAAGATAATGCACTGGAATCTGCAGCAAGCAGCCGGCATCAGCCACATCCCTTCGAATGATTTTTCATATTACGACAACTTGTTGGATCTGACGGTCTTGTTGAATGCTCTGCCAAACGGCTACAAACAGCTGGGGCTGAACGAGCGCGACACCTATTTTGCGGCTGCGCGCGGTTATCAGGGCGAAGCGGGCGACGTCAAAGCGTTGGCGATGAAGAAATGGTTCAACACCAATTACCATTACTTGGTTCCGGAACTGTTCGACGATTCCGAAATCAAAGTGGCGGGCGACAAGCCTTTTGCCGAGTATGAAGAAGCCAAAGAAATCGGAGTGCTGACGAAACCGGTCCTCATCGGCGGCTTCACTTTCCTGAAACTGGCCAAATATAAAGGTTCAAAAACAATACATGATTTTGCTGAACAAGTGGCAGATGCCTACATCGCAATATTGGATCGGTTCAATGAACAAGGTGTGGCGTGGGTGCAGTTCGATGAACCGAGTCTCGTCACCGATTTGTCCGATGAAGATGTCGCGTTGTTTGCTTCCCTGTACAAAAAAGTGTTGGCGCATAAAGGCAACGTAAAAGTATTGCTGCAGACATACTTCGGGGATATCCGGGACAGCTACGAAGAAGTGATTGGGCTCGATTTCGATGGCATCGGCCTAGACTTCATCGAAGGCAAGCAAACGGTGGAACTTTTGGAAAGACATGGCTTTCCGGCTAATAAAACGTTGTTTGCCGGCGTCCTGAACGGAAAAAACATCTGGAAGAGCGACTACAAAAAGGTTGTCGAATTGGTCAAAGGGCTGGAAGAGTACAGCAACGACATCGTCATCAGCACTTCCTGTTCGTTGCTGCATGTTCCCTACACGCTGGAAAATGAAACAAGCTTGCCGGAGGAAGTTTCCCAGTATTTCGCTTTCGCGAAGGAAAGGCTGCAGGAAATCAAGGAACTGACGGAACTGATCGGCACTTCCGGATATGAAGGGCAGGAAGCCTATCTTGCAAATCAACAAGTCTTTTCAGCGGACCGGGTGTACGAAGACAAGCATGTTCAAGCATCCGTGGCGAGCTTGACGGAAAGGGATTTTGTCAGAAACGTTCCGAGAAAAGAACGGAGAGCGATCCAAAAGGAGAAGCTGCAACTGGGGCTGTTGCCGACGACGACAATCGGTTCCTTCCCGCAGACGAGGGAAGTGAAGCAAAACCGCAGCAAATACCGTAAAGGCGACATCGACAGAGCCGAATACGATGAAAACATCAAAGGCTTCATCAAAGAATGCATCGATCTGCAGGAGGAACTGGGGTTGGATGTGCTAGTCCACGGCGAATCCGAGCGCAACGACATGGTTGAGTTCTTCGGCGAAAACCTGGCGGGGTACGTATTTACCGAAAAAGCTTGGGTGCAGTCCTACGGAACAAGATGCGTCAAGCCGCCGATCATCTTCGGCGATATCCGACGCGAAAACCCGATCACCGTGTTCTATTCGGAATATGCGCAGAGTCTTTCCGACAAACCGGTCAAAGGGATGCTGACGGGTCCAGTGACGATCCTGAATTGGTCGTTTCCGCGTGAGGACATTTCGTTGAGGGAGATGGCTTTCCAGATCGGTCTGGCAATCCGCGAAGAGGTTCTGGATTTGGAGGAAGCGGGCATCAAGATTATCCAGATCGATGAAGCGGCTTTGAAAGAGAAGTTGCCGATCCGCAGGGAAGAATGGGCGAGCGAGTATCTTGATTGGGCAATCCCAGCATTCCGCCTTTGCCACAGCGGCGTGCGGCCGGAGACGCAGGTGCATACGCATATGTGCTACAGCGAATTCGAGGAGATTGTACAGGATATCGACAACATGGATGCGGACGTCATTTCATTCGAAGCTTCCCGTTCCAAACTGACCATCATCGATGCCTTGAAGGCGAACCAATTCGAAACGGAAGTTGGACCGGGCGTATACGATATCCACTCCCCGCGCGTGCCGAGTGTCGAAGAGATGGTGGCGGTATTGAAGAACGCGTTGACGAAGATAGACGAAGAAAATCTATGGATCAATCCGGACTGCGGACTGAAAACCAGAGGCATCAAAGAAACGAAAGAAAGCCTGGCCAATCTTGTGGCGGCGGCGAAGATCATCAAAGACGCAGTTTCGGTCTAAAAAAAGAGGTGAAGGCTGATGAAAATAGAATCCAAATTCCAAAAGAAAAAACCGGTGCTTTCCTTCGAAATCTTTCCGCCGAAGCGGGATAAAGCGATCCAGAACATCGATGAGACACTGGCGATCCTGAGCGAACTGAACCCTGATTTCATCAGCGTCACTTTTGGCGCCGGCGGAAGTCACACGAATAACCAAACTGTGGAATTGGCAAAACGGATCAAACATCAATACGGGATCGATCCGCTGGTGCATCTGACTTGCCTGAATCATTCGAAATTCGAAATCTGCGAATTGCTGGAGGAACTGAAGGATGCCGACATCGACAGCATCCTTGCCTTGCGCGGGGATGCAAACCCGGCAGTGGAAGCGAAAAAAGATTTCCGGTATGCCAGCGACCTGGTCAAATTCATCAGGCAATACGGTGATTTTTCCATCAGCGGCGCCTGTTACCCGGAATGTCACACGGAGTCCAAGAACAAAGTCGAGGACATTGCCCATCTGAAGGAAAAGGTGGACAGCGGGGTGCAGCATCTGATTTCCCAGCTCTTTTTCGACAATAATGCCTTCTATTCCTTCCAGGAACATATCCAGATCGCAGGCATGCATGTGCCGGTTGAGGCGGGCATCATGCCTGTCATCAACAAAGCCCAGATCGAAAGGATGGTGACGCTCTGCGGTGCCTCCTTGCCGGAAAAGTTTTCCAGAGTGATGCACAAATACGAAGACAACAAAGAGGCACTTTTCGATGCTGGTATGGCCTACGCGATCAATCAAATTGTCGATCTACTGGCGCACGATGTCGACGGCATCCACATCTATACGATGAACAATCCAATCGTCGCAAAAAGGATCTGCGACGGGATCAAGAATCTGATTTGAATGCGAATTCGTCGGGGCGTCGCTTATCGGAGCAGGGCGAAGCCAACCTTTGTCGGAGTTGGTGCTTTCCTCCGGTGAGCGTCGTTCTCAACGGAGTTGCGGTTCCCGGTAATAGCTCTCCTCCTGCGAGCGAATGCTGGCCGGAGCTGAGTGCGCGGCCGGAGACTGTCCTCCGTCGAACGAGGGCTCGTCGGAGGAGCGGATTTTACGCACGCGTCAGCTCCGGTGAAGCCACCCCTGATCGAAGCTGGTGCTTTCCTCCAGCGAGCGCCCCTCTCAACGGAGTAGCGGTTCCCGGTAATAGCTCTCCTCCCGCGGGCGAATGTTGGCCGGAGCTGAGTGGGCGGACGGAGGCTGTCCTCCGTCGAACGAGGGCTCGTCGGAGGAGCGGCTTTTGCGCACGCGTCAACTCCGGCGAAGCCTCCGTTCACCGGAGGAAAACCGCTCATTCCGCTTCTCTCATCAGATTTTTTCAGAAAAAAGAGCTCCAGCCAAAAAATGGCGGGAGCTCTTTTGTGTGTTATCAGTTACTTTGTGTATTTTTTTTGGTCTGGAAACGCGGTCTTTGTGCGGCTTTTTGGCCGCCTCTTGGACCTTGTTGGTTTTTGACGCGGGTTCCGTTACTGCGCGCGGCAACCGGTTTTTTCGGTTGCGGTGCAGCTGCCTTCGTGCCTTCTTTCAACATAAAAGGCTGATCTGTTACGACCGGAACTTTTCTCTGGATAAGTTTTTCGATGTCACGCAACAAGGATGCTTCTGTTTCATCACAGAAAGAGATGGCTTTTCCGCCGCGTCCTGCGCGTCCTGTACGGCCGATACGGTGAACATAGGTTTCCGGAACTTCAGGCAGATCAAACAGAATGACATGCGAAAGTTCAGGCACATCGATGCCACGGGCTGCGATATCTGTCGCTACAAGAACGCTGGTTTTTTTGGTCTTGAAGTTTTCCAAAGCTCGTTGACGCGCGGTCTGGGATTTGTTTCCGTGGATCGCTTCGGCTGAAAGGCCTGCTTGCAAAAGCTTTTTGACGATCTTGTTGGCGCCATGCTTCGTTCTTGAGAAGACAAGGGATCGCTCCATTGAATCTTCCTTCAACAGGTGGATAAGCAGGTCGGTTTTGTCGGTCTTGGCTACAGGGTAAACGCTCTGGTGGATGATTTCCACAGTCGAGGAAACCGGAGTGACTTCAACCTTCACCGGATTTGACAAAATAGTGCCCGCAAGTTTTTCGATCTCATTCGGCATAGTGGCCGAGAAGAACATGCTTTGGCGTTTCTTAGGCAATTCGCGGATTATGCGGCGTACATCATGCAGCATCCCCATGTCCAACATCATATCCGCTTCATCCAAGACAAAGAAATCTACCTGGTTCAGTTTGATGTATCCTTGTCCGATCAGGTCCAACAATCTACCTGGTGTCGCGACAAGGATATCCGTTCCGCGTTTCAGCGCAGCTGTCTGAGGATTCTGGGAAACACCACCAAAAATGACTTGGATCTTCAATGGAAGGTATTTAGCATAAATTTGGAAGCTTTCCCCGATTTGCAGGGCAAGTTCACGGGTAGGAGCAAGGATCAGCGCTTTGATGGCGCCTTTTCCAGCGGTTTCTTGGTCCGTTAAGTTCTGAAGAATCGGTAGAGCAAAGGCAGCGGTCTTACCGGTACCGGTTTGAGCACAACCCAACAAATCCTTGTTGTTCATCAGATGCGGAATAGCATCTTCTTGGATGGGCGTAGCTTTCGTGTAGCCAGCTTCTTTCAGTGCGCGCAACAGGTGTTGGTTCAATTCTAGTTCTTTAAATAACAAATGGTTCTCCTTCAGCATGTTCTACATGCATTTGATTTTAGTAAATATGTTTCGGGTCAGGCCAATTTGGGAAAGAGAATCGGACTCTCGGTTTGCCAAATTCCTCACCGCGAAACGTTATATAGGTTCTCTGAGCAACAGCGTGACTGGTCTACTATATCACAAATGGAGGCAAAAGTCATAGAATTCCGCTTTTGGGTGGAATAATAAGGGTGCAAACAAGGCAAGGAAGCGTTGAGGAATCCGAAATAACCCGCAAAAAAAACCGCGCCGAAATGGATTCGTTCTTCCATTTCGATGCGGCCTTGTTTTTGTGGAATTTGTACTTTGAATAGCGTACCGCCAGTTCATAAATGACTAGTCCTGGATTTCATCCAATCTCTTCAGATGCTTCTCGGCAATCTTCTTCACTTTGTCGACGCGGTTGGTGTATCTTTCGATATCGCTGAGGTAGTCAGTCGTCATCCAAGCCGTCACGATTTCAAGCGCCAATGCCGAACCAATGATTTTTCCGCCAAGGCAGAGTACATTCGTGTCGGAGTGGGAACGCGCCAGTTTCGCGCAGAAAGGGTCTTGGCAAACCGCCGCATAGACGCCGTAGATTTTGTTGGCGATCATAGCGCTGCCGTAACCGACGCCATCGACAAAAATACCGCGGTCGGCTTTTCCTTCCGCCACAGCCAGTGAGGCAGGGTAAACATAATCGGACAGGTCACAAGGTTCTTCGTTGTAAGGTCCGAAGTCGAGCACTTCATGACCTTCCTTTTCGAGTAAAGCTTTGACTTCTTCTTTCAATGCGAAGCCGGCATGGTCGCTGGAAACGGCAATTTTCATTTAAATCCCTCCATTATCTGTCATCATTCAACCAAAGTATAAGCCAAATGGCGGGAGTAGTACAGACTGAGTTTACAGATCAAGGCACCACCAAATTTTGAATAAATACATAATATGCATTTAGAGCATTTTTGTATATGTTTTTGATGTAGTTTTACAGATTTATTTTGATTATAGTAAGCGTATACTGAAAAACAAGGCGGGGAAACGCATGGAAATCATGGATATAAAATTTAATGGCATTGTGGAACCTATCGGATATCATTTTGAGCCATTGATTGTCAGTTGGGCGGTCGACAACGGGTTAGGGAAAATGCAAAAAGAGGCAAGCCTCCAGGTAGCTGCCGATCACGAATTCAAGGATATTGTGCTTGAGAAAAATGGTGATCTGGACAGTTCAGGGGAAACGTTGACGCTTCAGTTGAAGCCCAGAACACGCTATTATGTGCAGATTCGTGCAACTGCTGAAGATGGTGAATTGGCTGAATCGACAAGCTTTTTTGAGACAGGAAAAATGGATGAAGCCTGGGACGCTGAGTGGATCGGGCCGAAGGTGCAGGAAGAAATCCATCCGATTCTGTTCAAGGATTTCGAACTGAGCCATCAAGTGAAGGAAGCCCGCCTGTATATCAGTGGGGTTGGGCTTTACGAAGCAAGTTTGAACGGAGAGAAGATCGGAAATGATGTTCTGGCGCCGTTCGTCAACAACTACGAAGCTTTCATCCAAATCCAAACGTATGATGTCACCAATCAATTAAAACAAAGCAATCAGCTGGCGATCATGTTGGGAAACGGCTGGTACAAAGGGAGATTCGGCCTAAGCGGTGAAAATGCTTATTTCGGGGACAAATTTGCGGCAATCGCTGAACTGGTGGTGCGCTACGAAAACGGGACGGAAGAGCGGATCGTGACGGATCTCAGCTGGAAAGCGACGCTGAGCGATATCACGAACAGCGGCATCTACGATGGCGAAACAATCGACCGGACACTTGATAAAGCGGGTCGAAGCGACGAGGTGGCGATCAATGGCATTCCAAAAGAAAAATTGAAGGACCGCGTAAGCCCGGGGTTGAGCATTCATGAAGTAGTGCCTTTAAAGGAGGTCATCAAGACCCCGAATGGCGAGACGGTCCTTGATTTCGGGCAGAACTTCGCAGGTTGGCTGGCGTTTGATGCCGATTTTCCGGAAGGGACCGAGGTGCACTTTGAGTTCGGGGAAATACTGCAGCAAGGCAATTTTTATAATGAGAATTACGGCACCGCCACAGCAGGCTTCCGTTACATTTCCAATGGAGAACCCGAAACGGTTCACCCGTATTTCACTTACTTTGGTTTCCGATATGCGCGTGTGACGGGCTGGCCGGCAGACAAGCAAATAGCCGTGCGCGGGTTGGCCATCTATTCCGATATGACAAGAACAGGCATCATCGAAACGGGCAATGCTAAAGTGAATCAACTGTATTCAAACTCGCTTTGGGGGCTCAAATCAAACTTCCTCGATATGCCGACCGATTGTCCGCAAAGGGCTGAGCGTTTGGGCTGGACCGGGGACGCGCAAGTATTTGCTCCGACAGCAAGTTATCATATGGACACGCGCGCTTTTTACCGTAAATATCTGATTGATATGCGGACGGAACAGGAAAAACTGTCGGGAAGCATCCCCAATTATATGCCGGCGATGGCTACGCAAGGCGGCGCAGCCGTATGGGGAGATGCAGCGACGTTCATTCCTAAGGCTTTATGGACTGCTTACGGGAATAAGGAAGAGGTCGGGCAGTACTACCCGCTGATGAAAGACTGGGTGGATTGGACCGGTGCTAAAATCGAAAAGGCGCATGGCTCGAAAACGGAGCTCAATGCCGGTGGATTCCAGTTCGGGGATTGGCTGGCTTTGGATGGCGCGACGCCTTCATCATTCAAAGGAAGCACTGACGATACGTTTATTGCTTCGGCTTATTATTATGAAAGTCTGTGCATCGTCGCGGAAGTCGCAGCTTTGATTGGGAATGAGTCTGACGCGGCCTATTATCGCGGACTCAGCGAACAAGTCCGGGAGCGGATTTTGTTCGAGTACGTGACGCCGTCTGGACGCTTGTCCATCGACACCCAATCGGGGTACATCATTGCTTTGAAGTTCAAACTATTCTGTGAGCGCGAAGTGGTCATTGAGCAGCTGAAAACCCGTTTGAAAAAAGATCTGTACAAAATAAAATCCGGTTTTGTGGGGACGCCGATTTTTTGCCAAGTGTTGTCGGAGAATGGCATGGTCGATCTGGCTTATGAGTTCTTGCTCAATGAAGGCTTCCCGGGCTGGTTGTATGCGGTGAATCTTGGCGCGACGACAATCTGGGAGCGCTGGAACAGCGTAATGCCGGATGGCACCATGAATCCTGCAGGCATGAATTCCCTGAACCACTACAGTTACGGATCCGTCATCGAGTTTGTCTATAAATACGTAGTGGGCATCCAACCGTTGGAAGCTGGTTTCCGTACCGCAAGATTAGCGCCCAATCCAAATGTAAAATTGGGATACGCCCGCGGAAGCTATCAGTCAGCTGCCGGCAAATTCGTCAGCGAATGGAAGATACTTAAAAATGGCGAACTGAGCTGCTATTTCGAAGTGCCTTTTGGCGCGCAGGCTGAAATCGTGTTGCCGTACTCCGATCGGGAGCCGATCAAAGTGGCATCAGGCATTTACGAGTACACTTACCAACCGACAAAGGATCTGAGCGTGCTTTATGATTCGGATACACGCCTTTCGACCATCAAGAACGAGAACAAGGAGCTGTTCGAAGAAATTTTGGGCATCCATGAACGCATCAGAGGCTTCATGGCATTTGCCGATGAAGAACAGCAGAACCTCTCATTGAAGCAACTTTCAAAATTATTCTACACTGGCATAACTGCAGAGATGGTAGCCGAGGCCGAAGGTATAATGAAAAAATCAAATCGCATCTGACACAAAAAGCAAAGGCCCAAAAGCCTTTGCTTTTTTGGAGGGAGTTGATAAAATGGGCATGAAGAACAGAGGAGTGAAAAAAATGTCCGCAGCACAAGATGTTCTGGAAAACTTGCTGAAAGAAACACCGCTTGAAGTTGAAATGAAAACAATGACGGCGGAACAAATAACCGCTAAATTCCAAAATCAAGCGGCAACAGCCGGCTATCTGCTTGATTTCCATTTGTCTGATGAGGATTTTTTTGTGGACCATCAAATCTTCATGAACCGGCATGCCCGCTATTTTGCCATGCCCACCCATTCGCATGCATTTCTCGAGCTGAATTACCTTCTGCAAGGGCAATGCACCCAGTGGATCGGTCAGGAAAAAATCCAGATGAAGCAGGGCGATTTGCTGATGATCGATCCGGGAACCGGCCATTCCATCGACAAACTCGGCGAACAGGACATCCTAATCAATATCTTGATCAAGTCCGATGCCATCAACACGAAGGTGCTCCAAAGGATGGCCCAGCGGCACAGTTTGATCACTGATTTTTTATTGACCGTAGGCAAAAAAAATAGCCGTCACCGACCGTATCTACATTTCAGTACCGCCGATAATCAACGGATCAGCACGTGTTTGTCCTATTTGCTTGCCGATTATTTTGGAGGAGAATCGCCTAAATTTGAGAAAGTGGAACTTTGGTTATTGGTTATTCTGGCTGAACTGGAGGATATCATGTCAAGCGAAGCCGGGGAACTCCCTTTCAACAAGAAGGTGATCGATGCGCTGGCGATCATCGACAGTGAATACGCCAGCATCACACTGGAAGGCCTGGGGAAAAAGTTGAATTTCAACAAAAATTACCTCAGTAATCTGCTGAAGCAAGAGACGGGTCTGACCTTCAAAGAGTGGGTCACGAAACGAAGACTGCAAAAGGCCTATGATCTGCTGATCGGGACCGACAAGCCGATCGAAAAAATCGTTGCAGAGCTTGGCATCACCAGCCCGAGTTATTTCTTCAAGATATTCAAGAATGAGTACGGAGAGACACCAAATCAGTTAAGGAAAAAAATGCACCGAAACAAAAAGCTATGAAAATTCATAGCTTTTTTTGATTGCCTAAATTCGTCGGGAGATTTTTTAATAGGCAATCAGGTACACACCTGTGATTTGGACAGTAGCCGCTTTAGTTCTGCCATTGTTCGGAATGCTCCGATTCGGTAGGATGAAGGTGTAAACTAGGATTCTTCGAATGGAGCAGACAAATGAGCGAAATAAAAGGATTGGTATTTGATTTGGACGGTGTCATCACCGATACAGCGGAACGGCATTACTTGGCATGGAAAAGGATAGCGGATCGATTGGGGATCGCAATCGACCGTGAATGGAACGAGCGCCTCAAAGGCATCAGCAGAAAGGAATCCTTGGAACTGATATTGGCTGAAAAGCCAGGCCGTCTCCTTAATGCGGAAGAAAAAGAACAGCTTTTGAAAGAAAAAAATGCGCATTACCTGGAGTTGATCGCTGAGATTACGGCAGCGGACATCCTGCCCGGGATTCCGGAACTTCTGGGAGAGGCAAAAAGCGGAGGGTACCGCATGGCGATTGCCTCCGCCAGTAAAAATGCGCCCCTCATTCTGGAAAGACTGGGTCTCTCGGCTGCGTTCGATGCAGTCGTCGACCCGGAATCTTTGACCTACAACAAGCCACATCCGGAGATTTTCGAAAGGGCGACGCAGGCTTTGGGGCTGGAAACCCACGCATGCATCGGCTTCGAAGATTCGTTGGCGGGCATTGAAGGGATCAAACGTGCTGGTATGCCTGCCGTCGCCATCGGCATCCCAGCTTTTGGCGAGTGGCTCCCCGACATTGAAGTGACGGCTACAAAAGAATTAAACCTGAAAGAAATTGTGCGCGAAGTGACGATGAAGGAGCGTGTTGAAGGATGATCGATTTGAAGGGGAATCCTTTTTATCTGAAGGATGAACAAATAGCATGGGTGAACCGGACGTTGGCAAGCTTGACGTTGGATGAAAAAGTGGGGCAGCTGTTCTGCCCAATCGGCATGTTCACGGATGAAAAGGCGCTGTTTGACTTGGCTGTGAACAAAAAAATCGGCGGCTTGCTGTTCCGTCCTGGAAAAGGCGAAGAAGTGCAGGAAGCGCACCGCTATCTGCAACAACAGGCCAAGATTCCTTTGCTGATTGCAGCCAACTTGGAAGCGGGGGGTACAGGAAGCGCCGTTGACGGTACGCGCATCGGCAATCCGATGTTGTTGGCGGCTGGTCAGGATGCCGAATTTGGGCACCATCTCGGTGAAGTCTGCGCCAAGGAAGGTTCGGCGGTGGGCGTGAACTGGGCCTTCGCGCCGGTCGTGGACATCGATTACAATTTCCACAACCCGATCACGAATATACGCACGTACGGCAGCGATCCCGATACCGTCCTGAACTATGCGCAAGGATTCGTTGAAGGCGTGCAGAAAAACGGGGTGGCGGCTTCAATCAAGCACTTCCCCGGTGACGGCATCGACTTCCGCGATCAGCATCTGGTGACTACTGTCAACTCTTTGCCGCTTAAGGAATGGCGGAATACATACGGGAAAGTCTACTCGGGCCTGATTGAAGCAGGTGCTCTTTCGGTTATGATCGGCCATATCGCCTTGCCTGCTGTACAGAAATCAGAAGAAGATGCTTTTCTGCCGGCCACCTTGTCTCCAGCCATTATGCAGGAGTTGTTGCGCAAAGAACTCGGATTCAATGGCCTTATCACAAGCGATGCAACGCCGATGGTCGGATTTTGCGCGGCGATGGAGCGGCGTTTGGCCGTCCCGACGGCGATTGCTGCCGGGTGCGATATCTTCTTGTTCAACAAAGACTTGGAGGAGGACATCCGTTTCATGAAGGAAGGGATTGCGAACGGCATCCTGACATCAGAACGCATCGATGAAGCCGTCACCCGCATTCTGGCGATGAAGGCAGCCTTGCGCTTGCCAGAAAAACAAGCGGAAGCAAGGTTGGTTCCGGAAAAAGAGGAACTGGCTGTCCTGCAGGCGGAACAACACGTCCAGTGGGCTACAGAATCCGCCGACAAAGGCATCACCCTAGTTAAGGATACAGCCGGCAACCTGCCATTGCGCCCAGAAGCGACACCGCGTCTGTTGCTGCAACTGATCGGTCCATATGAAGAGTCGAACCGCCAGATCTTTTTAAAAGTGCTGCCACTTTTGGAAAAAGAAGGCTTCATTGTGACGCTTTATCAGCCGGAAGATTTCACGACCGGATTCGAGACCGTTTCCCAGTTCCGTTCAAAATATGATGCTGTCCTCTATCTGGCCAATGTCGAAAACCGCAGCAACGCCACAACGACAAGAATCAACTGGTACACCTTCTTCGGTCTGGGAAACAATATCCCGTGGTTTGTCGATGAAGTACCGACCATATTCGCTAGCCTGGCCAATCCCTACCATCTGATGGATGTGCCGATGGTGAAGACCTACATCAATGCCTACGACAATCACCAGGTGGTCATCGAAGCGCTCGTAGCCAAGCTTCTGGGCAAGAGCGATTTCAAGGGTGTGAGTCCGATCGATCCTTATTGCGGGCTGATGGATGCCCGCAGATAGATTTTTTAGCGCCCAACCAGATGAGTCCGGTTGGGTTTTTCTGTATAATGGTGGGTGAGATAATATTAGAGAGGAGCGACAAAATGTTTGAACTGGACCGTTTTTTAAGGGAAGAAACCAAAGTCGAAAAAGAGCAGCGGAAGTCCGGGTTCAATGTGACCGATCCGGATATCCTCGACGAACTGATTTTGAGTGGGAGTAAGTTCCGCTTGGATGGCGATTTCCTTCTGAGTGAGGAAATGTTCTTCAAAAAAGGCGACGTCAATATCCGTAAGCATAATCGCTATTCCGATATGCCCTTGCACCACCATCAGTTCTTGGAATTGAACTATATGTATTCCGGATCTTGCACCCAGGAAGTCAGCGGTGAAAAAATCGTCCTCAACGAAGGGGACATCATCATGCTGGATCGGGGCAGTTCGCACTCCTTCCAAGCGTTGGGAGAAAACGACATCCTCATCAATGTCCTGTTGAAAGTGGAGACGATCAATACAAAAATCCTTCAGCAACTCGTGCGTAAACGCGGTGTATTGACTGAGTTTCTGGTGTTGGCAAGCCAACGCACCCATGAAGAGAATCAGTTTTTGGTCTTCCGGACGGGAGAAAATACAAAAGTCCAAACCTTCATGCATTACATCCTGGAGGAATACTACGGCGGAGCTGAACCGAAGATAGAAGTGATCCACCTCTATCTTCCGTTGCTGTTCATGGAACTGGCGCGCACGTTCGAAGAAGAGACAAAAGGGCAGCAACGCCACCAGAATCAGGTTGTAACGGAAGCACTGGCGATCATCGAAAAGGATTATCGCACGCTTTCTTTGGAAATGCTGGCGCAACAATTGGGATTCAACAAAAATTATCTGGGGAATCTAATCAAAAAAGAGACGGGGGACACTTTCAAGCAATTGCTGCAGCGCCAACGCATGCTGCACGCGCATCATCTGCTGGTCTTTTCAAATTATTCGATGGAGGAAATATCCGAGGAAATCGGCTACCTGGACACGAGCTATTTCTTCCGGTCCTTCAAAAAAACGCACGGCAAGACGCCGGGGCAGGTCCGCGAGGAAGCGTTGCATCGGGACCTGTAGTTTGACCACTTTGTTCTGTTCATGCGACATTGTAAGCCTTTGCCGAAAGCGGTTTAATAAGAGTGTAAACAAAGCAGAACAAAGGAGAGAATAATTATGGCAACTGAAACAAGAATTTTGGACCAAGCAGATGAAAATAAGCTGCCGCTGAGCGAGAAGCTGACGTTCGGTTTTGGGAATCTGGCGGCCAATCTGATGCTTACGACGGCCAGTTCCTTCATCACTTATTACTATACCGATGTGGTCGGCCTGAGCGCAGTCATCGTCGGGAACATCCTCTTGTGGGCGCGAATTTTTGATGGCGCTTCTGATTTGGCGATGGGTGCGATCGTCGACAAGACGCGTTCGAAACACGGAAAAGCCAGGCCTTGGATTTTATGGATGGCGATCCCTTATGCGTTTGCAATGATACTCTTATTCACTTCTCCGGATTTCCTGGGATCGACTGGTAAAGCCATCTATGCTTTTGTTACTTATGTGATTGCTTTGGCCGGTGTCTACACGGCGACGATGGTTCCCTATAACGCAATGATCGGTACTACGACCTCGAACCCTGTCGATCGCGGCAACCTATCGACATCCCGGACCCTGGCTGGATTTGTGGGGGCGATGGGAGTGACTGCAGTAGTTCTTCCGGTCGTCAACTTCTTTGGTGGTGATAAGCAGGCTTGGACGTGGATGGCAGCTGTTTTCGGTGTGATCTCGACAGTGCTGTTGCTGATCCTGTTCAAAAATTCGAAGGAACGCGTCATCGAGTCTACTGTAGCTTTCGAAAAGGTGCCGTTGAAAACAAACATCCAGGCGTTGTTGCAGAATAAATACTGGATAATCATGATCTTGTATATGCTGTTCAGTTTCATCAGTTCCGGTTTGCAAGGCATCAACATTTTCTATGCCCAATGGATTTTGGGGGATCCTGCGAAGGTGGCGGTGATCGGAATTCTGTCCTTCATGCCAATTGCGGTAGGGGCAGTATTCATGCCGATACTGCTGAGCAAATTCAGCAAAAAGACGATTACTTTGGCCGGAGGCATCGTGATGATGGTTGGCTTACTGATTATCGCGGCGTTCCCGGAAAACTTTACGATGATCATGGTTGGTTTGATTATCCGCGGACTCGGCATCGCGCCGGGAGCTGTTGCAGGCTTCGCCATGCTGGGTGACGTTGCCGATTACGGCGAATGGAAAACGGGCATCCGCAGTGAAGGCTTGATTTTCTCGGCAGGAACGTTTGCCGAAAAAGTCGGCTCCGGAGTGGGCGGTCTGATTCTGGGTGTCGTTCTGGGACTTGGCGGTTATGTGTCACAAGGGGCAATGCAATCCGCGGAAGCTTTATTCGCAATCAAGGCGATCTTCGCATACATACCGATCGCGTTCACAGCAATCTGCATTTTGTTGATCCTGTTCTATGACTTGGACAAAAAACTTCCTGAAATTGCGGAAGACTTGAAAGCGAAACGAGTGAACGGATAATGTTACAGGCTGCCGTATCATAGGCAGCCTATTTTTTAAGACAGGAGCACACACAATGAATATATATAATCTGAAAACCAATCACATCCTGAATCCCATCGGCTTTTTGATGGACACAGTGACATTATCGTGGATAATTGACGCACCGTTTGAGGAAGAACTGCAGGGGACCCGTGTCCTCATCGCGCTGGATGAGAACTTTGGAGGAGTCATCCATGACAGTGGGACACAAACCGATTTGGATCCGCTATGCTATCAACCGAAAATCAATCTTCTGCCGCGCACACGCTACTTCTGGAAAGTGACCGTGAAGAACGCTGTCGGAGCTGAACATTCTTCTGCAGTCCAGTACTTCGAGACAGCGAAGGAAGAGGAACAATGGACCGGGAAATGGATCGAACCTGCCCGTCAGTTGGAACGGATGCCGCTTGTGCGGAAACTGTTCCGCCTGCCTGCAAAACCGATCCGCAAGGCGCGCATTTATGCGACAGGATTGGGCATTTATGAACTGTACCTGAACGGAGAAAAAATCGGCGACGAATATTTGGCTCCCGGCTTCCATTCCTATGATTTTTGGCAGCAATACCAGACGTACGATGTGACTGCTGCCCTCCAAGCGGACGGCAACGCCATCGGCTTCATGCTAGGTGACGGATGGTACAAAGGCCGCTTCGGTTTCGACGGCGGATACGAAGATCTTTACGGGGACCAGTTCCGTTTGATTGCGGAATGCATCGTCACCTACGAGGACGGAACGGAAGAAATCATTGCCAGCGATGATACCTGGGAAGTCGCGGAGGGACCGCTCGTTTCCAGCAGCATCTACGACGGGGAAGTCTATGATGCGAATCTGAAAATCGAAGGATGGAACAAATGCATTGAAGCAGAATCAGACGCCCGTTGGGAAGCGATGCAACTGAGCGACGCAAACACGGAAAAACTTCAGGCACGCCTGAGTGTCCCTGTCAAAATCGTGGATGCCTTCGTTCCGGAACTGATCCTGACGCCGGCAGGGGAACAGGTCCTGGACTTCAAACAGAACATGACCGGTTGGATCACTTTCACCGCGGATGTGCCAAAAGGGACTGTCATTACCTATGAGGTCGGCGAAGTGCTGCAGGAAGATAACTTCTACCGCGATAATCTGCGCACAGCGGAAGCGAAATTCACCTATATCAGCAACGGAAAGACGGCAGAAGTGCGTCCGTATTTCACTTTCTACGGCTTCCGTTACGCCAAAATAACCGGTATTGATCTTTTGAAACAGGATTTCGGCTTCAAAGGATACGTGCTGCAGAGCGAACTGGAAGAGACGAGCGGCATGATCACAGCCAATCCGGATGTGAACCAATTGCTGAAGAATGCGCTTTGGGGGCAAAAAGGCAATTTCCTGGATGTGCCGACGGATTGCCCGCAACGGGATGAGCGCATGGGCTGGACAGGCGATGCGCAGATTTTTGCCCGCACAGCCAGCTATAATATGTACACTCCGGCTTTCTACAAAAAATTCATGCACGATCTGCGTCTAGAGCAAAAAGCGCTCAATGGATCCGTTCCATTTGTGGTTCCGCAGATCAAACCGAAAGATGATGCCGGTTTTGTGACCGGTGCCGGAGCCGCGGCCTGGTCGGATGCGGCGACGGTCATTCCATGGGTACTCTATGAGCAGTACGGGGATCGTTCCTTGCTGAAGGAACAATATCAAACCATGAAGGATTGGGTGGACTATATCGTTCGCGAAGATATGAAATCCGGAGGCAAACGCCTTTGGACGACCGGCTTCCAGTTCGGCGACTGGTTGGCGTTGGACGGGGACAATCCGCACTCGCCGATGGGGGGCACTGATACGTCGCTGGTTGCATCCGTGTACTACTATCATTCGGCTTCCTTGCTGGCACGGGCCGCTGAGGTTTTGGGAAATGCGCATGATGCGTTGGCGTACACCAAATTGGCCTTGGAAGTGAAACAAGCCATCCAAAACGAATACTTGACCACGACGGGACGCTTGGCGGTAACGACCCAGACTGCCTACATCCTGTTCCACTATTTTGATCTCTGCCCTGAGACGTTCAAAGAGCGGATGACGAAAGACTTCTATGATAAAGTCATTTCCAGCGGCGTCCACCTGCAGACCGGGTTCGTCGGGACGCCGTATTTTGCGGAAGCCTTGAGCAAGAACGGGATGAACGAATTGGCGTATGGGTTGTTGCTGAATGAGGACTATCCGAGCTGGTTGTTCGCGGTGAAAATGGGTGCGACTACCATCTGGGAACGCTGGAATTCGATACTGCCGGACGGGAAAATCTCCGGAACGGACATGAATTCTTTGAACCACTATGCTTATGGATCGATTGTTGAGTGGTTGTACCGTTGTGTCCTGGGCATCCAGGCGGACAGTGAGCGGCCAGGATACAAACATTTCTTCCTGACGCCGCAACCAAGTGCGCAGTTGGGCAAAGCGGAAGGCTATTACCACTCCGTTTCCGGCCGTATCGAAAGCGCGTGGGAACTATTGGCGGACGGACAATTGGATTTAGTTTTCCGCGTGCCTTTCGGAACGACCGCAACCATCACCCTGCCGGAACTATCGCTTGCAGAAGCGCAGAAAACGAAGTGGCTCGAAGCTGCGAACGTTGCTGAGGATGGTGTAACAGTAACTGTCATAGCAGGTGAATACCGCGTCACGTACATGCCGACCCGGAACTATCGCCCTGAAGTCACAACCGAGTTGTCTTTCCGCGAGTTGCTGGAGTACACACCGGCCCGAAAAGTGATCTTCGAACAGTTGCCGATGATGCGCAACAACGATATCGCCTTGCAGTATCTGGATGTGCCGTTGGAGACATTTAAGGAGTTGCCGATCCTTTCCAATTTTGTCAGCGAACAAGCGTTGGAACGGATGAATGCGTCTTTTGCCTGAATGCTCGGATAGTTTGGAAGCACAAAATTTTTACTGATTATAGATGATTTGCAGGGTGTTTAATTGAAAAGAAGAGGCCATCTGATTAAACCGAGGTGGCCTCTTTTGTCGCGTACATAAGCGTGAGTAAATCTGACATGAACATTCAATCGAAGACAAAGGTGATTAACATGTGTGAGGTTTCCTTACTCAAAAGGATAGGAGAAGTTTGAATTTCTGGAAAAACTGCTCTAATATTCATTTATAGCAAATTTAATGTTAGAAGTTTTCACAAAAAGTTATTCAAGTGTGGAACTTTATCAATAAAGGAGGAAAACAAATGAAGGCAGTCATACTTCAAAACTGGCGTCCGGATTCTTCGAACTATAATTTCCAAAATCTTTTGAATGCGTGGGAAGGGATAACCGATATACCGGAGATAACCAGCTATCGGGTCGAAATCGTCCATGATTCTTCCTTCGAGTCGTATGACCAGGCCATCGGCGATGCCGAAATCGTCATCGGCTTTTTCATCACCGAAGAGAATTTCAATGAGGAATTATTCGTCCGCCATCCAAATATCCGCTACTTGGCTACGTTGTCCCACGGCTATGCCGAGATGGATAAGGCTTTGACGCAGAAGTATGGTGTGACCGTGACGAATACCATCTATGGTGCGGAAGCGATAGCCGAATTCACGTTAGGGCTATTGTTCGATATCTGCAAAAATGTTCAAACGAACAGCGACATCGTTAAAAATTCAGATTGGACGGATCCGCAGCCCGGCAGTTGGTTCATTCCCGCCACAAGGCAACTGGAAATCAGCGG
The DNA here is from genome assembly GCF_003052295.1 of Trichococcus paludicola. Taxonomy (GTDB): domain Bacteria; phylum Bacillota; class Bacilli; order Lactobacillales; family Aerococcaceae; genus Trichococcus; species Trichococcus paludicola. Next base: position 140,010 of record NZ_QBLC01000001.1, read on the forward strand.
CAAAACGATCGGCATTATCGGATTGGGGAACATCGGCTTCCAGTTGGCCCGCAAGTCCGATGCTTTGGGGATGCATGTCCTCGGCTACAGCCGCACTTATAAAGAAGGTCTGGCGTATCAGTTCATTGAGCAAGTTTCCCTGGAACAGTTGTTGGAGGAGTCGGACATCATATCGATCAACACGCCTTTGACAGGCCAAACCTATCATTTGATCGATTCTGCGGCTATCGATCAGATGAAGCATGGTGTGATCCTTTTGAACACGGCCCGCGGAGAGATCATCGACGAGTTGGCGTTGACCGAAGCGTTGAAATCAGGAAAAATCTATGCGGCCGGCTTGGATGTCCTCTCGGAAGAACCGCCCACAAAAAATATCGAACTGTTCCAGTTGGATAACGTCAAGATCACCCAACATATCGCATGGGGTTCGCAGGAAACCAACTTGCGTGCCATCGAGATTGCCTTGGAAAATCTGGTCAACTACCTTGAGGATCAACCGACGAGCGTCATCAGCTGAATCGGTAAAATTTTGGAAAAAGTTCTTTCCGGCAGGATTTGGAAAGAACTTTTTTTGCAATTCAAAGCTATCTTGTGATTTGATTCTGGTTAAAGAATTGGATACTATTAAGTTGGGGACGCACTGACTAAATGCTAGCGCCGACCAAAAGAGGAGGCTAAAAAATATATGGATATATTTGATGCGCATTTTCATATTATCGATCCTAGATTCCCATTATTTGCAAATGAAGGCTTTTTGCCGGATCCTTATCGTTTTTCTGATTATGAAGCCAGCCTGACTTCGTTAGACATCAACTGCGTAGGCGGCGCCATTGTTTCCGGATCTTTCCAAGGCTATGATCAAAGCTATCTGATTGAGACACTGAAGAATATCCCAGACAGCTTTGTAGGCGTTGCACAAGTCCCAGCAGTCATTTCTGACATGGAACTGGATTATCTAAATGAACAAAGAGTGCGTGCTGTTCGCTTTAATCTCTTTAGAGGAATGGCGGGTCAAAACTTCGATGAAATGTTGGTGCTTTCGAAGCGGGTTTTCGAGAACTTTGGCTGGCATACAGAAATTTATATGGATGCCAGAAATATTGAAGACCTTTACCCATTCCTAAGCAGAATTCCCAAGCTCGTAATCGATCATCTAGGAATGAACCAGGTTGAAAGCGATAAAATTCGATTACTGGTCGAGACCGGGACAATTTTTAAGGCAACCGGCTTTGGCAGAATCAATATGGACCCTATTCCTGTCATGAAAGAAATGCTTGCAATCAATCCGGGAAGTGTCATCTTTGGGACCGACCTTCCAGGAACGCGGGCAAGAAGGCCTATTTTGCGTTCGGATATTGAGTTGATTGAATCCAATTTTACAGAAAAAGAGAGCCAGCTGATTTTTAAGGAAACTGCTGAAAAACTTTACCTTCATCACTGAATGTCAAAACATAACAAAAGGCCTTGTGCTGATATAATGGAACTGTAGAGAAATTCGTTGCTGACGCGCTGGAATGCTTTTTCTGAACGGATGGGGGATGCGATATGCAAGTCGATTGGGCCACAATGAGCGGCAACTATGCGAATTTTGCCGGGATACTTGCCGGGTTTGTGTTCAGCGGCATTTTCTTGCTTCTTGAGGACGAGAAAAGGGACGCATCCGAGGTCATCAGCATCCTTTTTGTCGGATTTTTTGGGCTGGTGCTCACAGCCTTTTTGTTTTCGAACATCAGCGGGATGGAAGCGGAGGCGCTTGATCAAGACCGAATACGGATGGTGAGCTTTCATATGGTGATAGCCAGCATCATCTTCTCGATCGCGATCATGCAAATGTTCCTGAGCCTTGTTTTCATATTCATCCTTTATCAACTGCCGGAGCAGGTCATCAGTCTGGGGAAAACGATCTATTACGGCTCTTCCCTTATCGCAACGATGTTTGTGATCAGAACGATCCCGGCTCTGTATACTGACGAGACTATCTTGTCAACGCTACCCCGAAATTTGTATCTTGCGGTAGCTATTACAGCGGTATTTTCGTTTATCCTCAGCAGACTTTTCAGGAGGAAACTGGATGCCCTGTTCGAACGCTACTTCATCATGATCATTACCGCCACTTTTCTGTTCATGCTGCTGCTCGTTGTCCTTTATAATACGCAAATCCATCTGAGGGACATTCCTATTATCGTTGATCAGGTTATCATGGGGATGTTCACCGTCAATATGATGATCAACAACTTCAGCATCGACCATGAATACCGGATGATGCAGTTGCACAACAAAAAATGAGCGTTTTATGTCCGTTTTGTGAATTTTATTTTGATTTTCCGATTGTTTCAAGTACAATATAAGGAAAGGAACGGGGTGAATGCATGAAGTCTAGTCAAGGGATCGTTTACAAGAGAAGGCAGCACATCCTGAAGGCCCTTCAGGAAAAGAAAGTTGTATTAGTGGAAGATTTGGCGAAAGAACTGGCTGTCTCGGAAATCACCGTCAGACGTGATCTGCAGAGTTTCGACGACCAGCATCTGATTGAGCGTTTTTATGGAGGCGCCCGTTTGTTGGAGGGATCTTTTCAAAAAGAAGAGTACCCGGCTGTCAAGCCGCATCGTTCGAAAAAGCAAGAAATCGCGAAGTTGGCTGCTACTCTGGTCAACGATCATGATATGATCTTCATCAATTCGGGATCTACAGCATTCCTCTTGCTCAACTATTTATCGGACCGGAATGTCACCATCATAACGAACAACGGCCGGGCCATTTTCAGGAATCCGTCCTCGAAAGCGGAAATTGTGCTTTCGGGCGGGGAAATATACGAAAAGAAAAAATCGCTCGTTGGGGATTTCGCCTTGTACACTTTCTCCAAAGTGACGGCGAATATCTGCTTTCTGGGTGTCGGCGGCATCAGTGAAAAAGGGATCACGACCTATGCCTTGCCAGAAACAGCTGTCAATCGGCTGATTCTGGAACGGACGAACGGGCCGCGCATCGTAGTGGCGGAAGGCAGCAAAGTGGGACGGGAACAAAATTTTTCCACCGCCAGCATCAGCCTCATCACGCATCTGGTCACTGACCGCTCTGCGGATCAGGAAGAAATCCAGAAGATTGAAGCCAAGGGTGTCAAGGTACTTTACGTTACCGACGTCAATGACGAAGATGAGATCATAATAGAAGATTAAATAAATAATAACAGAATACAGATCAAAGCGACAAAGCGCGACGGGTGACCCGTCAGTGTTTTGCCGCTTTTTTGTTGGAATCAGGCTGACCGATGTTCTTAAAGCAATCATAAAGAAGAATATTGGCTTGCGAATCGTTCATAACCAGTGAAACGATCATAAAAATAAGCTAAAGATTGTTTGTTTTGGACCTATTGCGACTGAAAGCGTTTTATTGTATGATTAATTCATCGAAAGAAATGTTCATTATATGAACGTTTTAAGATCGGTGTGCAAATAATAAGAAAAAGTGATCATAACGATTACGCAGAAGGAGAATGACGAATGGCTAATGTTAATGAGATTACAAAAGAATCTTGGGTATTGAGCACCTTTCCTGAATGGGGCACTTGGCTGAATGAAGAAATCGAAGACACAATGGTTGCTGAAAATACATTCGCAATGTGGTGGCTAGGCTGTACAGGCATTTGGTTGAAATCACATGAATCGACTAACATCCTTTGTGATTTGTGGTGTGGTACAGGCAAACAATCACACGGTAGCGGCAAGATGAAGGACGGCCACCAAATGCAGCGCATGAGCGGCGTTCAAAATATGCAACCTAACCTTAGAGCACAGCCTTTTGTCATTGATCCTTTCGCAGTGAAGAACGTGGATGCATTGGTCGTTACGCATATCCATTCCGATCACTTGGACATCAACACAGCAGCGGCTGTTCTGAAAAACTCGAGCGACGCGGTTAAATTCGTAGGCCCGCAAGCGGTTGTGGATACTTGGATCGGCTGGGGAGTTCCTGAAGAGAAATGCGTAGTCGTGAAACCGGGAGACAGCGTAAAAATCAAAGACATCGAGATTGTCGCGCTGGAAGCATTCGACCGCACAGCTTTGGTTACGGCTTCTGAAGGAGAAGTTTTAAGAGGGAAGATGCCACAGGACATGGATTTGATTGCAGTGAACTACTTGTTCAAAACTTCAGGCGGGAACTTGTATCACGCAGGCGATTCTCATTACTGCAACTATTTCGCAAAACACGGAAACGATCACCAAGTGGATGTTTGCTTAGGGGCATTCGGCGAAAACCCACGCGGAATCACCGATAAGGTCACTTCAGTGGATATGCTGAGAATGGCGGAATCTTTGAATGCGAAAGTAGTCATCCCGGTCCACTACGACATCTGGTCGAACTTCCAGGCGGATCCTAAAGAACTGATCGAACTGTGGAAATTCAAAAAAGATCGTCTTCAATACGGATTCAAGCCATACATCTGGCAAGTCGGCGGCAAATTCGTCTATCCGAATGACAAAGACAAAATGGAGTTCAATTTCAACCGCGGATTTGACGATGTGTTCAGCGTCGAAAATGATTTGCCTTTCACTTCATTCCTATAAGAACAAGCACCTAAGAGGAGAGATCATATGTTAGATGAAGTCATCAAAAATCAAAGGTATTCTTTCCACGAGGGATTCGATAGTTGGCAAGACAGCATCCGTGCTGCTTGTCAACCACTTATCGAAGAAGGCGCCATCGAGAGCGCTTATCCCGAGTACATCATCGAAAACGTAAACGAATTCGGACCTTACATCGTCATCGCGCCGGATATCTGCATCCCGCATGCACAAGAAGGCAAGGGCGTAAATGAAACCGCTATCTGCTTCATGCGGACGAAAGTGCCAGTGAACTTCGGGCCGGCAGCCGAGTACGAAGCGCGCATCTTCTTCGTACTGGCATCGACAGACAACGAGAAACATCTGGCCAACCTATCCACACTTGTGACATTGCTGTCCGACGAAAGTGTCGTGGACGCCTTTATACAAGCCAACTCAGTCGCTGATTTAGAAAAAATTATGGAAATCGAGGGTGAATATCTTGGAACTACTAATTAGTGTATGGACATTCTTTCAAGTTAATATCTTAACGCAACCTGCTTTTTTCCTCGGTATTATCGTATTCGTCGGCTATCTATTGCTGGGCAGACCCATATATGACGCTCTTGCCGGATTCATCAAGGCTACTGTCGGATATCTGGTACTGAATGTAGCGGCTGGCGGTTTGGTCGGAAATTTCCGTCCGATCCTGGCAGGGTTGAAAGAAAGATTCAACCTTTCGGCAGTCGTAATCGATCCATATTTTGGACAAACAGCTGCACAACAAGCAATCGAAGGTGCAGGACGTTCCTTCAGCCTTATGGTTATCGTTTTGCTTATCGCTTTCATGGTGAATATTGTTTTAGTCATTTTCCGTAAATATACTAAAGTCCGGACCGTGTTCATCACCGGCCACATCATGGTGCAACAGTCTTCCACTGCTTTATGGCTTGTCTTGTTCGCTTTTCCTGAATTGCAGGATGCGGGCGTCATCATCATGTTGGGCCTTTTGTTGGGAACGTATTGGTCAGTCTTCTCTAATCTGACAGTTGAAGCAACGCAAGACTTGACTGAAGGCGGCGGATTTGCCATCGGCCATCAACAAATGTTCGGTGTCTGGTTGACCGATAAATTTGCAGGTAAATTCAGCAAAAATAGCAAAAAATTGGAAGACGTCACGCTGCCAGGGTTCCTTTCCATCTTCAAAGAAAGCGTCGTTTCTACAAGTATTCTGATGTTCCTGTTCTTCGGAATCATCATGGGTATCCTCGGGAAAGATCTGATGATGACCATTGACCTAGCCTATACAGGTGAGCGTAACTACATATTCTACATCCTTGAAAAATCGTTGTACTTCGCAGTCTATCTGCAAATTTTACAACTGGGTGTCCGCATGTTCGTATCAGAATTAACAGAATCCTTCCAAGGGATCTCCAACAAACTGTTACCTGGTTCTATGCCGGCAATCGACTGTGCAGCAACTTATGGATTCGGTCCAGGAAATGCCGTAACATTCGGATTCTTGTTCGGAGCTTTGGGTCAATTCTTGGCGATCATCGGCTTGGTTGTATTCAAGAGCCCTGTGTTGGTCATCACCGGATTCGTTCCAGTATTCTTTGATAATGCAACCTTCGCTGTATATGCAAACCATAAAGGCGGCATGAAAGCAGCGATGATCATCCCATTCATTTCAGGTGTCATTCAAGTAATCGGCGGCGGCTTGGCTGCCTACATCTTCCAGCTTTCCCAATTCGGCGGCTGGCATGGTAACTTCGACTGGGATACTCTGTGGTTAGGATATGGAGTCATCATGAAATACGGCGGTTATGCCGGTGTCGCTGCACTTGTAATCGGGATGCTGTTGATACCACAGATTCAATACCGCAAAAACAAAAAACACTACTTCATGATCGCGGAAGATTATGAACAATACAAAGAAGAAATCGAAGCTGAAAACCAAACTGAATTCAGCACTGAAGTAGCCTAAACGAAAAACCAAGATCAGGATAGATAACTAGGAGGAATTAATTATGAAAGTACTAGCTGCATGTGGAAGTGGAATGGGTTCAAGCCAAATCATCAAAATGAAAATTACGAATGTCTTCAAAAAATTGGACATTCCTTTGGAAATCCACCATTGCGCGGTTTCTGAAGCAAAAACACTGGCTCCGAGCTATGATGTGGTCGTTTGCTCGAATTCTCTCTTGGATGTATTCAAAAATGTGGACCAAAGCAAAACGAAAATCATCGGGTTGAAGAATCTCTTGTCCGAAAAAGAGATCGAAGAAAAAGTCCGCGAAATCGTCTTGGGCGAATAGGCGGTGCTCCCATGACATACACTGAATTGAAAAAAAGGGTGCTGGAAGCTAACCTGCAGTTACCCGAATACGGGTTGGTGAAATTCACCTGGGGCAATGTTTCCGAAATAGACCGTGAAAAGCAAATCATCGCAATCAAGCCATCCGGGGTCGAGTATGCGGATATGACTGTTGAAGACATCGTTATCGTCGATATGGACGGGAAGGTAGTGGAAGGCAGCCTGAAACCATCTTCGGATTTGGATACGCATCTTGAACTCTACAGGAACTTCAAGAATATCGGCGGTGTGGTCCATACGCATTCACCATGGGCAACCACTTTGGCGCAAGGGGGAGCAGAGATTCCGGCCTACGGGACGACGCAAGGGGATTACTTCTACGGGACGATCCCTTGCACCCGCCGGATGACGAGCGAAGAAATCGCGGGATCCTATGAACTGGAAACCGGAAAAGTAATCGTCGAGACATTTGAAGCTATCGATGAAGACCAAGTTCCGGGCGTGTTGGTCCACAGCCATGGCCCTTTTGCTTGGGGAAAGGATGCCTTCGAAGCGGTCCACAATATGGTCGTCATGGAAGAAGTTGCAATGATGTCCTGGCGCAACCGCGTTATGAATCCAGGGATCGAAAGCATGCAGCAAGAACTGTTGGACAAACATTTTCTTCGAAAACACGGTCCGGGAGCCTATTATGGACAGGTCAAGGAGGAGAAAGATGACTTACACGTTAGGAATCTATGAAAAATCGATGCCGGGCAATCTGAGTTGGAAAGAAAAACTGTCGATTGCGAAAAATACCGGCTATGATTTTTTGGAAATGAGTGTCGATGAAACAGACGAGAAGCTGGCACGCATCGAATGGAGCAAGCAAGAGCGGAAAGAACTGCTGGACGCCATGTACGAAGTCGGGCTGCCGATCCGCTCCATGTGCCTCAGCGGACATCGCAAATATCCACTAGGTTCGCATGATCCGCTCATCCGTGAAAAAAGCTTGGAGATCATGGAAAAAGCCATCGATCTGGCGGATGATCTGGGAATCCGCATCATCCAATTGGCAGGCTACGATGTCTATTATGAAGACGGTGATCAGCAGACTAAGGAATACTTTATCGAAAATCTGCAGAAAGCCGTAGATATGGCAAGCAAAAAAGGCATTCTGTTGGGGTTCGAGACGATGGAAACGCCGTTCATGAACACCGTTGAGAAGGCGATGGAATATGTACATATCATCCAATCGCCGTATCTGCAAGTCTATCCGGATACAGGGAACTTGAAGAACGCTTCCTTGTCCTGCACGAACTCCGTTTATGAAGATATCCAAACGGGCAGGGGACATATGGTTGCAGCGCATCTGAAGGAAACGATTCCGGGGCATTTCCGTGAAATCCCCTTCGGTACGGGACACGTATCTTTCGAAGAAACGATCAAAACGATGTGGAAAGAAGGCGTCCGCCGTTTTGTTGCCGAATTCTGGTATACCGGTCAGGAAAATTGGCTGGAAGACATCCAGTTCGCCCACACTTTCTTAAGAGGGAAATTTCAAAAAGTTGGCCATTAATTGAGTTTGGTTGAAGGTCAAAAGACCTTCAACCATTTTTTAGGAAGAGAGGATAAATGGAAATATGCAAAATACATTTGATCAAATCGACGAGCTGGCGGTAAATACCGTCCGCACATTAAGCATTGAGGCTGTACAGAAAGCCAATTCAGGGCACCCCGGGTTACCGATGGGAGCGGCGCCAATGGCTTATGCTTTATGGACAAAGCATCTGAAAGTCAACCCTAAGAACAGTTTGTGGGCAGACCGTGATCGTTTCGTATTATCGGCTGGACACGGGTCCTCATTGTTGTACAGCTTGTTGCATTTATCCGGCTTCAATGTAAGTCTGGACGACGTGAAAAACTTCCGTCAATTCGGCAGCAAAACACCTGGACACCCGGAAGTGCATGATACGGACGGCGTGGAAGCGACAACCGGTCCTTTGGGACAAGGGATTGCGAATGCGGTCGGTTTCGCGATGGCGGAAGCGCATTTAGCTGCTACCTACAACAAAGAAAACTTCCCGGTTGTGGATCACTATACCTACTTCCTGAATGGCGACGGCGATTTGATGGAAGGTATCTCCCATGAAGCAGCCAGCTTGGCAGGGCACCTGAAATTGGGCAAACTGATTGGTTTGTATGACTCCAACGACATTTCCCTTGACGGCCCGACATCCAAATCCTTTACGGAAGATGTAGCTGCCCGTTTCGAAGCGTACGGCTGGCAACATATCTTGGTGAAGGATGGCAATGATCTGGAAGCCATCTCGAAAGCCATTGAAGAAGCGAAAGCAGAAACTGAAAAACCGACTTTGATCGAAATCAAAACCATCATCGGCTTTGGTGCTCCTGACGCTGGAACGCACAAAGTGCATGGCGCTCCATTAGGAGCGGAAGGCGTTGCTTTTGCTAAAGCGGCATACGGATGTGTGGATGAAGCTTTCTGCGTACCGGCTGAAGTCACAGCGCGATTCAATGAAAAAATGGTTACTGAAGGCCAACAGTCTGAAGCAGCATGGACAGCCATGTTCAACGACTACAAAGCGGCTTATCCGGAATTGGCGCAACAATTTGAAGCTGCCATCGCCGGTAAATTGCCTGAAGGCTGGCAAGACAAGTTACCTACTTATGAAGTGGGCAGCGCAGCCAAAGCAAGCCGTGTGACCAGCGCAGAATCCATCCAAGCATTGGGTGAAGCTGTACCATACTTCTGGGGCGGTTCTGCGGACCTATCGTCATCAAACAACACAATGATCAAAGCAGCATCCGACTTTGAGCCGGGCAACTATGCCGGCCGCAATATCTGGTACGGCGTGCGCGAATTCGCGATGGCCGCTATCATGAACGGCATCGTATTGCATGGCGGAACCAGAACGTATGTAGGGACATTCTTCGTCTTCACAGATTATCTGCGTCCAGCGATGCGTTTGGCTGCCATTTCGCACTTGCCTGGCACTTACGTGATGACGCATGACTCGATCGCAGTCGGCGAAGACGGCCCGACACACGAGCCGGTTGAACACTTGTCCAGCTACCGCGGAATGCCAAACTTGACGGTTCTGCGTCCGGCTGACGGCAACGAAGTCAGCGCAGCATGGGAAATCGCCGTGTCTTCAACAGACAAACCAACGATGTTGGTGCTGACGCGCCAAAACTTGCCTGTCCTTGAAGGAACGCCAACGTTGGCACGCGAAGGCGTGAAGAAAGGTGCTTACGTACTTTCTCCACAACAAGGCGAAACGCCTGCCGGCATCCTGATTGCAACCGGTTCGGAAGTGAGCCTGGCTATGGAAGCGCAGCAACAATTGCGTGAAGCCGGAGTGGACGTCTCTGTCGTCTCCATGCCGAGTTTCGATCTGTTCGAAGCGCAGGATGCAGCCTACAAAGAAACAGTCTTGCCTGGCGCAGTCCGCAACCGCATGTCCATCGAAATGGGCGCGACCTTCGGTTGGGAACGTTATGTCGGCCTGGATGGCCTAGCTTACGGCATCGATACTTACGGCGCAAGCGGTAACGGCCACGTGGTGATGGATGAGTTCGGCTTTACGACCGAAAAAGTGGTTGCGGCCTATCAAGCGAAGTTCGGAAAGTAAGCCGAGTAAAGCGATACGTATGCGAGGCTAATGATGAAGGGAGCACATTAATGATGAAAATAACCAAGAAGAAATTGGATGATATGTACCGAAGCTATTGCGCCAGCTACATCACGATCGGTGGCGAAACGTGCGCGCTAATCGCTAGCGAAGAGGAAGGCTACCCTTGCTATATGTATTCGGGCAAGAACTTCGAAAAAAAAGAAACCGTTTGGGAAAAGGGTGGTGGCTGCATGTCCATCATCCCTATTCCGAATAAAAGCAATGAATTTCTGGCCATCGTCGATTTTTATCTGAAGGTCAGCCCAAGCAAATCGAAAGTTGTCTGGGGCAAGTATGATGCCGAGACCGGCTGGGAAATCAAGGATGTGCTTTACCTGCCTTATCTGCACCGTTTCGACATCTATGATGTGGATGGCGTGAATTACTTTGTCGGCGCCACGATAGCGGATGACAAAAATTTCAAGGATGATTGGTCGAGATCAGGCAGCATCTATTATGGTGAACTGCCGGAGGACCCTACCGAAGGCGTCGAGCTTAAGGTTTTAGGGAATGGCTATTTCCGCAACCACGGTTACTACAAGGATTATGAAGGCGACAAACCGGTCGGCTATTTCACCAGCGACCAAGGCATCATAAAAGTGACGCCTTTTGCTGATAAAGCATGGGAAATCGAGCAGATTTTAGACACCCCAATAGGCGAAGTTGCTCTTTTCGACATCGACTCGGATGGCACGAAAGAAATGATCACAATCGAACCTTTCCATGGCGACAGCATCAAAATCTACAAAAAGACGGCATCCGGATACGAAGCGGTCTATGAATATCCGCATAAAATCGATTTCGCCCATACATTGGTGGGCACCACGCTCAGGGGTGTACCGAGCTTTGTCGGCGGCATCCGCCGCGAAAACTGCGACCTGTTCTACATTCAATATGTGGACGGCGAATTCAAGACGGAAATCGTCGACAAAGGCTGCGGCCCATCCAATATCATGGTTGTGAACGAGGCGGATCGGGACATCATCGTAGCCGCCAACCATACAGGCAACGAAGCGGCTATCTACATAGTGGAAGATTGATGCGACGAAAAATTTCCGTTTGGAGGGCGACTGACTGTGGTGTTCTCCTCCGGTGAACGGAGGCTTCGCCGAAGTTCGGCACATTCTTGGTTGTGATCTCCGGCGAGTTCGGCTTCGCAGGAGGTGCGGTCGGTTCCGAACAGTGTCCTCCGTCCGGCAGCCACCTCGCCGGAGCTGAGGACCAGTAACCAGTATTTCCCCCGACTAACGGACACCGCAAATCTCTTTCACTAATAAAATACAATCACAAAAAGAATGTCCGGCCCCTTTTTCAAGGCCGGACATTCTTTTTTGTGCACTTATTGATGAAGCGCCTCATAAAACTCATCGGAAACAGCTTCCAGCCATTCCGGCTTTCCTGCAGTGATGGCGATGTGCTCGAACCAGCTGTCCTTGGCGGCACCGTGCCAATGTTTCACGCCGTCATGCGTAACGATGACATCCCCAGGCTTCAATGATTGGGCGGGTTTTCCGTCTTCCTGATACCAACCCTCTCCGCCGGTGACCAACAGGATTTGGTAGCCGTCGTGATGGATATGCCAGTTGTTGCGGCAACCCGGTTCAAAGGTCACATTGCCGACGCCGACAGCCACTTCGGGATCGGCAACCAGTGCATTAAAATAGCTTTGACCGACAAAGTACTGCGCGTAAGCTGTGTTTTCATCCCCGATCGGGAAAATGACGCCTTTTTTTACTTCTTCGTTTTTTGACATAAATTATTCCTCCTCTAAATCAGTCTTTGTATATTTCTTTTGAGATATTGAATGCGGACCATGCTTTTGGCCAGCCGACATAGAAGGCGAGCTGGGTGATGATTTCTACTATCTCCTCTTTTGTAATGCCGTTGTCCTTCGCTTTGTTCAAGTGGAACGGAAGCTGCTCGAAGTTTCCGCCCGTGATCAATGCGGTGACGGTGACGATGGAACGATCTCGCGGCGCGAATTCCTTTTCCCGCGACCAGACTTGCCCGAACAGGACATCGTCATTCAATTCAGCAAATTTCGGTGCAAAATCGCCTAATAAATCTCTTCCTGCTGTAACTTTTGCCATAAAATCATCTCCTTAGGAATGTTAGACTCAGCATACTACCTAGAGTGCACTTTAAGTCAAGGGCGAGTCCAACATTTTTGGTCCGTTCTCAAAATAGCGTGCTATAGTAACTGTTGAAAATGGAGGTGGACGTGCGGCCTATTTAATTGGAGAGGTCTCAGAAATGGTAGGCATCTCTACGTCTGCGCTTCATTACTAGGAGAATCACCTAAAAGGGGAAAAATAAGCCTTTATCCTCAAATCGAATCAACACCATTTGACAGGAAGCCGAGTTGCTCATTAGTTATCTAAAATTAGGATATAATGTATTTATTGAGGAGGGGATATATGTTTACATTGGGAAGAAAGATGGATTTTAGTTATAAAACAAATCAGATGATAGTGCTATCGTCAGTATTAGCTGCTGCTACAGGCTGGATGTTAACCAGCAATGTTTTATCGGGGGTTTATATAGGCTTTGGCGTTTTTTTAACGTGGGCACTCGTCAGAGAACTGGATCCAAACCATGAGTATTCAGCATTTCTAGCTGCTGCCTTTTCACTTTTAAATTTACTTTATTATGAAAGTGTCCATCTATTAGTGGTTGTTTGGATACTTTTACTTATGAGGATCGTAAATGGAATTACAGGAAAAGAGCTGACTACGTTTGATATATTTTCAGTGCTAGGACTTACTATCTACCTATCATTCAATAACGGAAACAGTATCTATTTAATGATAGTTGTTTTAGCTATGGTCTTTAGCATAAAAACGGGAGAAAAAACGAGAGAAGCATGGGTAGCTATTGCAATCAGTATAGGAATTGTTGCAGTAGATCGGGTGTTTACAAACTATTTATCATTCAACAGTATAGATTATTCAAATGCTATAACCCTATTTGTAAATGCTGTATTAGGTTTATCGCTTATATTATTTTGGTTTTTACCAAAAGATGAAACCAAAGATGATAGAGGGAATAGCGTGAACAGATTTAAACGAGTAGCAAGTCAAATTTTGTATAGTGCAACGGTTTTTTTGCTGTTTGTCTTTGGGGGTGTAAGTCTAAATAATTTAGTTATCTACTTGTCAGCTGTATTAGGTGCAACCATTTACTTTATTGGAGGTAAGATCCTAACGAGAACGCGTTCCAATTAAAAGGATAAAAAATTCGGGCTGCATTTTAAAGCTTTGATTCGATTGCTTATTATATATTAGTGTATAATGAGAGTAGCACATTTTATTGATAGAACTAGCTAAATTTTTTTGCTTTTTTGGGGTAGGGTACGATGTATAAAAATTTGAAAGAGGTGGAATATGGATAAGAAAAGGATTGTAATTTATACGCTATTATTTATAGCAACGTTAGCAATAGCGACGCAAGGATTCACGAATATAGGTTTAGATGGACTACTTGTCCCATTAATTTTTACCTTTGTTTATTTTACGATAATCTTTATTATCGCAACAGTAATTAAAAACAATTCAATTGTCGATATTGGTTGGGGGATGGGGTTTGTTGTGGGGAGCTGGCTTACACTGCTTGTGACTGAAAATCCCACAGTTTTATCGTATGCTATTGTTGGATTTATTAGTGTGTGGGGCCTTAGGTTATCACTCCGTTTATTAAAAAGAAATTATGGGAAACCCGAAGATTTCAGATACGCACAGTGGCGTAAAGAATGGGGTGATAAAGTAGTCGTCACCGCCTTTTTTAGAGTGTTTGTGGTTCAAGGTATCATTAACTTTATCGTTGGATCTGCGAGCTATGTGGTAATCAAATACAACGAATTTAGTTTTGATTCAGCTCACCGCTATTTTGTTTATGCTGCATTATTCATTGCGCTGGTAGGACTGTTCTTTGAAGTGGTGGGTGATGAACAACTAAGACAACACATCAATAAAAAAACACATTCACTTCTGCAATCAGGATTATGGTCCGTCACACGTCATCCAAACTATTTTGGTGAAATCTTAATTTGGATTGGATTATATGCTAGTGGCATTACGTTGTTCTTTACTGATTCCATCAACCCTTATTATTATTTATTATTAGTGATCTCACCTATTTTGATGAGTACCGTATTAATCAAAGTATCAACTCCATTACTGGAGAAAAATATGGAGAAATACGATGGATGGGAAGAGTACACCAAAAGAGTTCCAATGCTTTTTCCTTTCACTAAAAAATAGTGCTATAGTATGCGTAATAAATGGAGGTGGGATTGCATGTCCTATTCAATCGGAGAATTTTCGAAAATGATCGGTTTGCCTGTGTCGACGCTGCGCTATTATGAAAATGAAGGTCTGCTGAAACCGGATCGCGATGAGAATAACCTGCGTGTCTACACCGATCAGGACTTGAAATGGGTAACTTTTCTCCTGCATCTCAAAGGCACCGGCATGTCGATGGCGGAACTGAAGCAATACACCATTTGGCGTGCTGAAGGGGATGCGACGATGCTGGAACGGATGCAACTCTTGGAGAAGCGGCGAGGTTTGTTGGAAAAAGATATCCAAGTATTGATGCACAATCTTGAAGTGATCGAAAACAAAATCGATTTCTATGAAGAGCGCCTTGAAGGGGAAACCGTTAACTTCAGCCCCCAACCGGAAGCCGAGAAGGAAAAAAGCACCAAATAAGCATGAAATAAGCCCGCCGCTTGGTGGGCTTATTTTTTTCCGCTTGACTTAACGTCAAGGTTAAGGTGTACGCTCTTGTTGTATAAGAGAGGGGTCAAGAAATATGGAACATCTAAATCAACAGCTATTCGCCGGGGAGCGGGCCCTGTTCAAAGCAGCAGACCTGCAGATCAGCCATTCAGTTTTTGCGGACGGGGAGTCCCCTTTGAAGGAAAGCAGCAACATCGTACTCGACAACACGATTTTCCGCTGGAAATATCCATTGTGGTATGCGCGGAATATCCAGGCAAATGACATCACTTTAGTGGAAACTGCGCGTTCCGGCATTTGGTATACCAATGGCATCATCATCACCGACAGCATGATCCAAGCGCCCAAGACATTCAGAAGAGCAACAGATATTACACTGGAACGTGTGGAACTGCCAAATGCCCAAGAGACGTTGTGGAACTGCAACGATATCACGCTGAAACACGTAAACGCAGCAGGCGACTATTTTGCGATGAACAGCGAAAACATCCAGATCGAGCACTTTACGTTGTCAGGCAACTACGCCTTTGACGGTGCCAAGAATATCGAGATTTCACATGCCAAATTGCTTTCAAAAGATGCTTTCTGGAACTGCGAGAATGTGGTCGTAAGGGATTCGACGATCATCGGTGAATATCTGGGCTGGAATTCGAAAAACATCACCTTCATCGACTGCATCATCGAGAGCAACCAAGGCATGTGCTACATGAAAAACGTGAAGATGGAGAATTGCACGCTCATCAACACCGATCTGGCGTTCGAATATTCGACGGTCGACATTCAAGCGAACAGCCGTATCGACAGCATCAAAAATCCGATCAGCGGTACGATAACCGCTACTGGAATCGGGGAGCTGATCGTTGACGATACGGAAATCGCCGCCGAGAATACCAAATACCAGCTTGCGGAGGACCGGGAATATGCCATTCGATTTTGATCAGGTCATCGATAGACGGAATACCAACTCATACAAGTGGGAAGTCAAAGCGGGTGAATTGCCGATGTGGGTGGCGGACATGGACTTCGGGACGGCGCCGGCTGTTGTCGACGCCATCGAAAAACGCCTGAAGCAAGGCGCTTTCGGCTATAACACCGTCCCGGACAGTTTCCGGGAAAGCATCATCAGGTGGTGGCAGAGGCGGCATCAGTTCACCATGGAAAAAGAATGGATCCTCTATTGCACAGGCGTCGTCCCGGCCATCTCTTCGCTTGTTAGGAAAATGACGGAAATAGGCGATGACATCGTTGTGCTTTCGCCGGTCTACAACATTTTCTACAATTCCATCCTGAACAATGGGAGGAAAGTCTTGGCAAGCGAACTGCACTATGGAGATGGAAGCTATGCCATCGATTTCGCGGATCTTGAAGAAAAACTATCCCGCAGTACGACTGCGCTGTTCATTTTCTGCAATCCGCACAATCCGATCGGCAAAGTCTGGGACCGGCCGACGCTGGAACGGATCGCCGAACTGTGCATCAAGCATGATGTGCTGGTTGTGAGCGACGAAATCCATTGCGATCTGACGCATATCGACCATGCGTACATCCCTTTCGCCTCCGTTTCCGAGGAAATTGCTGATCGGACAATCACCTGCGTTGCTCCGACGAAAGCGTTCAATCTTGCCGGGCTGCAGACAGCGGCGATCGTCATCCCGAATCCTGAAATCCGAAAACTGGTGGACAGAGGGATCAACACGGATGAAGTGGCGGAGCCCAATACATTCGCGATCCAAGCGGCTGAAGCGGCTTTCGACGAAGGGGAAGAATGGCTGGAGGAATTGCAGGACTATCTGGAAGAGAACCGAATATTTCTGATCAGTTCATTGAAACAACTTGTGCCCGAAGTATATGTGGTCGAGGCTGAGGCAACTTATCTGGCTTGGATCGATTGCGCAACGATAACGGAGGACACGAAGAAACTTTGCGCATTCATCCGGGAGAAAACCGGATTGTACCTTTCCGAAGGGGATATCTTTGGCGGGAATGGCTCGCGTTTTGTCCGCTGGAATTATGCCTGCCCGAAGGCGCTTCTGGAGGATGGGATTCAGCGCTTCGTCGAAGGCGTGGAATTGTACAAAAAAGAATATTCAGGGTAATGGGAAACGCTGCAGAGTCGCGCTATGGATGCGATTCTGCAGCTTTTTTCTGACAGATGTTCCCGCTTGTCGGATTGGGGTACTTGTGTCATCATGGAAGTGTGAACGCCTTCACTGGCGAAATAATCAGTAAATGGAGCACGGTAATTATGGAATTAAGGGTCATGCATTATTTTTTGACGGTTGTTTATGAGGAGAACATCACCAGCGCTGCCGAGAAACTGCACATCACGCAGCCGACGTTGTCCCGGCAGATGATGCAACTGGAGGAGGAATTGGGCGTCCAGTTATTCCGACGCGGAAAAAGGAAAATCGCTTTGACGAGCGAGGGCCTGCTCCTGAAGCGCAGGGCGGAAGAAATCCTGGATTTGACGAATCGGACCGAGAAAGAACTGAAGCAGCAGAAGCCGCTCATGAACGGTGAAATTGCGATTGGTGGTGGCGAAACGCAATTCATGCGGCTGCTAGCCGAGCATATCAAGCGATTCAGTCTGGATTATCCGCAGGTCACCTACAAGTTTTATAGTGCGGATGCCGACGAAATCAAGGACCGTGCCAATAAAGGACTGCTGGACATCTGTCTGTTGACGGAACCGGTGGACGTCGAAAAGTTCGACTTCCTTAGGATTCCGCAAAAAGAAAAATGGGGCGTTCTCATGAGAAAAGACAGTCCGCTGGCGCAAAACGCGGAAATCAATCCGGATGATCTTTTGCCTTATCCGATTTTGGTCGCGGGCAGATCGATTGTCCGCAATGAATTGGTGAACTGGTTCGGGGACGTATTCGATCGAATGAACATCATCGGCAGCTATAATCTGATCTATAACGCAGCCCTCATGGTGGAGGCGGACCTGGGATATGCGCTTTGTCTGGAAAAGCTTATTCCGGACAGCGAGGACGGTCCGCTTTGCTTCAGATTGTTGGATCCCGTATTGGAAACGGGTGTCGTGATCGTTTGGAAAAAATACCAGACTTTCCCGCCGGTCGTTGCGAAGTTCATCGAGGAGTTAAAGAATGCCTTCAAGGCATGATTAAGGATACGAAACAACTATTGGCATTGGCGCTCAAACAGGGTTAAGATAACACTATAAGATAGTCTGCAGCGGTTCGGATTGACCGGGCCAGAAGGAGGAAAAGCAAATGGCAACACCCAAACAAGCCGTTCCACCACCTACCGTGTTTTTTGGAGAAGAAGCTTTTCAACCGATCGACCACACGGAAGTCCGCTGGCTGGGCAGCGGCGGGATGTTCGTGAACACCCGCGGCACTTGCATCATGATGGATCCGATGCTGAAGGACTTCGATATGCCGCTTTTGATCGACATGCCGATTGCGCCTGAAAAGGTTCCGCATCTGGATGCGGTCTTGATCACGCATTGCGACAATGACCATTACAGCGTGCCGTCGCTGCACGCGATGGAGCATGTTTCCAAGGCATTCCACGGACCGCATTATGTGGCTGAATTGATGCAAGCGGAAGGTTTTCCGGCAGAAGGGCATGATATCGGGGACACGTTCGAAATCGGTCCGGCCAAAATAATGCTGACGCCGGCGGACCATGCCTGGCAGAATGAAAAAGCGAAATACAACTACCGGGTATTCCGGTTGGAGGATTACTGCGGCTTTTGGATTGAAACGCCTGATGGCATCATCTGGGCACCGGGCGATTCCCGCCTGATGAAGGAGCACCTGGAGATGCCGCAGCCGGATGCGATCCTCTTCGATTTTTCCGACAACGAATGGCATATCGGCTTGGAAGGGGCCATCCAAATGGCGAACACCTACCCTGATGCGCATCTGATCCTTTGCCATTGGGGCACGGTGGATGCGCCGGAAATGAACGTATTCAACGCCGATCCGCAATCTTTGTACCGCAGTGTAGTGAACCCGGAACGGATCCACGCCAACGCACCGGGACAGCCATTCACTTTGAGAAAAGGGTAAGCAAAGGAGGAACTTAGTTATGGAGTATGTGAAATTCGGCAACACAGGGATGGACGTATCCAGGATCTGCTTGGGCTGCATGAGCTTCGGGGATCCGGATACGTGGCTGCATAAATGGGCGCTAAAGGAAGAGGAAAGCAGACCGATTATCAAGCGCGCTTTGGAGTTGGGTATCAATTTCTTTGATACCGCCAATGTCTATTCCTTGGGAAGAAGCGAAGAAATTCTTGGACGCGCCATCAAGGACTTTGCGAAGCGTGACGAGGTGGTCATCGCGACGAAGGTCCACGGCAAGATGCACGAGGGCCCGAACGGTTCTGGGCTGTCCCGCAAGTCCATCCTTAGCGAAATCGACAATAGTCTGAAACGCTTGGATATGGATTATGTGGACCTCTACATCATCCACCGTTGGGACTACAATACACCGATCGAGGAAACGATGGAAGCCCTGCACGATGTTGTCAAATCCGGTAAGGCCCGATACATCGGAGCTTCCGCAATGTATGCGTGGCAGTTCCAAAAAGCCCTGCATGTAGCGGAAAAGAACTGCTGGACGCGCTTCGTGTCGATGCAGGACCATCTGAACCTGCTTTACCGCGAAGAGGAACGGGAAATGCTGCCGCTTTGCCGGGAAGAAAAAATTGCCATCACCCCGTACAGCCCGATGGCATCCGGCCGCCTGACGCGCGACTGGTCGGAGACGTCCAAACGGATGGAGACGGACAATGTAGCGCGTTCGAAGTACGATGCCACTGCCGATAAGGACAGGATCATCGTCGAACGGTTGGCTCAGATAGCCGCCGACAGAGGTGTTTCCCGCGTCGAAATCGCCTTGGCTTGGCTCCTGCAGAAGGAACCGGTCGTAGCGCCCATCATCGGAGCCACCAAACTGGAGCATTTGGATAAACCGATGGAAGCCGTATCGCTCAAGCTGACCGATGATGAAGTCGCTTTTTTGGAAGAACCGTATGTCCCGCATTTGATTGTCGGGCATAATTGATGCATTTTGGCAGGCGGAAAAATCATCCTTGAGACTGATTCATATACTTTAAATAAGCAGTATACTTTGTTCACGATAACCAGACGAGGCATAGCGTTATGTGTGTCTTAGGAAAGGTTGTCCAAATCAATCAGCAAAGGAAAATGCATAATGAAAGTAAAAAAGAAAATCAGTCTGACACCTTTTAGCAAAGTTAAGTCACTTATCCTTTCCCTGTTCGATTCCAAAGTCGACGGCAAGAAAAAATGGCTGGTGTTGGGGATCATTCTTTACATCATCAGTCCGATCGACCTCATCCCGGATTTTATCCCGATGGCCGGTTATGCGGATGACGTGCTCTTGCCGATCCTGTTTTTGGTCGCTGAAAAATTATTGAGCGACGGAGCGATTGAAGGAAATGAACGCCCAATCAAAGAAGCCAAAAAAATATAATCTCCAGCAAAACCATTCAGCCAATTGGATTTCAACTTCAATGCTTTGAACGATACAGTCCCAATCTTAGCTTTTGCGGCTAAAGACTGGGACTTTTTTCTTGCTCAGAATGCTGTGCCTTGATCCGTTTGGATGGACGTGGATTTTGGATTCCTTTAGAATGAGCATATGGATTCAATATAAGCTATCTTGAAGGTGAGGAAAATAAATGAATGAAACAATCGAGCGCATCCTAGCGCATCGCACGGTAAGGGATTTTGAAGACAGGGCTTTGAGCCCGGAACAGATAGAAACGATCGTCCGTAGCGCCCAAGCGGCTTCCACCTCGAGTTTTGTGCAGGCCTATTCCATCATCGGAGTCACGGATCCCGACAAAAAACGCGAATTGGCGAAAATCGCGCGCAACCAGCATTTCGTTGCCGAGAATGGCCATTTCTTTGTGTTTTGCGCGGATCTGCATCGCCACGATATGATCGGAAAGATGGAAGGGAAGGACGTTGCAGCCTCGCTCGAGAGCACCGAGAAATTCATGGTCAGCGTGGTTGATGCATCCCTGGCTGCACAGAATGCATCCCTGGCTGCTGAAGCGATGGGCCTCGGGATCTGTTATGTCGGCGGTTTGCGGAATGACCTCGAAAAAGTCAGCGAACTCCTGAAGATTCCTGCTAAAGTGCTGCCGCTCTTTGGACTGGCGGTTGGTTATCCGGTCAGCATCAACGATCAGAAGCCACGTCTGCCTTTCGAACATATTTATCATGAGAACGAGTATCAACAGAATAATGCAGTCTATGAAGAACAACTTGAACAGTACAACGAAGAGATCCAAGAGTACTATCAAGCGCGGACCGAAGGCGAACGTTGCGACACGTGGACCGGGCAGATGGCAGAGATGTTCTCCCATCCGCAACGCATGTACATGCATGACTTCGTCGAAAAGCAAGGGATGAACAAGAACTGATTCAGGAAATCTTTCCTCTTGCATCGAACGGATATTCGTGTTATAGTTACCTTTCAACGTCCAAGAACATATGCAACTGATATGTATGGAACCATGGCTTTTCTCTATTCTGCAGCGGATGCTGCAGGCAAACGGAACCAAAAATAAGCGAAGTTAAATTTATATGTAGCGCCACACTGTGGTGCCCGCAACATGAATTTCCAAGATTTAGATTTGATAGTGAAAAAGCCGCGATTCCTGTACAGGAATACCTTTTTCTTTCTTATGATAATAAGTAGAGACGGAAAGGTACTCGATTGAGTGCCTTTTTGATTTCTCTGAGTACAGAAAAAAAGGATATATGAGGGGGTTGAAAGATAGTAGCGTACGCATATGGTTACGCTAAAGAAGGAGCAAGAAATATATGAAGAACATCGTCTATACGAATTCGCAGAACGTGACTATTGAAATATCATGGGAAGCGTATTACAAAGAGATCGACATGCGCAAACAAGAGCGTTTGAAGAAAAAACAAGCGCAAACAAGCGGCAAATAAGGTCCAAGCGGCTTCCCATGAACGGATAGCCGCAAATCAAAAAGCTCGGAATCCCTGACTCACAATTGATGAGGCAGCGGCTTCCGGGCTTTTTTTTGGCATGGGTCCGTTTCATGAAAGATTTGACTTTCTATATCCAAATGTTGCGTTCGATTCAGACAATAACTTCCAGATATTCCTATCGGTTTCATGGTATCATCATTGGAAGATGCCTTACTAGAGGCGCAGTGAAAAATATCAGATTAGAAGAAGGAATATAACAATGGATGAAAAGAAATCAGCGGTTTATCAAGAAATACTGTTTTACGGAATTGCGGCAATCCTGATGGGTATTCTGGTGGGGGCCTTGGATGCTTTGTTTGGCGAAGTCCTCATTCTGATCACTCAGTTCCGCGGGCGGCACATCGCAGGATTGTTGCCGTTCCTCGCAATTGCTGGCTTGGTGATCGTCTATGTCTACCAAAAATTCGGCAAAAACAGCAACAAGGGAATGGGGTTAATCTTTTCCGCGGGGAACAAGCAGGATGAAGAAATACCGAAACGGCTGATTCCACTAGTCATTGGTGGCACTTGGCTGACCCATCTATTCGGCGGTAGCGCTGGCCGAGAGGGTGTAGCCGTGCAGATCGGTGCGACCGTCGGCTATAACTTCGGGAAAAAATTCCTTTTCCAAGATTCAAAAAAAATCCTATTGGTTGCTGGGATGGCGGCCGGGTTTGCGGGCTTGTTCCAGACACCGATTGCGGCGACCTTTTTCGCTTTGGAGGTGCTGATGGTCGGCATGATCGAATACCGCGCGCTTTTCCCAGCAGCGTTAAGCGCCTTTGTGGCTTCCTATACCTCGCATTTGCTCGGGTTGGAAAAATTTTCGGTGGACTTGAATGTAGCGGTCCCGGTGGATTTCTTGTTCGCTGGCAAGGTTATCCTCTTGGGCATCGTCTTCGGCGCTGTCGGCGGGTTGTTCGCCAAATTGCTGAAGGGCACGAAAGGCTGGCTTGCGCAAAAGATAGCTGATCCTTATAGAAGGATTTTTGTGGTGGGCATTCTGCTGACCATTGTGTTGTTTGCGTTGCATATGGGGCGCTACTCGGGATTGGGCACCAATCTGATCAGCGCCAGTTTTCAGGAGGGCACAATCTATGGTTACGACTGGGTATTGAAGTTGATGCTGACGATCGTTACTCTGGCAGCAGGTTTTCAGGGCGGGGAAGTCACGCCGTTGTTCTCTATAGGTGCAAGTTTGGGCTATTGGCTGGCACCATGGTTCGGTTTGCCGCCGGAATTTGTAGCCGCGTTGGGCTACGCAAGCGTCTTCGCCTCCGCGACGAACACCTTCATAGCGCCCGTATTCATAGGCGTCGAAGTCTTCGGATATGATACATTGCCGTATTTTTTTGCGAGTGTGTCCGTCGCCTACGTATTCAACAGCGGGTATTCCATCTATGCGCAGGAAAAAGCCAAGAGCGATTATTTGCAATAGTCATTCTGAGAAAACAGGATAACTTATACTTTCGATGCAGGCTGTCTCTAAATGGGGCAGTTTTTTTGCTGTGTGTTGGTAACGCGTAAGTTTGGCGAAGAGGGAATCCGGGTATCCGGCCGAGCCGCCCGTTTCAATCAAATAGAGTTGTTTGTTTCGCACACGCAATTTCAGTTTCTGAAAAATTCGGATGAACCGCTAAAATTAGCTTTTCGCATCCGACGAAATTATAATGGTCTATGAAGAGACGTACTTCAGAACGATCCGGATCAGAAGTAAAAAAATCCAAAACAGAATGGAGAATAAGCATGGGTATCGGAGCATTTTCCCTCAGTTTGACGGTCAAGGACATACATGCATCAAAGGCATTTTACGAGAAATTGGGCTTCAGCACATTCGGCGGGGACATCGATCAGAATTGGCTGATCATGAAGAACGAGGATTGCATCATCGGGCTGTTCCAAGGCATGTTCGAGAAAAACATGTTGACGTTCAATCCCGGTTGGAACAGCGACGCGGAAGAAGTGAATCCGTTCAAGGACGTCCGCCAGCTGCAGGAGGAATTGCGGGAAAAGGGCATCACTTTTGTTTCGGAAGCCGCACCGGATACTAAAGGGCCAGGCAGTTTTGTCATTGTGGATCCCGACGGCAATCCGATCCTCGTCGACCAACACAGATAACTATTTTTTTGCCGGAAAGACGCTGCCAATTGCAAGCTGCAAAAGCCATCCGCAGCAACTGTTTTTCGAAAAATAGGAGGTCATCGGATTATGGGAAGAGTCATTCATTTTGAGATTCATGTGGACGATATGGAACGGGCTAAGCTTTTCTACGGAGCGGTTTTCGGATGGACATTCGAAGATTGGACCGCGTTTGCGGGCATGCCGTATTTCGGGGCGATCACAGGGGATGCGAGCGAACCCGGCGTCAACGGCGCTTTGATGCAGCGCCAAAGTGCTCCGCCCGTGGCAAATCAAGGGTTGAACGCTTTTGTGTGCACAATGGGGACAGAAGATTACGATGCGACCGAAGCGCTGATCCTGGAGCATGGCGGCAAAGTCGCGATGCCGAAGAATGCGCTGGCCGGGATGGCTTGGCAAGGCTATTATTTCGATACGGAAGGGAATCTGTTCGGAATCCATCAACCGGACCTGAACGCAAAATAACCATTACCCATTACAATAAAATAAGGAGCCGGGCATAGATCCAATTAGGATTTATGCCCGACTCCTTTTCAATTCCTTATCTTGCAGTGATGTTCATTTTTTTCAGGATTGCCGACAACGGCAAGGAAATGGCGATCCCGACCGCGTTCTGGACGAGGTTTCCGAGGATCGAGGCGAACGGTGTGATGGCATTTCCGTAAAGGATCCATTCGCAAAAATAATAACCGACCAGCATGATGGGAACCGAAAGCAGCGTGGCCAAAAGATTCATGGCAAAGCTGTTCCCTTGGCGGCCCTTCGACCATGCCAATTTTCCGACCAGATAGCCTTGCAAGCCGCGGGTAATTAGCGTGAAGGGAGCCCAGAGCACCCAGCCGGCCATCAAATCGAAGATGGCCATGCCGACTGCTCCGGCGATGGCGCCTTTTTTCGGACCGAATAAGATGGATGCGAGGAAGAGCATCGCAGTGCCGAGGTGGATCAATCCGCCGTTTGCCGTGATAGGCAATTTGATGTTCAGGAAGACCGTAGCGACGAATACGAGGGCAATCAGGATTGCCGTCAAAACCAAATCATAAGTGCGTGTGTTTGAATAACCTTGTGCTTTTTGCATAGTGGATCCTCCTAATTGTTTTCTTTATAGCTTGCGATGAATAGCTGGGCCAAATCGCCTTTTCCCGCAAATCCGAGATCGCGCAGACCGTTGTCGATGATGGTCAAAACATAAACTAATTTGTCGAAGAAGGCATTTTCGCCCATATGGCCGACGCGCAGGATTACATCTGCATATTGTGCCAATGAAGTAGCGACAAGCAGATCGTAGGTTTCGCTGATTTGCTCCTGCAGGCGCAAGGCGCCGATCGCTTCCGGTATCCGGATGGCGGTGACGGTATTGGAACGGTTGGAGTTAAGGAACAGCTCCAATCCATACACTTGGACGGCTTCGCGCACTGCGGAAGCAATCCTGTCATGGCGTGCAAAAACGGTCTCGATGCCTTCCTCCAGGATATTGTCCAAAGCGGCATCGAGCGCCGCAACATCGCCCGCAGAAGTCGTGTAAGGCAAGTATTCCTTTTCTGCGTACCCTTTGAAGACCTGCAGATTTGCATAGAAGGAAGCGATAGGCGTTTTGCGGTCGTCCATCGCTTTTTGGGCGTCTTCACTGACGGAAACGATGGCCAGTCCAACCGGGGCCGAAATGGCTTTTTGCGTTCCACCGCAACAGATATCGATTTTGTTTTCATCCACATTGATCGGCTCGCCGACCATTCCTGCGACGGAATCGACCACCGTCAGAATGTCATATTCCTTCAGTAAAGGACATAACTCAGCCACGTTGTTCAGTACCGATGTCGGCGTGTCGCAATGGACCAGGGTGGCATATTTGAAATCGGAATCCTTCTCCAGATAGGCGCGGACCGCTTCTGTAGGGATGCCGCTGCGGTGATCGAAACTCAGGACGACCGGTACGCCGCCATAGATGCTGACGAAATCCTTGAAGCCTTCGCCATAGATGCCGTTGTCCAGCACGAGCACACGATCGCCGGGTTCTGTCAGACTTGCACAAGCGGCCTCGAGAGCCAAGATCCCTTCGCCGGCAAGCAGCAGGACCTCATTCGTGGTGCCCATGACTCGCCCCATTTTTTGGCTGACCTCGCGGTAATAGCGCACGAACGTTTTGTCAAAGTCGCTGTTATTGGTTCTTTTTGCGCGGGCCAAACGCACATTTTCGCGTACCTCTGTCGGACCCGGGGCGTAATTCGGTTTGTATCTCATCAGGAAGTCCTCCTTATCGTTTCGTATATTGCTGATAAGTTTAGCAAATGAAAAGAGCTATGAAACCGTCCAATCCGACATAAAATGAGCGGTCCAATTTGGTCCGGAATGGCTTCTTGCATGCGTTTTACAAATGTGAGCGCACCCAATTTCGGGATGCGTAAGTTTTCCCGCAAATATCTTGCTTTTTTTCGGGGATTGGCGGACTCCCTGAAGCCTATACTGTGGGAAAGGACAGGCAGACAGGCCTGTCGATCAGCTTACAGCAAACGC
The DNA here is from genome assembly GCF_003052295.1 of Trichococcus paludicola. Classification (GTDB taxonomy): domain Bacteria; phylum Bacillota; class Bacilli; order Lactobacillales; family Aerococcaceae; genus Trichococcus; species Trichococcus paludicola. The sequence goes on from NZ_QBLC01000001.1 coordinate 166,944, forward strand.
TGCGAAACCAAGTACAGTGAGGAGTACTCCGATGCAAGGCATTAGCGAGATTCAAAAAGACCTATCATCCTATACATTGAAGAACCTTGCCATATTCGCAATGTTTTTCGATCATATCTTTGCGGTATTTGTGCCGCAAGACAGCCTTGAAGGCGTGGCGCTGCGGATAGCGGGGCGGATTGCCGCACCGATCATGTGCTATATGATTGCGGAAGGCTACCATTACACATCCAATCTGAAAAAATATATCGTGCGGTTGATGTTGTTTGCCGCAGTCTCGCATTTTCCGTATGTCTGGTATTTTGGGCTCCCATGGTGGCAAGCCACAAGCGTCATCTGGGGCTTGGCGCTCGGATTGGTGGCATTGGCAGCGGCAAAACGGGAGGACTGGTCCCTTCCGCTTAAAGCAACAATCGTTTTGCTGTGCTGTCTGTTGGCGGTCCCAGCTGATTGGAATTATGTAGCGGTCTTATGGATCCTGTTCTTTGGATTGTTCAGAGGACAAATCGAAAAGCAGCTGCTGAGTTTTGCAGTCATCGGGATTCTGTTCCACATCATCCCTTCCATCAGCGAAAGCGGTTGGACGCAATCCTACCAAGTCGGCATTTTTCTGGCCGTCCCGCTGCTGCTGTTCTACAAAGGCCGTCAAGGAAAGAAATCCAATGTGATGAAATGGGGCTTCTATGCTTTCTATCCGTTCCATCTGTTGCTGTTGGAACTAGTAAAAATGATCGTATCCGCGTAATGGAGGACTGCATATAAATGAGAATCATTAAAAATTGGCGCCGCGCTGTCATCGGCATCCTGACGGCTTTGGTGCTGTCTGCTTGCTCCGGCTCGGATGAACAGACGGAAACCGAGGAGTCGGAGAGCGCTCCGGCGAGTTCGGCTGTCGAAGCGGTGACTTCAGAAGAAGATATATCAGTTGAAGATGACACAACGGTGGTCCATCCGGAAGAGCCGGAGCCGTTGGTGTATGAAGGGGACCTGGAACTTCCCGTCAACGGAGCGACCGGATATGCTTCGGTTCTGATGGATCTGAAGGCGACTGCCGCTGCCGGGTCCGAGTCGATCGCGACTTTGGAAGCGGGATCCGTTTTTGAAGTGGTGGAGGAAGTGGGCGATTGGTGGTATGTCCAGACCGAAACCGAGTCAGGCTGGGTGCAACATCTTTATTGTTTCATCAACCTTCCGGACGTGATCCCTTCCATCATCTATAACAACACCAACACGTACGCGTCCAAGTTCGTTTCTTCCGGAAAAGTGATCCCTGGCATAACCGGTCAGGCGCTTTATGACGGGAAAGCATACAATATGCGTCTGGGCAAAGTATCCGATATCGTACCGGTGCTCTACAGCATGTCAAAGAAAATCAATTCAGCGCAACAAGCCGCCTTGGCGGAAGGGAATTCCTTGGTAATCTATGAGGGCTATCGTCCATTTTCTGCCCAGAAGATGACGGTGGATGCCTTGACGAATTTGGCTGCGACCGATCCGGAAGTGATGGCGGGTATCAACACCTATCCTTGGGACACCAACTGGTTCATCGCGACAAACGTTTCGAATCATCAGATGGGCTATGCCATCGATGTCACACTGGCGAAAATAACGGAACAGCAGGAAATCATCGTCGGCGACTATGCCGCGACCGCCATTACGGGCTACACGGAATACACGATGCCGACAACCATCCATGAATTGAGCATGGCTTCGGCTACGTTCACCGGACCGGTCAAATCCAGTTCCCCGACCGCGTGGCTTCAATCCACCTTGGCGGATACGATGAATGAGGCAGCTATCCTCCTGCAGCGCTACTGCACGGACGCCGGATTGACACCGCTGGCTTCGGAATGGTGGCATTTCAATGATCTCGATGCGCGTTTTGCCACTGAGGGGAACAGCAGCAAAGGCGAATATCTTTTGGATGCAACGATGAGCGAAGCCCCGGAAGCGGCCGAATGATGAATAGGCAATGACCGAAATGAACACAAAAAGAAACACAATCGAATTTTTTCGATTGTGTCTCTTTACTTACTATTATGTGCTGAATCTTGATGGTCCCTACTGGGATTGAACCAGCGACCCCTACCATGTCAAGGTAGTGCTCTCCCGCTGAGCTAAGGAACCAATAAACAGATGAATCACCTGCTCGTATATTTGATTATAACATATTTGCGTGATAAGTGAAGAGGGAAATTTAAAAAAAGAGAAACGAATAAGGCATGCATTCCATAGGACAACAGGGTATACTGGAAAAGGATAATTGAAAAGGAAAATTTGGAGGCTAATTATGGATAACAATGATATATTGATCCGTCTGCGCTATGCGCTGGACATCAAGGATGCGGATATGGTCGAAGTATTCCGCTTGGGCGGACTCGAATTGACGAAGGAAGCAGTGCAAAAAATGCTCAAAAATCCAAAAAAGGATGAAGCGACGGATACTGCCGGAGCTGCAGCCCCATCGGAAGACGATCAACTGGCTTGCGACAATGCGACCTTGGAATCGTTCTTGAACGGACTCATCACTTCCCAACGCGGCAAAGCACAAGCGAAGCCCGGCGAAACGGAATCAAAACCGGAATTTACGCTGAACAACGGGAACGTCAACAATCTGCTGCTGAAGAAAGTCAAAATCGCGCTGACTTTGACAAACGAAGACATGCTTGAAATCCTGGAATCGGTTGGCGTTACCGTATCGAAAAGCGAATTGAGCGCGGTCCTCCGCAAAGAAGGGCACCGCAATTACAAACCTTGCGGCGACCGTTATGCACGGAATTTCCTGAAAGGCTTGGCGCTGCGCTACCGCGGATAGGCTGTATTTTAGCCCGCCAAACCGCTTTTGGCGATTTATTTCAGATGCATCGCGTCCGCAATAAATAAAAATAAAAAACATGATTCGCCTTTGCGGGGAATCATGTTTTTTGTCATTTCGAATACAACAGGAAAGCTTTCGGCACCGGCGCGCTGAAGCGGACGAGTTCGCCGGTTGCAGGATGGAGGAATGCTAGTGTGGTAGCGTGCAGCCCCAAACGTTTCATGGGATTGGTGTGGGCACCGTACTTCTTGTCTCCGGCAACCGGATGGCCCAAGGATTCCATGTGGACGCGGATCTGATTCTTCCGGCCGGTCTCCAATTGCACCTCCAAGAGCGAATATTCTTTGTTTGCTCGGATCTTGCGGTAATGGGTCACGGCATGTTGGCCGCCGTTGTCTTTCGGACTGGAATGGACCTTCATGGCCTTGCTCTCGGTCAGCCATGAGGAGATGGTGCCGGACTCATTCTTGATCTCGCCCTCGACAAGAGCGGTATAGATGCGTTCTTTGACGAGTTCCTTCCAACCATTTTGCAGCTTCTCTTTCAGCTCTTCGGATTTTGCGAAAAGCATGACGCCGGATGTGTCCCGGTCCAGGCGATGCACGACAAATATCCGGTTCGCTTTGTTGTCTTCTTTGACGTAGTGGCTCAATTGGCGGTAAGCGGTCGGTTCTTTTGGATCGTCGGTTGCCATCGACAACAGGCCGGCATCCTTATTGATCACGATGATCGATTCGTCCTCAAACAGGATCTTGAGGCCGGACAGGGACGTTTTTTTGATGGCTTCCTTATTTGCCAAAATGCCGACAGTCTGTCCGGGTTCCAATGGGTGGTTGTGTTTGGTGATGGCCTTGCCGTCGACAGTCACTTGTCCGCGGGTAAGGATCGATTTGACCGAATTGCGGCTTTGCTTGCTGAGGATCTGCAGCAAAAAGGGCAACAATTCGCTTGGTTCGGTCACTGGGTATTGCGTAACCCCTTTGGTGGATGGGTTTTTTTGGGGTTCTATCGCCTTGTCCTGGCGATTGCGTTTATTATTGATGGGTCTTTGCTGGTTTGTTTTTTTCATATCGTTCGCTCCTGACTCTGTTCGCCGCCTGATTGCCGCGGTCGTCTCTTTTGAAGTATAACAGAAAACAGGGCATCCATCCCGCATAATCAGGACAAAAACGCAGCAAGTGGCATATAATTGAAACAGAAGAATCAAAAGGAAGCGGGGAGCATGCATGGACCATATCAGCATCATCGGCGCAAAGGAAGGGAATCTGAAGAACATCACCGTGGATTTGCCCCGGAATAAATGGATTGTCCTTACAGGGGTATCCGGTTCCGGGAAAACGACGCTGGCGATGGATGTGCTCTATCAGGAATGCCAGCGCCAATATCTGGAAGCAATCGGCTACCAAGGAATCCGCAAACCGAACATTGATGCGATCCGCAATGTATCTCCCGCTATCCAAATTCAGCAACAGGACTACAATAAAAATCCGCGTTCGACGGTGGGGACGGTCACGGACATCTATACCGATCTGCGAATGCTGTTCGAGAAGCTAAGTTCCAGACACTGCCCGGCTTGCGGTAAGAAAATCAGTTCGGCCGATTGTCGTGAGGAAACCGAAAAGAGCGCCGATGACTTCAGGGTGTTCCAGTATTGCCCGCACTGCGATCAGCGGATAGAGAAGCTGACCCGCACCCATTTTTCCTACAATACCCGAGAAGGTGCTTGCGCAACTTGCCTGGGTTTGGGGGAAACGTTGACGATCGATGAGAAGCGGGTGCTCCATGAAGAACTTTCACTTGAAGAGGGTGCAGTCGTTTTTTGGGAAAAACGTTACCGGGATTATCAGCTGGAGTCGTTCTATGCTGCATGTGACCATTACGGCATGCGGCTAAAGATAAATACACCAGTGAAAGACTTTATACCGGCGCAGCACGTACTGCTGCTGCAGGGGGCCGAGAGTGAAGAAATGCATCGGCTGTTCCCAGATGTGCCGGTGCCCCGAACGGTTGCGGAAGGCCGCTTTGAAGGGGTGTTGCCGAACCTTTGGCGCAGAATGGCGGAAAAAAAAGGGGCTTCGAAACTCCGGGAGAACTATTTTGAATCTGTCATCTGCCCGGAATGCCATGGGGAACGGCTGAACGAGCTGAGCAGGAGCGTGACGGTTAACGGGACGCGCTTGCCTGAACTGTCCGGGTCATCATTGAAAGAGCTTATGGATTGGATCAGCGGACTTGATGCAAACCTGATGCATTCGGAACAACTGTTGGCGGGGGTCTATGTGACGGATCTGAAGACCAAACTGAAACGGATCCTGAAGCTGGGATTGGGCTACCTGTCGCTCGACAGGCAGACGATGACGCTTTCGGGAGGGGAAGCGCAACGGCTGCGCTTGGCGGCGGTCCTCGATTCGGATCTGACGGGTGTCATCTACATCCTGGATGAACCGACAATCAGTCTGCATCCAAAAGATACAGAAGGGCTCCTGACTGTGCTGCGGTCGCTGAGGGATAAAGGGAATACGGTGCTCGTCATCGAACATGACACAGCCGTCATGGAAGCCGCGGACTACCTCATCGATATCGGTCCGGGAGCGGGGAAATACGGGGGCGAAGTCATCGGGTCAGGAACGCTGCAGCAAATCAAGGGACAAGCGACATCCGTCACCGGTGCTTATCTGAACAGCAAGCCGGAACCGCGCGAAATTTTCCGTAAAGGATCGGGTGCCTTCATCGAGGTGAGGCAAGCGGACAAGCATAACCTCCGGAATCTGACAGTCCGTTTCCCCGTCGGCAGCCTCATTTGTGTCACCGGTGTATCGGGTTCCGGGAAATCGACGCTCGTTTTCGATGTGCTGGCGAAAGGGGACACGGAAAAATCGCAGAATTTGAATCAGGTGAGCGGGACTGGCTCATTCGACCGGATCGTCATCGTGGAACAGGCACCCCTCACCCGAATGAAACGTTCGAATGTCGCGACCTACTCTGATGCCTATACGGAAATCCGGAAAATCTTCGGCCGGCAGCAGACGGCCGTTGAAAAAGGGATGACAGCCAATTATTTTTCCTTCAATGTGAAAGGGGGACGCTGCGATTACTGCGAAGGCTTGGGCGTCGTCACAAACAACCTGTTGTTTTTTGAAGATCAGGAAGTTCCTTGCCCTGTCTGTTCGGGCAGACGCTTCAAGGATGATGTTCTGTTCGTGACCTATCGTGGACATTCGATCACCGCTGTGCTGGGAATGTCGGTGGAGGAAGGCGCGGAATTGTTTGCGGATTCCCCAAAAATCAGTGCCATCCTGAAGCTGCTGCAGGATGTCGGTCTCGGGTACCTTGAGCTCGGCCAGACGACAACGACTTTATCGGGCGGCGAAGCGCAACGGCTCAAGTTGGCCGTGGAACTCTTGGCAAATCAGGGGAAAAAGAATCTGTATCTGATTGATGAACCGACTACCGGCCTGCATCCGCTCGATGTCGAGAAGTTCCTGGTATTATTGGATCGGATGGTCGATTCCGGCAGCACGGTGGTCGTTGTGGAACACAATCAGCAAATCATCGGAGCCGCGGATTGGATCATCGACCTTGGTCCGGGGGGCGGAGATGACGGTGGTAGAATCATTGCGGAAGGAACGCCATCCGACCTCCGGAAAAACCCGAATTCGGTGACCGGAAAATTCATATGAGGCCTAAAAAGTGAAAATGATTGACAGATGCCGGGAAAATCGCTATCTTATTAGAAAGCGATTAGGAAAAGAAGGGGAGGCAGAACCATGCAGAAGATGATGTGTTGTATGTGCGGATGTAAGAAACATGCAGGAATATTCTTATCATCTTTTGATCTCCACAACCGGGCGTTTTTGCCCGCTCTGTAAAGGGGATTATGGGGCAGATTGTGCATCCGCATCCAAGTGAAGCGCTGAAATGATGATGAATACTCGTGCATGTGTGTTTTGTTGACGCGCATGCACTTTTTTTGTGGAAATGATGGGAACCCATCGGAAAATAGAGCGGGGTGGCAAAAATATGAATCTGCAACAATTGCGATATGTCATAACTGTGGCGAAATACGGCACTTTTCGGGAGGCCGCGAGGCAATTATATATGGCGCAATCCAGTCTGTCGTCAAGCATCAAAGATCTGGAGGAAGAATATGGCATTCAGATTTTCGAGCGTTCCAAAAAAGGGATTGAAATAACCAAAGAAGGGGCTATGCTTTTGGAATTCGCCGATCAGATCGTAGCCCAAGCGGACCAATTGGATTACCGTTATCTGTATGCGACCGAAAACAGGAGACTGTTTTCGGTTTCCAGTCAGCACTATGATTTTGCTTCGGAAGGGTTTGCCCGACTGGTTTCGGAAAAAAAGGAAGAATCGCTGAATTTCCGTTTCCTGGAGACGAGCACCTCGAAAGTGATGGAAGACGTGCGGGATGCCGTCAGCGAAGTCGGCTTCATCTATCTGAACGACTTCAATGGGAAAGTCATCAGGCAGCATCTCGACGCTTTTGACCTGAAATTCGATCCGCTGATCGCGTTCCAGCCGCATGTATTCCTCAGCGAGTTCCATCCGTTGGCGAAGCAGGAGAGAATTACGCAGGAGGAGCTCCATCCGTACCCCGTCATTTCATTCGATCAAAGTAAAAATAGCACACTGCAACTGATGGAAGAGTCGATCCAAGTCGACCAAAATGCCCAGCGGATCAGTGCAAGCGACCGTGCGACCGTATTAAATCTGTTGTCAGTGACGAATGGATACTTGGTCGGTTCAGGTCTCTTGAAATCGAATACGCAGGATCATATTGTCGTGGTACCGATGGATGTCGATCAAAAAAACACCATCGGTTTCATCTATTCGAAAGTGCGGCCGCTCAGCACGATCTCCAAGCGCTACATGAAAATCGTAAGGGAATTGTTGGAGGGCGATCAACGTATTGAACTGACTTCTGCTGAAGAGTGAATCAAGAAATTTTATGACGTTTCTTGTTCAACCAATATAAAAAATGGCTATCCACAACGAGCGTATGCGCCTGTTGTGGATAGCCATTTTTTATGGAAAACAACATTTCAAGCGCACACGTAAAAGTGAGTGTCACTCTGCGAAAAGATTATCGATATTCATCCGCAGCACGCGATCGATGCTCGGATTGCCGTGGTCGCGATAAGGATACGCCCCGGATTCGAAGAGGATGTATAGGTGCTTTCCATCCACGACGACCTGTTCCATGTAGGAGGGCATGATGATTTCGGTGCTGGCATTCCTGTCCGTGAAATTCTCGTCTTCCTCCAGACGGTTGAAGGAAAGCAGGGTTGAGTCATGCTTTCTGCCGGAAGAGCGTGACAGCATCAGCTTTTCCTGATGAAAAGCCAGTCCTTGGATCTCTTTGCCTATTTTATCGACATCGTCAGGAGAAGCTTCTTCCGTGCTTTTTCCGGTATCCAGTGCATGGACTTTCTCTCCGTTGTCGTTTTCTGTTGTGGAGATCAGGTAGCGGTGCATAACACTCGTCTCTTCGTCATCGAAATGCGCCACGTAGAGATCATCGCCGTGGACCGTGATGGTTGAAGCACGCTTGATGTCGGGCAGGTTGATGCTATCGGTATATGCGATCGGTTCAGCGGAATCCGTGAAATCATAGGCTTCAATGTCCTTCAAAGACAGAGTGATGACTTGAGCGGTGTCGCCTTTTTCCGAGGTGACCCAGAGCAACTCATGGTTGTTGTCAAAGGCGAGGCCGCCTACATGCGGGATGCCATCCAGGACGATTTCCTTGATGAAGGATCCGCTTTTTTTGTCCAACACATAGATGACGGAATTGTGCTTTTTGGTGTAGCAATAGGCCGAAATAAACAGGTAATCTTGGTTCACGGCCAACCCTTGCGGCGTCATAGTGGTGCAGATGTCCGTTTCTTCGTGTTCATGATGGAGCGTCAATGTTTCATCCATACCGGGGATGACATAAGTATTTTCTTCCGGGTCGACACCATGCTCTTCAAAAACCGCTTGGTACAGTTCAGGGTGTTTGGACAATTCATCTTTCAACGACTTAAATGAACCGAGGCTGGCTTCCGTGTTCGTTTCTTCAGCGAAAGCTAACCGTTCGATTTTTCCGTTCTTTGTGAGGAGGCCGAGCGTGACCGCCCCTGTCATCATGCTGCCAATCAGTGCAAGGCTGATGAACTTCTTTCTCTTTTTCTTTTCCATAGTATCACTTCCCGAATGAATATTTATACGAGGTCGTCCAGTTTTTATATTTTACTATAGAAGTCAGCGGCTAACTAACAAAAAGCTTCCCGATAAGCTTATTCCTGATAGGATTTGAGTACTTCCTGAAGTGGGATTTTGGCGATTTTTCGCCTGCTTATGTAGGTGCCGACGAAGAAGATGAGGACCAGGATCAACAATGTCTGCAGCAGGAAAATCGGTCTGTACTGCAGCGGCAGGATGACGCCGTATTCCTCCGTGAAGAACCGCATCATCAGGTTCAGTATACCCAAGGCAATGGGAAGGCTGATCAGATAGGAAATCAAGGCATAAAAAAAATAGCTGTTCAAAATCATCGCATTGACTTCCCGGCGTTTGTAGCCCATCACTTTGAGCAACGAAATCACATAGTAATTTTTTTCTACGGTAAAGGAAGTGAGCACGAACAGGATGCTCGCGGCGATGATTGCGGATCCACCGATCATGACGTTCGAGATGAACTGCGTGTAGTTGGACATCGCCTTCGATTGTTCGATGAGTCCCGACTTGCTGATGATTGTGCTGTAGTAGGCATCGGACGGCTTTTTGAGCGAATAGATGCCGCTGTACAGGCGCGAAGTGCTGTTTTCCGACAACATATTGCTGAGCTTTTCGATGTTCAGGTACACCTTGTCGGAAATGTATTCATCAGTCACGCCTTTGACAAGAAAGGGGAAAGTGTCGTCGTTCACTTCCAGGCGGATGGTATCGCCTTCTACGACACCGAGCTTGATGCTGAGCCGTTTCGTGATCACGGCGCCGTTCTGGATATTTACGGTTATGTCATTGCCTTCCTCATCATACAGGCTGTAAAGTTTGTTGCGTGAAGACAGCCCTTGCAGCGATACAACGTTGCCGTCGAGGGAAGCAAAGGGATAGATGAGGAATTTTTCGTCGCCGGGCCGCGTTTCGGGCAGCCTTTGCGTGACATCGAGATAGGCCTCATATTCGTAGTCGACCTTATTCAGGTAGTCGACCGTCATCCGATCGACCATGCCGCCCATCATGAAGGAAAAGCTCATCAGGATCGTCGAGAACATGATGCCCAGAAAGAAAATGAAGAAACTACCGGTGCTCTTGATGGCGTGCAGGTATTTGAATTTTGTGCTGCCTTTCGCCTTCGAAAGGACCCGGCTGAGGTACCTGCCGATCCGGTTGATCGACTTGCCCTCATGCGGCTTCAGCAGTTCCAGGGCATTCTCTCCGAGGATGCGGTAGATGATGATCCAGGAAACCAAGGAGAAGAACAGGAGCGGCACCAGGATCGCAGTGGCGAAGACGGTGAAGCTCTGGGCGATTTTGACTTGGGGCAGGAGATAGAAATCCAGATACAATTTTTTCAACGGCTCGGAATAGAGCGTTCCGAGGAAGTAGCCAAGGATCAGCATAAGGGCGGCGAAGACCATCATCGCGACGAAATAGGGCCGGGCTATTTCCGAACGGCGGTAGCCGAGCGCCTTGAGGATGCCAATCTGGCCTCTTTCGGCATGGAGCAGGTTGTAGATCAGGATCGATACGATGATGACGGCGATGGCCGCGATGAAGACACTGAGTCCCAAAGCCATGACTTTTCCTTGGGTCAGTTCATCATAGATGGCCCCGCTCCTCATGCTGGTCTGCGTATCCGTAATCTGGCTTACGAAAGGCAACGCATCTTTGTCGTAGGCGGTGTCTATGCTCTCCTCGGTCAGGTTCATGCCGGCTAAACGGAAACTCTCCTTGTCGTCGAAGTTCTCGTATTCTTTATCAGACATGAGCAGCAGCGTCTGCAGCCCGGTATCCAAGTTGAAGGTTTCATCGAACATAGGAAGGGTGTAGTCCGGGAAAAGCACAAAGCCCGTCACTCGGTAGCTTTTGTTTTTGATGATGAGGGCGTCCCCGATGGTGAGGCCGTTCTTGTCGGCATAGACTTTGTTGACAGCGACTTCATCATCAGCTGAGGGTTTGCGGCCTTCCTCCATATAGGAAAGATTGATTTTTTCGCCATCCTTCACGAGGAGCGCTGTATGCGACTGTCCTTGGTACGTGTAGGAGGTGTTTTTGTATTCCCTCAGTTCGAGACTGACATCGCGGTAGCTCGCTTCAAACTCGGTGATCCTGTTTTCCATGAGCTTGTAGAAGGTGGCAGGTTCGACTTTCTTTATGTCGCTTAGCGAGTAGAAGCCTCTGGCAAGCAGCGCTGCTGCGATGGGGTAGGCCGCCTCTTCCAGCGTGACCCTATTCAGCATCTCAACGGCGAAGTCCTCTTGGTTGTGATCCGCCAAGTACGTTTCCGTGGGTTCTTCGATGCCGCTCAATCCGTAGAACATCATGGTGTAGGTGGCGGAGCTCAGGATGATGATGAAGCCGATGGCAACCAACTGCATCCATTTTTTTCGCAAGGTTTTGATGACATTTTTCAGCAGCATGATTCGCACCTCCCCCTATCCCCAAGAGATGTCCTGGGCATTCTTTTTGACTTCGTTGAGGGTGACTTCCGTAATTTGACCGGAGTTCATCTTGATGACCTTGTCCGCCATTTCGGCGATGCCCAAGTTATGGGTAATCACGATGATGGTTTTGTTGTAGTCCACATTCAGGTTCTGCAACAGCTGCAGAATCTTTTTCGAATTTTCTTCATCCAGCGAGCCGGTGGGTTCGTCGCAGAAGATGATGTCGGGATTCTTGGCCAGGCTCCTGACGATCGAAACACGTTGCTGCTCCCCTCCGGAGAGTTGACTGGGATATTTGTTGCGGGCTTTTTCCAGACCGACTTTTTCGAGCAGGTCGGTTATGTCGAGTGGAGCTGTCCCGATGTCCGAGCCGATTTGGATGTTCTCGTAGACGTTCAGATTCTGCAGCAGGTTGTATTGCTGGAAGATGAAGCCCAGATGTTTCCTTCTGAAAGCGGTCATCTCCTCTTCATCCAGGTTTGTCAGCGTTTCGCCCCGGAAGGTGATTTCACCCGAAGTGACGGTGTCCAAGCCGCTGATGACGTTCAGCAAGGTGCTCTTGCCGCTGCCACTGGGTCCGAGGATGACGACAAATTCGCCCTCTTCGATGGTGAGGTTGACGTCTTTCAGGGCGTAGGTTTCCACATCACCGGTCTTGTAAGTTTTCGTCACGTTGGTCATCGTTATCACCGCATCCACCCTCTTTTGAGATTGCTTCAATCAGTTCAAGTATATTTGTGTCGGGATTTTTTGTCAAAAAATTGAGAATGGAAAATACTTTGCTGAAATAGGAGATACCCAAAAAGATGAATTATCCAGAATGGTTTTGTATACGCTGACAATATCTTCACGGATGCATCGGTCGATATGGTAAAATTGAGATACCGAAACGATGGAATCAACTGGATTATCCAAAAATTGCGCGAGGGGGTCTTCTTTATGGGGAAATTGAAAGCTATCCTATTCAAATCAAAAAAATCGATCATTGTCACGGCGGTCCTTCTGCTGACTTTGCTGGTGGGTGGAGGTACTGCTTACTGGTTGTATCAGAATGCCCAGGTCCAGGAAGTGTCGGTGCATACGGCCTGGAAAGGGCAATTGGCTAAGTATGTGCCGATAACCGGCGACATCGAAGCCAGCAGCAGGAGCAGCCTTTATCCCTCGCCCACAGCCAAGATTGTTGAAGTGTTGGCGGAGGAAGGGCAGGCAGTCAAGAAAGGCGATGTCCTGGCGAGGATTGATGCGACCGAGTACCGCACCCAAATGGATAAGCAGGTTATCAATCTTGCGAATGCAGAGGCGACGCTCGCCTATCTTTCCGGGAGCAGCGCAGAAATGGATAAGGCATCCTCCCAGAACGCGGTGAGCCAAGCGGGGATTGTGCTGGAAACTGCCCAATCAAATTATAGTGCGGCGCAAGGGAATCTGGATGACATCAATACGCTCAATGCGAATGCCATCAGCCAGGCTAACATAGCCCTGGAGAATGCTCAGTCGAATTATGCTGCGGCCAACTCCAATCTATCGGCGCGGGGGACGCTCTACGACAATGCTGTGAGCCAAGCTCAAATAGTCTTGGAGAGTGCCCAATCGAATGCTGCCGCATTAGCGGATAAACTGCATAACGTCGAAATAGCCAACGCGAATGCGGTCGGCCAAGCCAAACTGACTTTGGAAAATGCGAAGGCGCATTACTGGATCGCAAAAAAGAATTTGGATGATCTGGAAAATGCCCTGCATGAAGCCAAATGTGCGTTGGAAACAGCTAAAGCAACCTATGAGAGTGCAAAACTGAATCTGGATATCGTCAAAACCTTGTACGACGCCGATCCGATTCTGTACGCAGTGGACTATCAGTTGGCGCAACAGGCTGTCACCGCTGCCGAAACGGCGGTATGGAATGCGGAACTGACTTTTGATAGCGCTGAAATGGGCTATCAAGCCGGCTATGATACGGCGAAATTGGCGGTGATCGATGCGGAAACAGCTGTCCGTAGCGCAGAAATCGCTCTTTCGAATGCCGAAAACGCAGCCGACGCTGAATATGCTGCAGCCGCAAAAGCGGTTTCGGACAGCGAAGCTGCTGTGAGCAACGCGGAAATCGCTCTTTCGAACGCCGAAAGCGCGGGCTCTCTTGAATATGCTGCAGCTGAAAAAGCCGTCAGCGACAGCGAAGCCGCTGTCCGTAACGCGGAAATCAGCGTTTCAAATGCCAGAAGCGGCGCTGCCGTAAAGTACGAGGCGGCGATCAAGGCAATCAGCGATGGCGAAAAATCCGTCCGGAGCGCGGAAATCGCTCTCTCGAATCTGAACACCACGGCAACGTTTTCGAGCGCGACAGCGGAGGAAAGAATCTCCAATCAGGCCGACCAGATTGCTCTCCTGAAAACAGACCTCGCCTACTTGAACAAAAAAATCGAGGAGAGCGATCTGAAGGCCAATGTCGACGGCATTGTGACGAAGATGGACGTCGTTGCGAATGAATATCCTCAGGTCGGCGATGCCATCATCGTCGATGGGGCGACCGAATATGTGATCAGCTTGGCTGTCAGCCAGTATGACAGCGTCAATATGCGTGTAGGCCAGAAGGCGACCGTTAAGGTGAAAGGGGTCGCTGCGGAATATGATGGGGTTGTCTCGGAAATCGGCCAATCGGCGGAGAAATCCGCGACCTCCGCGGATCAGGATGCGAAAGTTACGGTAAAAGTCACAATCACCGATCCTGACGAAAACATCAAGGTAGGCTACGAAGCCGATGCGGAAATCATCACGGTCGAAAAGCTCGATGCCCTGCGCGTAAACTTTGAGGCTGTCCAAATCGATGTGGAATCGGGCAAGTCCTACGTGTACGTGGTGGACAGCGGGAACCGAGTCGAAAAAAGGTACATCGAAACCGGGCTGGAAACCGAATATGACATCGAGGTAGTGGATGGTTTGGTGGAAGGGGAGCGCTATGTCGCTGATCCGAACAAGGAACTTGTGGCCGGTGTGAGGGTCAAGGACAGCGGTGACGCTGATTGACGGACGCGTCCGAAGAAGGGTAGGCATTTTTGAGCAGGGGAGCAGATGTCGGGAGCTCCTCTGTTTTGCGTACTTTGGACAATACCTTTTCACTACAATGCAGATAGCGTATAATGGAAGAACGGAATCAGGCAAAGCGCAATCGGCCTGAGGAATGGATCAACACTAATAAATAATGATCAGAAAGAGGATTTTCCCATGTCGAAGTTAGGTTTGCAGCTCAGCCCAGCAGACAGCGAAAGCAAATGTTGGGTGGCGGAAATTACCGGTGCGGACGAGGTATACATTTTAAAAAGGGACTTCATCCCAGCCGAACCGGAAGGCGGATGGATCCTCTATGATGGCTGGTACCAACTGAACGGTGCGGTGCCCGGCGTCACGGAATTCAAAAAAGAATATATCCGCATCAAGGACGGAAAAGTCAGAAGGAACCTTCCATTCCGGGAACTCGTCGAAAGCCTGGATGAAATAAAAGCCGGTGAAGGCCCGCGCGTCGAGAGGATGCGCAAGGAAATCATCGCCATTTTGGATGAAATAAAAGAAGCTGCCTATTGTGAGCAGGTGGTTGAAGGCATCGAAAAGCAAAAGGAAGACCTGGATATGGCGGATGAGCCGGATCAGATCAAAAATGCGCTCTACATGCTGAAAAAACAAAAGCAATCCTATATCGAGCAGTACCGAAAGATGTTCAACCTATAAGAATCCAGATTATCCGGAATGAAAAACAATAGAAATGCATGAAACCGACCATGTTTCCGGTATAATCCGAATAGAGAAAAAGAAAGGCGGTGGAGCAATGATCAGAAAAGCAACGCCAACGGATCTTCCCGCAATCATGGAAATCATCAATGAGGCGAAAGTCACGCTAAAGGCGTCCGGCATCGATCAATGGCAAAAAGGGTATCCGAACGAAGCAGTCATTCTTCAGGATATCAATGGAGGATACAGCTATATCTACCTGCGGGATGGCGTTCCCGGGGCAACTTTTGCATTTTTTTACGGCGAGGACCCTACCTATAAAGTCATCACCGAGGGCCAATGGTTGACGGATAATCCTTACAGTGTCATCCATCGCATCACGATCAAAGACGCTTTCCGTGGACAAGGCGTCCTTGGGGAAATCGTCGAATGGGCTGCGGATGAATCGCGTAAAAAAGGCTATTCCAGCATGCGTATCGATACGCATCCAGATAACAAAAGCATGCAGCGTGCCTTGCAGAAGTCAGGGTATGCCTACTGCGGACATATCCTGACAAGTATCAGCGATATGCGATGGGCATATGAGAAAGTGCTGTAAAATAATTATGGATATGCGAGAAGGATTGCGCCCGAACCTAGCGGTGCAATCCTTTTCGCATGGAATCAAGCATATGATTGATAAACCCGAAGGAGCGAAGAAATAATGGACTTGCAACTAAAAAATTTAGCTTTGAACGAGGAACTGATCCAGACGATACTCCGTTGGGAAAATGACCTGGCTATTTCGCCGTTCATCACCCCGCACTATGATGAAGAAAGCAAATTGCCTTTGGGGACGGAAGAGGGTGTCCGCGAGAGCCTGTCCAATCCGGACAAGCGGACTTATTTCATTTGCGTGGATGACAAGCCGGTCGGAATCGCGTCGATCATCCGCGACTTTCCTGCCCTGCTCAAGAAGGACGGAAATACAGCCTGGCTGGGCATCTACATCGGCGATCCGGATTGGCGCAGCAAAGGCATCGGCAAAACGGTCATGGCACTGTATGAAGAAGAATGCCGAAGACTCGGCTATCAGCGCATCGAGCTGGGGGTCTTTTCCCACAATGCCGGCGCAATCAGCCTGTACGAAAGATCCGGCTTCACACAAATAGGCGTGATCCCTCACTTCACCTATTCACAAGGCGAATGGCGCGACGATATCCGGATGGAGAAAATACTCGGTTCCGTTCTAGGGTAAACCCCATGCGGAAATTTTTTGGAGGGAGGGAAAACAACGGATGAAAAAAGGATTGTTGGTCAGGAAAAAAGCGATATTCTTGACCTTATTTGCGGCATTTTTGGGGTTTTTGACGCTGTTCAGCTACCATAACTACGCGTGGTACGAAGAACCAATCGCCAAAATCATTGCAGCGGAAGCCATTGGAACCAATGAAACGATCGGCGCCAATCGGGAAAGCTATCACGTATACAACCAAAAACTGACGGCTGTACTGATGAACGGGGAGTCGAAAGGGGCGCAGGTCATGATAGAAAACAACTATTCCGACTCACTTGCCTATAGCCAGATGTACCGTTCAGGCGATGAAGTTTTCCTTTCTCTTAGCGAGAGTGCTTCGGATGCAGTGACAGGCAAAATAATCGGAGTAAAGCGGGATAAATATGTTGCCCTTTTGGGTGCCTTGTTTCTTTTCGTGCTTGTGGCGGTAGCGGGGAAAAAAGGCCTGCTTTCCCTCGTCAGCATAGCGGGGAACATTTTTCTGTTCAGCCTAGCTCTGGACAGTTATGAAATTGCGGATAACGCCCAACTATTATGGATCAGCAGTGCTGCAGTGATCGGTTGGACCATCCTGACGCTGTTCTTGGTCAGCGGGAAAAACAGAAAGACTTACGCAGCCATCCTTTCCACTTTGATCGGAACATTCATGACTTTAATCATCGCTTACGGGGTCATTGCCTTGACGAACGGGCAGGGCCTGCGTTATGAGGAAATGCAGTTTGTGACGCATTACCCGCGGCGCATCTTCCTGTCGAGCATTTTGATTGGCTCGCTGGGTGCGGTGATGGATGTCGCCATCACAATGACCGCAGCCATCCAGGAACTGTACGAAAAAGACCCTGCGATATCCGCCGGAGCCTTATTGCAGTCCGGACGCGAAATCGGCAAGGACATCATGGGGACGATGGCGAATGTGCTGCTTTTTGCCTATGTCAGCGGAGCGATTCCCACACTCGTTTTTTATCTGGAGAACGGCTCCGATGTGTTCCATACCTTTTCGATGCAATTATCTTTGGAAATTACCCGGGCCTTGGCAGGCAGTATCGGCATTGTTTTGACGGTTCCGCTGGCTATGTTCACAGCCGTCCGTCTGATTCCTAAGAAAGCGGGTGATCAACAATGAGCGTGCAGTTGGTATTGGCTCTCTTGCTTTTGCTGATGATGGGGGCGGTGGGCGGCAGACGAGGGGTTTCTTCGTTCCTGTCGTTGTTTTTCAACTTTGCGGTCCTCTATATATTGGTGCTGCTATTGATCAATGGCTTTCCTGCTCTTTTTGTGACCCTGCTGGCTTGTTCGGTGGTAGGGTACATCAATTTATTCTACATAAACGGCGTGAACATCAAAACCAAGGCGGCTTTTATCGCCACGATTGTCACAACGTTTTTCTTGCTGTTGTTGATCATTGTCGTGCATCGGTTTGCGATGATACAGGGCTTCGGTCCTGAGGAAGTGGAAGAGTACACCACGCTTTCCTTTTTTGTGAATGTGGATTTTGTTCAAATCGGTATTTGCACGATGATTACAGGAACGATAGCGGCCATCACGGATACGGCTATTTCCATCTCATCCTCGTTGCATGAAGTCCATCACCGCAACCCACAGTTGGGCGAGAGGGAATTATTCCGGTCAGGGATGACGATCGGCAAGGATATCATCGGAACGACAACGAATACGCTGTATTTTTCATTCATCGGCGGTTACCTCGCTCTTTTCCTATGGTTCAGGGATCTGTCCTATTCTTTTGGGGAGGCACTGAACGCAAAGGTGCTTGTCTCGGAAGTGCTCTCCATGTTTGTCATCGGCATCGGAGTGACCGGAATCATCCCGCTCACTGCCTGGGTCACAGCGCGCATGCTGTTGAACCAATCACCGCGGGCTTAAAATACGTATTGCCAATCAAAGAAAATACTCTATAATTGTTAGAGTTGAAATCAAAACGTTACGGACGAGTCAGCTGACGCGTAACGGCAAGTACACAGACACACAATTCAGATATTGGAGGAAAACAGATGAAAAAAATCGGCTTTGATCCGCAAAAATACATTGAAGAACAATCGAAATATATCCTGGAACGGGTCAACAATTACGATAAATTGTATCTTGAGTTCGGAGGGAAACTGATCGGTGACAAGCATGCGAAACGCGTTTTGCCTGGGTTCGACGAAGATGCCAAAATCAAGTTGCTGCAGAAATTGAAGGACCAAGCGGAGATCCTGATCTGTGTGTATGCAGGGGATATCGAACGCAACAAAATCCGTGGCGACTACGGCATCACCTATGACATGGACGTCTTCCGTCTGATCGATGAGCTAAGGGAATACGGATTGGCCGTCAACAGTGTCGTCATCACGCGCTACAACGGACAGCCGGCCACAAAAGTGTTCATCAACAAACTCGAAAAACGCGATATCAAAGTCTATACCCATGGCGCCATCGAAGGCTATCCTTCCAATATCGAAACGATCGTCAGCGAAGAAGGCTTCGGCCAGAACACGTACATTCCGACGACGAAACCGATTGTCGTCGTGACCGCTCCAGGCCCCGGCAGCGGCAAGTTGGCGACCTGCCTGAACCAGCTGTATCACGAACGCCGTCAAGGGCGCGCAGCCGGCTATTCCAAGTTCGAGACTTTCCCGGTATGGAACGTTCCGTTGAAGCACCCGCTGAACATCGCCTATGAAGCCGCAACTGTCGATCTGAAGGACGTCAACATGATGGACAACTATCATTTTGAGACCTACAACGAAGTGGCGGTCAACTACAACCGCGATTTGGAGACTTTCCCGGTCATCAAACGCATCATCGAGCGCATCACCGGCAAGGAATCCGTCTACCAATCACCGACTGACATGGGCGTCAATCGGGTCGGATTCGGCATCACCGACGATGAAGCGATCCGGGAAGCGTCCAAGCAGGAAATCATCCGCCGCAGCTTCGACACGGAATGCGACTACAAGAAAGGCCTGAGCGATGAAGAGACGCGTAACCATATGCGCCTGATCATGGAAGAGGTCGAATTGAAGCAAGAAGACCGGGCTCCCGTGAAGCCTGCTCGCGAATATGCGAAGCGTTTGATGAAACGCGCGGTCGACAACGAGATTCCGGCTGTCATCGCTTTTGAGTTGAACGACGGACGGATCATCACCGGCAGAACTTCCGATCTGATGGATGCGTGTTCTTCCGCCATCGTGAACGCAATCAAAGCCTTAGCGAACATTTCTGACGACATCCTGTTGCTGTCCCCGGTCATTCTGGAGCCGATCAAAAAGCTGAAGAGCGAAGGTCTGCATAAACGCATTCCGACCTTGACCGCGAATGAGATCCTGATCGCCTTATCCATTTCAGCGGTCACCAATCCGACCGCTCAGCTGGCCTACGATAAACTTTCCGAACTGAAGGATGTGCAGGCACACTCGACTGTCATCCTGAACAAAGACGATGATCAGATCCTTCGGAATCTTGGCCTCGATATCACTTGCGATCCGGTATATCCATCCGAAAATCTATATTACGTATAAGAGAGTTTGATGATTTGCGATTAATCGTCAGAAACTACTTTCAAAGACTATCCGCTCCCTGTCTTTTTCGGGAACGGATAGTTTTTTAGCATAGATTAGAATCATTAGTGGTCCTCAAAATGGATGCCCCTGGGACCAACCGAGGTGGAGAAGACGACCTGGGTGTAGGTCTTGCCGAACTGCTGCAGTTCCCCGATAAAAGTGTCCAATTCATTCGTCGTCGGAAAGGCGACTTTCAGCAGCATCGAGAATTCTCCTGTCACGCAGTTGCATTCCAACACATTCGGGATGCTGTCCACGAAAGGATAAAATACCGGTTTTTGCTTTGGATCGACCTCCAGATTGATGAAAGCTTTGATATTGTAGCCCAGCGTCTGCAGGTTCACATGGGCGCCGTAATCCGTGATGATGCCGTTCCTTTCCAGCTGGGCGATTCTTGCTGAAATCGCCGGAGAAGACAAAAAGGTGGCCTCGCCGATTTCCTTCAGGGAAGCTCGTGCATTAGTCTGCAAAATGTTCAAAATTTGCTTGTCGATTTTATCCATCAGAGGCTCCTTCCCAAGTTCTTGCTTGCTTTGTATTCTTAAGATTCTATATCAGACCTACCAAGGGAAGCAAACGAATGCTGACATGACTTAAGAAAATAAAGTTACATGGGAAATAGCGTGTGATTCTTCTGCGGAAATGTCGAATATGCAGGTTTTGTTCGCAACTTCCTTTGAGCTGTTTCATTCAGTTTGCAGGGGTGGTATTGTTTGGACTATGAATTATAGAAAAATTTCAGGGGGCAAACAGAGATGAACATGAGAATTGAAGCAGACTCGATCGGAACGTTAGCAGTACCCACAGAAGCGTATTATGGTGTGCAATCGTCGCGTGCAAAGGAAAATTTCTCCATCACGGGCACGAAGCTGCATCCGGAATTGATCAGCAATCTGGCGCGAATCAAGAAAGCCGCAGCTGTTGTGAATGCTCAGTCGGGTAACCTGGCAGTCGGAAAAAAGGATGCGATCGTCCAAGCCTGCGACGAAATTGTGGCGGGATATTTTCATGAAGCCTTCATCGTGGATGCCATCCAAGGCGGTGCCGGGACCTCGGCCAATATGAACGCCAATGAAGTCATCGCCAATCGCGCCATCGAAATATTGGGCGGGAGAAAGGGCGACTACCGCATCGTTCATCCGAATGACGATGTGAATCTCTGCCAGTCTACGAATGATGTCTTTCCGACAGCTGGGAAAATGACTGTCCTTCAATTGCTTCCGGAGTTGATTGCCGAACTGGGAAAGCTGGAGAGCGCGTTGGCTGATAAGGCCGAAGAATTCGCCGGAGTCATCAAAATGGGACGGACGCAAATGCAGGATGCGGTTCCGACCACTTTGGGAAGAACGTTCCAAGCTTATCGATCCTTCGTCAAAAGGGATATCCGCCACCTCTTGGGCGCTGCGGAAGAGATGAAGAGCATCAATCTCGGCGGGACCGCAATCGGCAATGCAATCAATGCGACGCCGGAATATTTGGAAAACATAACCGCCTTCGTGAGTGAAGAAGCGGGGATCGCTTTCACGCAGGCGGAGGATCTTTTCGATGCGACCCAGAACGTGGATGGCTTCGTCAGGGTGTCGGCGGCCATCAAGACGGCAGCGGTGAACTTGTCTAAGATGAGCAATGATCTGCGTTTGTTGTCGAGTGGTCCAAGGGCTGGCATCGGTGAAATCAATTTACCGGCTAAGCAAAACGGCTCTTCGATCATGCCGGGAAAAGTGAATCCGGTGATACCCGAAGTCGTTTCGCAAGTCGCTTTCCGCGTAATCGGAAACGATCTGACCATCACGATGGCTGCCGAATCCGGACAGTTGGAGCTGAATGCCTTCGAGCCGATCATTTTCCATTCGTTGTTTGAATCGATCGATTGCTTGGCGCATGCGGTCGCTACGCTGACTGTCAACTGCATCACAGGGATCCAAGCCAATGAGATGGTCTGCTACAAACAGGTGGAAGAGAGTGCCGGCATCGCGACTGCCCTCTGCCCGACGATTGGCTACCAAAAAGCCAGCGCAATCGCCAAAGAATCACTGAAGACTGGCAAAACCGTCAGGGAATTGGTGCTTGAAAAAAACCTGTTCTCGGTTGAGGAAACGGACAGCATCCTTGATCTCAAACGCATGGCCGGCATACCGGCGGAGCTAGTCTTGCTGGCAGGTAAGGCTGTCTGATTGAATTGTAGGGACCGCCAGAACGCCTGACAGGTTGATTCAAGGCTTTCTGGCGGTCCCGAATTTGTAATCCTAAAAAATAGCAGCAGTTTTCGAACCGAGCTTCATCGGCCGAAAGCGGGATTATCTAATCAATTTATAATTGTATTCCATCACTATTATTGCTAAAATAAGCGAAGCAGAGTCCTTTAAACTAATCCTGAGAGATTAAAAAGGGTAACAAATCGAATATTTGATACCTTAGGTCCTTTTGCGAATATCATAATTCAAGGGCTTTTTTTTGCGCCTATAGGAGGAAATATAGAATGTCTTCAAAGAAAATTATTCAGGTTGACGAAAAGGTGCCTGCAAATTTGCTGATTCCGCTTAGTTTGCAACATACTTTCGCAATGTTCGGTGCTTCAGTGCTTGTTCCTATCATTTTCGGTATTGATCCGAGCATCGTATTATTGATGAACGGGGTCGCCACGCTGTTATTCATTTGGATCACAAAAGGGAAATCGCCGGCCTATCTTGGTTCAAGCTTTGCCTTCATCGGACCGACAAGCATCATCATCGCTAATCAAGGCTTTGAGTATGCGCAGGGCGGTTTCGTCGTCTTAGGTATCATTGGCTGTATTATGGCCTTCGTCATCTATCGCGTCGGCACAAAGTGGATCGATGTTGTCCTTCCGCCTGCAGCGATGGGGGCTGTTGTGGCCTTGATCGGTCTGGAGCTGGCTCACCTTACGATTCAAGGAGGATCGATCGGTGCGAACTTGATGACCGACACTGCGACAGCACAGAACTTCGCTGTCTTTTTCATTACTTTGGGCACGGCTGTCCTAGGTTCCGTACTCTTCAAAGGTTTCTTGTCCACTATCCCTATTCTGATCGCCATCGTCGTTGGATACATTTCTGCGATTGCGTTCGGCATGGTCGACTTCACTCCGGTAATGGAAGCATCCTTGTTTACGATGCCCCATTTCCAATTGGCGAAATTTGATATGAATGCCATCTTGACGATGCTTCCGGTTTTGCTTGTGTTGACTTCGGAGCATATTGGACACCAGGTGGTTACTTCCAACGTCGTCGGCCGCGATCTGATCAAAGATCCGGGCTTGCACCGTTCCCTGTTTGCTGATTACTTTGCATCTGCTTTATCCGGTTTGATCGGTGGTGTTCCGACAACGACTTATGGTGAAAACATCGGGGTAATGGCCATCACACGTGTCTATAGCGTGCGCGTCATCGCCGGTGCTGCGATTTTCTCCATGGTCATGTCCTTCTTTGGACCGTTGGCGGCACTGATTTCCACCATTCCTGGTGACGTCATCGGTGGCGTTACGTTCTTGCTTTACGGTATGATCGGCACCAGCGGCTTGCGTCTGTTGGTTGAAGAAAAAGTGGACTACAGCAAATCCAAGAATCTGATCTTGACATCCATCGTTTTCGTGACGGGATTGAGCGGCCTGAAAGTTCAATTTGCAGGCATCCAATTAAGCGGAATGGTCTTAGCCAGTGTTGTCGGCATCATTTTGAGCTTATCGTTCTACCTGTTCGATAAAGCAGGCTGGATGAACGAAACAGACTGAGAATCTACGTTCTCTTGACTGCGTCAGCTTATTAAAATTTATGACGGCTCCAACCCGAAATTTTCCGGGCGGGAGCCGTCATTTTCGCTTTTTTGAACAGCAGTAGTATAATGTAGGCGAATGAGCAGGCTGATTTTCATGCTGACAGATGAGGGGAGTTGAGAACATGTTGACGAATAGGATGAAGCTTTCTATCGTAATGGGGGCTCTTTTGGGCGTAGTCTGCATCGTGGGTGCCCAATTGCGTTCCGGATTTGAGAAGGAGGCGCTGTATCTGTTCGCCTTCTGGTATAACCGGCTGTTGATGGGTGTCATCATCGGTCTTGCAAAGGAAATGCAGGAATTGAAACGAGCATTGGGGCGCGGCGCGATACTGGGGCTGTTGGTTTCCTTCGCCTTTTATAGCGCTACAGGATTCGAAGATGCTGTCGGTTTTGCGGCAGGCATCATCTACGGTGTCATCATCGAGTATGTCGCCTACAGATTCGCTGATAGGGGCTGATGATTTGAAAGCCAAAATAAAGGAAATTTCGGAAGAATTGAAGCTGGTCATTTCGGGGAAGACTTTCGATGCTCTATTGCCTCCCTTGTTGTTTGCGATCGTCAACGGCAGCTATCAGTTGACTGTCGCAAGCATTTTGGCGATTGCTTTGGCTGTACTGTTGGGCATCATCCGGTGGACCCGGAAACAACCGTTGCGGTATGCCGTGGGTGGATTGCTGGGGGTTATAGTTGCCTCCGGAATCGCTTATTTTTCCAATAATGCCGCCAATTATTACCTCCCCAAACTAGCGACCAGCGCGCTGCTCGTAGTGGCGGCGCTGGTGAGCCTCAGCCTGGGGAAACCGATGGCCGCTCTGACGAGCCATCTGACGCGCGGGTGGGATTTGGATTGGTATTGGCGCAAGGATGTGAAGCCGGCCTATCAGGAAGTGACGGTTCTTTGGTTTCTGTTTTTTCTGATGCGCTTGGTTTTGCAGGTCATTCTTTTCAAGCGTGGCGATATTATCGAGTTGGCTTGGACCAATACGCTCTTGGGGCTTCCGTTCACGATCGCTGGATTGATCCTCAGCTATCTCTATGGCATTTGGCGCCTCCGCAATCTTAAAGGGCCAAGCGTGGAGGAACACCGGGAAGGGAAATTGCAACCGTGGGAAGGGCAGACACGTGGTTTTTAATCGGAAGGGTTTCGGAAAGAAGGCGTTTTGATGAGAAGAGCGGAAATAATTGCAGAAAAGGGCCGCTATGCCAATTGTATTCCCGGAAAATGCCTGTTTTTGTTGCTGAGTCTGTTGCTTTTTGGCTGCGGAACATCCAATGATGGCGACACCAGTGAGACTGGTCTGGAAGAACTGACCAAAATCGAAGTGACCGAATACGAAGGACAAGATCTGTCTTCTTTGACCGATTTTCGGGAAAACTCAATCAAAGGTCCCCAGTACATAGACATAGATGCCTACACGCTGACGATTGACGGCTTGGTCGAGCAGCCGGTTTCCTTATCCTACGATGAAGTGTTGGACAATCAGAAGTACACAAAGGTTGTGACGCTGCATTGCGTGGAAGGATGGAGCGTCGACATCCTTTGGGAAGGGGTTCTGCTTGCGGACCTGTTCGAAGGAGTGGATGTTCAGGCAAGCGCCGATACAGTCATTTTTTATTCAGAAGATGGCTACAGCACAGCCCTGCCGCTGCAGACGATCATGGACAGGCAATTGATGATCGCCTATAAGATGAATGGAGTAGTGTTGCCACCAGAAAGAGGCTTTCCATTCCAGCTGGTAGCGGAAGATAAACTGGGATACAAATGGATCAAATGGATCACCCGGATTGAGCTGTCCGATGATGCGGACTATGAAGGCTATTGGGAACAGCGGGGGTTTGACAATGATGCGGATGTCAAACCCTGAATAGAGCGGCGGCAGTGACTTTCAGACTGTATCCGCGCAGGTTGCCGCGTTCGGTAAAGACAGAATGGCCCGGGCTTTTGTCCAGGTCATTTTTTCGTCATAAGTCAGTTTTCTCAAAACTATAGGCTGGAGTCTCAGCTTTTGGTATGATGGACCTATCATTTTATAAGGTTCGCCAGATACATGGGAAATGATAGACGCTAGAGCATAAAAATAATAATATTGATGAGGATACGTATGATACTTGTAATAGATAATTATGATTCTTTCACCTACAACCTCGTCCAATACCTGAAACAATTGGATGAGAGCGTTGTGGTGAAACGGAACGATAAGATAACGATCGATGAGATAGCGGCACTGGATCCGCTGATGATCCTGATTTCCCCGGGTCCGAAGACACCTGATGAAGCGGGCATCAGTCTGGATGTCGTCAGACATTTCGCAGGGACTGTCCCGATTCTGGGCATCTGCTTGGGTCATCAGACGATCGCCGGGCTGTTCGGCGCGGAAATCGTGAAGGCGAAAGAACCTGTCCATGGCAAGGTTCACGCCATCCAACACACCGGCAAAGGCGTCTTCCAAGGCTTGAAAAACCCGCTGAATGTCACAAGATACCATTCTTTGATCGTGGAAAAGGGAAGCCTTCCGGATGCACTGGAGGTCACAGCTTGGACAGCGGATGGCGAAATCATGGGCTTTCTTCATCGGCAAGAGTTGATCGAGGGGGTCCAGTTCCATCCCGAGGCGATCCTGACGGAACATGGGTTGGATATGTTGCGCAACTTTTATGAGCGCGCCAAAAAAAAGCGGGAAGGGGCGATTTTTGATGGAAAACAGAGCGACTGAGATCGTGATCAAGGAAATCGTTACCGGACTTTCGAGCTTCGAACTGTTCTCTTTGTTCCGCGAACGCAAGCATTGTTTTTTCCTTGACAGCGGGATGGATCCGGAAAAGTTGGGACGCTATTCCTTCATCGGATTCGATCCTGAAATGACGCTGACTGTCAAAGCGGGCGTGGATGCTTTTGCAGAACTGAAAGCACTATTGGAAGAATATCAGCTGGACTATGCAGGCGAGCTTCCTTTCATCGGCGGAGCTGTCGGTTACTTCGGCTATGAGTTGCGCCATCAGGTGGAACGGTTGCCGAAGGAAGCGCACGATGATGTTCAGATTCCGGACAGCTTTTTTGGCATCTATGATGGGGCGATTGTGGTGGATCATCTTTTGGGAAAAGTCCATCTTGCCTCGCCGGGGTTCTTCGGCGATCCGGAAAAGTGGGTTACCGAGGTGGAAAAGGCTATTACGGCAGCGGAAGGGATGCATTTTCCGGCTGCGGACTTTGAATTGACAAGCGAAGCCAGACCGAAGCTCACTGCGAACATGACAAAGGATTACTATTTGACGGCGATTGCGCGCATCAAGGAGTATATCCGGTCCGGCGACATCTATCAGGTCAACATGACCCAACGCTTCCAATGCCGTACGGAAGCATCGCCCTACGAGCTGTACACGCGCTTGCGCAACATCAACCCGGCTCCCTTCGCCGCGTACATCGACTTCGGTATGGGGCAGCTGTTGAGCAGCTCGCCGGAGCGGTTCCTGCAGATCCGCAACGGCAAGGTGCAGACGAGGCCGATCAAAGGCACCCGTCCACGGGGCGCCACCGAACAAGAGGATAGCGCCAATCGCCAGGAGCTGTTAGAAAGCGAGAAGGACCGTGCCGAATTGCTGATGATCGTCGATCTGATGCGCAATGATTTGGGCCGGGTCTGCAAAACAGGCAGCGTCAAGGTCACGGAAATGTACCATATCGAAGACTACAGCACGGTTTTCCAGCTCGTTTCGACAGTGGAAGGGGAGTTGGAGGAAGGCATCCATGCGCTCGATTGCATCAAAGCCGCCTTTCCGGGCGGATCGATAACGGGTGCGCCGAAAATCAGGGCGATGGAAATCATCGATGAAATCGAGCCGACCCAGCGCAACGTCTATACCGGATCGATAGGCTATGTCGGCTTCAACGGCGATGCCGATCTGAACATCGTCATCCGGACGATCCTGCAGAAAGGCGACACCGCCTATTTTCAGGTCGGCGGCGGAATCGTCTGGGATTCGGATGCGGAAATGGAATACGAGGAGACGCTTGTGAAGGCAAAGGCACTCATCGAGGCGCTGCAGGCGGAATTGCCGGAAGGGGAAAACGAATGAAAGTATTTTTGAATACGGCCTATCTTGAGGAAGATGCAGCGCTGATCAGTCCGCTGTCCCCAGGCTTCATGTACGGATACGGAGTTTTTGAGACGATCCGCGTTTCCGGTAAACAAGCGCTGTTTCTGGACCAACATTACACACGCATGGTCCGTGCGCTGTCGGTTCTGGGGATGACTTGCCCCTATCAAGAAACCGACCTCCAGCCGATCATCGAAAAATTGCTGAAGCTGAATGGCGTTTCCGAAGGTTTCGTAAAGGTCGTCTGCAGCAAACCGACCCCGGAAAAACAGGCGCATCAGGAAGCGGATATCCTGATCCTGACAGGAATGAAAACCTACAAAGAGGAATACGCGACAGGCTTGAAAGTATGCCTGGCCGATGCGAGAAGGAACGAATTCTCCAAGCTTGTCAGCATCAAAAGCATGAACTATGCGGAAAACATCCTGGAAAAGGAGGCGGCCGTCCAGAGAGGCTTTGATGAAGCTCTTTTCTTGAATACCCAAGGACAGGTTGCCGAGGGATGCGTCGCCAATATTTTTTGGGTCAAGGCTCGCGAGGTTTACACACCCGCTGCGGCCTGCGGCATCCTTGAGGGGACAGCCAGGGAAAGGGTCATCCAACAGTGCCTGGAGTTGGGTATGCCGATTCATGAAGGCAGCTATCTTCAGGAAGAACTGTTTGACGCGGACGAGGTTTTTTTGACCAATGCGTTGATGGGGATTATGCCGGTCAGCCGTTTGGAGGACAAGTACTTCGACCTAAAGGAATATCAAGTAGTGCCCCAGCTCCGAGGAAACGGGCGCTAAGCGGAGCACACCGTTGATTCCTAGCCGAAACTCCGATGAAGTTGTTTTTATCGGAGAAGGCATGCAAACTGTCGGGTGAACTCCTGCGAAGGCTCCGTTCACCGGAGCAAAAGAAAAAACCACAGTAACCACTCAGACAGCCCGCAAGAAAGGAAAACCGATTAGATGGAAAAATGCGATCAAATCGAAAGAAGCCTCATCAAAAAATACCGGAAATCCTTATGGCGGCCCTTCATAAAAGCGATCCAGGAATATGAACTGATCCAGAACGGCGACAAGATAGCCGTCTGCATCTCCGGTGGGAAGGATTCGATGCTGATGGCTAAACTGATGCAAGAGCTGCAACGGCATGGCACGATACGATTCGAGCTGGTCTTTTTGGCGATGAATCCGGGATACAGTGAACAGAACCAGCAACAGATTTTGGATAATGCCGCATTGATGGACATCCCGCTGACCGTTTTCGAGTCCTCCATTTTTGATGTCGTTGAGAATGTGGACTCGTCCCCCTGTTATCTTTGCGCGCGCATGCGCAGGGGCAGTCTGTACCAAAAAGCCCAGGAGCTCGGCTGCAACAAGATCGCTTTGGGCCATCATTTCGATGACGTCATCGAGACGATCTTGATGAATATGTTCTACGGCGGGACCATCGAGACGATGATGCCAAAGCTGCACAGCCGGAACTTCGAAGGGATGGAGCTGATCCGGCCGCTTTATCATGTGAAGGAAGCGGATATCATCGCCTGGAAGGACTACCATCAATTGACATTCCTCCAGTGCGCCTGCCGTTTCACGGAAATGTACGATAATCAACCGAGCGATATCGGAGGTTTCAAGCGCAAAGAGATGAAGGCATTGATCGGCCAACTGCGCGAAACGAGTCCGCTCATCGACGCGAATATCTTCCAGAGTGTGCAGAGCGTGAACCTCGAAAAAATCATTTCTTCCCGAGATCGGGACGGAAGGCATCATTTTCTGGAAAAATACGCGGATGGGGCTGAAAGGCCGCAGCAAGATATGGTAGAATGAGTCGAACCTCCGCAAAATCGGAGAACATTATTAGGGAGTTGAAAGAAATGACCTTGTCATTCGAAGAAAAAAAAGCGATATTTGATGATTATAAAGAACTGACGGCTGTTCCGGTCTCGATGAACCGGATCAATTATCATTTCAATGCGAGTGCGGTGGACCACAAAATCGCTGTCCGCTTCCTGCATCCAAACGGCAATGCCTTCATTTATGCAGGCTACCTGCCGAAAGAAGAGACGGATAAAGGCTATATTTCCGTATTGGAAAGCGATGAAGGAAGGATCCGTTTCCTGTTGGAAAAGGCGATTTCCTTTCTGAAAAAAACCGAAGACGGCTATGAGGAGGGCTACTCGGAAAAATGGGTGGATCGGTCTGGAGATGTTCTGTTGCTGATCTACGATAATCCGATGTGGTCGGTTGCGTTGAAGAACGGTCAAATGGAAGGGATTTTCAAAACCCGTGATGCAGCTGTCGGTTATCTGAATGATGAAGGTTTCTCGCGAACCAATTAACCGCTAAAAGCATGCGAAAGGAAGGCTGGCATGGGAATCAGAAAAATGCTTGCGGACTATTTTCCCTTTAATGAACAGGAAGAAAAGGACCGTGAGCTGATGCTTCGCTATCTGGATCAATTCGATGATTTGTTCAAGCGTGAGAATGCGTTCGCCCACTTCACCGCTTCGAGTTGGGTCGTGAATCGCGACCGTACCAAGGTGCTGATGGTCTACCATAACATCTACAGGTCCTGGTCCTGGATCGGGGGCCACATGGATGGCGAAACCGATTTTTTGGCGACGGCCATCCGGGAAACGATGGAAGAGACGGGTATCGAGCAGGTAAAGCCGATTTCGCAGAAGCTCTTTTCGCTCGAAATATTGAGTGTGGATGGGCACGTCAAAAACGGCAAACAGGTAGGGACGCATGTGCATCTGAATCTGACCTACCTGCTGGAAGCTGACGAGACGCAACAGACGAGCGTCAAACCTGACGAAAACAGTGGGGTCGCTTGGATGGGATTGGAAGAGGCGCTTTCCAAGTGCAGCGAACCTTACATGAAGGGCATTTACGCCAAGCTGAACGATAAATTGAAGACAATGCAATAACGAAAAAAATAGCCGCTCGGCGCCGATGGTTCTCATTTTCCATCGCCAACAAAAAGTGGCATAATGACAGGGGAGAGCATCGACTGCGCCGAATAACGGCTTCGGCGAGTCGGTGCAGCCGCTGTTTTTTTTGTCCATTTGCACTGTAGAGGCCGGCATGAAAGAGATCAAGGGGGAATTCAAATATGCAAAAAATTGTTCCGCATTTTTGGTTTGATACGCAAGCAGCAGAAGCCGCCGCATTCTATACCTCACTGTTCGATAATTCCAAAATCACAAACGTCAGCCAAATCCAGAATCCACCACCATATGGAACGGCCGATATTGTTTCGATGACGTTGGCCGGTCAGGATTTCATGGCGATCGCGGCAGGCCCGTATTTCCGCTTCAATCCGTCCATTTCCATCCGGATCGATTGCACATCAATGAAGGAAATCGATTTTCTTTGGGAAAAACTTTCGGAAGGCGGCGCGGTGCTCATGCCGTTGGATGCTTATCCCTTCAGCAAAAGGTATGGCTGGACGGAGGACCGTTACGGCCTGTCTTGGCAAATCATGCATGTCGGCGAACGGAAGATAGAACAGAAATTGACTCCGACGCTGATGTTCACCAAAAAACAGTGCGGCAAAGCAGAGGAGGCAATCCTTTTCTATGAGGCTGTATTTTCAGATACCTCAATCGATGCAATGGATTACTACGGAGTGGGGGAGGAACCGGATGCGCCCGGGACGGTAAGGTTCGCTTCTTTCAAATTGGAAGACCAATCGTTCGCAGCCATGGACAGCGCTCAGGCCCATGATTTTGAATTCAATGAAGCCATCTCTTTCATCGTCAATTGCGAAACGCAGGAAGAAATCGATTACTATTGGGAAGCCCTGTCTTACGTCCCGGAAGCGGAAAATTGCGGATGGCTGAAGGATAAATACGGGGTATCTTGGCAGATCGTTCCAACGGACATGAACGAGATGCTGCAGACCGCGGATCCTGAAAAATTGGCCCGCGTCACAGAGGCGACTCTGAAAATGAAAAAATTGGATCTTGCGGAACTGAGAAGAGTTTACGAAGCCTAGTCACTGTTTTTTTGCATGGTTGCATGAAAGAAGGATGCAGGATGAAAAGAGTTAAAAAGACGGTTTGGTGGAAAGGTGTTTTTTGGAGCATCAACTTGTTATTTTTGGCGATTTTGTTGGGATTTTCTGGAGTAGCTTCGGCCACGACCCTAAATGAGGAGAATCTGGATCATTTGGCTGCCGGTGAGACGATTGAAGGACCGGGTTTCTTTGCGGGTAATGTAGTGAAGGTAGACGGAAATGTGGAAGGGACGACTTTTGTTTCCGGGCAGGATGTGCGGATCAATGGCAACATCAACGGTGATCTTTTTGTGGCTGCCCAAACAATTTCCATCAAGGGAACGGTGACCGGCAATATTTATGGAGCGGGGCAAGCGCTCACCTTTGATGGGCAATCGGAAAGCGATGTTTTCTTCGCCGGTCAGAATATTTCTATCGGACAGGATGCTTCTGTTGGCAGGGATCTCTTCGTGGCGGGTGCAACCATCCTACAGGAAGGGATTATCCAACGCAACCTCTTCGGGGGCGGAGCCGAGGTTGTGCTCAGCGGACAGATTGGCGGGGATGCCAACTTGCAGACGGACAGCCTGAAACTCCAGGACGGCGCCAACATAGCGGGCGACCTCAACTACAAGGGTGAAAATGAAGCTGACATCGGGGCCGGCGCAACGATTGCCGGAGACACCGATTGGGAATTTGCCGAAACGATGGATAAGGGAACAACTGCCGTGAGGGAATCCAATAGGCCGTACATGAAGTTTGTCTGGTTCCTTTGGAGCTTGGCGAGCGCTTTGCTGATTTGGTTCCTGATTAGGATTTGGCGCCCCGCTTTTTGGCAAAACACAACCCGTCCCTTGGCTGAACAGCCGCTGAAGACGTTGGGTGTCGGTCTGCTGACATTGTTGGTGGTGCCGCCGATGATCATCTTGGCGATGGTCACCGTCATCGGGATTCCGATCGCGCTCATCCTTGGCGCCGTTTATCCGATTGCTTTGTATCTGTCGCGGATCATTGTGGCAGTGTTCCTCGGACAGTGGTTGGCGAATCGTTTCAAGTGGCCCGAGCTGCATAAAGGCGTCTGGCTGGTGCTTTTGGGATTGATCATCCTGGGTGTTTTGCGGATGCCTCCGTTCATCGGCTTCCTGAGTTCCTTGCTGATCGTGATGGCAGGGTTGGGATCGCTGGTGATGGCCTATCATCGGGCTACGCCTGAAACAGCAAGTGTGCAGACCGAATTGGATCTGTAGCCGGAACAGCAAAATGGAAGTCCGGGATGGAAATACAAACGCTTCATTTTCTTTTACCAAGAACGCGCTCCATTTGTTATAATGGACTTTGAGGTGAATGCATGAAATTCGTAGTGGCAAGGACATTCAAAAAGAACGGCAGTGCAGCGATCGCAATCGATGCAGTACCATCCATTATGGGCTATTCGGAAGAGTTGGAGCAACGTTTCGGCCGAAAAATCGAGGTGCTCCTCCTGAGCGGGGACTCCGCGGAAGCCCTTGAAGAGGCGTGGCCGGAATACGCGCCCATCGCGATGGCGGACAACAAAGAAACATTCGAACGCACGATAGAAGAAAAAGTCAGCCGGAAAAAATAGCATCGTATCGGCGCGGAAGCATATGGGAATGCTGCCGCGCCGGTCTTTTTTGATTGTGCTCCGATGAAGGCAAGCCTGGCCGTAGCACCGACTTCAGATTCGCCCGCAACTCCGGCGGGCACCGCCTGGCCGGAGCAGCCGGCCCGGAATCCGACATTCCTCCGGCCGATGTTGTCTTCGCCGGAGCAGGCATCGGTTTTCCAGTCCGCATTAGCCCGGCCTTGGTCGAGCGGGAACCCATCTGGTATAATCGATTCAGAAGCAAAAAAGCCCAAACACAGGACCGCTTCGGTGGTCAAAGCAGCGAGAGGAGGGGGCCTTTTACCGCGCGTATCCGCCATTCAGGGGATCCGGACAGGTAAGGCAAGAAACATGACATTAAAACAATTAAGATATATGCTGGCAGTCGCCCAATACAAATCGATCAACGAAGCCGCCAAAAAATGCTTCATTTCGCAACCTAGTCTCTCGAATGCCATCAAGGATCTTGAGGAAGAAATCGGCCTGGAGCTGTTCATCCGGACCGCCAAAGGCATCACTTTGACCGCGGAAGGCAGTGAATTCCTGAAGTATGCCCAACAGGTGATCGAGCAAGCGGAGTTGCTGGAACAGCGCTACCTCGACAAGAAACCAGCCAAGCAATTGTGTTCCATTTCGACCCAACATTACGCGTTCGCCGTTAGTGCCTTCGTCAACATGATCAAAAAGAGCGGAGCCGATGAATACAAGTTCACCTTGCGCGAGACGCGCACGCATGAAATCATCGAGGACGTCAAAAGTTTCCAGAGTGAAATCGGCATCCTCTATCTGGATTCGTTCAACCGCAATGCGCTGAAAAAAATCCTGCAGGAGAGCCAATTGGAGTTCCATCCTTTGTTTGAAGCGGCACCGCACATCTTTGTCAGCGTCCGCAATCCGTTGGCGACCAAACAAAGCGTTACCTTGGCGGATCTCGAGGATTATCCCTACCTGTCGTTCGAACAGGGCGAGCATAATTCCTTCTATTTTTCGGAAGAAATCCTCAGCACCGTCTTCCATAAAAAAAGCATACTGGTCAGCGACCGCGCCACTTTGTTCAACTTGGTGATCGGTTTGGATGGCTATACCATCTCCACCGGCGTACTTAGTGAAGAGTTGAACGGCACAGATATCGTTTCCGTACCTTTGGATGTCGAAGACCGGATGGTGATCGGTTGGATCGCCAACAAGAAAGCCGGAATCAGCCGGCAGGCAGCAGCCTACATCAAGGAGCTGAAGGCAGTGATCCGAACCTATGGCAATTAATAGGTTCGGTCTGCTTAGGATATAGCCTGTTGCTATAACTAAATATATTTTTTTGGTGTTACTCTATATCTTCATTCCATGTCATACTATTGGAAATAAATGACTTCTTGCGGGAAGTCATCAACTGACATGATCAATTGTACACAAAGTAAGTGCGCTTGGAATTGGCCACTTTGAACAAATTGAAGGAGGACATGATTATGAAGATTAGAGATATGATCAGCAAAGGGGAACCAACCGTTTCGTTTGAAATTTTTCCGCCGAAGAGCAGCTATTCCCTCGACACCGTGTTCGATACTTTGCAAGACCTGAAGGGCCTGCATCCCGATTTCATTTCCGTGACCTACGGCGCTGGCGGGACCGCCCAAAGCAACACGGTCGAAATCGCATCGCGCATCAAAAAGGATTTCGGCATCGAATCAATCGCCCATTTGACTGGCTGCACATCGACAAAAGAGGG
Organism: Trichococcus paludicola; assembly: GCF_003052295.1. Lineage (GTDB taxonomy): Bacteria > Bacillota > Bacilli > Lactobacillales > Aerococcaceae > Trichococcus > Trichococcus paludicola. Next base: position 202,212 of record NZ_QBLC01000001.1, read on the forward strand.
CATGAAACGGACGCTGGCATCGATCAAGGATAGCGGCATCGAAAACATCCTGGCATTGCGTGGAGATATCCCGCAAGAAAAATTGGCGGACAAGAATTGGAATCCGGAATACCGTTATGCTTCCGAGCTCATCGACGACATCAAAGCAGCAGGCGATTTTTCGATAGGAGCTGCCTGCTATCCGGAAGGGCATGTCGATTCCATCAACAAAGTGGATGACCTGAAAAATCTGAAAAGGAAAATGGACCATGGTGCGGACTTCATGATCACGCAGCTTTTCTACGACAACGATCTTTTCTATCAGTTCAAGGAGAAATTGGATCTTGTCGGCATCGAACAGCCGGTCATCGCCGGGATTTTGCCGGTCCTGAACATCAAACAGGTGAAACGGATCCAGGAAATTTCCGGCTGCAATCTGCCGCCGAAATTTCTGCGGATACTTGATAGATACGAACACGATCCGGCATCGCTGCAGGAAGCCGGCATCGCTTATGCAGTCGATCAGATCATCGATTTGCTTTCTTCCGGGGTGGATGGCGTCCATATCTACACGATGAATAAGCCAGATGCGACAAGAAGAATCATGGAGAACATCTCCTGTGTCCGCAAGGCGGTCTGCCGAAAAGAGCCGCAAAGATGAAGACGGATCTGAAACTGGTCGCGAAGTACCTTGGCTTCGGCAACAAACAACCGGACGAACGGACAAGGAACGATATGGAGGCCATCGCCGCCCAGTTTGAGCAGGCAGTCAATGGGAAATGGACTTATGGACACTATCTCCTGGACCACTCAGTTGAGGGATTGATCACGCTGGAGGGGACCGCTGTGGTGCTGGAAGGGAAAAGCATCACCCGCACGCTTAAGCGATGCAAGGAGGTCTACATCATGGTCTGCACGTTAGGCGCGCAGGGGGACCTCCTCATCGAGCGCAATAAGATGATGTCGCCTACCTTAGGCATGATCGCGGATGCCTGTGCATCTGCATTCGTCGAGACGATCGCGGACAGTTGCCAGCAGGAAATCGAAAGCCAATTGCCAGCGGGAGCCGCATTGACTTTCCGGTACGCGCCCGGATACGGGGATCTTCCTTTGGCCACCAACAAAACGCTGCTCGGGGAATTACAGTCCGACAAGCGGATTGGGGTCCATCTGACGGACTCGATGCTGATGACGCCAAGAAAGTCAATCGTGGCGATTTTGGGCGTTCTGGAGGAAGGCACCTCCAAAGGCAAGAACCATCGCTGCGGAAACACCAGCTGCAGCGCGTGCGATCTGAACGACAGCTGCACAGCCAGAAGTTAAGCTAGGAGGCAAAGGAATGGATATCAGGAAACAAGTTGGAGAAGAGCTGCTTCTCTTTGATGGAGCGATGGGCACGATGCTCCAGACATACGGGATGAAAGCCGGCCAAAATCCGGAAGCGTTGAATGTGGAGGATCCCGAGCTGATCGGCCGGATCCATAGGGAATACGTCGAAGCCGGCGCGCGGTTCATCACGACCAATACTTTTGGTGCGAATGCCTACAAACTCAAGGAAACGGGCTACTCCGTCACGGAAGTGATCACTGCGGCAGTCGAAATCGCCAAAGCGGCAACGGCAGGGACCGCGGCGCAAGTAGCGCTTGATATCGGACCGGTAGGGAAGATGATGAAACCGATCGGATTGCTTGATTTCGACCAGGCTTACGATTATTTCCGCGAACAAGTGACGATTGGAACAGCGGCCGGAGCTGATCTGGTCCTCATCGAAACGATGTCGGATCTGGCAGAAATGCGCGCGGCCGTTTTGGCTGCGAAAGAACACAGCGACCTGCCAATCTTCGCGACGATGACCTTTACGGATGACGGCAATACGCTGACCGGAACCGAGCCGGAAATCATGGCGCTCTCCTTGGATGCATTGGGTGTGGATGTGCTGGGCGTAAACTGCTCATTGGGGCCAAAGGAACTGATTCCCATCATCAAAAGGATTCTGGCCTTCACGAACACGCCGGTGATGGTGCAGGCAAATGCCGGTATCCCTGTGACGGAAGCGGGCGTCGCCAAATATTCCGTCACTTCCGCGGACTATCTTGAGGTCGCGAAGGAGCTTGCCGGTTTGGGGGTTTCTGTGATTGGGGGCTGCTGCGGCACGACACCAGAGTATATTCGCGATCTGCAACAGGCATCAACTTCTTTTGCGAAAAGGGAAGTCAATCATTTGAAACGGTACGTTTGTTCCGCGCAGAAAAAAGTTTGCCTGGACGGCCAGATCACCCTCATCGGTGAGCGGATCAACCCGTCAGGCAACAAGGCTTTGAAGGAACAATTCGTGGCAGGCAATCCATTGGCGGCCATCAAAGTCGCTTTTGAACAGGTCCAAAAAGGTGCGGATGTTTTGGATGTCAACACCTCTTTGCCGATGATCGACGAAACGGACTACATGACAAAAATCATCGATGGGATGAGCGGACTGGTGGAAGCACCGTTGCAATTCGATTCGACCAAACCGGAAGTGCTTGAAGCAGCCTTGAGGCGCTACAGCGGTGTTGCGATCGTCAATTCGGTCAATGGGAAAGAATCCTCGATGGCCGAAATTTATCCGATCGTCCAGAAATACGGTGCCTTTGTCGTGGCCTTGTGTCTGGATGAAGCCGGCATCCCGGATGACGCGGACGGCCGGACCAAGGTCGCCCAAAAGCTGATCGATCGAGCGGGAGATTATGGTATCGGCTCTGAAAGACTGTTGGTGGATTGCCTTGTGCTCACTGCGGCTGCCCAACAGAAAGCGGTAATGGAGACGCTGAAGGCATTGCGCTGGGTCAAGGAAAACACGCAAGCGTTGACCACTTTGGGACTGAGCAACGTTTCCTATGGACTTCCTTTCCGAGCCTTGATCAACCGTACCTATTTTGCGATGGCCCTGACTTCGGGATTGGATACGGTCATCATCAATCCAGGGGCCGACGGAATCGTCGACACGATGCGCGCCTTCAATGTTCTGTCAGGACAAGACGAAGGTGCCATCGACTATATCGACTACAACAACAAAAAAGCTGTGGTCAAATCCGATGGGCCCAAGCAGGAAAACGTGGTCCGTTCCTACCGGGAAATGCTCTTGGAGGGCGACGAAACTGGGATCATGAAGGCGACCAACGCGCTGCTTAAAGACAATACGCCATTGGCTGTCGTTGACGATCACATCGTGCCGGCATTGGATGAAGTCGGCAAACTCTATGAGCAGAAGAACATCTTCCTGCCTCAGCTGATCCGCGCCGCCGAAACGGCCGGCAAAGCCTTCGAAACGATCCGCGCAAAACTTGCTGCAGGCAATGAGAAGCTGGAATCGAAGGGAACCATTGTGATGGCCACCGTAAGAGGGGATATCCATGATATCGGGAAGAATCTGGCGAAAGTGCTGCTTGAAAACTATGGCTACGACGTCATCGATCTGGGCAAGGATGTTCCAATCGAGGAGGTTGTGGCGGTCGCCAAGCAACATCAAGTCAAATTGGTCGGACTGTCTGCGTTGATGACGACGACCGTCACTGCGATGGAGGACACGATCACAGCCTTGCGCGAGGCTGGTTTGCCTGTGAAGGTGTTCGTCGGTGGAGCCGTACTGACTGAAAAGTACGCCAAGGCCATCGGTGCGGATTACTACTGCAAAGATGCCCGAGCCGGCGTCATGGTAGCCGAAGAAGTTTTTAGTAGAATGTAAAAAATCCCGGAAGAGACTCCATTCAAAATGGATCTCTTCCGGGATTTTTCTGTTAGGCTGGATGTCTCGTCTTATTCATGGCATCCGGTTTTGATCTTAAGATAACAGCACTGATAAGGAGCGCGACCGCATAAAGAGCCAACACAACGTAAAGTACGGTGTTATAGGAACCTGTCCTCGCAATGATGAAGGCACTCAATTGGTTCCCGGAAAGTCCGGCAAAAGCCCAAGCCGATAAAGCCAGTCCGTGGATGGTGCTGATGCTCGCCATCCCGAAGCGGTCGGCAAGCAATGGCGGAAGGCTGGAGAAGCCGCCACCGTAGCCGGCGTTGATGACACAAAGCGTGATGATGACTAAAGGAGCGATTGCGTTGTTGATGCCGTTCGCCAAAAGCGTCATTGCCGTAGCAGCGATAGACAGACTGAAAATCCAGATATAAATGGTGTTCCTGTCTTTCAACCGGTCACCGAACGATGCAAAGCCAAGCCTGCCGCTTGCGTTGAAGAGCGCCGTCAATGAGCTTATCGCTCCGACTGCACCGAAGCCGATGAAGTGCAGCAAATCCTTCTCCTGCGAGATGAGCGCCAAGCCGCAAGTGATGTTGATGAAGAACATCAACCAGATGCCGATGAAGGTTTTGTTCTTGAAGATGTCGAGGATATTCTCACCCTTCTTCTTCTGAATGGGCACTTCCACCCAATCTGCCGGTTTTTTCAACAGTAGATGGCCTAGGAACATCATGATGAAATAGACAACCGCCAGGATATAGAACAGTTTGTAAAGCCGAGTCGGGTCAACGAGCGTACCATCCGCGTTTGTCGTACCCAAAAGCATCTCGATGATCGGGCTGGCGATGACTTTTGCTAATCCGAATCCGGCCACCGCTATACCTGTGGCCAAGCCTTTATTGTTTTTGAACCACAGCATCAGGGTTTTGACTGGCGAGAGATAGCCGATGCCGCAACCGATACCCATCAGGACACCGTATGTCAAAAAGATGCCGATCAGCGATTTCTGTTGGATGAAAAATCCGGTTCCGGCCATCCCGGCGGCAAAACAAACGGCCGCAATCAGCGAAGATTTGTGGATATCCTTTTCCACGACCCTACCCGCGAAGGCAGCCGACATGCCAAGGAAGAAGATGGCGATACTGAAAGCCCATTCGACCTCGCCTTTCGGCCTGCCGATGTATTCGGCGATGCCCCCCTTCAGCAAAGACCAGCAATAGACTGTACCGATGCTGCAGTGGATCAGCAGTGCCGGAACCGCGGCACGCATCCATTTATTTTCGATGTTGTTCATTTTGAAGCCCCCCTTTAGGATATAATATGATGGAATTAGTGAATATTCATTCAATCTATCGTCATCATACTATCGAATTGCCGTTTGTGCAATCGCTTTCTGACACAGCCGGGGAGAGGCAGTTTGTCTAATCCGGACAATTTTTTCCCCTGGGAGGGCGCGCAGACGGAATTTTCTGGAAAAATCGAAGATTTGTCGGTAATATGAACTATGGAGAGTAAAGGAGGAATCATGAAGATGCAAGTGAATATTAGAAAAGCTGAACTGCAGGATTTGGCTGCATTGAAAATAATAGAGGATGCTTGTTTTCCGGAAGCCGAGGCGGCAACGCTAGAATCACTCAGCGAGCGGCTGCAGCTGTTCCCGGAGAGCTTCCTGGTTGCCGAAGTCGAGGGCGAACTGGTGGGATTCGTGAACGGCGCCGTCATCGATGAGCCGATCATCCGGGATGCCCACTACCATGATGCCGCCTTGCATAATCCAGAGGGTGCTTATCAAAGCGTATTCGGCTTGGATGTGAGTCCGACCTTCAGAAGGCAAGGAATCGCTGAAAAACTGCTGACGGCCCTGATCGCTGCGGCCAGGCAAGCGGGCAGAAAAGGCGTGACGCTGTGCTGCAAAGAGGAAAAGATCCCTTACTACGAGAAATTCGGGTTGGTGAATAGCGGTAGATCGGGCTCCACGCACGGAAACGCCGTTTGGTATGACATGATTCTGCATTTTGAAGAAGGAAGAGGCGAGCAAATGGAGCCGGAAATCATATTGGCGAGTCAATCGCCAAGGCGCAGCGAATTGCTGGCCTTGTGCATCAAGGACTTCACAGTCCAGGCTGCGGATATCGACGAAAAAGCGATAGAAGAACACGTTCTGGCCGAAGCGGGACAGGAAACGTTCCTGGACACTGCCACAGAGTTGGTGGAAACATTGGCGAGGGAAAAAGCGGCGGTCATCCATCGCGAAAACAGAGAAGCCATGGTCATCGGTTCGGACACTGTGGTCGTGTTGGATGAAAAGATCCTGGGCAAACCGGTTGATGAAGCCGACGCCTATGCGATGCTGCGCGCAATGGCAGGCAAGACCCATTCGGTACTGACTGGCGTCAGCATTTTATGGGGCGAAAAGGAAGAGACCTTTGCTTCCGAGACGAAAGTCAGCTTCTTTGAGTGGGACGATCGGATGGAGGCGGAAGTGAAAGCATATGTGGCATCGGGCAAGCCGATGGATAAAGCCGGAGCATACGGCATCCAGGAGGAAGCAGCACTCTGGGTTTCCAGTATCGAAGGCGATTACAACACGATCGTCGGGTTTCCGGTCGCCCTGGTCGATAAAGCCATCCACCGCTTGCTGATAAAAGCACAGACAGAGAAGTAGTTGTTGAAAGCAAGAAAAAACGATCGCGGTCAGCTGGATGCTGAGTGCGATCGTTTTTATTGTTACCGGTCGGTAAGTTCGATCTGGCGGATGACGCGCGCCGGATTCCCAGCAATCACGACATTGTCTGGGAAGGATTTGGTCACGACGCTGCCCATACCGACGACGACATTGTCCCCCAGCGTGACACCTGGACCAATCACGGAAGAGCCGCCGATCCAGACATTGTTCCCGATCGTGATCGGTTTGCCGTATTCCCAGCCGCTGTTCCGTTCGACAGGGTCAAGCGGATGGGTGGCGGTATAGAGGCTGACATTCGGCGCAATCATCACGTTGTCCCCGAAAGTGACCGGGCACGTATCGAGTATCGTGCAATTGAAGTTCGCATAGAAATTCTCGCCGACAAAAATATTGAAGCCGTAGTCCAGCGAAAATGTCGGTTCGATATAGATATTTTCCCCGGTTTTTCCGAACCAATTTTTCAACAGTTCACTGCGCTTGCGGGCATCCGTTTCGTTGTTGAAAAGGTGCATCTTTTCCCGGGAACTGTGTCGCATCGAGGAAAGCTCCGGATTGCTGGAAAAATAAAGTTCACCGGCGATCATTTTTTCTAGTTCTGATTTCATTTTATAGTCTCCTTACGTATAGGATGGTAAATTTTTTTGGTTATATTTACTAATTATAACCAAACATTTACTGATTTGATATACGAAATGAATCAGGTGCTATTTTATTTTTGCGTTAAAAAAAATCTTTTAACTGGAATAAGTCATTTTGAGTTTTTCAGAGATCCTTCTCATTTATTTTGGATTGTGGAACAAAAATGCAGTAAGATATGTGTAAGCGATGACATTTGCGAAGTGGATGATTGGGGTTGATGAGATGAAGGAAGCTATGTTGTACGAAAAACTGGGGGACGGCAGGGTCAGATGCGGCGTCTGTCCGCATCATTGCGTCATCGCGGAAGGCAAGCGGGGCATCTGTGCAGTCAGGGAGAATCGGGATGGGACGCTGTATGCTTTGAACTACGGGAAAGCTATCGCGGTCGCAATCGATCCCATCGAGAAGAAGCCGCTCAATCATTTCCTTCCCGGCACCACAGCCTATTCGTTTGCCACGATTGGTTGCAATCTGCGCTGTCTCTGGTGCCAGAACTGGGCGATTTCGCAGGCATCAAAACCGAATCGTCCGATTTATGGGGAGGACATCAGCCCGGAAGAGCATGTGCAGCGGGCTTTGGCTGCCGGCTGTCCTTCCATCGCCTATACGTATACCGAACCAATCATCTTTGTCGAATACGCGCTCGACACCATGAAGCTGGCCCGTGAAGCGGGATTAAAGAATATCTGGAAGACTGCCGGCTATGCGACGAAGGAGACATTGGATGCCATCATCCCATATCTGGACGCCGTTAATGTCGATCTGAAAGGTACCGATGACGAAGTATACACAGAATATTGCGGCGGCACAGCGCAGCCAGTATTGGACACCATCAAACATTTCCATGCAGCAGGTGTGCATCTCGAAATCGCCACGCTCGTTGTGCCTGGCGTGAATGACCGTGTCGATCAACTCGAACGGATGGCGCGCTTCATCGCCGAGGAGGTCGGCAAAGAAGTGCCGTGGCATGTCAACCGCTTCTTCCCGGGTTGGAAAATGATGGACACAGCCATCACGCCGATGGAGACTCTGGAAACAGCCGCGGCCATCGGAAAGAGCTACGGATTGCTGCACGTGCACATCGGCAACATATAGAAAAGGGGGAAAACTCATGTTGGTTTTTGGCGTCATCAGTCCGCATCCGCCGCTCATCATTCCCGAAATCGGCGGCAAGGACATCGAAAGGGTAAAACGCACAGTGGCAGCTTTGGAGACGGCGGGCAAAAGACTAGCTGACGCAGAACCGGACCGCTTGCTCATCATCTCGCCGCATGAAGGCCATGGCTATGAAGTCCCGCTGTATTATCTCGGCAAACAACTGCCTCCCAACTTGGAAATGGAAAAGATCCTGGTGACGGAGCCTTCCTACGAGCACTATTACGAATGGGGAAAACGCAATGGGAAAGCTTGCGACCAGTCGGATCTGCGCACAGCCATCATCGCCTCTGCGGACTTGTCGCATGTGCTGAAGCCGGAGGGGCCCTACGGCTACCATTCGGCGGGGCCTTTGTTTGACAAATTAGTGATCAAAGCCATCAAGGAAAAGGATGCCGCGCAGCTGTTGCGGTTGGATGCCGGGTTCCTTGAAAGGGCGGCGGAGTGCGGGCTGCGCTCCATCCTGTTCCTGATGGGAGCTTTCGAAGGCAGGGCATACGAAGCGGAAATGCTCTCCTACGAAGGGCCTTTCGGGGTCGGTTATCTTGTCGCAACCTTCACGCCTTCGGAGACCTAGTCCAAAGCTCAAATAAAGCTCACATGAAGTTGATGAAAGAGCTTGTGCAGGGTTGCAAAAATAATTTTCTCAATCAATAAGAAGAGGCGATAGATTATGAAAAAAACATTTTTCACCTCGGAATCGGTCATGGAGGGGCATCCGGATAAACTCTGTGATCAGATAGCCGACGGGATTTTGGATGCCATTCTGGAGGAGGATCCGTTCGCGCGGGTGGCTTGCGATGTTTCCGCCAGCACCGGTTTGATCACGGTTTTTGGCCAGATAACGACGGTCAGCATGGTGGATATTCCGGCCATCGTCCGGACGATCATCCAGGATGTCGGCTATACGGACAGCGACTATGGCATCGATGGGAAGGCCTGTTCCGTCCTGATCGGCTTGGACAGGCAATCAGCGGATATCGCTGCAGGGGTCGGATTTTCATTGGAAAAACGGCTCGGGTCGGACGATGAAGCGGACCAATTGGGCGCCGGCGATCAGGGGCTGATGTTCGGCTATGCCTGCAAGGAAACGCCGGAGTTGATGCCGCTGCCGATCACGTTGGCGCATAAGTTGGCCGAGAAGGTTTCGGAGCTGCGGAAAACAGGGGAGTTGCCTTACCTGAGGCCGGACGGGAAAACGCAGGTGACCGTGGAGTATGCAGGAGACCGGGTCAAAAGGGTCGAAGCGGTCGTAATCGCCTGTCAGCATGACGAATCGGTCGGCCAGGAACAAATCAGAGAGGATATGCTCCGGAAGGTGATTCCGGCCGTCATCCCTTCAGAGCTGTTGGATGATCAGACGAAATATTTCGTCAATGCCACCGGTCGTTTCGTCATCGGCGGTCCTGCCGGCGATTCGGGATGGACCGGTAAAAAGATCATCGTCGATACTTATGGTGGTTATGCGCGGCATGGCGGAGGCTCCTTTTCCGGGAAAGATCCGACCAAAGTCGATCGCTCCGCCGCGTACGCTGCCCGATATGTGGCGAAGAACGTCGTGGCTGCCGGCTTGGCAGACAGCTGCGAAATACAGCTAGCCTATGTCATCGGAGTGGCCAGGCCTGTTTCCGTCCGCGTTGAAACTTTCGGGACGGCCAGCATCGGCGAAGACCAGATCGAAGAATTGGTCAAAAAGCACTTCGACCTGCGCCCAGCTGCAATCATCCGCGATTTCGTTCTGCGGAAACCAATCTACAGAAAGCTTGCCTGCTATGGACATTTCGGCAGACCCGAATTGGATCTTCCATGGGAGCGGACCGATAAGGCCGATTTGCTGGCGGAAGAAGCGATGGATTTGAAACGATTGCCGAAACGTCAGATAGGGGATGGATTTCATGGATAGAAAGCAGGTTCGGCAGGAAAGGCGCAATTTGCTAAGGTTGGTCCTGTTCCGTCTTTTTTCAGGTTTGCTTCTGATCGGAGGACTCCTGTTCGCTTTTGCGGGGAGCTTCCGGTATTGGCAGGCTTGGCTTTTTCTGGCGGCGTTGGCGATCCCTTTGGTCATGACGCTCACCTTTTTGCTGCGGACGGATCCCGCTTTGCTGGAAAAACGGATGAACCTGAAGGAACCGCGCAAAGAGCAACGTAAAATCGTCCAAATTTCAGGGTTATTCATGCTCCTGGGCTTTTTTCTGCCGGGATTGGACTACCGTTTTCAGTGGTCCAATGTCCCGATTTGGCTGATTGTTGCCAGCGTCATCGTGTTCGAGCTCTCCTATATGATGGTGGTCGTCGTATTCGCCCAGAACAGCTATGCATCCCGCGTCATCGAAATCCAGGAAGGGCAGCAGTTGATCGATACCGGGCTCTATTCGATTATCCGCCACCCGATGTATTCGGCGTCCATCATCCTGTATCTGTCGATTCCGCTGATGCTAGGGTCCTATGTTGCCGTGATTCCGATGGCATTGAGTTGCCTCGAAATCATCGCGCGGATCAAAGACGAGGAGGAGATGCTGAAAGCAGGGCTAGCCGGTTACACAGCCTATACCCAGCGCGTCAAATACCGCCTGATCCCCTACATTTGGTGAGTTTGCGAGTCTGGTACGTTCATTCATACAACAAAAAAACAGCCCGCGGACTGGTTCGGATTTTTCCGAATAGTCAGCGGGTTGTTTGTATTGATCATTTATTCAAATATTCTTCCAGTCCGGCGTTTCGGAGTTTGCAGGATGGGCATTCGCCGCAACCGCCGGGGGTGCCCATATAACAAGTATGGGTATGTTCCTCGATGTAGGCGAGGCAACCCAACTGATCCGCCAGCTCCCATGTCTGCGCTTTGGTCAGGTACATCAACGGCGTTTCGACGTTGAAATTGTAATCCATGGCCAGGTTCATGGTCACGTTCATCGATTTGACGAACACGTCCCGGCAGTCCGGATAGCCGCTGAAGTCCGTTTCGCATACGCCCAGGATGATGATGCGGATGCCTTTTGACTTGGCAAAAATGCCGGCCAACAGCAGGAACAGGGCGTTCCGGCCGTCGACGAAGGTGTTCGGGTAGTCTTCGCTATCGGCTTCCTTGATTGTCTGCGACTCGTCCATCAATGCGTTCGTCGTGACTTTGCCCATTACGCTCGCGTCAAGTGTGTGGTGTTCGACCCCCAGATCGTTAGCGATCCAGGCCGCCCGTTCCAGTTCGATGCTGTGGCGTTGACCATAGCTGAAGGAAAGGGCCACTGTGTTTGCCGCGCCGTACTTTTGGATGGCTTGGATCAGGCAAGTCGTGGAATCCTGGCCGCCTGAAAAGACGACCAAGGCTTGTTTTTGTGTTGTCCCGTTTCCATTTTCCATCTAGCGGTTGTCGACTTTCTCAGGATAAAGATCGTGCTGCGACAAACGTTGCCAAGCCACGTCTGCCCACTTGGTGTCAGGCTTTCCGTAGTTGCAGTACGGATCGATCGAGATGCCGCCTCTCGGTGTGAATTTGCCCCACACCTCGATGTATTTCGGCGCCATCAACGCGATCAGATCCTTCATGATGATGTTCATGCAATCCTCGTGGAAGTCGCCATGGTTGCGGAAACTGAAAAGGTAGAGCTTCAGCGATTTGCTTTCGACCATGATTTCTCCCGGGACGTAGGAAATGTAGATGGTCGCAAAATCGGGCTGTCCCGTCATCGGGCACAGGCTTGTGAATTCGGGACAGTTGAATTTCACAAAGTAATCATTGTCGGGATGCTTGTTCGGAAAAGTCTCGAGTACTTTCGGATCGTAGTCCTGCGGATATTTTGTCTGTTGGTTGCCCAATTGGGTGATGCCGTTCAGATCGGCTTCATTTCGGCCAGCGGTCATTGTTGTTCCTCCTTGCGCTCAGGATTTCAGAAGCGCGCTTTTATAGAATCGTTTTTCCAGCGCCTGCACCAAAAAGTAGCCGACGAATGCCGGTACCGATTGGCCGATGCAGAGGCTGACTACAAGCGGCAGGAACGGGATGGCCAACAGTTGCGACAGGTAGATCGGCACAACGATTCCAGGGATGAAGATGATCGGCAGGATCAGACACCACTTCGGAAGGTTATATTTGCGGACAGCGTAAACGAGCGAAGCCGTGATGATACCGACGAGGGTTCCTCCAAGCATGTCAATGATCCCAAGTCCGCCGAAGAACAGGTTAGACATAAGATTGGCGAGACCTGCCGGGATGATCAGAAACGGGTTAAAATAAGCTAGGGCGTAAAGAGTTGTGGCGATGCGGATTTGATATTGTCCAAAAGCGAAAGATTGCGTCAGAGCCATGATGACGATGTACATAGCGATATACATTGCTGAGAAAGTCAATTTTTGTGTTTTTGTGAATGTTTTTTGCATCGGTCCACCTCCTAATATTTTTTTCAACGCCTTACAAGAATATGCACAAAAAAAAGACGCACGGATGCCGAGAAGGTTGTCTCTAAGGAGAGAACAAGCCAACTCAAAAAACATTCCTGCGTTTTGATTGCATGATTCTATTACCCTAGTTTTATTTTACGACAGGATGGTTACGAACTGTCCCGAACAGTTTAACAAAGAATGGTGTTATTGCCAAGAGTGGTGTTATTGCCAAGAGTGGTTTCGAAGTTTATCAAGCCAAGTTTGTATAAGAGAATTTATTTGATTATAATGAGGATAAAGATAACGCTATCAAAGTCGCATATGAGGGCAGTAGGTTCAACCAGCAGGAAGGATGAATAAAATGGACTACATCAAAAGCCACATCAAGAAAAGTATTTTTATCGAAGCACCACTGAGCAAAGTATGGCAATACGCCGCCAATGTGGGGAATTGGCAAGACATTCATGAGGGCCTGAAAATCGTCAAGCAGATCAGCGGGGACGGCGGCCTGTCCAGTGTCTACAAGGCAGAATACGACATGTTCGGGAAAATGGTGCCGGTGAACATCGAAGTGCAGCAGGCGGAACTGTTCCCCGAGGAATTCGTCATGCGTGCGGCCATCCGGGTGGACACGGTCGATCCGGCCGAAGATTCTTTCGTGCGGCAAAATTACACGGCCAAAGCGGAGGAAAGCGGAACGACTTTGAATTTGGAAAGCATCCAGAACATCCCTTATGTCGATAATCATAAATCGTTCGACAAGGAAGCTTACCAGGAAAAACGGGATGAGATGGCGCAACAAGCAATCGAGCGGATCAGGCTGTTCTGCGAAGAATGAACTGACGCAAACGATGATGGTGGAACTGGAAGCGGAACCCTTTGCGGGATTCAGATCCGGTTCCGTTTTTAATTCCTTCCCGGACACTCGTTTTCACAAAAACGCGGATTTATTAATGTTTTCCTGTTATACTGAGACGACAAATCAAAAAGTGAAAGTAGGACAAGATGAATTATACAACATTTGAAGACTTCGCAATCAGCGAAGAAATCGTTACGGCACTAAAGGCATTGCGTTATTTCAAACCGACGCAAGTACAACAGGAGGTCATCCCGATGACCTTAAAGGGCAAAGATATCATTGTCGAGTCGCAGACCGGCAGCGGCAAGACCGTCAGTTTCGGCGTACCATTGTGCGAAAGTGTAAGTTGGGAAGAGAACCGTCCGCAGGCGCTGATTTTGGTTCCTACAAGGGAACTGGCATTGCAGGTGAAAGAGGACATCACCAACATCGGAAGGCTGAAGCGGATCAAGGCCACTGCTGTCTTCGGCAAGACTTCCTTCGATACGCAAAAATCGGAATTGAGACAGAAAAGCCATATCGTAGTCGGCACACCGGGCAGGGTATTGGATCATCTGCAAAAAGGGACAATGAAATTTGACAAGATACGATACCTGGTCCTTGATGAAGCGGATGAGATGCTGAATATGGGCTTCATTGAGCAAGTGGAAGCCATCATCGATTTCCTTCCGAAACAAAGACAAACGTTGCTGTTCTCCGCGACCATGCCGAATGAAGTGGTGCGTTTGGCCAGCTTCTATATGAAGAACGACCGCGTATCTGTGAAAATGGAAAGCGACGAGGCATCCAAGCCGAAGATTCTGCAATCCTTCATCCGTGTCCAAGAGTCGGGTAAACCCAAGCAACTATTGGATCTGCTGACCGTTGAGAATCCGGACAGCTGCATCATCTTCTGCAATACGCAGGAAGCCGTAAACGGACTGTACACATTCTTGAGCAAAGCCGGTTTGCCGATCGATAAGATGCACGGTGGGATGGTGCAGGATGACCGCACAGCCGTCATGGAAGATTTCCGCAAAGGCAGGCTGCGTTATTTGGTGGCTACGGATGTGGCTGCGCGCGGGATTGACGTCGATAACGTGACGCATGTCGTCAATTATGACGTTCCCGAGGAGAAAGAAAGCTTCATCCACCGTACCGGTAGGACCGGCCGCGCCGGTAAAACAGGGATAGCCTTGACCTTGGTTACGCCTAATGAGGAAAGAAGCTGGCAGGCAGTGAAAGACTTCGCTCAGCAGGACATCACCGAAATTAATCCGCCGAGCGCCCGCTTCGTGCAGCATCATAAAGCGACTTTCGAAAAGAAACTCCAGGAACGCCCCGTCATCAAACAGGCACGCAACCGGGAATTGAACAAGGACATCACCAAAGTCTATTTCAACGGCGGCAAGAAGAAAAAACTGCGCGCCATCGATTTTGTCGGCACGCTGACCAACCTTCCGGACGTCGATGCGGATGACATCGGCATCATCACAATCCAGGAAAACGTGACTTACATCGAAATCCTGAACGGCAAAGGGCCGCATGTGATTTCCGAGATGCAGAACCGCACCGTCAAAGGCAAAGCGTTGAAAGTGCATAAAGCAAAGAAATAGCTGGAGCAAATTTGAATGATTGAATGATTGAATGTGAAACGACCCGCATGTCTCCGTTAAACGAGGAGCTTGTCGGGTCGTTTTAATACGCTTGCCTCAAGATTTCGGGTGGCATTCCTGCCCGGCAGCGGCTATACTAAGAAGCAGAAAGTGGTGAACCAATTGAAACCAGTCGCAACATATGAAGAAATAGAACAGCAACGCGGAGACAAATCGATTCTGTATGTGGATGTCAGAAGTCCTTCCGAATTTGCGAAGTCAACCATACCGGGCGCCGTAAATGTGCCCGTCCTGGATGATGAGGATCGGAAAACTGTGGGAACGCTTTACGTCGCCGGCAAAATCGACGATGCAAAAAGCTATGGCATCCAAACCATTTCCCCAAGATTGCCGGAAATGTTCAGCCTCTTCCAGGACTACACGAAGGCCTACGACCAAGTCGTCATCTTCTGCAGCAGGGGAGGATTCCGCAGCAATTCGATTTTTTCCTTGCTCAAATCTCTGGGGATGAATGTTTACCGGATGGAAGGCGGCTACAAAAACTACCGCAGCACGATCAACAACCTGATTCCCGTATTGTTCGAAAAGGTCCAATTTGTGACCCTCTACGGCAATACCGGGACCGGGAAAACAGCCATCCTGGAGGAACTGAAGCAGCGCGGCGCCAATGTGCTTGATCTGGAAGCCTGCGCCAACAACAGAGGTTCTGTCTTCGGAGGCGTCGGCCTTAAGAAGAAACAACCGCACAACCAAAAAATGTTCGAAAGTCTGTTGGCCGAGAGCGCCGCTGGCTGGAAGGAGCCGCTGATCGTCTTTACAGAAGGCGAAAGTAAGCGGATCGGGCAGGCCGTATTGCCGCCTTCCTTGGTGGATGCGATGTACAAAGGCCTAAACCTGAACATCGAAGCTTCATTGGATTACCGGATCGGACAAATCAAAAAGGATTATCTCCACAGCAATGAAGCGGAGCTCTTGGCAGCATTGGACCGATTGAAATCCTATTTGAACGAAGCGCGTGTCGAGGCATATAAGGAGCAGGTGCGCCAGCACGATTTCGATGCGGTCATCGAAGATTTGTTGGTGAAATACTACGATCCCCGCTACAACTTCAACAAGAAGGAATTTTCCGCCACCTTCCGGAACGAAGACGCCGCAACAACGGCCGAAGCCATTCTGGAATGGATGAAGCAACAGAACGATTGATAAAAAAACAGAGCAGCCGCCCTTGATCGGGGTGGCTGCTCTGTTTTTTTGGGTATTTTGTAAGAAGGCACTCGTCATATCAGGCCGCTCGTGCTCTGGTTGTCCGATTCTTCCCGGTAATCGGACAATGATTTGGTTTTATCCTTCTTCCGCTAAAATCCTCAGCGCTTTGGCTGCATAGTCGATCTCCTCCACCGTGTTGAAGCTGGAGAAGCTGAAGCGGACCATGCCAGTTTTTTCTGTGCCGAAAGCTTGATGGATGAGCGGTGCGCAATGGGCGCCCGGGCGAACCGCGATCGCGTAATCCATGAAGAGCGCATCGCTGAGGTCGCCTGAGGACCAGCCCGCCAGATTCAGCGAAACGACAGGTGCGCGCTCCACATTTTCAGCGAAACTGCCGTAGAGGGTGATTCCCGGGATATCTTTGATCTGGTCATGGAAGCGGAAAGTCAGTGCCTGCAGTTGCCTACAGATTGTATCCAGACCTTTTTGCTGGATGTAATCCAAACCGGCGGAAACGCCCGCCAAGCCATGGACATTCTGCGTGCCCGGCTCGAACAAAGTCGGCATCTGCGCAGGATAATGCTTGTCGAAAGAATGGAAGCCGCTGCCGCCGGTGAACACCGGCACGAACGCCAATGGCCTGTCGCCGAGGCAGATGCCCCCGGTTCCTTGCGGGCCGTAGAGTCCTTTATGGCCGGTGAAACAGAGGACATCGATGTGCTGCTTCATCATATCGATGGCGAGGACGCCTGCGCTCTGGGAAGCGTCGACGATGAAAATCAGGCCGTGCTCCCGACAGAAGCTGCCGATCCGTTCCAAATCCACCGCATTTCCGGTGACATTCGAAGCATGGTTGACCACGACGGCACGGGTATCGGGTCGCAACAGTTGTTCGAAATCGGGATAGCGGAGCGTGCCAAATGCATCGACGCCGACAAAGGACAGGGCAGCGCCTTGGTCTTCGAGTTGGTAAAGCGGACGCAGGACAGCGTTGTGCTCCGTCACAGTGGTAATGATGTGGTCTGCCGGCTTCAGCAAGCCCTTCAGGACCATGTTCAGCGAGGCGGTCGCGTTGGCCGTAAAGGCGACGTTTGCCGCATCCGGCACACCAAATAGTTTTGCTGTTTTCTGACGCAGCGTTTCCGTCAACCGCAATGCGTTCAGGGAAGCGGTATGGCTGCCGCGAGCCGGGTTGCCCAACTGACCGTCGGCGATGGCGTGATAGACAGCTTCAGCCACCGTAGCCGGCTTCTTCAGCGTAGTTGCGCTGTTGTCGAAATAATAGAGTTCAGTCATGCCAGACCTCCACGGATTTTTTCCGGTTCTCAAAACGGACCTCGTAGCAACCATCATTGGAAATGGAACGCTCCGACAGCAACAAACGGACAGCGTTCAGTTCATCGAGATGCGTCTGCAGCACCAATCCGCAACCGGCCGAAATCTGTTCCGGCATGGGGATCAAACGGCATTCCCGACCGGCATCCAGGACAACGGCTTCCGCGGCTGCGGCGGCCTGGGAAGTCGGAAACGCGACGATGCCGTAATGTTTGCGGTCGATCATGGCGATACGGTCTTGGATGTGCGCAGGATTTCAACGATGCGGTACATATTCGTGAAAGTGCCCACCGCCAATTTGTCCTTCACGCCGTAGAATTCCCCGCAGATGCCGCAAGTGAGGACCTCGACGCCGTCTTCCTCCAGCGCTTTTAGGTCGTCCAGGACGGCCGAGCCTTCCGTCGTCAGCAGCGCGCCGGCATTGTAGCAGAGCACTTTTTCGGGCAGGACTTCCTGCTCCGTCAGGGAGAAGAGGAAGCTTTTCATCAGCGTACGGCCCAATTCTTCGCTGCCGTTGCCGATGAAATCGCTGTTCAGTACGACGACATAGCTTGCGTCGGCGGCTTGCTCCGGAAGCGCGGGGTGTTCAGCGGCCGCGGGTTCATTGCCGGCGTTTGGATCGGAAAGCTGCACTTCATAAAGGGACTCATTGATTTTTTCGACTTGGACGGAAAGCTTCAGCTGCTCCGCCATCTTGGCAAGGTTCTGCGTCGCGATCTCATTGTCCACGCTGATGAGCACGGTCTCCCCCTTGCTCTCCTTCAAAGCCCGTTTGGTCAAAATGACCGGCATGGGACAAGCTTGTCCGACTGCATCTATTTTTTTCATGCTCTTTTCCTCCTGGTTAAATCATATTTTTGTCATTCTTTGCTCAATGGACGACCGTGATTTTCTTGGTGTCCTTTTCGGTCACCTCGCCGATGATGCCGCAGGGCAGGCCCAATGCTTCGATTTCGGCAAGCAGAGCGGCCGCCTCTTCGACAGGGACACTCACAAGCAGGCCGCCGGATGTCTGCGGATCGAAAAGGAGCTCCTCCATCGCGTAGTCAGCGATCTGGAAATCCACATCGACTTCCAGGTGATTCCGGTTGCGCTGTCCGCCGGCTGTGATCAGGAATTCCTGGGCTCCCTGATAGGCTCCGCTCAGGCAAGGCACGCTGTCGGCATAGACCGTTGCGGAACAGCGGTCGCTGACCATTTCCGAGAGATGCCCCAACAGGCCGAAGCCGGTGATATCCGTGCAGCTGTGGACGGTATATTTTTTCAGGACTTCCGCCGCATAACGGTTCAGCGTCGTCATTGAGACAACCGCCTGATCGAAGGCTTCCTGCGCCATTTCACCGGCGCTGTAGGCGGTCGTGATGATGCCTGTCCCCAATGGTTTCGTCAACAGCAGGACATCACCCGGGATGCACGTGTCATTCCGGTAGATGCGATCGGGATGGACTCTGCCCAATACCGATAGGCCGTATTTTGGCTGAGGGTCGTGGATCGAATGCCCGCCGACCAGCACGCCGCCTGCCTCCTGGACTTTCTTGAAGCCGCCCGCCAAGATTTTCCCGAGTGTATCGGTGCTTTTTGTTTCGGGCCAGCAGACGATGTTCATGGCCGTCAGCACTTCGCCGCCCATCGCAAATACATCGCTCAAGGCGTTGGCCGCGGCGATTTCCCCGAAAAGCGAAGCATCCGCAACCATCGCGGGAAAGAAGTCCAACGTCTGAATCATGGCCGTCTCGGCGTCTATCCGGAAAACAGCCGCATCATCGGACGAATCGAAACCGACCAAAAAATTCGGGTTCTCCTGTTTCGGAAACTGGCTGAGCAGATCGCCCAGAACGCCGGGGCCGATCTTCGCATTGCACCCCCCGCAGATAAATAGTTCATTTGATAATTCCTGTTCCATATTTCTCACTCCTGTAGGTCATGACGTGTTCACCTTACAATTATATACCACACGTCAAAACATAAGGCGGATAATCTGCATATTTAATAAGTAGGGGATTCAATCAGGTGCGCGGCGTACTATTTTTCTGTGAAAAAATAGGCCGCGGATGTGATATGATGAGGAGGTCATTTCTGACGGTTTGCCATGGCCTAATTGAGTGCAGGCAAGCCCGTCCAGGAATATTCGGTTCATAAGAAAAGATAAACAATTAAGGATGGATGCAAGTGGAGGCTAAAGAATTACTGTACGCGACGCTAAAAAAATATTTCGGATATGACAGTTTCCGGGAAGGCCAAGAGGAATTGATCACGAATTCCCTGCAAGGGAAGGATGTGCTCGGGATCATGCCCACGAGCGGAGGCAAGTCGCTCTGCTACCAACTGCCGGCCTTGCTGCTGGACGGCATGACGATCGTCGTTTCCCCGCTCGTGTCCTTGATGAAGGATCAGGTGGACAGCCTGCGGGAAATGGGGATCCCCGCGGCCTACCTGAACAGCACGCTTTCCAGAGAAGAGTTCCTGCAATTGATGGACGACATGCGCTCCGGCCAGCTCAAACTGCTCTACATCGCGCCGGAACGGATAGACAACGAGTCATTCATGAATGCTTTGCGCTTTGTGAAGGTGCCGTTGTTGGTGGTCGATGAGGCCCACTGTATCTCACAATGGGGCAGCGATTTCCGTCCTGCCTACCAAGGCGTGGCCCGACTGTACGATCTGTTCGACAGACGTCCGATGGTTGCCGCCTTCACCGCAACGGCAACCGAACCGGTCCAGGACGATATCCTGGTCCAATTGCGCCTGCAGCATCCGTTCCGCTTGGTGACCGGTTTCGACCGCAGCAACCTGGCCTTCAGCGTGGAAAAGCCCGCCGACAAGTTCAAGTTCCTCGTGAAGGACCTCAACCCGAAGGAAGCGAGCATCATCTATTGTTCGACCAGAAAAAATGTGGAATCGGTCCAGAAGAAATTGGAACAAAAAGGCTTTGCCGTGACGCTTTACCATGCCGGGCTGCCGGAACACGAGCGCCAGCGGAACCAGGATGATTTCCTGTTCGACCGCAAACCGATCATGGTCGCAACGAATGCTTTCGGCATGGGGATCGACAAAAGCAATGTGCGGACCGTATACCATTACAACATGCCCAAAAACATCGAAAGTTATTACCAAGAAGCCGGAAGGGCGGGGCGTGACGGAGAGGAAGCGCGTGTCATCCTGCTGTTTTCGACGCAGGACATCATCATCAATCAGTTGCTGAACAGCAAGACCAATGACAGCGAAGCGACCAATAAATTGAACAAGATGATCAATTATTGTTACACGAACCAATGCCTCCGCCGGTACATTTTGGAATATTTCGGCGAAACGACAGCGGAGCTGAATTGTCAACACTGCTCCAATTGTCTGCGCCTCACGGAGCAGATAGACATCACGGAAGAAGCCCAAAAAATCCTGTCCTGCGTTGTGCGGGTGCGCGGACGTTACGGCGTCCAGAAAATCATCGGTATCCTGACGGGGAGCAAACAGAAGGGCATCACCGATTTTGGGCTGGATAAGCTAAAGACATACGGCCTGATGAGCGCCTATAATGATGGAGAAATCCGCGAAATGATCGGGGTTTTGATCGCTGATGAATACCTGCAAGTGACGGGTGATCAGTATCCGTTGATCCAAGTCACTCCGAAAGCGCTGGAAGTCCTGAAGGAAGGTAAAAAAGTCGGGATGTCCTATGCGGTCGAAACCGGCAAGCGCACCGCCAAACAGAGTGGAGGCGGGGTGTACGATACCGAGCTGTTCGACCGGTTGCGTAGCTTGCGTACGGAAATGGCGAATGAGCATGGGATTCCTTCCTATATCGTCTTTTCGGACAGCACACTACATGAGATGGCCCGCAACTTTCCGACTGACGATGATTCCTTCTTGCGTCTATCTGGGGTTGGCGAATCGAAGCTGGAACGCTACGGCGAAGTATTCATGGGCGTCATTTCCGATTATCTGAAGGAATTTCCTGATGCCGAATCGGTTCTGCAGCAAAAACGAGTGGAGCAGAAAGAGCAAGCAGGCAGTCCGGAAACCGCGGAAAAACGCCCGAAACCGGCGCAGAAAAATTACGCCGGTACCACCTTTGAGGAAACCTATCGTCTGTATCAAGAAGGCAAGACGGTCGAGGAAATCATCGCCATCAGAGGCCTTGCCAGAATGACCATCGAAAACCATTTCCGCCATTTGGCCGAACTGTCGGCCTACGAAATTCGTTTGACGGATTTCGTCACGGATGAACAGGCGGAAGCCATCGCCAGAGCGATCGAGGAAGCGGAGGATCAGCACCTGAAACCACTCAAGGAAAAGCTGGGTGACGAATACAGCTATTTCCAAATCGGGATGGTGCTGGCTTTTCGGAAAAGAGCACAGTAGAAAAAATTTGGAGCCACTTCTTTTTTTGAGGTGGTCCCAAACTTTTTTCAGTTATCCGGGAATTCCGGATTCTCGACGGAGGATTGCCTAAAGAAATCGCAATCCGCGCTGCTTGTGTTTTTTTTAACGGGGTATTGTTTGGTATAATGGAGGAAAGAGAGCGGTTACGAATGGATGCTCCATTATTTGTCGCTTACAGTCCTGCCGGGAGGGATTACCATGAGAAGGAACATTTTGTTTATTCTGTTGGGGTTGTTCATTGTTGCCGGATTAGCCCCTGCCCGCATTGCGGCTCCAGCATACTCATTGGAGAACGGTGCAATTGTCCAGAAAAGTTTGCTGGAACTTTACGATCCAGCGTACCTAAATATAGATGGAATTCGTGCCGAAACCGGCAAAAATTATGTCGCGCTGCAGACAAGAAGCGTTGCTGCCCTTTCGGGGGCGCAGGAAATCCCGCTATCCCCGACAACAGCCGGCAGCGCGGAATTGACTTATACGACTTACGTTCAGGACAGCGGGTGGCAGTCCGAAGTCCTGGAAGGCGCAATCAGTGGCGGAGCGGCATTGCCGCTCGAAGCCATCCAGGTGCGCTTGACCCACTTGGCCGAAGCGGGCAGCGTTTCATACCGGACCTACAGGCAGGACATGGGTTGGTCAAGCTATGTCTCCAACGGCGGGACGGCGGGAACGATAGGAACCAGCGAACCGATCGAAGCTGTGCAATTCAAACTGACTGGCGCTTTGGCCGCTCAGTACGATCTTTATTACCGGGTCCAAACGAGCCGCTTCGGTTGGCTGGATTGGGCCGGAAACGGCGAGACAGCCGGCACGGACGGTTTCCGCTATCCGATTGAAGGAGTTGAAATCGTTCTGATGAACAAGGAACAGATTTTCTTAGGCAAGCGTGAGCAAAGCTTCATCGAACGCATCGAGCCGGTCCTGTCCTACGGTAGCTATCTGACGGATTCGGGCTGGCAGGAACCGGTCCTCAATCCAGCGCAAAGCGGCTCCCCGGATTCCTCGCAATCGCTGGAGGGCTTGCAGGCGAAATTGGATTCCCAGCCTTATCCGGGATCGGTCTCCTATCGCGCCGCCACAAGTGACAGTGGTTGGTTTGAATGGACGCAGGACGGATTGGAAGCGGGACTGCCAGGAACAGGTCAACGCATCGAGCGGATCGAGATGCAGTTGACGGATGAACTGGCTGCGCATTATGATATCTATTATCAGGTTCATGTGCCCGGAGTGGGCTGGCTGGATTGGGCCAAGAATGGCGAAACGGCAGGAACGCAAGGATACGACTATGAAGTCAGCGCCGTCCAGATGCACTTGGTCCAAAAAGACGGACAAGCACCAGGAAACACGGCTGTTGCCTTCATGAAATACGTACCGAAACCGCCGCCCCCTCCGGTTGTCCCGCCTGTCCCAACCTATCCGACAGGACCCGATTGGACGGTCCAGGATGGCACCTTCCAGACGAATACCGGCACCAACTATTATGTCGGCTCCAATTACATCATCATCAGCATCGCTTACCAGCGCGTCTGGGCCTACATCGGTAACCAACGGATTGTGGATGCTCCTGTCATAACTGGACGACCTTCGATGCCGACGCCGAGAGGACTGTTCGCAATCCAACCATACAAGGAATCGCCGAGTGTCTTGGTCGGAGAGGATTACGAGTCACCTGTCCAATATTGGATTCCGTTTTTGGGGAATGCTTACGGCTTGCACGACGCCTCTTGGCAAACCCAAGGCTTCGGCGGCGACCTTTATCTTTCTTTGGGATCGCACGGCTGCGTCAATACCCCTTACTATGCGGTTCAAACACTTTACAATACCTATTCTGTTGGTACACCGGTCGTGGTTTATTGACCACCAGACGCGGAAAACCATGAAAAAAATAATGAACAAGCAGGTGAATGTGTGACTAAGAAAAAAATATTAATGATTGGAACGGGCGGTACGATCGCCTCCAAAATAACGCCGAATGGGCTCGATCCCCAACTGACATCCGAAGAGATATTGGCCTTTATTCCCGGTATCTCAGAAATATGCGAAGTCGATACCCTTCAGATCTGCAATATCGACAGCACTAACATCGCGCCTGATATCTGGGTGCTGATGACGGATACCATCCGGGAAAAGTATGAACAATACGACGGGTTTGTCGTCACCCATGGAACCGACACGATGGCCTATACGGCTGCCGCGCTGTCCTATATGATCCAGGATTCCCCGAAACCAATCATCATCACCGGTGCCCAAAAACCGATCAATATGGAAATCACCGATTCGAAGACGAATCTCTTCGACAGTTTCCTGTACGCATCATCCGATTCCGCCAGCGGTGTCCAGATCGTCTTCAACGGGAAGGTCATCCTCGGAACACGGGCAAGAAAGACGCATTCCAAGAGCTTCCAAGCTTTTTCCAGCATCAATTACCCTTATTTGGCGATTATCCAGGATGGACGCGTGATTTCTTACATCACAAAAGAAAAAGCGCAAGCACCGCGTTTCTATGACAGTCTGAATGCGAAGGTCGCGCTGTTCAAGCTGACGCCGGGAGTGGATTCGGATATTCTTTCTTACATGCTTGAGCGGAACGATGCCATCATCATCGAAAGCTATGGAGTGGGCGGTATTCCTTCAGCGCCCGAGTACGGATATTTCGAGGTCATCAATCACTGGATCGGAAAAGGGAAGACGGTGGTCATGACAACCCAGGTCCCTAATGAGGGCAGCGACATGGAAATCTACAAAGTCGGCCACGAACTGAAATCCCGGGTCAATATTTTGGAGGCCTACGACATGATTACCGAAGCTGTCGTATGCAAATTGATGTGGATCCTGGGCCAAACCCAAGATCCGGCCCGGATCAAAGAACTTTTCTATACGACGATCAGCAACGATATCCTCTATTAAAAGAGCGGAAAAGCCATCCTTTGCGAGGGCTTTTCCGCTCTTTTCTATTTTTCGGAAGTTTGGGTTTTGTTGGAGGTCTGAACGCAGGTGGCCCGAATAGGCTCCCTCCTTAAGCAATCTAAAACCCGTAGCTTCCGGTCGGTGTATCCAGAAAGAGCGGCAAGGCGGGTGGCTGGAAACTGAACAGAGCAAAGGCAATTGCGAAAAGAAGCCAGAGTACAGCTGCCATTCCAAGCCACATGCGGCTTGGCTCGACAGAGCGATAGGTGCGGGAAGCTAGCAGTTGGCCGCTGATGATACCGATAAAGAACAGCATCCCGTCAGTGAAAAGGGATTCGATGTCGAAAGCGCCTTTGAGCGTGTAGAATCCGGTGACGATGACGAGCAGGCAGAACAGCGTGGACACGCCCCCCGCCAGCAGCCAGCGGGACGGCGAAAGCCGGTGCTTTTTACCGAAAGAGAGGAAAACGAAGAGAAACCACAGGAAGGTGGACCAGTAACTCATTTTCAGATGTTCCCAGACACTCTCGTTCACTGGGACGAAAGGTGCTGCCCAGTTTGCTTCCTCGATCCATGCGAATGCGAAGTGGGAGAGGCCGCCGAACATCAGAATGAATGGGATGCCGGCAATAAAGGAACGGATGACGAATGCATCGGATTGGAGAACTCTCTTTTCAGTCATCGCAAGGACCTCTTTCTTTCGGCCGGCAATCATCAGGAATTTGGTGGACGAAGCATTCTTCGTGATCATTTTACCACGCGTCGGCCCTGGCTTCATTAAAATCGACTGCATACAAAAAAACCGCAGAATGGCCGCTCCAATTGGAACGGCCATTTTCTGCGGGGTGTTTCAATTTGATTCTAAAAGATCTATTCCAGCTCGAATGCTCCAGTATAAAGCTGATAATATTTCCCTTGCTCGCCGATCAATTTTTCATGATCACCGCGTTCGATGATTTGGCCTTGCTCCATCAGCATGATTACATCCGCATTTTGGATAGTGGATAAGCGGTGGGCGATGACGAAAACGGTCCGCCCTTGCATCAAAGCATCCATGCCGCGCTGCACGATCGATTCTGTCCGCGTGTCGATGCTGGATGTCGCTTCATCCAATATCATGACGGGAGGATCGGCTACAGCCGCACGAGCAATCGAAAGCAATTGTTTCTGACCTTGGGAAAGGCCTTCGCCGTCGCCGGAAATGACAGTCTGGTAGCCTTTCGGCAGACGGGAGATGAAGTCATCGGCATTCGCTAAGCGCGCAGCGGCATAAATTTCTTCATCGGATGCGTGCAGATTGCCGTAACGGATATTTTCCAGAATCGTCCCGGTAAAGAGATTGGTGTCTTGCAATACGATCCCTAAGGAACGACGCAGGTCATTTTTCTTGATGTCTGCAATGTCGATGCCGTCATAAACGATTTTTCCGTCTTGGATATCGTAGAAACGATTGATCAGATTTGTGATCGTCGTCTTGCCGGCACCCGTCGATCCCACGAAAGCGACCTTTTCGCCGGGATGGGCATAGAGGCTGATATCATGCAGAATCTGTTTGTCGGGATTGTAGGAGAAGTCGACATCAAAGAATCGGACATCACCGGTCAGTTGCGTATAGCGGACCGACCCATCTGCTTGAGGCACTTTCCATGCCCAAAGGCCAGTGTGGTTTTCGGCTTCCTTCACTTCATCACCGACCATGGTTGCATTCACCAAAGTTACGGTGCCTTCATCCAATTCAGGCTTTTCATCCATCAGTTCGAAGATCCGCTCAGCACCCGCCAAAGCCATCACGATCGATGAAACTTGTTGGGAAATCTGGTTGACCGGCATCGTGAAGGAACGGCTCAACTGCAGGAAGGAAGCGATCGCCCCCAAGGTAAGGCCGCCGATGCCTGAGACAGCCATGGCTCCTCCAAACATAGCGATCAGAGCATATTGCAGGAATCCCAGATTTCCTAGGATCGGCATCAGGATATTTGCGTAGATGTTTGCGTTCGTCGCGCTCTCGCGCAACTCGTCATTGAGTTTGTCGAAACGTTCCTTGGATTCTGTTTCTCGTCCGAAAACTTTCACTTCTTTTTGCCCGTGCATCATTTCCTCGATATAGCCGTTCACTTTACCGAGCGTTTGCTGCTGCTTGACGAAGTTGACGGAGCTTTTTCCGCCGATCGTCTTTGTGACTGTGATCGACAAGGCTACCATCAAGGCGACAATAAGCGTCAACGGCAAGCTGACTGCGAGCATCGCGGCAAAGACGCTGACGATCGTGACCAAGGAAGAAAAGGCCATCGGGATACTTTGCGAAAGCATTTGGCGTAGAGTATCGATATCGTTTGTATAGCGGCTCATGACATCCCCATGCGCATGCGTATCGAAATATTTGATCGGTAAAGACTGCATATGCGTGAACAGTTCGTCACGGATTTTTTTCTGGATTCCCTGGGAAATGGAAACCATCAGGATATTGTAGACATAAGTAGCTATGACACCGATCATGTAAATGCCGGCCATCATCGCGATTGCGCGGTACATGTTGGTGAAGACCGGATTGGTTACGCCCAATAAAGGCGTGATGTAATCGTCAATCAGCGTCTCCAGAAATAGCGAGCCTGCGACATTGGCAAGCGCGCTGACCAGAATAAAGATCAATACAAGGCTAAAAGTGAATTTGTGCCCTTGGGCGATATAGGAGAGGAGACGTCTTGTCGTTTTGCCGGCATCTTTGGCTCCGCGTCGTTTTGGTTGATTAGGCTTCATAAGCAACTTGTCCCCCTTTCGTTTGTGAATAGTAAACTTCTTGATAAATGGTGTTTGTTGCCAGCAATTCATCGTGCGTTCCGATGCCATTGACGCTACCACTCTCCATCACGATGATCTTATCGGCATCCTGCACGGAAGAGACACGCTGAGCGATGATGAATTTGGTGGTGTTCGGGATTTCTTCCTTGAAAGCGGTCCGGATCAAGGAATCCGTCCGCGTATCCACTGCGCTGGTCGAATCATCGAGGATCAGGATCTTCGGTTGTTTGACCAAAGCGCGCGCGATGCAGAGCCGTTGTCGTTGGCCACCAGAAACGTTTGTGCCACCTTCTTCAATATAAGTGTCGTAGCCATCAGGAAGGCGTTGGATGAATTCATCGGCTTGAGCCTGTCGGGCCGCAAGCATCAGCTCTTCATCGGTAGCGGCAGGATTGCCCCAGCGCAGATTGTCTTTGATCGTTCCGGAGAACAGGATGTTTTTTTGGAGTACCATAGCGACTTCACCGCGCAATGTCTGCATATCATAATCGCGCACATTGACACCGCCGACTTTCACCGTACCACCAGTTGCATCATATAGACGCGGAATAAGGTGGACCAACGAAGTTTTGGCACTGCCGGTACCGCCGATGATGCCGACCGTTTCCCCTGATTTGACGGAAAAGCTGACATTTTTCAAGGCGAGCTTCTTCGGATCGTTGGTGTAACTGAAGTCCACCTGCTCGAAGGAGACCGATCCGTCAGGGATGACCGTGATTGGGTTGCTGTTGTTCTTCAGGTCGCTGTCCTCGCTCAGCACTTCTACGATCCGTTCCGCTGAAGCGCGGGAGATGGTGACCATGACGAATACCATCGAAATCATCATCAGACTCATCAGAATTTGGGAAGCGTATGTGATTAGACTCATCAGTTGACCTGTCGTCATCGAACCGGAGACGATCATGCGCGCGCCCAACAGAGACAATGTCAGAATGCTTGCGTACATCGTGAACTGCATCAAAGGGCTATTGAAGGCCAAGATTTTTTCGGCTTTGGTGAAATCAGTGTAGATTTTCTTGGAGACGGATTTGAATTTCTCAGTTTCATGCTCTTCACGCACAAAAGACTTTACGACCCGGATGCCATAGAGATTTTCCTGTACGACCCGGTTCAGCTTGTCGTAGGTACGGAACACCCTCTGGAATATCGGGAAGGCTTGTGACATGATCAGATAGAGACCGAAGCCCAGGAATGGGATCGCTCCAAGGAAGACCATCCCGAGTTCGCTGTTGATGCTCAAAGCCATCATCAAAGAGAACACGAGCATGAGCGGCGCCCGGACCATGATCCGGATGATCATCTGGTAAGAGTTCTGGACGTTTGTGATGTCCGTCGTCAGACGGGTGATCAGACTGGATGTCGAAAACTGATCGATATTCGAAAATGAGAAATCCTGGATATTGTAGTACATGTCCTTGCGGATATTTTTGGCGAATCCGGCCGAAGCTTTTGCCGCATGCAAACCGGACAGGACTCCGAACCCTAATGAAAAGAGGGTGGAGACAATCAATATCAGTCCGATTCGGATGATGAACGGCATGTCTCCTTCTCCGATTCCTTTATCGATGATCATAGACATCAAATAGGGGATCAGCACTTCAAGGACGACTTCCAAAGTGACATATATAGGGGCAAGGATCGAATCCTTTTTATACTCGCGTATGCTGCCCATGAGTTTTTTTATCATAGCGTTAATCCTTTCCGTAAATAATGATTGGGTGACTTTTAAAACGGTTGAGGCAATCAGCTCTCTGCATTTTTTGATATTTTTTCGAGAATGCTCAAAAAAGTGGCGATTTCTTCTTCAGTTAAACCTTTGGACAATTGCCTCTCCACGGTATCAATCACTTGTTCCGAATTTTTTTTTGCCTGCAAAGCCTTATCCGTCAGTATCATTTTCCGCAGTCTGGCGTCGTAAGGAACGGTTTCCCGCAGCAGCAAGCCATCCCTTTCCATCGTATTCAGGATGCCTGTGACGGTCGATTTGCGGATGTCGAATTTCTGCTCGAGATCTTTCTGAAAGACGTCCCGCTCTGCAGATTCTTTGGCGATGTAGGAAACGATCGCGAATTGCATGCCGGTCAAGCCATAACCATCATTTTCGGTCAAATGCCTATTCATGAGACGCTTTATTTGTTGCCAAAGCGATCTGATCCGGAATCCCAGCAGGTCTGTGTTGCTCATTATTTTTCACCACCCATATAGTTCGTGCCCTAACTATATTATGCCCATTCAGACGGATTGTCAATCATCTTGCTTACTCACGGTACATTTTTATTTACTAATAATACCGGGTGGGGTATAATAATTTTTGTCGATAGGAAATTAAAGCAAAAATACACAGCAACAGGAAGGATAGATAAAGAATGAGCACACAAGTAACAGATACAACATGGCAGAGTGAAGTACAGGAAGGTTTGACGTTGATGGATTTTTGGGCGCCATGGTGCGGGCCTTGCCGCATGCTCGGACCCGTTTTGGAAGAAATCGAAGAAGAGATGGACAGCAAAGTGAAAATCGTCAAACTGAACATCGACGAGAACCAAGCGACGGCTTCGCAGTTCGGCATCATGAGCATTCCGACAATGGTCCTGTTCAAAGACGGACAACCGGTTGAAAAACTGACAGGCTACCATCCGAAAGATGTTTTGGTTGATTACCTGGAGACTAAATTAGCGTAACATAGTATGAATGGAGGGCTGTCCCGTTTCGGGGCGGCCCTCATTGTTTGCCGCCTGAAAATCTGTGTGGCGCGATTGTTTGCCGCCTTCCCGCTGTGATATAATGGGCTATCATGATCAGACAAAATAATAAATGATTGCGCAAGGGCACAGAAGGGGCGGGAGCAGATGGGCGAAAGTACATTGTATCAGCATCAGACGATGGGAGATTTGATGGCGGGGGTATTCGATGGAACCCTGACATTTGAGGAACTATTGAAGCATGGGGATATCGGGATCGGGACTTTCCATGATTTTGAAGGGGAACTGATCCTGCTGGACGGCATCGCCTATCAAGCGAAGGCGGACGGAACGATTTCGAAAGTCGATCCATCCCAAACGACGCCGCATGCCGCGGTGACTTTTTTTCAACCGGATCGCGAATACGACATCGACCGGCCGATGACGCTGAGGAAAGTCCGCTCGGATATCGTCAAGCGCGTCCGCAGCCGGAATGTGTTCTCCGTCGTCAAAATAACCGGACATTTCGAATATATGCATACACGGGCAGTGCCGAAGCAGCAAAAACCCTATCCACGCCTCATTGAAGCAACGCGTGTACAGCCAGAATTCGAGTCCTACAATATGCAAGGGACGGCAATCGGCATCTATACGCCGGAATTGTTCGACGGGGTAGCCAAAGGGGGCTTCCATTGCCATTTCATCAGTGACGACCGCAAATTCGGCGGACACATACTCGATTACATCGTTGACGAAGCGAAATGCGAAATCCAAACCATTGAAAGCATCACGCAACATTTCGCCGTCCAATCCGATGATTTCATGGACAAAGAAATCGGATACCACAACTTGGCGGAAGAAATGGCCGAAGCAGAAGGCTAAGGAAGAAAAGCGGGCTTGGACCGCTAGCCATCATTTCAGATAAATAAAAAGCGTTGGATAGCCCCGGTTTCCGGAGGCTGTCCAACGCTTTTAAACTTTGTATTCTATTCAATTATTTCCAGAACAACTCGTCCCAATTGCGCCTCGATTTCTTCAGTGGTTGCGATATCCGGGGAGAAGGCTGTGGCAGTCCCGGCGGCTACGGCTACCCGGAAAGCTTCTGAAGCATCGCCCGTCCGGATGAAGGTACCGACGAACCCGGCCACCATGGAATCCCCGGCTCCAACCGGGTTGGCGACCTCGCCGGATAGCGGCGGCGCATAGATGACTTCATTCGGTGTGAAGAGTAGTGCGCCATCACCGCCGAGGGAAACAATGGCATGCTGGGCGCCCAATTCAACCAACTGCTTGCCGTAAGGGATAACTTCCTGCCAAGTGGTGAAAGTCCGGCCGAAAAATTCGCCGACTTCCTTCTGGTTAGGTTTCACGACCAATGGGTGGTACTGCAGGCTGTTGCGCAATTCATCTTTGGTGATGTCGCAGGCAAAAGGCACGCCTTCCTCATGCAGAGAGCGGATCAGCTGTTCATAAAAATCTTTCGGCATGGAAGGGAGCTTACTGCCTGACATCACAACGAAATCCTGCGTCGAAATGTCCTCGAAACCTTTCATGAAACGGGCAACTTCCTCGTCGGTTGCACTGGGACCGTAGTCGCTGATTTCGGTATCCTGGTCCGATTTCAGGACGAGATTGATGCGGGTGCGCTCCTTGATTATGGTGAATTGGTTGAGGATATTCAGTTCCTCCATGTAGTCGCGCACAAAGTCACCGGTAAAACCCCCGCGGAAGCCCAACGCGATCGAAGGGATCCCGAGCGCTTTCAGGACGCGCGAAACCATGATGCCTTTCCCGCCAGGCGTGATCAGTTCATCCTGCATGTGATGGGAATGGCCCAAAGTTAATTGGGGGACAGTGACGATATAGTCGATGGTCGGATTCAGTGTGATCGTGTAAATCATAAATAACTCCTCCAGTCTGGATGGCACGCAGTTCTTTTTGCTTTCAATCAAAGTATAACCTTGTCGGCAAACAAACTCAAAAAATAGCCTTTTTGAGCTGAAGCCTCAGTAGGATTGGGAAAAGCCGCGAGCATAAACGCATGAAAAGGAACGGAATTGTGCTAAAATAAAGGGCATCATGAAAAGGTCCATATTAGATAAATAGAGTATAAGAACGGGAAGGAAGAAGCTTCGGATGACAGACGAGAACTTAACTGAAAACGTAGACGAGAGGCTGAAAGGGATCGAGAACAACATCAGGAAAAACATGTCCTTGAGCAGCGTCCCGGTCTTGATGGAAGCCATCCGGACGCATCCGGATCATCCCCATGTGAATTACTTGCTGGGTCTCAGCCACTACAAGAACCGCAACATCGAAAAAGCGATGCATTACGCGCTGCGGGCGGTGGAATTGGACGGCACCGGCGATGCCTATTTGACGCTGCTGGCGAAGCTGTATGCGGAGGACGGCGATGACAAGGCAGCCGAGAGCTATGCGCAAGCCGCCTTCACCCGCAACCCCGCCAATTGGGAAGCGGCACTTGTCCTGGCGAAGATGGCCTTCGAAAAGAACGACCTCCCGCGAGCGTTGGAACTCGTCGATCAGGTGCTGAAGCACAGTCCGAAATCTTTCGCGGCTTTGCGTTTGAAGTCGAAGATCTACCTGCAGCAGGAAGAGGAGCTGGATACGATCCTGGCATCCATCGAAGAGTCCGAGAAATATGGCTATGACGATGCCATCGAGTACGACCGCGTCTATGCCTACTACATCCATGGCCGTTTCGATGAATGCCGCCGCATCCACAAGGAATTGGAACGGACACGACCGCTTTCGCACAGCACCGAAAAAGTCGGCAAACTGATTGCGACCATGCAATCGAGCCGGCTAGCAAGAAGGGCCCCGCATGCCGATTATTTCCATATGGATGCGACCCATTCCAACCGGAAAGTCAAAGTCTCTTTGGAAGAGTCCTTGGCTGAACTTAATGATCTGATCGGTCTGACTGAAGTGAAGGAAACCATCAACCGGATCGTGAAGCTGGTCGAATACGACAAGAAACGGGCCTACATGCTGTCGATCGAGAAGAATGAACAGCCTTCCTATCATTTTGCCTTTTCCGGCAATCCGGGCACAGGGAAAACGACAGTCGCCAGAATTTTGGGGGACATCTTCTATTCCTTGGGCATTCTCGAATCGGGTCAATTGGTGGAAGTGGATCGCTCGGATTTGGTCGGCGGCTACGTCGGCCAGACTGCCCAGAAGACCAAGGCTGTGATCGAGTCGGCCATGGGCGGCGTGCTGTTCATCGATGAAGCCTATGCCTTGGCATCCTCGGACAGCGATTCGCTCGATTACGGATCCGAAGCCATCGATACTTTGATCAAATCGATGGAAGATCACCGCAATGACTTCATCGTGATTCTTGCGGGTTATGACACCGGCATGAAGCAGTTGCTGAAATCGAATCCTGGCCTGTCGAGCCGGATCAATATGCAGATCGATTTCGAGGATTTTTCCGATCAGGAACTGTTGGAAATCGCCAAGGCGCAAGCAAAGGATAATCATTATACGTTGACTGAGGAAGCGGAGCAGGCATTCAGGGTCAAAATCAATCAGGAAAAAGTGGTCCCGCTGTTCGCCAATGCCCGTGCCGTCCGGAACATCATGGAGGAAGCGATGCGCGAAAGGGCCTTCCGTCTGAGCGAAAAGTCCGTGACGAAGGATGATCTGGTCATCCTCGAGCCGCTCGATTTCGGCATCGACCCGAACCAGCTGTTCGGAGATAATATTGAAGACTTGATGGCGCAGCTGCGCAATCTGGTCGGATTGAAGGATGTCAAAAAACAAGTCAGCTCGATCATGAACTATGTGCGCGCTGAAAAACGCCGCGAAAAGATGGGACAGCCGATGAACGATTTGTCCTTGCACATGGTCTTCACCGGCAACCCTGGCACAGGCAAGACCACAATCGCGCGGTTGATCAGCCAAATTCTGAAATCCATCGGTGTGCTGAAGCGCGGACACATGATCGAAGTCACAAGGGAAGATCTGGTCGGGCAGTACGTCGGCCAAACCGGACCGAAGACATTGGAGAAAATCAAGGAAGCGTACGGCGGCGTCCTGTTCATTGATGAAGCCTATTCCCTTTATTCCGCTTCCGAAAACGACTTCGGCTATGAAGCCATCAGCGCGCTGATCAAGGAGATGGAGGACAACCGCGACAAACTGGTCGTCATCATGGCCGGCTATCCGAGCGAGATGGAGCAGATGCTCAGCATGAATTCCGGCATCCGCAGCCGGATCGCCTACACGGTCGATTTCCCGGATTACGATAGCGAAGAACTGACGGAAATCTTCCACATGGCCGCCACCCAGCAAGGTTTTGTGCTGACGGAGGAAGCCCAGGAGAAAGTGAAGAACCTGTTCGTGCAGTCCTATACGACGCGCGACAGTCATTTCGGCAATGCCCGCACGGCCAGGAGCCTCTTCGAGAAGGCAAAGCTGCACCAAAGCAACCGCTTAGCCGAAGATGAGGACGCGGATCTGTTCACGATCCTCCCAGAGGATATCGAAGAGAATAGTTAGACAAACAAAAAAACTTCTGCACTCGGAATTCCGTAAATGCAGAAGTTTTTTTATTTATTCGTCGTTGCCTGTTTTTTCAATCCCAGCAATCCCAAAAGCGCCAGGACCGCCATGGGAAGTGATGACCCCGCCGGTCTGGACCCAAGTGACGTCCTGGAAACCTTTTTCCTTCGCGTAATTTTCCATTTGGGTCATGATTTCTTCTTCCAAACCGAGTGAATGGATAAGGTACAGCTTTTTGTCGTCGATGGCGTAAGCCTTCAGGTAGTCATCAAAAAAATCGACAACGACGCGGCTCATCTTGCCGCGGTATTTTTTTGTGGAAACCAATTTGCCATCGATCAACTCGATCGTCGGTTTTATTTTCAGGAGCGATGCCCCCAGATAAGCGGCGTTGGAGACGCGGCCCCCTGCCCGCAGGAATTCGAGACCGGATGGCATGAACGAGAAGTGCGTGCGCGGCACTGCTGCTTCGATGGCGGCAACCAATCGCTCCACTGCGATGTCCGGCTCCTTTTCAAGTAGATCAGCGGCATAAAGCACGATTGCCGCCAAGCCACCGGATACGTTCAGGGCATCGATAAGGTAGATGTTCTCGAAATCTTCCGCCGCCAACACGGCACTCTGGAATGAGGAAGAGGCCTTGGAAGTGTAGCCAATATGCACGATGATGCTATCGGGCTGCTCAGAGCGGATCTTTTCGAAAAAAGCGGTATATTCGTTCGGATTGGTTGCGGTCGTGGAAGGGGTTTTTTTGGTTCGCTCGTAATAATCATACAGATCCGTGACCGGAAAAGATCCATCAAGATGATCGATATCATCCATGATGACGTGCATCGATACAATCTGGATATTGTGTTTCTTTGCCAAATCAGTGGGTATATCCGCGCCGCTTTCAGTCGTAAGGATTACTCTGCTCATACTATTCCTCCGTCTCCAATGGTCAAATATATTATTGCCAATGGACTTAATTTGTTGGTTCCAATATACCACACTTTTAGTGCCCGACCAAAAAGTGTTATGATGGAATCAGAAACAGGAAAGGAAGAATGAGGCATGACCAAAAGTGGTAAAAACCGGAAATCGGACAGCGTCACGATGCTTGCGGTTGCGGGATATGTGCTGTTCTTGGTAGTTGGATTTCCTGCGGCTGAGAGAGCAGGCGGCTTTTATCCGGCGCTGATGATTTTAGGGGGGATCGCGGTTCTATTCGCGATCGTCTACTACCATTCGCGCGTGAATGCGTACGCCTGTCCACAGTGCAAGCGCAAATTCAAAATCAGCTTCCTGACTGATCTGTTGTCTTTGAACGGAGGCAAGCGAGGCAAACGGTTGACTTGCCCGCACTGCGGATTCAAAGGTTGGATGCAGGAGACAGCACCTGACGAAGAATAATTAAAAAAGCAACCTCATTTTACCGAGGTTGCTTAGTGAAAGGTCAATTATTTAGTTGCTTTTTCCAGATGCTTACTGCGCAGTTGGCCACAAGCAGCATCGATGTCGGTGCCGTGTTCCTTGCGGATGACGCAGTTGATGTTGTTCTTTTTGAGGATATCATAGAATGCCAAAATATCCTTTTTGGTGCTGCGTTCGTATTTGATGTGTTCAGCAACCGGATTGTAAGGGATCAGGTTCACGTAGGACAGGTGACGCTTATCCTTCAATAAGGCGACCAATTCATGCGCCTGTTCCGGTCTGTCGTTCACGCCAGAGATCATGATGTATTCGAAAGTGATGCGGCGGTTCGTCTTTTCCAGATATTCGTCGATGGCGGACATG
This sequence comes from Trichococcus paludicola, assembly GCF_003052295.1. Lineage (GTDB taxonomy): Bacteria > Bacillota > Bacilli > Lactobacillales > Aerococcaceae > Trichococcus > Trichococcus paludicola. The sequence continues at coordinate 238,843 of NZ_QBLC01000001.1, forward strand.
ACTTCCTTCAGCGGGTGTTTGCGGTTGATGCGCATCATACGGCTACGGATTTCATCGTTCGGCGCGTGGAGGGACAAAGCCAAGTTGACTTGCAGTCCGTTTTCCGCGAATTCCCGGATCTTCGGAGCCAATCCACTGGTGGAAACGGTGATGTGACGCGCGCCGATTGCCAAACCTTTGGCATGGTTGACGATGTTCAGGAAGGCGATGACATTATCGTAGTTGTCGAACGGTTCGCCGATGCCCATCACAACGATGTGGCTGACGCGTTCGCCATTGCCTTTTTGATCCAAGTAGTGCTGGATCTGCATGATTTGCGCAACGATTTCGCCGGCAGTCAGATCGCGTTGTTTCCGTTTCAGGCCGCTTGCGCAGAACGTGCAGCCGATATCGCAGCCGACTTGCGTCGTAACGCAGACGGACAGGCCATATTCTTGACGCATCAGGACGGTTTCAATCATCAGTTTGTCTTCCAGCTGAAAGAGGTATTTAGTTGTGCCGTCCGCTGATTCCTGGACGACCACTTGATTCAGGGGCTGCAGCAAGAAGGTGTCGGAGAGAAGGGCAACCAAATCTTTTGACAGGTTCGTCATTTCCGAGAAATCGAGGACCCGTTTGATATATAGCCAGTCCCAGATCTGTTGGGCGCGGAATTTTTTCTGGCCTTGTTCCAACAACCAAGCTTCCAGCTGATCCAAAGTCAATCCATAAATAGAAGGTGTATTCATTTTACTTTCCTTTCTTTACCGTTCAAATTTTCATTCCATATCATAACACATTTTTATGAAAATGGAATCACATCCTTAAAATAAGTAACATGGTGCAAAAATGGCAACTTATTGGATCTTCCGTGAGTTGAGTCCGCGCAGCCTCACGGAGACTTATGACTTGCGCGGAAAATAGGCCCCGGATAACCTTTATCCGAGACCCGATTCTTTTTTAGCCATTATTCACAGAAAAACAGCCCGCTAGAGGCCGAAGAAATCCTTCATGAAAAGCAAGCCGATGCCGAACATCACCAACGTCGCAATGCCGCCGACCACATTTCCCAAACGACGGTTCGTATGGCTGCCCATCACTTTTTTATTGTTTCCGATGAAGAGGATCAAGAGCATCAAGGGTGGGGCCATCAAGCCATTGATGGCTGCGGAATAGTACAAGGCCCTCATCGGATCGATCCCGATGAAATTGATCGTCAGTCCGATGAGCGTCGCGATGGTGATGACGCCGTAGAAACCATGCGCCTCCTTCAGTTTCTTCCCCAAACCCGTCTCCCAACCGAAAAATTCGGAAATGGCGTAGGATGAGGAGCCAGCCAAAACAGGCACACCAAGCAGTCCCGTTCCGATGATGCCCAAAGCGAACAACCAATAGGCAAAGTCTCCCACCAATGGCCGAAGCGCCTGAGCGGCCTCCGTCGCGGAGTTGATGGTGGTGATGCCGCTAAGATGAAGGGTCCCTGCCGTCGTCAACACAATCATGAAAGCAGTGACGGTTGTAAAAAACATCCCGACTATCGTATCAATTTTCATATTCTTGATATCCTTGACAAAGATGCGGGGTTTCCCGATGCCGATTCCTTTGATTTTATGCTCGACAATCTCTTTTTCCACTTCTTCATCCGCTTGCCAAAAAAACAGGTAAGGGGAAATCGTCGTACCTAAAAAGGCCACCACATTAAGCGTGAATTCCCGGGAAGGATAAAAGGTTGGGACAAGGGTGTGCTGAAGGACAGCCCCCCAATCTTGGCGGACCATGAATGCCGTGAAAAAATAAGCGAACAGAGAAAGCGTCAGTAGCATCAGAAATCTCGAATAATGTTTGTAGTCCATGAAAATTTCCAGAACCAAGGTCAGGGCCGTCATGACTAGGATCCAAAAAATGAACGGTAAACCGAGCACCATCTGAGCCACCGCGGCCATCGCACCCAGATCGGCACCGATGTTGATCGTATTGGCGATGAACAGAAGGGAGATTGCCGGATAGCTTACCCACTTAGGATAGGACTGTCTCATGATCCCGGTCAGCCCTTTACCCGAAACCAGCCCAATCCGTCCGCACATTTCTTGAATAGCAATCGCAAAGATGCAAGAAATCGGAGAAAGCCACAACAGATGAAGGCCGAACATGGCTCCTGTCTGCGAATAGGTGACGATGCCGGATGGATCATCATCAGAGGCTCCAGTGATGACGCCCGGTCCAAATTTTTTGAGGAATTTTTTGGTATTTTTGAGAATTTTACGCATGTTTCTCACTCCCTTGTTGGGTTGTACATCTGCAACCAGACTTTCCTAAAAATAGTTATGTTAGGCATCATCAGTGCCGGTCAGTAGTGGGTTAAGGGAGCGGCTTGTCCAGTTTTTTTATCCTCTTTGCCATCATCATACCTACTATTCGTTAAGCTTGCAAGCACTTGCATCAGCATATGATATACTATTTACAGGAACGCAAAAAACAGAAAATCGAGATCATCGAGGTGGATTAAAATGGAAGAATCAGCTGTAAAAATTGAAACAATTGATGCATACATCAGCCGCTACGACGAGGATATTCGGGCAATCCTGCAGGAATTTCGTCGGCTGATAAAAGAAGAGGCACCTGATGCGACAGAGAAAATCAGTTATCAGATGCCGACCTTCTACCTAAACGGGAACTTGGTGCATTTTGCTGTGCAGAAAAATCATATCGGTTTCTATCCCGCGCCAAGCGGCGTTGCGGCTTTCAAGGAAGAATTGACGGATTACAAGACCTCAAAAGGCGCCATTCAATTTCCGCTGACGAAACCTATCCCATACGAGCTTGTGCGCCGGATCGTCCGCTTCCGGGTTGAAGAAGCGATTGGGAAAAAGAAACAGGACAAATAATGAACCGTCCTGCTTGATTATCTGAATTCTAAAAGGAGGAGTATGATGGATCTACATGCTGTCTTAACCAAAGTCATCCCAACACTTGCGAGCCTGATCGAGGGCATCGGTGTCCTGATCATCCTTTATGGGTGCGTCAAGTCGTTGTATCTGTTCATTCTGGACAGGCTGAATCTGAGCAACAACCAACCGAAACTTGAATTGGCCAAAGCTTTGGCGTATAGTCTGGAGTTCAAACTGGCCGCAGAAATATTGAAGACGGTCATCATCCAGACGATCGATGAATTTATTGTGCTCTCGGCCATCGTCATCCTGCGGGTCGTTCTGACGGTCGTCATCCATTGGGAAATCAAGAGCACTAATTCAGAAGAAGGGGAGTGACTTGCGCACTCTCTCTTTTATTAATTTTATTTTTGAAAAGCGTTCTCTTTTCGCCCCTGTTTTGCCATGCTTTCGACATACTTCTTTCCTATACTGAACTTGTAGAAAAGAAGATCACGAAGCATACAAAAAAGGAGCGGATAAAAATGAAAAAGTGGATGAACGGAGCAGTAGGCGGGGCTTTGGCAATCTTATTGTTCAGCGGCACCGGCGTCATGGCATCCGAAGATGAAGAGTTATCTGGCGCAGCAGCGGTCAGTGAAGGAGAAACGTATACAATAGAAGAAATGTTGGTTTACGCTATCCAGGATGAATATATGGCCGAAGCGGCCTACGAAGCGATCATGGATGCATACGGAACGGTCAAACCATTCACAAGCATCGCCAAAGCGGAAGGCACACACATCTCATTATTGTTGCCGCTGTTCGAAACTTATGGATTTGAAGTTCCGGAAAATGAAGCGGAAGCCCGTATTGAATTACCGGCGTCCTTGGCGGAAAGCTTTGAAAAAGGCGTGGCCGGTGAAATCGAAAACATCTCTGTTTATGGACAATTCCTTGAGGCAGATGATTTGCCGGACGATGTCATAAGCGTCTTTGAACGCCTGATGGCCGCATCCGAAAACCATTTGGCAGCCTTTGAACGGGGCGTAAGCGGAAATCCCGACGGAGCCGGAAGAATAAAATGATGCAAAACTATAAAACAAGTCCCGCGCATAATCAACTTGCGCCAAGTATCTTTTCCGCTTAGAATATAAGGACTGCAATAAAAACGGAAAGGATGACGATGGATGCGATTGGACAAACTGCTCAACGAATGCGGCTACGGTTCGCGAGGACAAGTAAAAAAAATGATCAGAAGCAAACAAGTCAGCATCGACGGGGAAATCGTGCTAGCGGACAATCACAATGTTGATCCACAGCTCCAGACGGTCATCGTCTCGGGGGAAACGCTGACGCAACACACCAATGTCTACTATATGCTGCACAAACCGGCTGGCGTTGTCACGGCGGTATCCGATGAAGGCAACCCGACCGTCATCGATCTGATCGACCCGTCCGACCGCAGACCGGGCCTCTATCCTGTGGGACGGTTGGACAAGGATACGGAAGGGCTGCTGTTGATCACGGACAATGGGCAGCTAGGATATCAGCTGCTGCTGCCGCACAAAAAAGTGACGAAGCGCTATGTGGTCGTCGTGAACGAGCTTGTGACAGCCGCCGATCAGGAAGCCTTCGCTGAAGGAATCGTCTTCCACGGAGGGACGACCTGCAAGCCGGCCTATTTGACCATCCTCAGCCACGGGGACGATGAAAGCCGCGTGCTGCTGGATATCAGTGAGGGGAAATTCCACCAAGTGAAGAAGATGTTCCTCTCGGTCGGCAAGAAAGTCACCTATCTGAAACGACTGACGATGGGACCGATTGAATTGGATGAATCGATTCCACTGGGGAGCTATCGGCCGCTCAACGAAGCGGAATTGGAACAACTGAAGCCGTATTTCCGCTAGAAAGAAGGCAAATCAACCAAAAAGAGGAGGAGCTAATCAAAGCTCTTCCTCTTTTTGGCGTACTATTGTTTTTTTCCTCGGTTTTGTCTGCGTCAACCGGTAGCTTTCCGTGATGATGCGGTCAGCAATCGGGAAAAGCTCTTCAGAAACGAGCCGCAGGGTGATCCAGTGGGTCTTGTTCATATGATAGGCGGGCATGATTTCCGGAATTGTCTCGCGCAGATAGTCGTTCCGCTCGGGGGTGTTCTTCACATTCAGCCAAGTTTCACCATTCCGTTCATAGATGTAGGCAAAGGTTTTGCGGTTGCCTTCGTGGCGCATGACGGTCCATTCGGAGTCACCGAAAGGATAGTCTTCAATGACGTGCGCGTGCTCTTGGCAAAGGGCAATCAGCCGATTCCTGACAGAAATTATCTCTTCCATACTGATCCTTCTTTCCGGTTCATTTAATACTACAATCATTATATTAAATTTTCCTGAAAATGGCTCGTATTGTATCGAATCCATTGACATATGGATGGATAATGAGATAATAGATAGCATGCTATGTATAACTGGTCGGAAAGGAGGAAACATTTTGATATCACGCGAGATGATGGGTGTATATATCCCGATGCTCCATAACCAATTTAAGGAACAGATGAACCGACTGGTGGGTAAAATCGACTTGACCACGTCCCAAATCCACATCCTTTTCTATCTGAAGGGCCGTGGTGACGAGGAAGTGATCCAAAAAGACATCGAGGAGACTTTCAACCTTACCAATCCGACCGTGACCGGAATCATCAAACGGTTGGAAGCGAAGGGATTCGTCACACGCACGGTCAGTTCGAAGGATGCCCGTTCCAAGAGCATTCATCTTACCGAAAAAAGCATCGCCGCCTCGGAAGAGATGAAGAGGGCTTTGTATGAAGCCAACAAAAAAGTTTTCGAAGGCTTCACCGATGAAGAACTGGACGTATTAGAAGGGTGCTTCAAAAGGATGCTGCACAACCTGGAAGGCGGCTGCGGTCACCAACACGGGCACGGGCATCTGCATAAAAAAGAAAACAACTAAATCAGGAAAGAAAAGGTAAAGCATATGAAAGTGATAATGAAATACTTAAAACCGTTTGCCGGTACGATCCTGATTAGCTTGCTGATTTTATTCGGACAAGCAATCGGGGAATTGAGCCTGCCGAATCTGATGAGTGACATCGTCAACACCGGCATCCAGAACGGAGGCGTCGAACAGGAAGCGCCTGAAGCTCTGCCGGCGGAAGGCTTCGCACTCATGACACTGTTCATGGATGAAGAGGACAAGGAAACGTTCCAGAACAGCTATCAGCTGATCGAGGGCGGATCGGCTGAAGCTGAGGCCTACAGCGCAGAATTTCCGGAAAGCCAACAAGCGGATTTCTACGTGCTTGATGAAACCGATCCGGAAAAAATGACTTCGTTGGAGAGCATCTTCAGCAAAGCCAGCTACAGCTTCGTGACGTTCATGCAGGAAATGTCTGCTCAGCAAGGCAACGCTGCGGCGGTCGATGCCGAGAGCGGCTTCGAGGATGCAGATATGAACCAACTTTACGCACTGTTGCCGCAATTGCAGCAGCTACCTCAGGAAGCTTTCACAGCCTCAATGAAGGTTGCTGATGCTGCCGAGCCGATGCTCTACAGCCAAATCGGGATCCTGTTTATGAAACTCTTCTATGAAGATCTGGGAGCGGATATGGATGCGCTCCAGAACCAATACATTATGACAAAAGGCGCACAGATGCTCGCCATCGCAGTGGCTGTCTCTGTTGCTTCCGTAGCGGTCGCATATTTCTCTTCGCGGATCGCCGCGAAAGTTTCCGGCCGGATGAGAAGGGATGTCTTCGCCAAAGTCGAAAGTTTTTCCAACACCGAGTTCGATAACTTTTCGACCGCATCCTTGATCACCCGCACGACCAATGATGTGCAGCAAATCCAGCAACTGATCACGATCGGTATCCGCATGCTTTGCTATGCACCGATTTTGGCAACTGGTGGTCTGATCATGGCGATTGACAAGAGTGTCTCGCTGGCATGGACAATCGCCGTTGCGGTCATTGCCCTTGTCGGCATCATGATGACGATCCTGTCGATTGCGATGCCGAAGTTCAAAGTGTTGCAAAGCTTGACGGACAGATTGAATCTGGTCAGCCGCGAGAACCTTTCCGGCATGATGGTCATCCGCGCTTTCGGGAATGAACCATTCGAAGAAAACCGCTTCAATGATGCCAATGAAGAGTACACCTTCACAAACCGCTTTGTTCAACGTTTGATGTCCCTTTTGATGCCGGCGATGATGCTCATCATGAACGGTGTTTCGCTGCTGATCATCTGGTTCGGTAGTCAGCAAGTCGCTGATTCTGCCCTGCAGATTGGGGATATGATGGCCTACATCCAATATGTGATGCAGATCATCATGGCATTCTTGATGATTTCAATGATGTTCATCTTCCTGCCGCGCGCTTCTGTATCGGCAATCCGGATCGGGGAAGTGTTAGATACGGATTTGAGCATCACGGATCCGATCGATGCGCAACCGAGCGGAAAGAACGAAGGACTCATCACCTTCAACCATGTTTCTTATCATTATCCGAAGGCGAACGAGAATGTATTGACCGACATTTCCTTTACCGCTAGACCAGGCGAAACGACTGCAATCATCGGCTCGACAGGTTCCGGCAAATCGACGTTGATCAATCTGATTCCGCGCTTTTATGACGTGACAGACGGCGCCATCGAAATCGATGGCATCGATATCCGGAAAATGACGCAAACCGATCTGCGCCGCAACATCGGCTATGTTCCTCAAAAGGGGATGCTCTTCTCCGGAGACATCGCTTCAAACGTTCTGTACGGAAAAGACGATGCGTCGATGGATGACATCATGAAAGCTATTGAAGTCGCCCAAGCGAAAAACTTCGTATCGGATATGGAAGACGGCATCGATACGGCCATCGCACAAGGCGGAGGTAATGTCAGCGGCGGGCAGAAACAACGCTTGGCCATTGCCCGCGCGTTGGTAAAAAAAGCGTCGATTTATATTTTTGACGACAGCTTTTCAGCGTTGGACTTCAAAACGGATGCGGCACTGCGTTCTGCATTGCATGCCTACACGGACAACGCAACCGTCCTGATCGTGGCGCAACGGATCAGCACCATCATGGATGCGGAGCAGATCATTGTCCTCGATAAAGGCAAAATCGTCGGGATAGGGACTCACGATGCATTGATGAAAAACTGTGAGACTTATCAAGAAATTGCTAAATCTCAGCTTTCAGAGGAGGAATTAGCATGAGCGAAATGAAACAAAGAAGACCGCAAGGCGGCCCTGGCGGAGGCCACGGTCCGATGGCAGGAATGAGCGCACCGGTCGTGAAAGCGAAGGACTTCAAAGGCGGATTCAAAAAATTGGCCGCTTATCTGTCGCCCTTCAAATGGCTGATGGCAGTCGTCTTCATATTGGCGATCGCTTCCTCCCTGTTTGGGATTGTTGGACCAAAAATCATGGCTTTGGCCATCGACAAATTGGTAGCCGGAGTCATGCTGAAATTCACAGGCGGGGCCGGCGAAATCGATTTCGATTACATCGGAACAGTCCTGTTGGGGCTTTTGGGCTTGTACGTTCTGAGTGCCGCGTTCTCTTATCTGCAAGGTTTTCTGATGTCGGGGGTTTCCGCAAAAGTTTCCTATAAACTGCGCAAAGACATAATGGAGAAAATCAACAAATTACCGCTGGCCTATTTCCACAAGAATAGCCAAGGGGATGTTCTTTCCAGGATCACGAATGACGTGGATACTCTGAATACCAGCCTGAACCAGAGCCTTACCCAGATCATCACGTCGATCACGACTTTGGTGGGTGTCTTCATCATGATGCTGACGATCAGTTGGCCGCTGACGCTCGTCATTCTTGCTGTGCTGGTCGTTTCTATGATGCTCCTGATGCTGATCATGTCGAAGTCGCAGAAGCACTTCGCCAACCAGCAAAAATACTTGGGTGCGGTCAATGGCCATGTCGAAGAGATGTACGGCGGACATGTGGTCATGAAAGCCTTCAACGGGGAAGAAAAATCCGTTGCCGCTTTCGACAAAGAGAACGATCAATTGATCCAAGCCGGCTTCAAGGCCGAATTCCTTTCCGGTTTGATGATGCCCTTGTTGAGCCTAATCGGAAATCTTGGTTATGTCGTTGTCTGTATCATGGGTGGCGCGATGGCGGCTGCCGGAAACATGACAATCGGGGATATCCAAGCCTTCCTGCAGTACGTGCGCAACTTCACCCAACCTTTGACGCAAGTCGCTCAAGTGGGGAGTCAATTGCAACGGATGGTGGCTGCCTCCGAACGTATTTTTGAATTCCTGGAAGAGGAAGAAGAGACAGTGACCGAAGCGAAAATCGAAATGGCGACCGCTGATGTCAAAGGGAATGTCCGCTTCGAGCATGTTAAGTTCGGTTATGAACCGGATCATCTGGTCATCAAGGACTTCTCCGCGGATATAAAAGAAGGACAAAAAGTCGCGTTAGTTGGTCCTACCGGCGCCGGCAAGACGACGATGGTGAAATTGTTGATGCGTTTCTACGATTTGACGGGTGGAGCCATCTACATCGACAACCACAAACTTACCGATTTCACGCGCAGCGATCTGCGTACGGAATTCGGGATGGTGCTGCAGGATACGTGGCTTTACAATGGTACCATCATGGAGAACATCCGCTACGGGAAACTGGATGCGACGGATGAAGAAGTCATCGCTGCCGCAAAAGCTGCGCAGGTGGATCACTTTGTCCGGACGTTGCCGGATGGCTATGATATGATCCTGAACGAGGAAGCCAACAACGTTTCTCAGGGAGAGAAACAATTGCTGACGATCGCGCGCGCCATTCTAGCCGATCCGCAAATCATGATCCTGGATGAGGCGACAAGTTCGGTTGACACGCGGACGGAAGTGCTGATCCAGAAAGCGATGGATACGCTGATGCAAGGCAGAACAAGCTTCATCATCGCGCATCGCTTGTCGACCATCAAAAATGCCGACCTAATCCTCTGCATGAACAACGGGGACATCGTCGAACAAGGAACCCACGGAGAACTGCTGGCGAAAGGCGGCTTCTACGCCGACCTCTACAACAGCCAATTCGACGAAGGTGAAGAATAATAAGAAAAGCGGAACGGGTTCGCTCAGCCCTGAAAGAAATTTAGGAAATCGTGCCGACTGAGCATCGCAGAGCGCAATATGCTGAGAGACTTCCTGCGTCAGCAGGTTAGTCGAACAGTATCCTTGGCTCGCAGAGACAAGGGGTTCCTTTATCCTTTCCGAAGGGCTTACCCGTGAAGCTAGCCATCATTATTGGATGCATAGAACATTTTGCAACTCTATGAAACACCTATGGTGATGCACTTTTTATTCTAAATAGTTCTCGATTATGACAATAAAAACTGCATCATGCAGCCTAAAGAAGATGATTCCGATACGCAATCGGGATCATCTTCTTTATTTTTTTTGCCCACTTCCCAAAGAATAGTCGTGAAAGCGGATTTGTCAATACTGAATATAAAAAAATCCTCATCGAAGAGTTCCCCAATGGTAATCAGATCATCCTCAAGAAGGATCTAAACCTTTGACGAATGCCATCGCAACACACTTACTTCAGCAAGGATGACAGCGTTCACAAAGTATTAACAATAAAAAAGTTGTAACCGGTTACCAGCGATGGTATTATTTCCTTAGTTATTACAACTCAGTTTTACCAATCGCATTTCGAATACTTTTAAACGCAACGTAGTTTCATAATGTGATAAAGATTATTGAATTGTAAGCGCTGGATTTCATGATATGGAGGGGATTTTTATGTCAAAAAATGATTCAATGATTCAAGGGGAAACGAAACTCAATCGCGCCAAACTATGGCAGATCGTTTTATTCACTTTGAATAACTCATCAACAAATATTTATATGTTCGCTTTTGGGTTTGTCACCTATTATTCAACGGGTCTTGTTGGTTTAGCCGCACTATTCGTAAGCCAAATTATGGGGTACATCCGTATCTTTGATGGGGTTATTGACCCGGCTATCGGCGTTTTGATCGATAAGACAGACACTAAATTCGGCAAATATCGTCCCATCATGGTTCTAGGTAACATTATTACTGTTATTTCATTCTTGATATTATTTAATATTCATAGCCTGGGCGGTGGAATGAAAATTCCAATTTTCCTACTTTCGTTAGTCGTGCATAAAATCGGTTATTCCTTGCAAGCGACGGTTACAAAAGCCGGTCAAGCAGCATTGACAAGCGATCCAAAACAACGTCCCATCTTCAATATTGTTGATGGTTGGGTAACGACTTTATTGTTTACTGGTGGTCAAATTGTTGTCGCAAACTTCTTGGTGCCAAAATATGGCGGTTTTACTCCGGAATTCTTCAAAGTGTTTATCCCAGGAGTTATGGTCATCTCAGCTATCCTCGGAATTTTGGCAGTTATCGGTATTGCAGAAAAAGACAACAAACAATACTTTGGTATTGGTGAAAAAACGACTAAAACATCATTTAAAGATTACTGGGAAATTGTCAAAGGTAACAAACCTTTGCAAATGTTAACCATGGCAGCAGCTTTTGTGAAGTTCAATTCTGCAATGTTCGGTGACCAAATTGTGTTAATGATCCTGTTCGGTATCATCTTTGGTAACTTCGGTCTATCCGGAACGATCTCTTTAGTGCTGATTTTGCCTAACCTTATGTTCACTACTTTTGCAGCAACCATTGCTCAAAAAAGAGGCTTGCGTTACTCATATGTTCGTTATTTGCAAGGTGGCGTTATTTCATTAATTCTATTAGGCGGCTTGCTTTTCTTTGCGAACCCAGGTGATTTGAGCTTCTCTAACCCATCCTTATGGACAGTTGCCTTCGTAATCATTTTTGCTTGCGCGAAAGGATTTACATCCACACCAACAGGCTTGGCCTTGACGATGGCAGCGGATGTCTCCGACTACGAAACAAGTGTTTCGGGACGTTATGTTTCCGGAATGTTGAGCACCATGTTCTCATTGACCGATTCAGTCGCATCATCGTTCGCGCCAATGTCGATTGGTTGGGTGTTAGCCGCTGTAGGTTTTGCAAAAGTATTTCCAACGGCTGACACACCACTTTCGCCACAATTGCGTATGGCTGGTATTGTATTGCTTGCAGCTTTGCCTTTAGCCGGTACACTGATTGCTCTAGCGTTTATGAAATTCTACCCATTGAATAAAGAAACAATGGAAGGCATTCAAATAAAAATTGCAGAAATGAAACAGGGTGATCCAAGTGATCATGATAATGGAGCAGAAATGCCTCAAGCAATCCCTAATACAATCCCTGCAATGAATGACTAAAGCTACGACTTTTCATTTTTGAGTAATAGGAAAAATAATAATGTCAGCGATTGCATGGATAGTCAGCCTAAACTAGACACCAAAAATAACTCTATCATGTAGCCCGAGAAGATGATGACGATAAACTATCGGGGTCATCTTCTCTTATTTAATACCATGATGCTTGGTGGGAGAATTAGCTGATCTGAAAAATATAAATTCAACTTATATAGAATAGTTCACCAATTATTATAGAGAAAAGAGGAAAATATTATGGCAGAAGAAAAAGTTGTTAAGCAGCAAAATTCAGCAAACGAAATGAAAAGCAGTCTAACCCTGAAGCATAAATTGGGTTATGGTGCCGGAGATGCCGGTGGGGTTGCTACCCTGGTCTTGATCGGAACATTTATGAACCGATATCTTACAAACGTATTAGGCATACCATTTGCAACGCTATCTATACTGTTGCTCGTTTGGAATATTTGGGATATGGTCAATGACCCGATGATGGGTACTATAATGGATAAGTCCTTCTCTAAGGCACATGGCCAAAAAGATAAGTTCCGTCCTTGGATGTTGCGCTCTATTCCTTTGATTGTTATCGGTCTTATTGCATTCTTCTCTGTACCTTCAATGTTTGATGGTATGATGCGTTTAGTAGCTATTTTTCTATTAAAAATTATCTACGAATTAGGTTACACTATGATGAACATTGCCATGGGATCAGTTCTTGGGGTAATGGCCTTAAACGATAGAGAAAGAACTACTTTATCTTCGGCTCGTGGTATGGGATCAACAGTCGGTGGTTTAATCAGTTCAATGATTATACCGGTGATTCTTTCGCGTTTAGGTGAAAACACAACAGGTTATATGGTTTCAGGTATCTTCGCGGCTATCTTAGGTGGTGCACTGATCTTCTTCCACTATTGGGGAACTGAAGAACGGAATGTTGCAGCGAAACTTGCCGCAGAAGAACAAACAGAACCGACAAAAGTCACAGATATTTTTGTTACATTAGCTAAAAACAAAGCGTTCTTGTCACTTTGTTTACACTCGATTGTAATCGTTTTCGGTTCAACCTTATTCAATACAACGCTTCCTTATATTTATGGCGATGTATTTGGTGATATTGGTTTAATGGGAACTGCTGCTTTAATCGGTCAAGGGTTACCAGTAGTGCTGTTACTTATCGCTCCATACTTGGTAAAATTCATTGGATCTACAGTTAAAGTAATCCGTACTTATTTACTATTGAGTGCCTCTATCTTTATTGGATTGTACGTCTGGAAATTAGTGGGTGACTTGCCACCATTCTTATACATGGTTTCTGCCAGCGTCGGTATTGCTTTCATGCTGATGTCCGTTCAACTTCAATGGGGTCTTGTTTCAGAATCTATTGACTACAACGAATACATCACTGGCAAACGTTCCGAAGGTTCCATCTACGGTAACTTCTCGCTGACAAGACGTCTTGGCCAAATGTTGGCGCAATCCCTTGTTGTCTTGATGATTGGTTGGGTTGGTTACAGCCAACAGGCCGCTCAAGCTGGTCAAGCGCAATCAGCTCAAGCTGTTGATGGATTAGTTCTAATGAACCTTCTTGGTCCAGCCGTTTGTGCTTTATTATCATGGGTTTCATTCAAATTCATTTGGAACATTACTGATGAAACACGTGAGGCGATGACTTCAGCTCGTCTGGCAAGACTTGAGGAATTTGCTAAGAAAAATGATGAACCAGAAGTATAATAGCGAGGTGCGCTGGTCATGAAATTAAGAAGTCACTTATTGAATGTTTTAATAAATGATGAAGTGGAGGCTTACTTAAAGGAAAACGATGTCATCATCGTGCCTTTTGGACCAACCGAACTCCACGGAGGGCTGCCCTTGGATTGCGAAACCATCTTGGCTGAGGGGATTGCCTTATTGATGGCAGAAAGGACAAACTCACTTGTGCTTCCGCATGTGCCTTATATTTATTCAGGGGCGACCGCCTCAGGGAAGGGAACCATCCAATTGACCGTCAGGGAAAGTGCCGATATGCTGCATGGTCTGGCACAGTCCTTACTGCGATCAGGCTTCAAAAAGCAAATATATATTAGTCTGCACGGCCCAGCCCATATCTCCATCAATCCGGTTGTGCGTGATTTCTTTGATGAAACAGGGGTAGCCATTCTCTATATCGACGGCATGATAACAGCCCAGAAATCCGGCGTCTTTTCAGATCCGAAAGAGATGATGCTTCATTTTGATAAGATGATTCTTGGGGCTTACAAGCTGCGTAATCGTTTGGATGATATATTGCTGACTTCTGATTATGCAGAACCAGTTACCCAGACCCCATCGGTTTTCGGTAACCTAAGTGCCCAAGCCTTTCAATCTGGAGCAACAGGTTACTATTTCAAGGAACATTCAGACCATATGGCAACCTCTGCTATACCTGATATTGAAACGCGAGACCGCATGGCAGAAGAGGGACTAGTGCTGCTAAATAAGATGGTGGATACAATTGATTTTCCAACTTTGCTTAAGGAAATGGCGATTCAAGAAGATTATCTTGAAGAGGTTTACAAACGTTACCCACACGTGCCAGCTGCCTACAATCGACACAAAAACATTTAAACAGTTTCACAGACTGCTCCCCGTAATGTGGGGCAGTTTTTTTTGATTTAAATTTATCCAAAAAATTCCCGGCGAAATCATGCTTCGCCGGGAATTGCTGCCAGAAGGAATGGACACTTTATCTGTTGCCGCTTTTCTCAATCTTTCAACTTCATATTTTTGTAGTTCATGTGCGGGTTCAACAGTCCACGGTTGCTTTTCAGGACGAAAGAAAAACTGCTGTCGTTGAAATCGATGGTGTTGTCCTCGTCCAGTTGCTGCAGGCTGTCCTTGGTGGCTTTGACCGCGCCGAAGTTGGTGTCCAGAACAGTGTCGTAATTCTGATTTTCCGTATCATACGCTCGGATCGTGAACATGCTGCTGTCCGGTCCGCCGCAGCCGTAGATGGTGCTCATATACAAAGAGAGTTCCTCGGCCATCCCCAATTTTTCCAGTCTTTGCATGGCATTTTCAGTAAACGTCAATTTCATTTTCCATCACCTCTTGTACTAATTATAGAGCATGCCCCGACAAAACAAATCAATTATGCTCACCCTGATAAAAATGTTTGACAAGGTTAGAAACAGATGCTATATTTAATTAAATTCTAATAGAAGAGCGATGAAGAGAAGAGTACCTTTCGATTGTCATTCCAGAGAGCCCCGGTAGGTGAAAAGGGGTATGATGAAAAAAAGCGAAGATGGTCTCGGAGCAAAGCAATGCGGATAGTGTTGCTTCGGTTTGTGCACGATAAAGCACAAGAGTATAACAAGCTGGAGCTTGCGTACTTTTTAAGGTATGGATCGCGAGGTCCCTACGAACATGGGTGGTAACACGAAGAGCTTTCGTCCCTGTATTTCAAGCAGTTGGAATATAGGGACGAGGGCTTTTTTGCTTTTTGCAATATCAGAGTAACGAACAGAAGCAACCTCGGCTAATCGGAAATGACCCAGAAGAGCAACTGCCATGAAAAAATAGATCGAAAACCAGAAGGGAAAGATGACAAATGACAGAGAAAAATTACAGTTTTGAAACGTTGCAAGTACATGCAGGCCAAGTGCCGGACCCCGTTACCGGAGCCCGTGCGGTGCCGATCTACCAAACTACCGCTTTCGTCTTCGACAGCGCGGAACAGGCTGCCGGCCGCTTCGCTTTGACGGATGCCGGAAATGTCTACACCCGTTTGACGAACCCTACAACCGCAGTCGTGGATGCGCGGGTTGCAGCGCTTGAAGGGGGCACATCCGCAGTTACAGTCGCTTCAGGCTCGGCGGCTATCACGTACGCTATCCTCAACGTAGCGAATGCGGGAGATGAAATCGTGGCAGCCAGCACGCTCTACGGCGGAACCTACAATCTTTTCAGTGCGACTTTGCCTAATTTGGGCATCAAAACAACTTTCGTTGATCCTGAAGATGGAGCTAACTTCGAAGCTGCCATCACGGAAAAGACAAAAGCCATCTTCATCGAATCGATTGGAAACCCGAGCACGAACCTGATCGATATCGAAAAAGTCGCCGAAATCGCGCATAACCATGGCATCATCTTGATCGTGGACAACACATTCGGTACGCCATACCTGATCCGTCCTTTCGAATTCGGCGCCGATGTTGTGGTCCACTCCGCTACGAAATTCTTGGGCGGACACGGCACAACAATGGGCGGAGTCGTCATCGAATCCGGTAAATTTGATTTCGCTGCCAGCGGAAGATACCCTGGATTCACGACGCCGGATGCGCATTACAACGGGTTGGTCTATACGGATCTGGGACCGGGGGCATTCACGACCAAAATCCGCGTGCAATTGCTGCGCGATACCGGAGCCTGCATTGGGCCGATCGATTCCTTCCTGTTGCTGCAAGGGATCGAAACTTTGTCATTGCGCGTCGAACGCCATGTCGAAAATACCCGCAAAGTTGTTGCATATTTGGCGAACCACCCGAAAGTGTCCTGGGTGAATTATCCGGAACTGCCTGATAGCAAATACAAGGCTCTTGCCGACAAATACTTCCCTAAAGGAGCCGGTTCGATCTTCACTTTCGGCATCGAGGGCGGCAAACAAGCCGGCATCGAGTGGATCGATAAGTTGGAATTGTTCTCGTTGCTTGCGAACGTTGCCGACGCAAAATCATTGGTCATCCACCCAGCCAGCACGACCCACGCGCAATTGAGCGACGAAGATCTTATAGCTGCCGGCGTTTCCGGGGACATGATCCGCCTGTCCATCGGGATCGAAAATGCCAATGACATCATCGCCGATCTGGAACAAGCTTTCGAACAAATCTAACAAAATGGAGGTGTAGCCTGATTTTCAAGGCTGCACCTCCATTTTGTACATTATTTGCTGACCAAACGACGGAATGATATACTGTTCCTAGTTATGATTAAGAATAGAGGCGAGCGGTCATGAGCGCGAAATTGAGAATTTTTTTGACCTTGATGCATGGTATTTTTTCCGATGCGGCAATTCAAGGGGTAGAGTTTGCCCAAAAATCAAAAAAATTCAAACAACAATACGCTTCTTGCTGCTTATCCTGAACAAAGAGATAAGTCCGGCTATGGGGCCTCCCATAGCTTTTTTTGTGCAAGAAAAGAAGGGACTTTCAAATGGAAAATCACACATCATTACATAAAAATATTTCTCTGGCGAAAAAATATGCTTTCATCCAATACTTTGGCATCACCTCATTATGGCTCCTTTACCTGAGTTCATTCAAAGGGATGACCTTGGTGCAGATTGGATTTCTGGAGGCTATCTTCCATATAACGAGTTTTGTTTTCGAAGTGCCATCAGGTGCTTTGGCGGACCGTTTTGGCTACAAAAAAATCCTGTTGTTCGGGAAAGTGATGGCCATCATCAGCTCGATCGGGATGATTTATGGCCAGAGCTTCTCGCACTTTGCGGTTGCTTTCGCGTTTTCGGCGCTTTCCTACAATTTCAACTCTGGGACCTACGAAGCGCTGGTCTTTGAAAGCATGAAAGGACTGGACGAGGAAAGCGGCTATCTGGACAAGCTGGCCCACATCAATTTTCTGATCGAGATCAGTGCCCAAAGCGGCGTGATCCTTGCCGGGATTTTGGCTGACACTTATTTTCAAGCCGTATATCTGGTTAATATCATGCTCTGCTTGCTGAATATGTTCCTGATTTACCGCATGGTAGAACCAATCAAGCGACTGGATCCGCAGTCGGATGAAACAGTCGGATTATCCAAAAAAGTGGGGCAGTCCTACACCCGGATTCTGGGGAATGCTTGGCAGTTGCTGAAGCAGCATAAAGAGCTTCGGGGCTGGATACTGTTTTTTGCCCTGCTGGACAGCTTTGCGGCGACTTATTATTTCTATTTCCAGAACTACCTGTCAGTGCTGGGTTACAACGGTAAAGCTACGAGCTTCTATCTGTTGGCGGCTGCCCTGTTCGGCATCTTCGGAGCAAAATTTTCTCCATCCATCGAGCAGAAACTCCGTAAAAACCGCATTCCCTATGTCTTTCCGGTAGTTGTTTCGTTGTCATTACTGCTCTCGGCATTGGGGAATCAGCTGCTGATTTTTGTCGGATTTGTGCTTTCGATCATTTTTTCTGCGGTGTCGCCGACAATCGCGAGCGCCTACATCAATCAGTTGATCCCTTCCGAAGAACGGGCGACGCTTTTGAGTGCGAACAGCATGGCCTATAGCCTCTGCATGATCATCCTTTTCCCGGTGATTGGAGGCGTCATTGACCTGTTGGATTTTCAGATCGCCTATTTGACGATGGGACTATCGATCTTGGTTGTAGGTGGAACTTTCGCTGTAGTCGCAAAAAAACGATATTACCGAAAATCAGCGGATTGAGTAAGATGAAGAAGGAGGCTGTCTCTCGAGGCAGCCTTTTTGCATGGTAATTGAGCTGTGGATGTCCGATTCATCAGCGATATCGGATATCTTCCGACTTTCGTCTTCATCAAAGATACTCCTCCAACACCGACCAAGCCTCCAGTTTTTCCGGCAACGTTTTGACATGTTTGCCGCGCATCGGGCTGGTCGAGGGGAGCGGCAGGTAGACCAAGCCGGAATCCTCATCCAGATCGAAGTGCTTTTTGTAGCTGCGGTAAGCTTTCCCGCCGTTGAAGGCGATGGCTCTGATCTGGGGATGATCGCGCAGGAGGCTGTCCAGGTCATTCGGATGTTCCTCTTTGATGGCCGAATCGAGGCTGCCTTCACGGTAACAGGAATGGATGACATCCCAGAGGGCGACATGATGCTCTTTCAGCAGCGATAGGCGGTCTTCGTAGGTCACCGGATCCTCTTCCCCGAGCAGGGAGAAAATGATTATCCAGAAATGGTTCCTCGGGTTCCCGTAGTAGTGCTGTGCTTCCAGCGACTTCGCGCCGGGCATCGATCCCAGAATCAGAACCTTGGCATGCGGATCGATAACGGGTGCCATCGAGTAAAGTTTGTCGGATTGTTTCAGTCGGAACACATCCTTTCAAAGTTATTGTGTATCCATTCTACCAAAATCGCGCCGGAGCAGGAAACATTCGAGCTTGCCAAATTTTTTGAATAAAACAGTTGACGGAAGGTTAGCGATGCGTTAAAATAATCCCAACATTAAGAAATCGTTAGAAAAATCATTTCCATCTAATTAAACCGATAATCAAGAGAAGTACGCATCATACCTTGTTTCCAGAGAGTCGCCGCCAGTGAGAGTGCGATAGCGAAGGGGATGCCGAATGGACTTGAGAGGGTTGCCTTGAAAAGAGTAGGGGCAAACGGGGAACCTGATCCGTTAACAGACAGGCACATATGTTGGTATGTGAACGAGTGGGCGATTCATTTCGTCAATTTGGGTGGTATCGCAGGAGAATACAAGCTCTTGTCCCTTTAAAGGGGGGACAAGGGCTTTTTTTGTACACAAAAAATGATGAGGTGAATGAAATGCTAGAGATAAAAGAGACGAAACTGACCGAAGAAATTCTCCCGCAAGACAGCATGAAAGCCGCTATCGATAAACTGGTGAAAAAAGAAGAACTTTCCCCGCAATTGACGAAGACCATCATGCACCAGATCATGAGCGGTCAAGCCAGTCCGGTCCAGATCGCATCTTACCTGACTGCTATGCGGATGAAAGGCGAGACGGCCGGCGAAATCAGTGCTTCCGCTGAAGTGATGCGGGATTTTTCAAATAAGGTGCGGACTAAGACTACGGCATTGGACATCGTCGGAACCGGCGGCGATCAAGCATTCACCTTCAACATCTCAACCGTCTCTTCCTTTGTCATCGCAGCCGCAGGGATTCCGGTGGCGAAACACGGCAACCGCAGCTCCTCAAGCAAATGTGGCAGCGCGGATGTGCTGGAAGAATTAGGTGTGAACATCGAAGCCAGCGCGCAACACAGCGAAACGATGCTGGAAGAAATCGGGATGTGCTTCATGTACGCCCAAAAATACCATCCATCGATGAAGCATGCGGCACCCGTCAGGAAAGAAATGGGTGTCCGGACGATCTTCAACGTTCTGGGGCCATTGGCGAACCCGGCCAACGCGAACATGCAATTGCTCGGCGTGTATGATGTCGCACTGGTGGACACGATGGCTGAAGTGCTGAACCAATTGCAGATGGAACGGGCGCTTGTGTTCGGCGGAAATGACGGATTGGATGAAATCACATTGACCACAACATCGGAAGTCGCTGAGCTCCGCGACGGCAAGATAACCCACTTCACGTTCGATCCGAAAGACTATGGTTTCGAGTACTGCACGAACGAAGATCTGGTGGGCGGGGAACCGGCTGAGAATGCGGCCATCGCCTTGGCTATCTTGAGCGGCGAAAAAGGGCCGAAGCGCGACACGGTGTTATTGAACGCCGGCATGGCCATCTATCTTGCTAATGACGACTATACGATCGCTGACGGCATCAAGCGCGCAGCCGAACTCATCGACAGCGGAGCGGCTCTGGCGAAATTAAAGCAATTCATCACTGCATCACAGGAGGCGACGAAATGATATTGGATGACATCATAGCAGCGACAAAGATACGTGTGGAAAAAGCCAAACAGGCCATCCCTTTGGAAGAAATGAAGCAAGCCGCTTTGGCATTGCCGATCAATCAGGGTTTCCCCTTCGAAAAGGCGCTGACCGGTGAAGGGATCCGCTTCATCTGCGAATGCAAGAAGGCGTCCCCTTCGAAAGGCGTGATTGTGGAGGACTTCCCATACTTAGAAATCGCCAAAGCCTACGAAGAAGCGGGGGCATCCGCAATTTCGGTATTGACGGAGCCCGATTTTTTCAAAGGCGAAAACCGATTCCTGACGGAAATAAAACAGGCAGTATCGCTTCCAATCATACGCAAAGATTTCATCATCGATGCTTATCAGATTTATGAGGCGAAAGTCATCGGCGCGGATGCCGTGCTGTTGATCGCGACTATCCTGAACGAGGACGAGTTGGATGACTTCCAGCGTTTGGCCCGCGAACTGGGGCTTTCGGCGTTGGTTGAGGCCCACACCGAAGAAGAACTGCTGAAGGCTCTACGGACCCACCCGAAAATGATCGGCGTCAACAACAGGGACTTGAAGACTTTCAAGGTGGACATCCAGCAGTCCATCAGGCTCCGCGCACTGGTGCCGGATGACATTATCTTTGTGGCCGAAAGCGGCATCTCGGAAAGACAGCAAGTCATCGAATTGGAAGAGGGCAATGTCGATGCCATCCTGATCGGCGAAACGATGATGGTCTCGCCGGATAAAAAAGGCATGCTGGACCGCCTGCGGGGGATCGGCTGATGGTCAAGGTGAAAATTTGCGGCCTGAAACGAGTTGAGGATGCTGAAATGCTGAATGAGCTCCGCCCGGATTTTGTAGGCTTCATTTTCGCCCCCAGCAAGCGGCAGATTTCACTGGAGCAGG
Organism: Trichococcus paludicola; assembly: GCF_003052295.1. Lineage (GTDB taxonomy): Bacteria > Bacillota > Bacilli > Lactobacillales > Aerococcaceae > Trichococcus > Trichococcus paludicola. The sequence continues at coordinate 260,452 of NZ_QBLC01000001.1, forward strand.
CGCTGAAAATCAGGGCAGCTTTGAAGGACGCCATTCCGGCGGTCGGCGTCTTCGTCAACGAACCGATCGAAAACATCGTTGCTATCGTGGAAAGCCGGGCGATCCAGATCGTGCAGCTCCATGGCGATGAGGACGACGCCTATATCGAGGAACTGGGTAAGCGGATCACACTTCCGATCATCAAAGCTGTCGCGGTCAAGGACGCCTCTGATGTCAAGAAGGGTTACGCCTCCGATATCCTCCTCTATGATACATACCAAAGCGGCGGGGCAGGTGGGACCGGAAAGACATTCAACTGGGACTTGCTGAAGGAAGCAACGCACCCATTCTTCTTGGCGGGCGGCCTGCATGCGGGCAACCTCGAAGCGGCCATCCAAAAGGTGCAGCCATACGCAGTGGACATCTCGAGCGGCGTCGAAACGGACGGCGTGAAGGATTTTGATAAAATCAGGTCAGTAATGGAAATCATTGGGAGGTCAATAATATGAAAAGTTATTTTGGTGCACACGGGGGACAGTTCATTCCCGAAACCTTGATGAACGCTTGCTTGGAACTTACGGAAGCTTTTTTCCGATTCAGTGAGGATCCGGAATTCAAAAAAGAATTGAACAATCTGTTGGACAACTACGCAGGCAGGCCATCCCGCCTTTATTTCGCGGAAAAGATGACAAAGAACCTCGGTGGAGCGAAAGTCTACCTGAAACGAGAAGACCTGAACCACACGGGCTCGCATAAGATCAACAATGCGCTCGGACAAGTGTTATTGGCCAAAAAGATGGGCAAGAAGCGGATAATCGCGGAGACCGGCGCCGGCCAACATGGCGTGGCAACCGCCACAGCAGCTGCGCTTTTGGACATGGAGTGCGTCGTCTACATGGGCGAAGAGGATACCCAGCGTCAAGCCTTGAACGTGTTCCGGATGGAATTATTGGGCACGAAAGTGATTCCCGTGACGAGCGGCACCGCCACCCTCAAGGACGCGGTCAACGAAGCGATGAAGGATTGGGCTTCCACGTTTGAAGAGTCGCATTACTGCATCGGGTCGGTCATGGGGCCGCATCCATTCCCGACCATGGTCCGCGATTTCCAAAAGATCATCGGGGAAGAGACCAAAGCCCAGATGGCCGAGGCGGAAGGCAAGCTGCCGGATGTCGTGATGGCTTGCGTCGGCGGCGGTTCGAATGCGATCGGGACTTTCTATGACTTCATCGGCGACGAGAGCGTGCGGCTGATCGGCTGCGAAGCTGCCGGCAGAGGAATCCACACGCAAGACACGGCTGCGACAATCGCGACCGGTACGCCGGGCATTTTCCATGGTATGAAATCCTATTTCTGCCAGGATGATTACGGCCAGATTGCACCCGTATATTCGATATCGGCGGGACTGGACTATCCGGGGATTGGGCCTGAGCATGCGGATCTCTATGACCGCGGCCGCGCCGAGTACGTTTCGGTAACGGATGACGAGGCTGTCGCAGCCTTTGAATACCTGGCGCGGATGGAAGGAATCATCCCGGCTATCGAAAGTTCACATGCAATCGCGCATGCCATGGTTTTGGCGCCGACGTTGGATCCGGAAAAGATCATCGTCATCTGTCTGTCGGGCCGTGGGGACAAGGACGTCGCCGCAATCGCTAGATACAAGGGAGTGGACATTCATGAATAAAATTACAGCGGCCTTCAAGCACAAGGCATTCATCCCTTTCGTGACGGCTGGGGATCCAGATCTGGAAACCACGAAGGAACTGATCAGGGAAATCGTTGCGAATGGAGCAGACATTGTTGAAATTGGCATCCCGTTCTCCGATCCGGTTGCGGAAGGTCCTGCCATCCAAAAAGCGGATGAGCGGGCTTTAGCGAACGGCATCAATACGGATGACATTTTCCAGATGGTTGCTGAGTTGCGCACCGAAATCGACACACCTTTCGTCTTTATGACCTACATCAACCCTGTTTTCGTCTACGGCATCGATAAATTCATGGCGCGCTGCAAAGAGACAGGCGTAGATGGCATCATCATCCCAGACGTTCCGTTCGAAGAGAAGGGCTTCATCCAGAAATCCTGCCGGGAACATGGCATCACTTACATTTCCATGGTGGCACCTTCTTCTGCTGAACGGATTGCCATGATCGCTAAAGAAGCGGAAGGTTTCCTGTATGTCGTTTCTTCCTTAGGTGTCACCGGCGTCCGTAGCGATATCACCACCGATATTGGCAGTATCCTCGATGAAATCCGCAAAATCAGTGACATCCCTTGCGCCATCGGCTTCGGGATTTCCAACGCGCAACAAGCGAAAGCGATGAGTGAAATAGGGGATGGCGTCATCATCGGTTCCGCAATCATCAACATCATGGAAAAATACGGGAAAGATTCGCCCAAACCGGTCGGAGCCTTCGTGGCGGAAATGGTGGAAGCCATCCGCGGCGGTAACTGAAGTCCTTATACGTGAATCGTACTGCCTGTAGCAGTATAATGAAAGAAAATTACAGGCAGAAAGTGGTGACGGTGATGAGGAAAATCATTTTGATTCGTCATGGTGCAAGCGAGTGGAATTTACTGAACTTGTTTACGGGCTGGACAGATGTCGACTTGAGTGAACAGGGTGTCACGGAAGCGAGAGAAGCCGGCCGGAAACTCAAGGAAGCCGGGATTGAATTTGATATGGCGTTCACGTCCGTGCTGCAGCGAGCGATCAAAACCTGCCATATTATTCTGGATGAAATGGATCAATTATGGATACCGGAAGTGAAAAGCTGGCGGCTCAATGAACGGCACTATGGCGATCTGCAGGGGCTGAACAAACAGGAAACAGCTGAAAAATACGGAGAAGACCAAGTTCTGAAATGGCGACGCTCCTATAATACGTTGCCGCCGTTGATGGATCCTGATAATCCGCTGTCGCCGGTCAAGGATCGCCGCTACGCCAACCTGCAGAAACGGGTCATTCCGATGGGGGAAAATTTGGAGACCACGTTGGACCGTGTCATTCCATTTTGGGAAGATCAAATCGCTCCGGCGGTATTGGACCGTAAGACGATTTTAGTGGCGGCCCACGGGAACTCCTTGCGGGCTTTGATCAAGTACCTCGAAGAAATACCCGATGATGAGATCATGGCCTTGGAAATACCTACAGGGCAGCCGTTGGTCTATGAATTGAATGATGACTTGACGATCATCAGAAAATACTATCTATAATAATAGATGCGGCTGGGGTTCCGATTCCCGGCCGCATCTTTTGTTGCTTCATTTTTCTTCAGCCTTCAATTGAAAGTTGAAACGGACATCCTTGCTGGTTCCGTCCGGCAGGTAGGATCTTTCCACAAAAGTCACCTGATCGGAATAGTCGATGAGGATCAGTGTCGTGGAGCGGGTGCCGTAGCGTTCCGTCTGGATGAAATTGGCGGAAACAGCACGCAAAATCGGTAAATCCAGCGGCAGATCAGGCAGTTGGTCATCCGGCGGGGGCGTCCGATCAGACATGATGCGGAAGATGGCCTCTTCGTCAAGAGTGGCTGAACTAGCCAGTTCAGCCATTGCCGCTTTTGTGCGAGTGACTTTCGGCCAAGGCGTATCGAGCGTGGCATTGCTGATGGTATGGTTGCCGGATTGAAGGACGCTGCTTTCGTCCAAAATATTGTTGTAATGATGGAGGCTATCGCTCGATCCGACAATCAGATTGAAGCCGTTGTAGTCGGTCCGTTGCTGTTTGACTTGGTTCAGGTAGTCCTGGGGTTCAGTACTGCCGGTCAAGTAATCCATCACAAGGTTGCCGCGGGACAGTTTTTGGTCGGACTCCTGATCAGTCGTCAGATAACTGTTGGTCACGGCGGCAATCCTGCCTTGTTTGGTGATTCCAAGCCAAGCGCCGTGAGCGCTCAAGTCTTTACCTGCCAACAGATCGGGATGGTCCAGCCAAAAGTGTGCAGCCAAGGAGGGACGGTCATACTGCTCGTCCCGATTGGCCACGAGCATCAATTTGTACGATGCGTGTTGACTGAGTTGCAATGAAATCAGACACATAGCTATTCCCCCAGTAAGATGTTGTTCTTTTGTTAAGTATAGCATGCGCAAGCTTCAAGTCTGAAATGGAGAACCCCTGCAGAGGCAGGCCCTGCTGAATGCAGCTCGACTGCTTATTCCAAATTTCAAAACGCGCTGGATATGAGCTATAATGAAGATAACAGTAACACCATCACGCCAATCGGAATTGCAGCGACAGGATCAACACTATTCGAAGGGGTTGTTAAGGATGCTAAAAGATAGAAAAAAATATTGGACAGTCCTGCTGGTCAGTCTTTTTCTGGCAAGTTGCAGCCAAACGCAAGAAACATCTGAAGAAAAAAGTTCCTCTCAAGCGACAGCGCAAAGCAGTTCGGCAGTCAGCACAGCGAGCAGCGAAACAAAAGCAACGTCGGCAGAATCCACGGAAGCCGGTGATAGGCTCGGCAAACTGTCGAAAAGCTACATTGATATCATGGAAAGCGGCAATTACTATATGGCTTTCCGCTCCACGACGACATTTGAAGGCGAAATGATGGAATCCGAGACGATGATGACCGTTTCGGGCGACAGGACCGCGATGCATTCTAAGTCCGTAGATACTGACACGGTAATGATGATGATGGATGGCAAAACGTATTTGATCGACCATGTCAACAAAACGGTAATGGTTATGCCTGAAACAATGATGGAAGGGGAAGAAACCTTACCGGAAATCCCGGAATCAAGCGAGCCGGTCGAAGTGGATGACATCGAATACATCGGCAGCGGTGAGGAAGACGGCTTGGTGTACGAGGAATATCGCACAGAGAGCGGTACACAAATCTTCTACTATTTTGATGGCGCCGACCTGAAGAAAATCAAGACGATCGATGAATCATTTGAATCGGTCATGGAAATATTGGAATTATCCGATAATGTGTCGGAGGATGCTTTTGAAATACCAGCAGACTATCAGCAAGTGACCTACTGAGCACATTAGCCAGCCAGTTCCGGATGGAAGGAAGTGGAGGTTCTTGACGAATTTATTGGCTCCAGCAGCCAACTATGTGTTAGCGGGAGTACTGATTTTCTGCATCTGGGTACTGTCCAAGGCAACGGATGTTTTGGTGGACGAAGCGATTTCGCTTTCGTTGGATTGGGGAATATCCGAATTGGTGATCGGTGCTACGATTGTTTCCTTAGGAACCTCTTTGCCTGAGTTGGCGGTGTCTATTTTGTCAGCTATCCAAGGGAACAGCATAGTTGCTCTGGGGAATGTCATCGGTTCCACGATTGTGAACACCAGCTTTATTCTCGGTATCGGTGCCCTTTACGGCAGCATTCCCGTCAACCGAAAGACTGCAAATAAGCATGCGGTGTTGTCCGGGATCTCTTTGTTTTTGATTCTGTCCGCATTGCCTGTCTTCTACGCAGACGGGCAGGGCAAGATACCGCAGTGGATCGGCTTTCTCCTGTTGCTGTTGAGCCCCTTGTATTTTGTGTGGATGCTGCGGGAAGGGAAGCAACAACCTCAAGAAATCACTGTCGACACATCCGATAAGGAAGACGACAAGCCAATACTGATCAAACTCTTAAAATTATTTGTAAGCGCAGGTTTTGTGATTGCGAGTGCCTCAGTTATGGTGACAACGGTTGAAATTGGAGCTACCCGAATCGGCATCCCTGATTCGGTCATCGCTTCCACAGTTGTGGCCTTCGGGACGGGGTTGCCGGAAATCAGCACAACCATCGTTTCTGTAAAAAAAGGCTATGGCGCTTTGGCGATGGGGAACATCATGGGCTCTAACCTTTTGAACACGCTTTTGATCCTCGGTACGGCGATCAGTTTGACCCCTGGAGGAATTGTTGTCAGTCCGGATTTCTATCAGATCCATTTTCCGGCTTTAGGGATTTTGTTGGTTGTTTTGGGTTATTTTTCCTACAATACTAAACGGGAAATCATCAGCAGAAAAGAAGGGCGCATTTTGGTGCTTTTTTACCTAGCCTATTTAGTATGGAATTACTTGATATAAAAAGGTTCGTGCCCTTACGGGAATCACGAACCTTTTTGTGTTATTCTTCTTTATCGTTTTCCGGAATATCCCTTTCCACATCAACAGTCGCGAAATCCTTAACGGGAGTGGAGCCGTTCACCAAGACGGGCTCTTCATCGTCCAGCTCGAATGGACCGGCCACTTCGCCAAAATAACGATTGTACCGCAGCTTGAATTTTTCGAGTACATGTTCAATCAGAATCTTCAGCATCGCGAATAGCGGCACACCTAAGATCATCCCGATAAAGCCAAGCAGATTGCCCATGATCAGCAAAACGATGATGATCGTCAGCGGGTGCATTTTCAAATTTCGGCCCATGATGCTCGGTTCGATGATGTTGCCTTGAACGAATTGCGCCAAAGCCCAGACGACGGCCATTTTTAGGAGCATGGCCGGAGACGTGAACGCAGCAACGAACAAAGCCGGGATTACACCGATTGTCGCACCGATGAAAGGGATGACCGCTGTCAAGGTAGCAATCAAGGCAAGGACGACGGCATAATCCAGGCCGATGATCAAATAACCAACGATCAGCAAGGCACCCAGACTCAAGGCAACAAGCAGTTGGCCTTGAACATAGGAACCGACCTGAAGCGACATCTGTCTGGAAATCTTTTCGATATCATTGCGGAAAACAGGCGGGATGTTGTTCATGACAAACGGTTGAAACTTCCCTTGGTCCTTCAGCATGAAGAAAAGGATGACCGGGAAAGTGACTGCCACGACCACTACGCTGGAAATGGTGGAAAAAATGTTCAGGATTTTTTCGCTAGAGTTGCCGATCCATGCCAGAATCATCTCAGGGATACTACCCACTGTGTTATCCAACCAACTTTGCGCCTGTTCATAATAGTCCTTGAATGTACTGTTCGCGAGCAGCTTGTCGAAATAGGCATTCATCTGTTCAATGTAGGTAGGAAATTCATTGACTAGATTGGTGAGCTGGCTGGACAAGATCGGAACCAAAAGGACAACCCCATAGACCAGCATGAAAATGAAGAGGACAAAGACGATTGATGTCGCCATTCCTCGGTTGATTTTCCTACTTTCAAGGAAGGTAACCATCGGATTGAATATATAATAGAAGACGATTGCTAAAATAACGGGTGCCACAATGGTCGAAAAAATGACCTGCAGCGGTTTGAAAATGAATGAAATGGTATCCATCGTAAATATGAGCACACCGATCAAAATCAGGGTGGACAGGATATAGATGATTGTCTTGCCGCCCAAAAAGGAGATGAGGCGCGTGTCTTCGGGTACGGTTATTTTTGTTTCTTTCTTTTGCATATGCTGTCCTTTCTTATGCCATCCCCGGACTGGATCCGTAAAGCGACATAGCGGTTTTCTATTGTTAGTTTACCAGAGTTGCCTCTGAAAGCCATACTGCAAAGGTCTTATTTACGGAAAAATTCTGTCGTTTGATTGAGAGGGCGTGCTTGAAATGTGATAGAATAACAGAACAAGAAAATGCATTAAAGGAGGCAGCCTATGAAATACAGCATCTATACACGCACAGGCGACAAAGGCAACACACGCATCGGAGGCGGGAAAGCTCTTCCGAAGAATGCCGAAAGGATCGAAGCTTTCGGCACGCTGGATGGGTTGAACTCATGGTTCGGGCTTGTCCGCACGAAGAATGATTGCGGCGAGGATATCCAGGAGGACATGGCGCTCATCCAGCAGTTCCTGTTCGATTGTTCCTCAGATTTGTCGATTCCGAAAGGGCACCGGGAGTACAAGCTCACGCAGGATCACATCGACTGGTTGGAGCAGAAAATCGACGGCTATAGCGAAGAACCGGAGGAAATCCAGTATTTCATCATACCGGGCGGAACGGAGTTGGCTAGCTGGTTTCACATTTTGCGGACGACGACCCGTGATGCCGAACGCCGGATCGTCACCTTCATGGAGCAAGAGCCGGATGAAGTGAATCCGTTTGTGCTGACGTTCATCAACCGTCTTTCGGACTACCTGTTTGTCGTGGCCCGTGTAGTAAATGTACGCAAAGGCGTTCCCGACGTGCCGTACGAACGGAGCGAAAAAGTGTTCCGGATTTCAGGAGATAAGGACAGTTCCAAGGCGAAACCGGAATAAAAGGGTAGGGTAGAAATCGGTTTTTCCTGCGGTGAAGGGCACTTTCGCCGGAGAAGAGAATCCCACCAAAATGTCACCTCCGGTCCACGCGGCTTCACCGGATTTGGGCTTCTGGAATTAAGTCTCCTCCGGCCATCAGGTCTCCCGCCGGAGCTGAGCGTACCCCCACAGGAGCATTTTCTCCGGCCACCCCCACCACGCCGCGCCGCGATGGTCATTCATACATTCATCCAATCAAAAACGCACAAGGAACCCGGCCGACCGCTGCCGGGTTCCTTGTGCGTTTCGTTCATTTTAACAGGAAAGAATCAGCGTAATACCGCTGGCAAAGCTTCGATGAGATCCGAAGCCATCAAGCTGTACTCCGATTTTTCTTGGGCAGCGATGTCCCCCGCCAAACCGTGGATGTAGACACCCAATTTGGCCGCTTCGGAAGGTACTAAGCCTTGAGCCAATAAACCGGCGATGATGCCGGTCAAGGCATCGCCTGAACCGCCCGTCGCCATGCCGTTGTTGCCTGTCGCGTTGATGTAGTGCTCATCCTGATGGGCCACGACAGTCCGGGCATCCTTCATGACAAAGGTCAGATCCGAATCAGCCGTGCAAAACGCAGCAGTCCCTAAGAGATCCGCTTTTATTTCCGCCAAGTCCTTATCCAAAAGCCGCGCCAGTTCCTTCAAATGAGGGGTAAGGATGCTCCCCACTGGAACGGACTGCGACACTGCGTTGATGCGGGCACGGGAATCGTTCCCCGGCAAAGCCGCGTCGTTGAAACGATCGGAAAGGATATTCAGAGCATCCGCATCGATGATCAGAGGGATCTGGCTGTTTTCCAGAACCAAATCGACTACCGTGCGGGCTGCATCGGACTTCCCCATTCCTGGTCCGACAACAATCGCATCTGCGCAGGAAACCGCGGCGATGATTTTAAGGCGTTCGCTCTCCTTATCCAATCCATCCGTTTGGTAAGTCGTCAGGATGGCTTCAGGCAGCTGCATCTGAAGGATGGCGCGGTTCTCATCCGGCGTGACGATCTGGACCAGCCCGGCGCCAGTACGGTAGGCAGCTTTTGCCGAAAGGAAAGCAGCCCCGCTCATGTTTGCGGATCCGGCGATGATCACGACCCGGCCGTAAGTGCCTTTGTTCGAATAGGCCGCGCGTCTCGGCAGCGAAAAAAGATCGCTCTCGTCATAGAACAGCACATTCGAAGAAATGACGTCCATGGCGCTCGGTGGGAAACCGATATCGCTGACAATCAGTTTGCCGGTATGCAAAGAACCGGGGTAGAGCAGCTGGCCGATTTTTTCGATCCCGAAAGTGATGGTCACATCTGCCCGGACAGCGGTCCCCAGCACTTGTCCATTGTCGGCGGAGATACCGGATGGGATGTCGACAGCAAAGACATATCCTTGGAACGCGTTCATGAGTTGGATCGTCTCCGCGTATTTCCCTTCTGCAGGTCTGTCCAAGCCGATGCCGAAAATCGCATCGACCAAGACGGTGTAGCCTTTGAAGTTGATTTCGCTGACGTCATCCCAGATGACCATGTCCAAGTTTTCGATGATGTCGAGTTGTTTTTTGGACTCAGCAGATAATTTGTCGTGTTCGCCGATCAAGAATACATCCACCTGGAAGCCGTGGTTCAATAAAATGCGGGCTGCCGCCATTCCGTCGCCGCCGTTGTTGCCTGAACCGCAGACCACGAGGATGATGTCCTCTCTTGAAATGCGTTCTTCCATGGCTGAGACGACCTGATTCGCCGCATTTTCCATCAGCACCAGGGCTGGGATGCCGATTTCATTGATCGTAAAGGCGTCGATTTTTTTCATCTGTTGGCTGTTGACAAGTTTTTTCATTGAATATTCCTCCTGATGGTTGGTGGATGTCATTCCATTTTCACATTTGCTATTATACCATTCTTGATGCGGGAAAGAATACGGGGAGCCTGATATAGCTCTATGCCAGGGGGAAACCAAATGATTGCTTTAACAAGCCGTGACTATTCTGCACAACAATTTTCTGAAAACTTAGGGAAAACAGTCATTCACTTTTTATAAGTAATGTGATAATCTTATCAAGGAACTCGAATAAGGGAGGAATGTATGATGATCGAGCTGATTGCAACAGCCGAGTCAGTAGCGCAAGCCAAGGAACTGGTGGATTGCGGCGTAGATATACTATATATAGGAGAGGATGAGTACGGCCTTCGTTTGCCGTATTCCTTCACCAGAGAGGAACAACGTGAGGTCATTGCCTATGCGCATGAGAAAGGCGCGCAGGTCAGTGCCGCGGTGAATGCGATCTTCCATAACGATCGGATCAATCAAGTGGCCGAGTATCTGGCTTTCTTGCGTGAAGCGGAAGTCGACAGCATCACGTTGGGCGATCCTGGCGTAGTGCAAGTGATGAGGGAACAGGATTTATTTATCCCTTACCGTTATGATGCACAAGTCATGGTGACCTCAAGCGGACAGATCAATTTCTGGGCGAAAAGGGGAGCGGTCGGTTCCGTGCTTGCCCGCGAAGTGCCTTTCGAGGAAATGAAGAAATTGGTCCCGGGTGCGTTGGTGCCGGTTGAAGTATTGGTATACGGTGCCACTTGCATCCACCAATCGAAACGCAATTTGCTTGAAAATTACTTCAATTTCATCGAGAAAGAGGAAGCCGTGAATAAAGAACGCGGATTGTTCATTTCGGAGCCGAAAAAAGTGGATTCCCATTATTCCATCTATCAGGACCGCAACGGAACACATATCTTCGCCAACAATGACCTTGATCTGATGCCTCATCTGGGCGAACTGACGGCTATCGGCGTCTCGCAATGGATGCTGGACGGTTTGTTCACCCCAGGAGAAAATTTTGTCGCAATCGCGAAACTGTTCGTGGAAGCGCGTGAAGCCTTCACGGAAGAGATCTGGACGGAAGAATTGGCGGAACGATTGGATGCCGAACTACATGCCTTGCATCCCGCAAACCGTGAGCTGGATACCGGATTCTATTCCAAGGACCCGAATGAAGTTGTCTGATACTTTGATACTGAAAGAAAGAGAGTGTACACACACATGCGAACAATAACAAAGAAGCCCGAGGTCTTGGCCCCGGGCGGAACATTGGAAAAATTGAAGACAGCCATCCACTACGGAGCTGACGCCGTCTATATCGGCGGAGAAGCGTACGGTTTGCGCAGCCGCGCAGGCAATTTCGACTATGAGGAAATGGCGGAAGCAGTCGCTTTTGCGCATAGCCACGGTTCGAAAATCTATGTCGCCGCGAATATGGTCACACATGAAGGCAACGAGGAAGGCGCAGGCGAATTCTTCCGCACAATCCGCGATATCGGCATCGATGCGGTCCTGATTTCAGATCCCGCGCTGATGGAAATCGCCGTAACCGATGCACCCGGCTTGCCGATCCATTTGTCGACCCAGGCTTCCGCGACCAACTACCAGACGCTTAACTTCTGGGCGAAAGAAGGCTTGGAGCGCGTCGTTTTGGCCCGTGAAGTATCGATGGCAGAAATTCAGGAAATGAACGAGAAGACCGATGTCGAAATCGAAGCCTTCGTCCATGGGGCGATGTGCATCTCCTACTCGGGCCGTTGTGTCCTGTCCAACCACATGTCGAACCGTGATGCCAACCGCGGAGGCTGCGCGCAGTCTTGCCGTTGGAAATATGGCTTGTACGATATGCCGTTGTTGGGGCAACAGAACCCTGTAGGTGCCGGCGAAGAAGGCATCGAAGAAAAATTCTCCATGAGTGCCGTCGATCTTTCGATGCTGGAGCACCTGCCCGATCTGATTGAGAGCGGCGTCGACAGCCTGAAAATCGAAGGGCGCATGAAATCGATCCACTATGTGTCGACGGTAGTCAACGTCTACCGCAAAGCCGTGGATGCCTACTGCGCCGATCCCGACCATTACGAACTGAAGCAGGAATGGGTGGATGAATTATGGAAAGTCGCGCAACGCGAATTGGCTACCGGTTTCTTCTATAAAGATCCGACCGAGGATGAACAACTCTTCGGCCAGCGCCGCAAAATTCCGCGCTACGGTTTCATCGGCCAAGTGATGGCCTACGATCCGGAAACGCAGATGGCTACGATCCAGCAGCGGAACAATTTCGGTGTCGGGGACGAAATCGAATTCTACGGACCGGGATTGCGCCACAACGTACTGACGGTGGAAGCCATCTGGAACGAACACGATGAAGCAATCGACCGTGCGCCTAACGCTATGATGACTGTGAAGATGAAAGTTCCTTTCGTGGTCGAACGTTTCGATATGATCCGCAAAAAAAAATAATACCGGAATGACAAAAAGAATGGCCCCGCGTGCTGATACAAGCTCGCGGGGCCATTCTTTTTATTTTCGATAAACGATGGTGCATTCAGCCATTCATCAAGAAAAGAGGCGTTCTTTCGGCTGAGCCGGTACTTTGAACAGCAAGGCGATCACTGCAGCGATGACCGTGAAGACGAAAAGCAGGAGATAAAGGTAATTCAGCCCGATTTGATCGATGATGGGGCCGGCCATCAATTGGAAGAAGATGGTGCCGATGTTCCTGGAGAACATGGCGACGACTGCCGTTCCTGTGGCGATCAGTTTCCGGTTCAACAAGGTGGAGACCATCTTGAGGTTCAGCATGATGAAGGTGCCGGAAGCGAAAAACTTGGTCAGGACGGTCGCGATGGAAAGCACCAGAAAGTCGTTCGAAAGGAAATTGATCAGATACTCTGTCCCCGATAGGAACAAAATGGCAAGAAGGAGCTGCTTGTTCGTGAAATGGTCCATGAAGCGGTGAGACAAAGCCATCGCGATGACTTCCGCAAACAGGGCCACTGTCAGGGTCGTGCTGACAAGTGCGACCGGAGCGCCCGTATCGGTCAAGAGCAACGGCAGATAACTAGTGTTGACTGTGTTCGTGCCGAAGATGATGAACGCCAAGAGCAGATAGGTGATGAACAGTTTGTTCTGGAAGATATTCTTGAGTGTGTTGCCGCCGGAAGTATCCTCCTGCTTCTCGGCTGCATGCTCTGGAGAGGCAGCCGCTTGCTCCGGTTTAGGCAAGAGATAAAGGAACACGATGCTTGCAAAATAACAGGCGAGATAGAGCACGAAAATGGATTTCGGCGATACAAAATCGTAAATGATTCCTGAAATCTGTTGCCCGGCAGCATAGCCGATTGTTCCCCAGAGGCGAATTTGGCCGAATCTGTAAGGGCTGTTGGCCGCAAGCACATCGAACAGCGGTGCGAGCCCTAAGGTGATGGCGTTCGCCAAACCATAAACGAGTCCGAAGAGCCAGTTGCCTGTGAAGAAAAAGAGTCCGCTGCTGATTACAGCGGAAATCAAAACATAAATGGTGACCGTTTTGCGGGTTCCCCATTTTTCATTTGAATACCCGATAAGTCCTTGGATGATGAGTGCGATTATGTTTGAAAGGATAAGGATGAATGAAATTTCCGACCCGCTTTTTCCCAGGTCGCGCATGTAGACGGTGATTAATGATGATAAAGCCGCCATGGACATAAAGTAGAAGATGAATAATATCACGTATTGCTGATACAGACGCTCCTTGAAATACCCCATCGAATTACATTCCCCCAATAAGTTCACTAGTATACAATATTCTAACACATGATCCGCTGATAAGGCTGTTTCTTTCTCAAATTGAAAAGTGCTTCGCAAATCTCGCGCCATTCTTCCCCAAAATTGTAAAAAGCGTTCGAAAGGTGCCGCGCATCAGGCTTCGGATGCGTTATAATGATAGATAACTATAGTAAAGGAAAGGAGGCGCTTGCTGATGTATCCGGAAACCCAAAAGAAGATCGCTGAGATGCTGGAAGGGAATGTTTTCCCCGGGGCGACTTATACCTTTATCGATAAGGATGAAACGGAAACCCAGCTGATCGGATCGGCGGCGATTTTGCCCGAGCGGGAAGACTTGCGGGAGGGCATGCTCTATGATGTGGCGTCTTTGACTAAGGTGATCGTCACGACGACGCTGCTGCTCCAATTGCACGAGGAAGGCAAAATCAGCTTCGAAGATCCGGTGCGGGCGTATCTGCCGGCATTCCCTTCTGATGCGGTGACGATCCGCCATCTGTTGACGCACACGTCCGATCTGAAAGGCTATATCAAAAACCGCGATGCGCTGCCGGCCGAAAAACTCGCCGCCGCCTTGACAGCCCTTGAGCCGGGAGAAAACTTCGGAGAAAAAGTGGTCTATACCGACACCGGATTGATCCTTGCCGGCTTCATCATCGAGAAGCTGACCGGGAAATCGGTAGCGGAAAACTTTGAGCAACGCATCAAGCAGCCGCTGGCCATGATGGACAGCAGCTATCAGCCAACTGATCCGATGCGTTGCGTTCCAACGCAAAACCATCCGACCAGAGGGGTGATTCGGGGTGTGGTGCATGATCCCAAAGCAGTGATCTTGGGTGGACACTGCGGTAGCGCAGGACTGTTTGCGCCGATGCAGGACCTGATTCGATTCAGCAAAATGCTGCTGCATTTTGGGGAGTGGGAAGGCCAGCGGATCTTGCGGAAAGAGACGGTCCAAGCCTTGCTGCGGGATTGGGGAATCGTTCCGGACCAGCCGCGCTCCTTGGGGTGGAACTTGTTTCAAGATGGGGAAGACTTTGTGTTGTGGCATACCGGCTACACCGGCACCTTCATGATACTGGATCCGAACCGTCAAAAAGGTTTTTTGCTGCTTTCAAATCGGGTCCACCTCGAAGACCGCAGACCGGAATGGATTGCGGTCCGCGATGAACTGGTTGCCATCTACCTGAAGGAGGCCAAGGCAGAAAAAGCAGAATAACAAAAAAACGCCACTTTTGGGTGGCGTTTTTTGCTGTCCTTGGATGGACGAATTTCTTTAGAAAGTGGCAGATGAAGTTGCAGCTTCATCGAACCGGTTCGGAGGTCTAAAGAAAAAGAGTAAATTCTCTCAGTAACTTTAGAGTATACAGGGACAATCTGAATATAGTATGACAGCTTATTAAAAATTTGGAAAGTAGTAAATGAAAAATTTCACATGAAAATTAATCCTGGTACACTCGTGAACCGTCTACACCCACTAAATCTCATGCAAAAAAACGCATCGCCACTCAGGAATTGAGTGGTGATGCGTTTTTTGCTGTAGGGATTTTTGTGTGCTCGAACATTAAGCTGCATCGAACGATCAGTCGCCCCAGACTTCGTCAGCGATTTGTTTGACCAAGGCCAATTTCGCCCATTGTTGTTCTTCCGTCAGATTGTTTCCTTCTTCAGTCGAAGCGAAGCCGCATTGCGGGCTCAGACATAATTGTTCCAAAGGCACGAATTTAGCAGCTTCAGCGATACGCGCCTTGACTTCGTCGATATCTTCCAATTCCGGTGTCTTTGAAGTTACAAGGCCTAGGATAATTTGGCCGTCGCCTTTGTAGTAGCGCAATGGTTCAAATCCACCAGCTCGGTCGGTGTCGTATTCCAGGAAGAAGCCGTCTAAGCCGGTTTCGCCGAACAGCTCTTTCGCAACAGGCTCATAAGCGCCTTCCTGCGAGTAGGACGAGCGGAAGTTACCGCGGCAGATATGCGTCGTGACGACCAAATCTTCAGGCAGACCGATTTGGATGTTTTTGACGTTATCAGTAGCGACGCGTTTCAATTCATCGTAGGTTTCCTGAGAACCGAAAATTTCCAACGCTTTGTCCGAGCAAAGATCGCCCCAGAAAGTGTCATCGATCTGGATGTAACGGTTCCCCAGCGAGTAGAAGTGCAGGATCGTGTCGCGGTATGCCTGTTGCAGATCAGCAGCATACTCTTCCAAGGTAGGATAGATTTCTTCGTTTCGGAAACCGAGGCGGATCAATTGGTTCGGGCTCGGAATCGATACTTTCGCAATGGCTTTGTCGCCGACTGCTTCAGCCAAGAAAGCATAGTCCGCAAAGAAGGGGTGTTCCGGATTAAAGGCGATCTTGCTGATATTGCGTACGCTGTGGGCGCTGGTCACAACATTGTGGAATTGTTTGCCTTGCGCCGCAAGGTAACCTTCAAAGCCCAACAGGTTCTCAAGAAAATCGAAATGCCAATAAGAGCGTCTGAATTCTCCGTCAGTGATGCCTTTGTAGCCAAGTTCAATCTGTTTTTCGACGATGCGTGTGATCTCAACATTTTCGATTTCGCGCAGGGCTTCCTTCGTGATTGTGCCTTCAGCCAGCTCTTTGCGGGCTTTTTTGATGCTTTCGGGACGCAGGAAGCTCCCTACGTGGTCTGCGCGGAAAGGCGCTTTCGTTCTCCTTAAAGTTGCTTGGGTTGTCATGATCGTTTCCTTCTCTCGTTTGTTTTTTGGTAAAAAAATACGTCCTTGCGCATGATGCTGCGCAAGGACGTATGAAAGATTCATCGTGTTACCACCTTGGTTCAGAAAAACCTCGCGATTTTCCCCTTAACCAGTACGCCACAGCAAATCGCTGTTCAGGGATACTGTGATGCTGTAACGGGCATTCCCGTGGAGGGCTAAAGTTCTAAAAAGAGCGTTCGCCGTCCACTCACTCGAAGACCATTTTCCGGATAGCATCCCTGTCCTCTTCTCAGCAGCCGAGGTTCTCTGTGCATTTCGTCCATCCGTACTTATCTTTTCAATGTGAATTTATTTTGAAATTTATATAAATAATAACAAGTGGATAAGAATCAGTCAAATTTTTTTCATCAATTTTTCATCTTTAGTCATTTTAACATGCTTTTTTTCTGTCCAAGATGGGAATTGCAATTCATGCTGTGAGGGTATATACTTCATATAGATAGATGTCTATGTGTGGGCGCCAAGAGCGATAGAGCGAGCTGAAGTGCCTTAAATGACAGCAGGAAAGAGGAACTGAATATGGCGATCGAATACAAAACATATGCGAAATGTCTGAAAGTATTATCGGACGAAACCAGATTGGAAATCATGGATTTATTGTCGGAAGGCGAAATGTGCGCCTGTGCGTTATTGGATCAATTTTCGATCACACAACCGACTTTGTCCTACCATATGAAGATGATGAAGGACTGCGGTTTGGTGGACAGCAGAAAAGACGGCATTTGGGTTAAATACTCCGTGAACCATGAAAAATTGGACGAGTTGAAGGATTTTTTCCAGATAATGGCCAAGCAAAATACCACTGTGTAATCATTCGAAAGTAGGGATGGAAATGGAAATCAAAATATTGGGTCCAGGCTGCCGCAACTGCGAGAAACTGCAAGTCAATACAGCCGAGGCGTTGAAGAAAATCGGTATGGAAGCAACCATAACCAAAGTGGAGGACCCGAAAGAAATCGCAAAATACGGCATTATGCAGACACCGGGGCTGGTCATCAACGAAAAGGTCGTCTCCTATGGGCGTATCCTGACGCCCAAACACATTGCAGAACTGCTGCAAAAGTGACAAAAAGAGAAAAGCCTATCCTTGAATGAATAAGCTGCGAAAACCGGAGTGCTGATCCGGCATTATCGCAGTTTTTTTTGTAGGGCATCATCACCTGAAAACAACACATTGACATTCATCTATGTGTGGGCGTATACTAACACATAGATAAACGTCGATGTGTTATGTAGAAAATACAAACTAGAAGGTGCAGTTCATCATGGGAATTTTTCAATGGTTAAATGATCAGTTATTAAAAATGCAGTGGCTAAGCGATTTAGTCGTTGTGCTTGTCCGGGATGTCTTCGGATTGGACCTCGCCAGCAGGGTAGGCGGCAGCATCCACTTCTTCATCTACGACGTCATCAAAATATTCATCCTGTTGTCGGTGTTGATTTTCGGCATTTCTTACGTGCAAAGTTTCTTCCCGCCTGAGCGGACGAAGAAAATCCTGGGCCGCTTCGATGGGATCACCGCCAATATCCTGGCGGCATTGCTTGGGACGATCACACCTTTCTGTTCCTGTTCTTCGATTCCGCTTTTCATCGGCTTCACCGGATCGGGATTGCCGCTGGGTGTGACGTTTTCGTTCCTGATCTCTTCGCCGTTGGTCGATTTGGCATCGATCATCCTCTTAGCCAGCATTTTCAACTGGAAAATCGCCATCGCCTATGTCGTTGTGGGACTTATCCTTGCGGTTGTCGGCGGAACCTTCATTGGGAAAGCGCATATGGAAGACCAGGTCGAATCCTTTGTGTTCGGCAGCCCTACGGTTGAACTGGAGGAAGCCGAGTTGACAAGGAAAGACCGTGTCGATTATGCATTCGATCAGGTGAAGGAAGTCGTCCAGAAAGTATGGATTTACGTGCTTCTTGGGGTCGGCATCGGGGCTGCCATCCACAACTGGATTCCCGAATCGGTCATCACAGCTCTGCTGGGCCAGGATAAATGGTATTCGGTATTGGTGGCAACAGTCGTCGGCATTCCGATGTACGCGGATATTTTCGGGACGCTGCCCATCTCCGAAGCGCTTGTCGCAAAAGGGGTCGGCTTGGGTACCGTACTTTCCTTCATGATGGGCGTGACGGCATTGTCCTTGCCGTCGATGGTCATGCTGAAGCAAGTCGTCAAACCGAAATTGTTGGGGCTTTTCTTCGGAATCGTGGCAGTCGGCATCATCATCATCGGCTATCTGTTCAATTTCTTGGGACCCATTTTTATGTAATCAAATCAAAATATGAAGCAGGAGGAATATCATCATGGAAATCAAAATCTTGGGCATTGGCTGCAAAAATTGCGTGAATCTGGCCAAAAACACGGAAGAGGCATTGAAGGAACTGGGGATGGAAGCGACCATCACAAAAGTGACCGACATGAAGGACATTGCGAAATACGGCATCATGCGCACCCCGGGGTTGGTCATCGACGAGAAAGTCGTCTCCTACGGTAAAGTCGCCAGTACACAAGAGATCACAGAATTGCTGAAAAAATAGAAATTTTCAGAAGTGCCGGATGGGGAAATATTCTCTATCCGGCACTTTTTTTACGCATTTTCCATTTTATCATTGACTATAGATAGAAGAAAATCTATATTATAAATGTGACCAAAAATATTTAGGCTTTGAAGAGCTTTTCTAAATAAAAAACAATCAAAGGGGAAATGAATCATGACAAACATCACTATTTTTGAACCAGCAATGTGCTGCAACACAGGGGTCTGCGGACCATCCATCGACCAGGATCTATTACGCATCACCGCTGTAATGGACGCTCTGGGAGGTTTGGAAAATTACGAAGCTTTGCGTTATAACCTGTCCAGCAATCCGGACCAGTTCGTTCTGAACAAAGCCGTCAGCGAAAAGCTACAGGCTGAAGGCATGGATGCTTTGCCGCTGACAGTGGTGGATGGACAAATCGTCAAAACCGGAGGCTATCCGACAAACGACGAAATCACTGAGTACATCGGTGTCCGCTTCATCGAAGAGACTGAAGATTCTTGCTGTGGTGGGGGTTGCGGGTGTGGCGGTTCAGAGGAATTTGACGAAGCAGAAAAAGTAGAAACCGAAGAAAAAGAAGAGTCAGGCTGCTGCGGCGGCAAGGGTAATAAAGGCGGCTGTGGCTGCGGTGGACAGGGTCGCCACCATCACCACCACGACCAACATGAGGAAGTGAGCCAAGAGAAAGGCTCTTGCTGCGGCGGACAATCAGGTTGCTGCTGAGGGAGACAAAATGATGGAATCTTTTAAACCGAGCAATCAACATTTGACGAAATACCTTTTCTTCACTGGAAAAGGCGGGGTCGGCAAGACATCGACAGCCTGTGCCACTGCAGTTGCCCTTGCCGACAGCGGCAAAAAGATCATGTTGGTCAGCACGGATCCGGCAAGCAACCTGCAGGATGTTTTCGGCAGGGAACTGACCAATAAGGGAACGGCCATCCTGGAAGTGCCGGGTCTTACGGTCGCCAATTTCGATCCGATCAGCGCAGCGAACGATTACATGGAAAGTGTGGTCGGACCCTACAGAGGCTTGCTTCCCGAAGCTGCCATCGCGAACATGGAGGAGCAACTTTCGGGATCCTGTACGGTAGAAATCGCTTCTTTCAACGAATTCGCAGGATTTCTGACCAATAACGAGACGAAAGAGCACTTCGATCATATCCTATTCGATACGGCCCCAACAGGTCACACATTGCGCATGCTGCAGTTGCCGTCCGCTTGGAGCGATTTCCTCGATGAGAACACGACCGGTACTTCTTGCATGGGCCAATTGTCCGGTCTGGGTGATAAACAGGAGATGTACCGCTTAGCTGTGCAGACGTTGGCTAACGAACAGGAGACGACTCTGCTTTTGGTGACGCGCCCTCAGATTGGTCCCATTTTGGAAGCGGACCGGGCATCACGGGAGTTGCGCGAAATCGGCATCCGCAATCAACGTTTGCTTGTGAACGGATTGTTGGAAGAACCGAATGATGATATCTCCATGAATATATTCGAAACCCAACAACAGGCGTTGGCTGCCATGCCGCCCCAGCTGAAGGGATTTCCGCAATTTGGGATTCCGCTGCGCACCTACAATGTGACAGGAATCGATAATCTGCGCATGTTGCTGCAATCAGATCAGCCGAAACAGCAAACTGAAGCCCACATCAAGCCCAATTTCCCGAATCTGCAGCAACTAGTGGACGATTTTGCGTCGAGCAACAAGAAAGTCATCTTCACGATGGGGAAAGGCGGCGTCGGTAAGACGACGATCGCCGCTGCCATCGCAACTGGCCTGGCAGCCGCAGGCAAAAAGGTCCATCTGGCAACGACCGATCCGGCTGCCCATCTGGAACAAGTCATTTCGGAGTCGGCAGACATCCGATTGAGCCGAATCGACGAGAAGAAAGAACTGCAGGACTATACGGAAGAAGTCCTGCAGCAAGCGCGCCTGACGATGTCGGAGGAAGATTTGGCCTACATCGAAGAAGATCTACGTTCGCCGTGCACCCAGGAAATCGCTGTGTTCCGCCGCTTTGCGGAAATTGTAGATACTGTTGATTGCGACGTGGTGGTCATCGATACAGCCCCGACTGGCCATACCTTGCTGCTGTTGGATTCCTCGCAGAGCTACGCGAAGGAAGTGGAACGCTCCTCCGGGGACGTACCTGCAGCTGTCCGCAATTTATTGCCGGTCTTGCAGGACCCGCTTCAGACTGAAGTTGTGATGGTTACACTGCCGGAAAATACGCCGGTTTATGAATCCTTACGGTTGATGAAAGATTTGGATAGGGCAGGCATCGCCCATACATGGTGGGTAGTCAACAACAGTATGCTGACAAGCGGCACGACCAATCCGGTATTGGCTGCGCGTGCGCAAAGCGAACGGGTTTGGATTGATAAGGTCAAAGCTGTGTCGCAAGGGCATTTTGTTGTGGTCGAGTGGTCAGCTGTGTCATTGCAAGGCAAGGCGATTACCTCGCTTTTGGGAAACAAAAAATAATGGGGAAACCCGGGACTGGAAGTTGTCTGTCCCGAGGCTATCCTCTATACTATAAATAGATAGATGTCTATATGAGAAGGAGGACATTGTCGATGGATTATGAGAATTATGCAAAAGTCGCAAAAGCCTTATCGGATGCGAAGCGAGTCAAAATAATGGATATGCTTTCCTGCGGTTCGATGTGTGCCTGCGATATCCTGGAACATTTTGACTTCACGCAACCGACACTGTCGCATCATATCAACTTGTTGTTGAAAGCCGATTTGATCATCGTTGAAAAAACAGGCACGTGGCACCATTATTCCTTGAATCAAGAAAAGTTCGCCCAGTTCATGCAGGACACTGTGGCATTGACGGCAAGCAAAGCCGACTGCATCTGCTCCCTGGAAAAACCAAAAACAGGGTGTGGAGTCTGAAAGTGACGACCAATGATACATGCATCGAAAAGGATTCAAACTAAAAAAATTGAAGGAGTTGCACTATGAAAATCATCGTTATCGGTTCTGTAGCCGCTGGGACATCCGTAGCGGCCAAAGCAAGAAGAAATACGGAAGAGGCAGAAATTGTCGTCTACGATCAAGGGAAGGACATTTCCTATTCCGTCTGCGGAATCCCTTACAAAATCGGTGGAGAAGTCGAATCGTTGGATAGCTTGACGCCGCGCAATGCAAAGTGGTTCAAGAAAAGATACAATGTTTCCGTATTCACGGAGCACCGGGTGACAACGATCGATCATGAAGCAAAAAAAATCGAAGTAAAAGATTTGGTGACAGGCGAAACGAAGCACGACAACTATGATGTGTTGGTCCTTGCAACTGGAGCTTCGCCGATGACGCCGCCGCCGTTTAATCAAGCTGAATATGAGAATGTTTTCCACGTCCGCAATATTCAGGATGTGCGCGATATCGAAGGGTATGCAGCTGCAAAAAATCCGGAAAAAGCGCTCATCATCGGCGCCGGGTTCATCGGTCTGGAAATGGCCGAACAGCTTGTGCATAAAGGCTGGGATGTCACCATCGTTCAGCTGGAAAATCAAGTGATGCCACCGATGGATGCAGATATGGCTTTCCGTGTGGAGGAAGTGCTGATGGCCAATGGCGTGCATATGCATCTGGGCGATACGGTCAAAACCATCGAAGGTGATGGTACAGTCAAAAAAGTGGTGACGACAAAAGGTGCGACCATCGAAACGGACATCGTCATCTTGGCGGCCGGAGTGCGCCCGAACACCGAACTGGCGAAGGAAATCGGCGTGACCATCGGAGCGACGGGGGCGGTTGCCGTCAACAGCAAAATGCAGACGAACCTTGCGGATGTTTATGCGGTCGGGGATGTGGCAGAAAGCTTCTCCGTCATCACAGGCAAGCCGATCTACCGTCCATTGGGCTCTACGGCCAATAAAATGGGACGGATCGCCGGTGATGTGATTACCGGTGGGGATCTGGAACACCGCGGCGTATTGGGTACCGGGATTTTCCGCGTATTCAATCTGCATGTCGGTCAGACAGGCATGACCGAAAAAGAAGCGAAGGCAGCAGGCTATTCTGTGGAGATCCTTTACAATATCAAGCCGGACCACGCCGAATACCTTGGCGGCAAGGAACTGATCATCAAGGCATTGGCCGATAAGGCTACTGGACGCGTCTTGGGCGCTCAAATCGTAGGAACGCAAGGTGTGGACAAACGGATCGATGTCCTCGCAACGGCCATCACCTTCAAGGCGAAAGCGGAAGACCTGTTCCACTTGGATCTGGCCTATGCACCACCATTCGCAACGACAAAAGACCCAATTCTTTATACAGGTATGGCCTTGGATAACGCCTTGCACGGAAATCCTTTGATGACGCCGGCCCAGTTGGTCGAAACGCAGCATAAAGGCGAATCAATCCAAGTGGTCGACACACGGTCCCTCAAGGACTTTGAGAAAGGCCACGTAAAAGATGCAATCCACATCCCGTTAGGGGAACTAAGGACACGCGCCGGTGAACTTTCCAAAGATATCCCGACAGTGACTTACTGCAACAAGGGCGTAACCGGAAATGCCGCTCAGAACGTCTTGATCAATTTAGGCTTCCAGGAAGTCTACAACCTTTCAGGCGGCAATAAGAATTATCAAAGTTACCTCAAAATGCTGAAAAGAAAAAGCTAATATGTGAATCATCCGACGGAATGGATGGCATAAGGAGAATGAGTGAATGGCAAATGGCATCGGCACGCAGTTGTTGGGCGAATTAATCGGTACCTTTTTATTGATAGTGCTTGGATGCGGCATCGGTGCAGGCGCATCCTTGAAGAAGACAAAGAGCGAACAAAATTCTTGGTTGACGATAGGGATCGGCTGGGGGCTTGCCGTAGCGATTTCCGTGTATGTTTCCAGCCCTTTGGGACCCGGCCATCTGAATCCGGCGGTAACGTTGGCGATGGCTGTTACCGGAAATCTGCCCTGGTCATCTGTCCTTCCCTATATTGTAGCTCAATTTGTGGGTGCATTTTTGGGAGCAGTGGCCCTTTGGTTGAAATATTATCCACATTGGGCTGAAACAAAGGATTCCAGCACGATATTGGGTGTCTTTTCAACATCTCCGGCAATCCGACATTTGCCTGCCAATATATTGAGTGAAGCGATGGGGACAGCGGTACTTGTTTTCGCCGTACTAAGTTTTTCCAAAGTCGAATTCGTTGCAGGTCTGCAGCCGATTGTAGTCGGCATGCTGATCACTGTGATCATCTTGGCCATGGGAGGGACGACAGGTGCGGCCTTGAATCCTGCCCGCGATTTGGCTCCACGGCTGGCGCATGCCATCCTGCCGATAGCGAACAAAGGGGATTCAGACTGGGGGTACGCATGGATTCCCGTAGTGGCTCCGCTGCTCGGCGGACTCGCTGCAGCTGGCATCTATCTGGTGCTTCCCTGAAATGTACAGAACAAACAATGGAGGATCCAAAACGGATTCTCCATTTTTATTGCATTAAAATCTGATTAGGGGTGGCAATTGTCAAAACGAGTGATAGAATGAAAAGTAAGTCAAATGTTGGGAGGATGCATTTATGAATTATGATTTTGAAACGCCCGTCAACCGGAGCAATACCGGGTCCGAAAAATGGGCAGCCATGTACAGAAGCAATCCGAATGTGGGGAAGGATGTTTTTCCTTTTTCTGTAGCGGATTTGGACATAAAGACAGCACCGCAGATCGTCAAAGGACTGCAGGAATATATCGAAACAGCCGTAATGGGCTATGATCTGCCGACCGAAGACTATTACCGCGCCATCATCAACTGGATGGGGAACCGCCATGCGTGGGAAATCAAGAAGGAATGGATCATCTGCACACCGGGCATCATTGCGGCGTTCTACTCCGCTATCCGAGCGTACACGGAACCGGGCGACGGAGTCCTTTACATGGGGCCGGTCTATTACCCGTTCATGAAGTCGATCAAGAACACGAAACGCAAGCTCATCAACAATTCGTTGGTCCGCAACGGCGATCGCTACGAAATCGATTTTGATGGTTTGGCGGAAAAAGCCAAAGAGCCGAACATCAAACTGATGCTCTTCAGCAACCCGCATAATCCGGTCGGTCGCGTCTGGACCAAAGCGGAACTGGAGAAAGTGGTCGACATCTGCGCCGCCAATGATGTCGTGATTTTGGCGGATGAAATCCACCACGATCTGATCATGCCAGGGCATAGCTTCACGCCGATGGCAGCCATATCGGAAGCAGCAGCGGACATCTGCATCACGGCAACCGCCGCCAGCAAGTCCTTCAATATCGCGGGACTCCGCAATTCCAATGTCATCATTTCGAATCCGGAGCTCCACACGGCTTTCAAGATGGATATGGAAATGACCGGCATCGGCGGAGGAACCAATGTCATCGGCTTGAAGGCGACAGAAATCGCCTATACGGCAGCCGAGGACTGGCTGGAAGAATTCAAAGACTTGATCTGGCATAACCACGAAGTGCTGAAAGATTTCCTAGCGAAGGAACTGCCGGAAGTGACCGTCTTTGATCTGGAAGGGACCTACCTGCAATGGATGGATTTCAGCGCCTTCGGATTGTCGCACAAAGAATTGGAAACCATCACGGAGCAGGAGGCGCAAGTCTTCCTGGATGAAGGCTACATCTTCGGAGACGAAGGCCGTGGATACGAAAGAATCAGCCTGGGTGCCCCTACGAAAACGCTGATGGAAGCGATGCAGCGCCTGGTCACAGTCATGCAAAAATACCGGAAACACAATCAATAGAACTGGGGGCTGTCTCGTTGCGGGGCAGCTTTTGGTTTGGAGGAAACGTAGGTTGCAGCAGCGATCCATCGAGCAGCAGCGTAGCGCGCTGCTCCGGTGATCGAAGGCTTGGCCGGAGTTCAGCCAACATTTTTTTGTGTTCTCCGATGAGGCCAGCTTCCCCGGAGCTGAGGTCGGAATTCAGTCGCGTCCTCCGGCGGGCGGACCCTCGCCGGAGCAGGGGCTACCTCCAGCTGATTTCCTCTGGCCAACCAGAATCCGATGTTGCAAACAACGGATATCTAAAGAATTTGATAAAATTACACGACCGTAAGCATTCTTCACCTTTTCTTCATAATCGGATGCTATACTGTAGAGTAAATAAAAGAAAGGTTGATGAGACATGTTGTATCCATTCTTCGATAGCACCTATATATTGATCATCCTCGGTATCGTGGTTTCCATGATTGCTTCGGGATTCGTCAAACGTACCTTCAATACCTATAACAAAGTGAAAAGCCAAAACGGTTACACCGCTACGGATGCAGCACGCTTCATCCTGGAGCAATCGGGCATCCATGATGTGCAGATCGAACGCGTCCGTGGGGATTTGACGGACCACTACGACTCGCGCGCCAAAGTGCTGCGTCTTTCTGATACGACAGCCAACTCGACTTCAGTTGCAGCTATCGGTGTCGCTGCCCATGAAGTCGGTCACGCGATCCAGGACCAAAAAAATTACATTCCGTTGCGCATGCGTGCAGGTTTGGTCCCGGCCGCCAATTTCGGCCAGATGCTTTCCATGCCGATGATCATGATTGGCATGTTCGCAGGCATGAATCAGACGTTCCTCAATTTGGGGATCCTCTTCTTCTCGTTCAGCTTCTTGTTCCAAGTGGTCACATTGCCTGTCGAATTCAATGCATCCGGACGCGCGCTGAAGATCCTGTCGAACGGTGGCATCCTGAACGCGCAAGAAGTACCGAAAGCCCGCAAAGTTCTTGTGGCAGCAGCCATGACATATGTCGCGGCTGCCTTCATGAGCTTCCTGCAACTGCTCCGTCTGCTGTTGCTTTTCGGCGGCGGAAGCAACGACGATTAACCAACAGGAGCGCGATTAGTCCGCCTTCCATCCGAAAAAGCTGCTTAGGTCCATTCCAACGGACCAGAGCAGCTTTTTTTTGTTGTGCTGGCTCCCCTGAAAGGCGGCCATTTAACTTGTTATCTTGGGATGGCTATACTATAATCATGTTAGCATTTTGGAAGTCTATATCAAGAAAGAGTTCCAAATCAGACTCTGGAAGCAGGAGCTACTAATGAATCCTAATAAACAATCGCAAGACAAGCGCGTCATAGCCACAAAGAAAAATCTTTTGCATGCGTTGATAACACTGCTGGAAGAAAAATCCATCGAAGAAGTGACGGTGAGGGAGCTTACCGGACGGGCAAAAGTGAATCGGGGAACTTTTTACCTGCATTACGTAGATAAACATGATCTGTTGGAGAAAAATATCGATGCGCTGATCCTGGAACTCCAGGACAGAGGGAAAGCCATCACGAGAACGGTTTTATCCGATGCAGCAGAAATAGAATTCAGGCAAATAACGGTTGAGGCGTTCACGGATATATTCAGCTACATCAAACAAAATGAGCGCTTCTTCAGCGTTCTTTTCAACGGGCGAAGCAGCTACTCCTTTCCGCTCAAATTCAACACCTATTTGAGGGGACGTTTGGAAGATCAGCTCCGGTCGAAAAAAACCGTCATACCTTATGAACACTGGATCACAGCCGTTTCCTTCGCCTATCAGGGCATGATCTACTCTTGGGTGACGAACGGCATGAAAGACTCGCCGGAGCGGATGGGGGAGTATGGGTATTATTTCATTTCCCAAAGCGTGGTGGAAATAACCAGAGGAACGTGATCGTTCCGAAAATTAGCATGTTTGTGTTTGAGCGACAGGAGGAAGCGTCATGGGAAGAGGAAACCTTGATTTGAATGTGGTCCAGGAGATACTGAACAAGACAAAAGAAGAAGTGGAAAACATGCACCCTGTCAATATCCTGCTGGCGGGGAAGACGGGTGTCGGGAAAAGTACGCTGATCAACAATGTCTTCCGGGAACGGATGGCTGAGACCGGCATCGGAAAACCTGTCACGAAACATCTACGGCGGATCGCGAAGGAAGGCATGCCGATCGTGCTGTACGATACGCGCGGGCTGGAATTGGGCCATCCGATCCAAACCGAAGTCAAGAGGGAAATCATCGAGGCCATCAAGCATAGCCAAAAGGAAGGGTCCGATAAAGCGATCCATTTGGTCTATTATTGCATCAATGCGCATTCCTCCCGCATCGAGGAATCCGAGATCGCCTTCATGGAAGAATTATCCGGTCTGCTGCCGGTGCTGGTCGTCCTGACGCAATCGATCGGACAGCCTGCTACCGAGCTGAAGAAATACATCGAAAACCTAAATTTGCCGATCGCCGGGGTGCTGAACGTGATGGCGGAGCCCTATGCCATCACGGATGCGCTGGTGCTTCCGCAGAGCGGATTGAAGGAATTGATCGAGCGGACGTTTGCGGTGCTGCCGGAGGAGACGAAAGAGGCTTTTAACAACGCCCAACAAGTGGATATTGCGCGTAAAGCGAAAGCATCCCGAAGTTGGGCGACCAAATATATCGTGACCACATTCGGTGTCGGTTTCACGCCGATTCCTTTTTCCGATGCGACTGTCTTGGTGCCGATGCAGATCGGCATGCTGGCCCACATCACCGCCATCTTCGGCATTTCGATGGACAAAGCCACCATCACCAGCGTGATCGGCGCGGTTGGCGGAACAGGGGGAGCCACTTATTTGGGGCGGTACATCGTGTCCAACTTGCTGAAGTTGATCCCTGGTGCGGGGACGCTCGTTGGAGGGATCATCAGCGGCGCCACGGCTGCGGTGCTGACGACCGCGTTGGCGATGAGCTACATCGAGGTGCTGTCGGTCGTTGCGAAAGGCGAAAAGGACGGAAAGTATCCGGACCTCAGCAACATCGAGACGCTGATGCGCGAAAAAATGCAGGAACGGCTCAAAATGGGGACCAAGGATCAGGACGTCAAAGAGGTCCTGGACAACCTGAAGAAGAGCAATCCATTGAAAAAATGGCTAAAAAAATAGAAAAAACAAAAACGCGGACAAATTTGTCCGCGTTTTTGTTTTGGGGCCGGAACTCCGGCCAAGACATACCTTATTTTAGATGCCTGTTACGTTAAGCGGCTGTTTTAACGGGCCATTTTTCAGGGCGAAAAGGTAACAGAATCCGTAAATGACGCTGAGCGCCATCATCGCATACATCCCAATTGCATATGAACCGGTCACATCGTAAACGGCTCCCCAAAGCGGGCCAGAGATGGACATCCCGATGGAAGGCGCCATACCAAGGATGGACCAGATGCGCGGATAATCCCCGATACCGAAGACTTCACTCACGACCAAAGGGGTCAACACTGCGGGTCCGCCGAGCCCGAATGCGAGGATGAACATGACGATCGACAAGGCCAGGAAAGAGCGGGTGGTCGCAAGGAAGAACAAGGCGATCACCATGCAGACAACGACAACTGTAAGGGTGATGGTCGAATCGATTTTGTCATTGATGGCTCCCACCGAAATGTTGGCGATGATCATGCCAGCCATGACGAGCGAAAACAATGTGCCAACCTGTCCGGATGTGAACTCCAGGCCACTGAAGTGCGCCGGCAGATGTTGCATCATTCCGCCTCCGAAAGCGGAAAGGAAAATGCCTATGAATAGGATGTGAAACGGTTTCATCTTTTTGGCTTCTTCATAAGGGATGGACAGATCATGTAGAGGTTGATTATTTTCGCTTAGAGCCGACAATTCATTTCCATAAGCGGTCAACCCGATGCTGTCCGGCTTTTCAACCAACAAAAAGAGGGCGTTTGGTACAGTTAAGAGCGCGAAAAGTCCTGCAATCAAAAAATAACCCATGCGCCAACCGAAATTATCCAGAAATGTCGGCATGATCATCGAAACGATGGCTCCCGCAAGTCCTCCTGAGGCATTCAACAAGCCCATCATCAATCCTTTTTTGGCGGTGAACCAATTGTTGATCAACAAAATCGCCAGAAACATGGTGATCGGCATCATGAACAGACCGAGGAAGATGCCGCCCAGATAAAATTGCCATAAACGGGTGGCGAATGCCAACCAAACAAATCCAAGCGAAACCCAGAGACCTCCTCCGATCAGCAAGCGCTTTGCGCCAAATTTAGGTAGAAATTGTCCGATCAGGGGAAGCACGAAGACACCGGTCAAAGTCGACAGGCTGATGTAAAGCGAAAAGGCACTGCGAGTGAAACCTAATTCCGTGGTGATCGGCTCAACGAAGAAACCAACCGCATTCCCGGCAATGTACATGGCCATGATCAAAAAGGCTGCAGATAAAAAAGATAGATAGTGGCGTAAGGTCATATAATAGTTCCTCTCTACATTAAAATTAATGAAATATGATCCATGTCAGGTTTTTCATATAATAAAAAGGCATTCCACGATATGGAATGTCGTTTCGTGAAACCGAATACATGTATCTGCATATAAAATTCTATATTAATAATCAACAAAAAGCAAGAGACTGTCAAAAAAAACGTCACACCCCGAAGGATGTGACGACAGAAAGAGCTATTCAATTTGTTGGGATTACGCTCCAGGCATCCCAAATTTCAATCCTCAAAATGCAACTGCAATTGCGGAACCTGGAAGAAATGCTGGAGGGCCAATGCGATTCCGCCCAGAAGTGCGCCGTTTTTCCCCAGTGTGGACAAACTTACCGGAACGTTTTGTCCGGATTTTCGGTTCAATTCCGTTTGGATTGCGGTCACACATTCCGGCAATGCCCTGAAGAGATCGCCATTCAGATAGACTTTTTCTGGATCGAACAGGCTGACGACGTTGCTGATTGCGATGCTCATATGCAGCACGAGATGTTCCACTACGTTTTTGGCATCTTCATCGCCTGTTTTGTACAAGGCAATCAGATCGGCTAGCTTAAGTGCGGGATCCTTCTTCAGGTCCCTGATTTCCGCAACCAAAGCACCCGTTGAACAATATTGGTTCAGGCAACCTTGTTTGCCGCAATCGCAGTCTTTTCCGAATGGATAAAGGATTGTGTGCCCCAGATTGCCTGCCAAGCTGTTTTTGCTTCGGAACAACCGGTTCTGCAGTAAAATCCCGGAACCAATGCCTTCATCCAGATCGATACTGATGATGTTCCCCGGAGAATGAGCGAATACCGCTTCGGCTATAACAGCCAGATTATTCTGGTTCTCCAGAAAAATCGGGCAGTCGATGGCGTCACTCTCCAAGTGTTTGGCGGTCAGATGCTCTAACATTTTGTTAGTTGATGCTACTATCTCATCTTCATGCACAAAGCCGTCGATGGAGACAACAATACCCACGAAGCGAAATGGCGTCTTATTGAGGTTCTTCCGGTGGTAGATGACCACTTCCTCGATGCTGTCGATGATATTGCTGGCCTCAACTTTTCTGACCAAATCGTATTGCGCGACGATTTTACCTTGAAGATTGCAGACGAGAGAAGAAATCTTTGTTTGTGTAATGGTCAAACTCATCGCGTATCCGCCATTCGCGTTCACCTTCAATAACACCGGTTTTCTCCCGCCAACAACAGAACTTTGACCTGTACCGAGTTCGACGACAAGTTTTTCCTTAAGCAGTTTTTTGACAATTTCAGATACGGTTGCCTTATTGAGTCCGGAATCATGAGAGATGGCTGCTCTGGAGGTATTGGGATGATTGATGATTGCTGTCAAAACGATGGTTTCATTCTGTTCCCTGATTGTGTTACGGTTGACGATCATGGTGTGTCACACCCTTTACAGATTTTTTTTGAGTTTTGGGCGCAAGAAAGGTGATGGATCTGAAAAATATACAAGGAAAGGCCATCCTGAAGCAAGGTCGAACACGTTTCAGAAAGTCTATCGGATGTGGGAATATCTTGCATAGTCGTCAGAAGTGTACTGGTGAAGGCGATTACAAAAATGGTTATGAAGGAAGTGGGCTCGGTGAAGAGCGATGGTGGGGGGAACAGTCATTGTGGGCATAAGTCTTTGGTTACATTTTAACACTTTTTGCTGTTGAGTGCGAGGTTTGGATGACCGCCAAACCCAATTCACACGTACTTTTTTTCTAGTAACCGAAGTGATTAAGCGTTTTCCGGATTGTGGTCTCTGAGTCATTGTCATTTTTGAGGATAATCGGTAAAATGAAAGAATCGTTGGAGGGGGGTTACAGAATGTTGGGTTTGAACGGGATTGAATGGGTGATGTTGATCATTGCCGCGATCATCATCGGTTTTTCGAAAACAGGCATACAAGGTGCGACAATACCGGCAGTGGCACTCATTGCGGTTTTGTTCGGCGGGAAGGCGTCAGCCGGAATTATGTTGCCGATGCTGATGCTGGGGGATTTGATCGCCATCTTTCAGTACGGCAAACAAGGTAAATTCAGTGACGTCCTGAAATTGTTGCCTGCAGCCGTAATTGGTATTGCCATTGGAGCCATCACGGGCAATTATCTCGATGACAAGCAGTTTAAAGCTTTATTGGGTATCGTCGTGTTGATTTGCTTGGGGCTGTTAATCTACAGAGAGGTGGCAAAAAGAGTTTTACCGCTTCCGAAAAATCCAATCTTCCACTGGATGGTCGGGGCTGTCAGCGGTTTTTCATCGATGGTCGGGAATGCGGCCGGGCCTATTTTCAACGTCTATTTGCTGTCGCAGGACATTTCCAAGAACAAGATGATCGGAACAACGGCCTGGTTCTTCCTGCTGATGAATATCGTGAAATTGCCTTTCCATATCTTCATGTGGGGCACCGTTACCTGGGGAACGCTCCGGTACATGTTGCTGATGATTCCGTTCATCGCATTCGGCAGTTGGATGGGAATCACTTTCGTCAGGAAGATAAACGAAGTGTGGTACAAACGCATCATCATGATCATGACCGCAATTGCGGCGATTCGTCTGTTCATCTAAAAGTAAAAAGCGATGCCTTATGAACGAGTTTGCTCCGTTCATAAGGCATCGCTTTTGTTTTCCGAAAAATTAGCTACTTGGTGTGTTCGACTTCTACTTCATCAGCCGGATCGACTGGCCCACGCAAAGCGCGTTGGTTGGCCCGGTGGAGGTGGAATGCTTCCAAGATCGGAACCAGTATCGAAGCGACAAGTCCGCCCGAAAAGCCATTGTTGTAGAGGTTGACTCCGCCATGGAGATAACCGATATTCATGACCAACGTCAGATGCATGGCTCCCGCGATGATGCCCGCTATGTTCCCATAGCGACCCGCCAACGGTGCTAAGGTTGTACCGAACAGTGCCGAAATCAGCACGATGGTTGACTGATTGTCCTGATAATTGAGTCGGCCCATCAGCGTGACCCCGATTAGAATCGGCAGGACATTCTTGACGTTTTTCCCGAAGGCTCCAAAACCTATGACTGTGAAGATTCCTCCCAAAACGGGACCGTTGATTTCTCCACCCATTAAAAGAATGTAAGTCGTAGACAGGAATCCAAGCAAGGACATGTTAATGAGCGTCGCACCCAAACCGCCAAGCTCCAGGTAATCAGTGGACAATTGGCCCGAATGGCGCATGATTCGCTTTAACCCCTTGAAGCTCCATCCGTTGAGCCACAAGCCAAACAGGAACATGCCGCTGAACAGTGAATAGAGCATCACTGAAAATGGGCCGTTGTAGCCGCTGGCAAGGATATTTGCTGTTTTGATCTCGAAGCCGAAGTTGCGCATCAAAGAGATGAAGACCGTTCCGATGATGCCGCAGGTGAAGCCGACGTTATAGAGGCTGAATCCTCTTGTGAAGGTAACGAAATGATGCGCTAGTGGGGGAATCAGGAAGCCGGAAATGAAACCGGCGCCAAGCCCCAGAAGCACACCATAGGGTTGACCGATGCCGAGGCTGAAAGAGAGTTCACTGACCAACGGTGCCAAGGCAGTCCCGAAAAGGGCAGCCAGCAACGATTTGTGCATCGGTACTTTTGTGACTCTTGCATAAGTGAAGGCACCGATGCTGATCGGCATGGAATTGAATAAGTTCTTACCAAAAAAGGCAAATCCCGCAATCGTCAAAATGCCAGCTATGACCGGGCCGTTTATCTTGGCATCCGCCATCCGGACAATCCAGATGGCCTGCAGCGTCATCAACGAAACGTTGAATAATGCCGCTCCGACGTTCGTCAATGCCATGTAATCCGTAAACAGATTAGCCGGAGAGGCCAAGATGGTGAGGTTGCCTTCATAAATTTCCCGTGGGCTGTTGAACAGGAAGGCCACACCACCCATCAATAAGGCAAATCCTATCAATAAACCGAATTTTAATTGCTCGGAGAGTTCCTCTTCGCCACTCATAGTAGGCTGTCTTTTCTGTATCATTAGTGTCCCCCAATCTTATAGTGTTGAAACTGATAAATGAAAACGGAATATGGAAATTGCTGTTTGTCGTGACTGAAAGAACCTAATCTGACAAACTCATGTAAACGTTAACTTACATTTAATTATACAGGGCCGGAGCGACTCTCACAATATTTATTTTCAACTTTACTAAAATCAACTAATATTGCAACAGGAAATACACAAATGGAACAATCTGCGCTGAACATTTGGTCCAAAAGAAAGCACCCCATCTAAAAATGGGCGCACTTTTGTACCGATTCAGCCCGGATTGGTTTACATTCGGATATATACCGCTACAATATAGAGAGAAGATACAATCATTTAGGGGGAAGAAATATGCTGACAATCGGATACATCGGAAACGGAAAGAGCACGAACCGTTATCATCTGCCATTTTCTTTATCAAGAAGCAACATAAAAGTCAAAACAATCTATAGCCGGAATCCGGAGAAGAGCGATTGGGAAAAAATCGAGGGCATCCACTACACCGGGAATATTGCGGATGTGTTGGAGGATGATGACATCCAGTTGGTGGTCGTCTGCACGCATACGAATTCCCACTACGAGTTCGCCAAACAAGCTTTGGACCACGGCAAAAATGTACTGGTCGAAAAACCCTTCATGGCAACTTCCGAAGAAGCGGCCGCCATTTTTGCTTACGCAAAAGAAAAGGGCTTGCTGGTCCAGTGTTACCAGAACAGACGCTACGATTCGGACTTCCTGACGACGCAGAAAGTCATCGAAAGCGGCAAATTAGGCGATCTGTTGGAAGTCGAGATAGCCATTGATTACTATCGCCCGGAAATTCCCTTGTCTATCGACAGCTTCACCAAGGATACCAGCTACCTGTACGGAATCGGCAGCCATACCATCGATCAGGTCCTTTCCTATTTCGGCAAACCGGACAAAATCCATTATGATGTGCGCCAATTGTTGGGGCCGGGCCGGATGAACGATTATTTCGATTTGGATT
This sequence comes from Trichococcus paludicola, assembly GCF_003052295.1. Lineage (GTDB taxonomy): Bacteria > Bacillota > Bacilli > Lactobacillales > Aerococcaceae > Trichococcus > Trichococcus paludicola. The sequence continues at coordinate 295,656 of NZ_QBLC01000001.1, forward strand.
TCCACTATCAGAATCTGAAGGTTTCCATCAAATCCAGCTTCTTCAGACTGAAGGAGCGTCCGAGCTTCATCGTTTACGGCAAAAAGGGTATGTTCGTGAAACAGACCCGAGACCGTCAAGAAGAGCACCTGAAAATATTCCACATGCCGAACAATTCCGATTTCGGTGTCGACCTGCCGGAACATTACGGGGTTCTGACATATATGGATGATGAAGGCGTCTACCACGAAGAAAAAGTTGTCTCCGAAAAAGGCGATTACGCCAGAGTCTATGACGATCTGTACAACGCAATCGTGAACGGTGCGGAAAAAGTCACCAAGGATGAAGAGACCCTGCTGCAGATGGATATCATCGAAACAGGCATAGAGGGTATGGTCTAAAGAGTATGATAGTGAAAGAACCCAGTGTCGGCCTCATAGGGGGCGGACACTGGGTTCTTTGTTTATTTGATTGTCCGGTAACCGTCTTTTTGAAGGGTTTGTGGCCAGCGGGGCTCTACCTCCGGTGAACGGTGCCTTCGCCGAAGTTCGGCCAACATTCCGTTTGCGTCCTCCGCCGAGCGCAGCCTCGCTGTAGTTACGGCTGAAAGTTACCCAAGAACTTCGGTGAGCGTACGCCTCACCGGAGCTGCGCACTCGCATTGATTGCTATTTTTCGTAAAAATTATCATCTGTAAAAATAGAAAAAACCTTAAAATGAACGCCCACTTTAAGGATTTTTTTGTTGGTTATTTAATTTGCGCGGACATCTTTCATCGCATCCAAAATGGCTACATCTTCCGGCGAAATGGTGAAATCAAGCTGTGCATTTTCGGTGATGCGGGCCTCATGCGTAGACTTCGGCAAAGGCAAAGTATCCTTTTCCAAACAGTAACGGATGGATAACTGCGCCGGCGTTACATCGTATTTTTCAGCCATTTGCTTGATTTCCGCGCTATCCAGAATCGCACCGGTAGCTAAAGGTGAATAAGCTTCAACCACGATTTTGTGCGTTTTGCAGAAAGTCAGCAGGTCTTTTTGGTCGCGGCCGATGTAGAAAGGAATCTGGTTCGCCATCGGGATGATGTCGCAGTTGTCCAGGATCGCTTGCAAGTCTTTGATGGAGAAGTTCGAAACCCCGATTGCGCGAATTCGGCCTTCGTCATAGAGCTGTTCCATGGCTTTCCAGACTTGGATGTTGCCTTCGGTACAGTCTTTGCCGATCTCGTCCCATGGCCATGGCGCATGGATCAGATAGAGGTCCAGATAATCCAGGCCAAGATTGTTCATGGTTTCTTCGAAGTGCTGCATTGCACCATCAAAATCTTTGATTTGCGCAGGCAATTTGCTGGTCACGAACACTTCTTCGCGCGCAATACCGAAATCGCGGATCGCTTTTCCCACATTTTCTTCGTTGTGATAGGCATGTGCCGTATCGATGTGCGTATAGCCGTTCTTCAAAGCCATCGTCACCGCCGCATGGGCTTCTTCGTTGGGGATTTGCCATGTCCCGAAACCGATAGAGGGAATCGTCACGCCGTTGTAAAAAGTGAATACGTCTTTATTTGTCATTAAATAACCTCCTGATATGATAACGTTTACTATTATTCAGTTTAGAGTAGTTGAGGGCAGATGTAAAAGAATACACCTCGCAATCCAAAAAACGATATAAATCAGATATGCGTAAATAGAATAATTATTGCGACATGATCTAGTAAAATATTATCGGTATGATAAACTGGTGAGTAAAGACACAAGTGAGGTGGAGCCATGTATTCGTTGATTACCAACAGCAAAAAAGGGACCTTGTTGGATGAATTAGTCCAATCGTTGGAAACGTGCCAACGCTTTTACCTGAACGTGGCCTTCATCAACTTTTCCGGACTGCAATTGTTGCTGGATCCGATCCAAAAAGCGGCAGAGAATGGTGCGTCCGGAAAAATACTGACGGGGACTTACCTGAACTTTACGGAACCGTATGCGTTGACCCGATTAAAAGCATTCCAGCATATCGATACGCGCATTTTTGTCGCTACCCATCAAACAGGCTTTCATCCTAAAGCTTATATTTTTGAATATACCAATTATTATAAAGTCATCGTCGGCTCTTCCAATATCACTCAAAGCGCCTTGAAAAGCAATATTGAATGGAACCTTCAGATCATCACCAAGGACGGCGATGAGGACGAGCAATTCATTTCGGAAATTATGGAAGCCTACAGCCTGATTTGGGAAAGCAGCGAAATATTGGATGATGCCTTCATCAATGATTACGCAAGTTTCTTGATGGATCGCAAAAAAGATCTTGTTGTCCAAGAGTCTTATCCTATGGTTTTCCAATTCACGCGCGGACCGTCGATCAAACCAAATATGATGCAGGAATTAGCGATAGAAAAGCTGATGCGGCTGCGGGAAAAGCACCAGGAGAAGGCGTTAGTGGTGGCTGCCACTGGAACCGGTAAAACGTTCCTAGCTGCTTTTGATGTGAAACAGGCAAAACCAGAGCGGCTTTTATTTCTGGTGCATCGAGAAGACATCCTGCATAGTGCGATGTCTTCCTTCAAAAAAATCATCAATCTGAAGGATAAATCGACCGGGATTTTATCCGGAACATCCAAAGAGCATCAGTCTGATTATTTGTTTGCGACGATCCAAAGCATGAAGAATATTTATGCAGAATATGATCCGGGGCACTTCGACTATATCATCGTGGATGAGGCGCATCATGCGACCAGTCCGAGATATATGGAGGTTCTCGAGCATTTTAATCCCAAATTCCTGTTAGGGATGACTGCGACTCCGGAGCGGACGGATGGCGGTAACATCTTTGACCTGTTCGATAACAATGTACCGGTTGAAATCCGGTTGCGCGAGGCTTTGGAATACGATTTGTTGGTGCCGTTCCACTATTTTGGCATCACCGATGAATCGGGTGTCGATTTAAAGGATTCGGAAAATCTGACGCCTGATCAAATTGCAAAGCGCCTCAGTGTTCATCGAAGGGTAGATTTTATCATCGAAAAAATGAACTACTATGGGCATGATGGCTTGAAACGAAAAGCGTTAGGCTTCTGTATGACGATTGCGCATGCAGAATTTATGGCGGAGGAATTCAATAAACGGGGTATCCCAAGCATCGCCTTATCCGGTGGCGATAAAGTATCCAGAAGAGAAGCCTACACGAAGTTACTGGAAGCGGAAGATTCTGATCTGGAAGTGATCTTCACCGTGGACATTTTCAATGAAGGAATCGATATTCCCGGCGTCAATCTGGTCATGATGCTGCGGCCGACCCAATCTTCCATTGTGTTCACACAACAATTGGGACGTGGCTTGCGCAAAAAAGACAACAAGGAATTCCTGACGGTCTTGGATTTCATCGGCAATTACAGCAAAAGCTTCCTGAACGCGATCGCTCTGAACGGGCGCCGCTTTTACGACAAGGACAGCGTCAAGACGTCAGTGAAACGCAATTTCTCGGATTTGCCGGGAGCGACCCATATCCAGTTGGACGAAATCAGCAAACAACAGATTCTGGAGCAAATTGATTTTGAGAACTTTTCTACTCTGGCCTATTTAAAGAATACGTACAATGAATTCAAAAACTTGAATAACGGAAGAATTCCTTGGCTATTGCAGGATTATTTAAAAGTCGATGCCGCACCAGACCCGGTTAAATTCTTCTCCAGATCGGGTAAATTTAAAGCGAAGAACTACATCGAATTTTTGGATAAAGTCGAGCCGAATAATGAACTAGTGATGGAATTGCAAGGTAATCCTTTATTCATGGCCATGTTGACTGATTTGTCTCAAAAATTACCTTTAGTTCGGCTACATGAAAATATGATCTTAAACTATCTGCTGACAAGTGAAACATGTAGTTTGGAGACAGCAAGAGCAGAATTACTAGAGTATTTGGATACAGTCGATGACGAGACCATTCTGCATGCTTTCCGTACCTTGAATATGGAATTTTCTGATAAAGGGGAATTGAAATCTGCAAGACCATTGGTGACTTTGGATGATAGGAATATGTTGCATCGGACGGAAGAATTTTCAATCATCTTGGCAGATGAACAGTATCGTCCTTTTATCGAAGATGTCCTGCATTACGGCAGAATGCGCTATTTAAAAACATTTGGCTCAATAAACTATGGCATCCCGCATTTGAAACTCTACGAAGAGTACACAATGAAGGACATCGCCATTGTTTCAAACTATAAAAAAATACATTCTTCCTTCCGAGGACAGGGCGTGCTGAAAAATGATGAAATCAATCATTACTTCTATTTTGTGGACCTTCATAAAGGTGACGACGTAGAAGAACGCGTGAACTACAAGGATAAGTTCATCAACACCAAGCAGTTCCAATGGGAATCGCCTAACTCCACAAAAGTAGACTCTGACCGAGGGCAAGACTTCATCCATGCGGAAAAACGAGGCGTAACCTTGCATTTGTTCGCGCGGAAATTCAAACAAATCGATAATGTGACATCCAAATTCATCTATTTAGGCAAAATAAATCCATTGTCATACCGAAATGAAAAACCGATTGAGATTCAATATAAGCTGCAAAACGAAGTGCCGTGGGAGTTATATCAAGAGTTTGAACCGGAACTTCCCATCAAGTAAATACATTTGGTGCAAGACTGCCGGGAACTGTAGCTGTGATTCTAGGCGAGCTACAGCTTCCGGTATTTGTCTGCACACATGCGAATGAATCTGGTTTCGTCAGGAATGGCGACAACCAATGTCAGGGTTAATTTGAGAACGCTTTTAAAAAACGGTATATTTTAGACAGGGGTGAATGTTATAATTTCGCCAAGGGGGAATGTTCATGGGCTTCGATAGGAATCAGTATTTACGTGAATTGGAGACGATTGTCAATATCGACAGTGGCAGCAGAAATTCTGCGGGCACACGGGAAGTGGCGGCGTTTTTGGAAGAGAAATATAGGCAGCAAGGTTTTCTGACTGAGCTGGTTTCGGTCGGTCCGGAAGTTGGGCCGGTGCTGGTGGCGACGAATGCTCCGGACGAACCCATCGATTTGCTCTTCATCGGCCACACTGATACTGTGTTCCTGGATGGGGAAGCGAGCAGACGGCCTTTCAAGATAGAGGGAGAGCGGCTTTATGGTCCGGGTGTCTATGACATGAAAGGCTGCAGCCTGTTGACGGCTTATGTGCTGGAAAACTTGCCCGAAGAACTGAAGGGGAACCTCAATATCTGCGTGATTCACAATCCGGATGAGGAGATCAGTTCCTTTTATTCTCGCGAAGTGATCATCGAGAAAGCGAAAACGGCCAAATTCGCCTTCGTCATGGAGCCGAGTTCAGCGGACGGTTCGATGATCAAGGAAAGGAAAGGCATCGAAAAACTGAAGATCCATTTCAAGGGCCGGTCATCCCACGCCGGTGATGCTCCCCAGGAAGGGCGCAGTGCCATCAATGAACTGGCTCATTGGATCGTTCGCATGAATACTTTGATCGATTACGCTGCCGGTGTGTCTGTCAATGCGGGCACGATCCAGGGCGGCAGCGTACCGAATGTCGTTCCCGAGCACGCCCAGATGGAACTGGACTACCGTTACTCAAACCCCGCGGACGTCACGGCCTTCTTTGATATGCTGGAGGAACTGCAGGCTCATGCTGCCGAAATGGAGATTGGCATCGACATCGAAGTGATTGGCAAGCGTCCGCCTATGGTCGACGTTCCCGGAGCGAAAGCTTTGCGGAGCGTCTTCGAGGATGTCGGCAAGCGAATGGGCACAGTCGTTTCGTTCAAGAAATCGGGAGGCGTATCCGACGCTAACTTCACGACTAGTGTCGGGGTTCCGACGGTCTGCAGCATCGGTCTGATCGGCGGTGCTTTCCATACCAATCATGAATATGTGGAGCTGGATTCCATTTTGCATCGCTTGGATCTTTTGACGGCGGTCATAGCAGAAATGAGTCAGCGGAAGATGTTCTGCGAAAGCGCAGATCGACTTTCCATTATGTGAACTCCAACGATTCAGACATGAAAAAATATAAATTGAACAGCAGCGCGAAGGCCATTATCTGGTCCTCTGCGCTGCTGTTTTTTTTGATGGAAGGCGCAGTGTTCCGCGGCGGAAATACTTGCCGAAGCACACCGGAAGAACAGCACTTTTACCGCTCCAGATGCGATAATAGAGGTATAGCATTTCAGCCGTAAATACCGATTTGTGCAGACTGCAGTTCGTGCAAATCAGTGATTGGATAATTCCGGGGGATTAAGCAGAAGGAGTGGTAACATGGTGAAGATTGGTGAGAAGACAGTTGTGTCCGTAACGTGCCAAGATGTTATTCTGCAATTAGCTGAGCAATATTGTTCTGAAGGCGAGTACCTTCATTTCGGGATGAAAGAGAATCCGAAAAAATATGTGTTGGTGACCGATGAAAAAATATATCTGATCAAATCCAAAGAGATGGCGGATGATAAGCATAAAGAGGATGTTTTCAGTATCCAATATACGCAGATGCGAAAAGAGGAATTAAGGATGAAGTTTGATGGCTGGTTTGTGGAAATGTCCACCAACAGCCCCACGAAGAAGGAGCCTCATTTCCATGTAATTTTGGACAAAATCCAAGGCTTGCATCCTGAAGAAAAGGAAATTTCCAACGAGAGTCCGCAACCCGTTTTGCCGGATTATCTGGATGCGGAAATCAACTGCTTAAAAGAAATATTGGCGGAAGGCCTCATCACGCAGGAGGAATACGAGAGTGTGAAGGACAGACTTTCGGAAATGTGACCAAGCAGCCGGTTCCTCGGAGTCGCGATACAGAATATATAAAAGAAAAACATGGATCTGCCTCGTTTCGAGACAGATCCATGTTTTTTGGAGTAGCGTGTTACTGGTGTTGCCCGATACTTATGGATTATCGGACAACTACGGGTGAAAGCAAGCAATGATTGTCCGATACTTAAAGGTTATCGGACAACTTCTTATGAAATTAAAATCAGACTGCCAAGCTTGTTCTTTTGAATGTGTTGAACTGGTCGCGCAGAAGGGCGCGCGTCAGGTGATCTTCAAAAGTCACGTTCAGATTCGGCAGTTTTGCGATATTGTAGATGTCGTTTGTATCTTCCACGAGCACCCAATTATTCAATACTTTTACGACGATGGAGGACAGTGGTTCTGCATGGCTGCACTTGAACAATGTATCATCCACAAATTTTTTGAAAGGATTGGCCAGTTGCGTTTCCGGCAGCATGTTCTCCGCCAAGTCCAAGGCATTATCCCGATAAATTGTGAATTCTTTCTCATAAACAGGTGGGGATTGTTTGATGAGTTCGTAATCCCGTTCCTTAATGTAGGCTAAGGCATCCTGATAACCTTTGCGGTATTCCTTAGTCGATTTGATGCCGCTGTTCATGTAGGTTTTGGCTGCGATGACTTCTTCCAATGAATCTTCAGGGATCAACCAGCCCTCTTTGTTGCTGAATTTCACGGCATCCTTGATTTTTCCTTTGCGGATCCATCTGCGCACCATTTCTTCTGAATGGGTAATATTTTTTTTGCTGAGTATTTTGACTGCTTCGGCTACGGTAAGCACTATTCATTCCTCCGTTATTACTTGTTTAGTTGACTCTATAGTAGCATTAAGCTTTCGGGATGTGGTGTTTCTTTTGTGTACTCCCAAACATAGTACAGTGAAAAAACACTTCTCGGATGCAAAAAAGTCTAATACACCAGTACAGTGTTTTTTTACTGTTCAAAATATCAAGCACATCATAAGTACACCTCATTATCGGCACAAACACAGAAAAGCATACTATAATGAAGGCATCAAAACTACGGAGGTCGAGTATGGCAACAATTGAAACGTACCAAAGATCTGCATTGAAGAAAACCAATCCATTGTTAACTAAATTACGCACTACAGTCGAAACTGCTTTCTACGGCAGCAATATGCATGAAGTGACGACACTTGCCGAAGCCTATGAGTTGGCGAAAACATCCCCAGGGGTCATCGTGACCGACCTTCCAATCAAAGAAACGGAAAAATTGGGCCTGCCTGAAGACGCAAAAGTGCTGGTCGAAAACGGCGGAAAGATAGTCGGACGGACCGCTAAAGCAAGAAGGATCGTCGGCGAGGACAAAGCGGAAGACGAACAATTGATCGCGATCGTCCGTGATGTCATCTACCAGAACCGTACCAAGAAGTACCACCATGCAACCGGCTATGTCGGATTGGATGAAGCGTTCATCATTAAAGCGCATATCGCATTTCCGGAAGGGAACGAAAATAATCTTTATTCTTGGTTGTTGAACTTCCAGTGGGCCAATGACATGTACAACGAATTGTACGCGCATTCAAAGAAATATGATGAAGGGGATATCTACATCTATGCAGATCCTGATTGGCGCCATCCCGATTATCCGCTTGGCCTTGCTTACTTTGAACCCGATCATAACGTCGCCTGTATTTTGGGTATGCAGTATTTTGGGGAATTCAAAAAAGGCACGCTGTCATTGGCCTGGGGTACCGCGCATCGCAACGGGTACGCTTCCTGCCACGGCGGCCTGAAGAAATTTGTGTTGGAAGACAAGAAACGCGTCTTTGCATTCTTCGGCTTGTCCGGTTCGGGTAAATCGACTCTGACGCATTCGAAGCACAACGGAAAGTACAAAGTGAAGGTATTGCATGATGATGCCTTCATCATCAATCTGGTTGACGGCTCATCGATTGCATTGGAACCGGCTTACTTCGACAAAACGCAGGATTATCCGGCTGACCATCCTGAGCAGGAATATTTCCTGACGGTGCAGAACGTAGGCGTGACGAAGGACATGGACGGGAAACGGGTCTTGGTGACGGAAGATATCCGCAACGGCAATGGCCGCACCGTTAAATCGCGTTACGTGACGCCGGACAGAGTGGACAAATTCCATTCGGGGATCGAGGGCGTCTACTGGATCATGAAAGATGATGCCTTGCCACCGCTTGTCAAAATCGAGAATCCGATCCTTGCCGCCACATTTGGAGCAACATTGGCAACGAAACGCTCAACAGCGGAAACCGCAAGAAAGGGCGAAGATAGAGACCGATTGGTTATCGAACCTTATGCCAACCCATTCCGCGTCTACCCGTTGATCGAAGATTACGAAGATTTTAAAGCCCTCCTGAGCAAAGAAGCAGTGGATTGCTATATCATCAATACCGGCGCTTTCCTGAACAAAGACATCACCAAAGACATCACGCTCGGCGTAATCGAAAGCATCGTCGAAGAGACCGCCGTATTCAAACCTTTCGGGAACGGGACCGGTTTGGCATACTTGGACGTGCCTGAATATGAACCGCCGTTGGAAGATGAGAATTACAAGAAACTGGTTAAAGAACGGATGACAATGCGCACGGAATTCCTGCAGACGTTCAACCAAGAACATCCCGAATGTCCGCTTCCGGATGAAGCCATCCATGCGTTTGACCAGATTGTCCAGTCTCTGTAAGTGCCAGCAAATCGGTTAACTCCTGATTTGAAATGAAAAAACCAACAGCATTGTCCCGTCAATCAGGAATAATGCTGTTGGTTTTCATTTGTTTTTGTGTCAATTTTTTTGGAGTGGGATATTGATGCAGACCGTCAAACCTTTTTGGGCTCTGTCCAGTCTGATTTGCCAATCATATTTATCAGCGATGGAAGAAACCACAAACAGTCCCAAGCCGGACCCATTGATGCCTTTGGTAGTGAAGAAAGGGTCGAACAGATCATTGCTCTCCAATCCTTCCGCGATGCCGGGTCCATCGTCTGTGATGGATAAGACCGCAAATTCCTTGTCCTTCGTCACAATCGAACGCTTCTGCAATTCGGCGTTGCATTCGGCATCAGCTTTTTTCAGCCTGATCCTGACATTGCCGGGACGCGTATCGATCGCTTGGAAGGCGTTTGTCAGAAGGTTATACAGGACCACCTGCAAGTCCTGCTTATCGAAGCCTTCAACCAAGATGCCAGGAGCGATGTCACTCTCGACTGTGATGCTCTTCGGCGTCAGGATCGTGATTTCGGAAATGGTGTCCTTGAGCACTTGCGAAAGATCGTGCGCGGTATCTTGTTGTCCTTCGCTGACTTTGGAAAAACGCAATACGTTTGTTGAGAGATCCTTGCCTTTTTCCGCCGCAAGGTAGATTTCCTTCAGTTCGCTGACCAATTCCTCGTTCTCGGCGTAGTCATCCATCAACAGCTGAGCATTTCCCAGGATAGGGGTAAGAAAATTATTCATGTCGTGAACAATGGTCGTGGTCAAAAGTCCGATTGCTTCCAGTTTGCTTTCTTTCAGGATCCGTTTTTCCAGTTGATGGCGCTCATTTTCGAATTTTTGTTTTTCGATGAGGCGTTGGCTTTCTTCGTAAGCCTGATTCTTTTTGTTGTAGCCCCTTATCAAAAGGATGAAGATGAGAATTATAGCAGAAATCAGCAATAATAGACTTAATAGGATATAATTGTTTTGTATAGGAACGCGGTTGTGCTCGTAGAAATCCGAGTTCAGTGCGACTACCCAGTGGGCTGCACCAATGTCGATCCACTCGAAGGCACCCAACTTCAGGACCTTGGTCGGATTCTCTTCGTCCCACCAATAGGAGTAGTAGCTGAGCGTCCCTTGTTCTTGGGTAAGCTGCGCTTCCTCCAATCGTCTCAGGTCGGAAAGATCCAAATCCGGGAACTGCTCTTGGCGGCCGGAGATGATATCAAGTCCGACTTGGCTTTCGACAGGATGGATGACGACTTCCATATCGGCATTCTTTACCAAGGGATAGCCACTGTAATCACTGGTGTCGCTGAATATTTCCGCCTTGAACATGTTCTCAAGGTTCAACGGTGCGACAAAATAACCGCTGACTTGGCCATCGTCTTCAACGATGGGGGAATAAAGATTCACGAAAGATTGATTTTCCAGAAAATAATCGCTGCTGTTTTGGACGGGTGACCCACCAGTGAACAACGATTTCAAACTCGGATCTGCTTGCAGATACGATTCGGCACGAGTTTCGGAAAGTACCTGGAGGGACCCATCTTCGATCTGCCATGCCTTCGCGAAAACACCTGCGCCATCCAGTTGGATCAAGAGATTCGTTTGATCTGCATAGGAACCGAGATAAGCGGCTACGATTGCCTCTATATCGGCATCGGCGAGTTGCGATTCTGGGAGATCCTCGGAAGCCAGTTTCTGAGAAAATTGCTGGAGCGATAAGGAACGGTTTTCGATGACAAGTTGCAGATTGTTCGTCACATAGTTCAAGGTGCGCATCAGTTGTTCCTGGCCGCTTTTCTTGGCATTCTCCTCCACGGAGTAGAAGCTGCCGGCGATCGTGACCAAGGTAATCGCGATGATGATGAATAACCCTGTCATGATGATGTTGATGATACGTGTCGTTGGTTTATTTTCCATCATAAGAGCCCTTTCTTAAAAAATACACAGTATGTAAATTATCAGTTGACAAAACGATGTTCTGCTTGCGAAACTAGAGAACATTGAGGAGGAAAAATATGAATAATCAAAAAATACTCGTCGTTGATGACGATATCGCAATCCGGCGCCTTATTTGGAAGTCGCTGCAATCAACGGGTGTTCTTATTTACCAAAGTGATTCCATCGAAAAAACACTGGATATTATGACCCGTGTGACTTTTGATCTTTTTCTGTTGGATATCAGTCTGGAATATGAGAATGACGGCTATCATCTGGCGCAGCTGATCCGTGCTGACTACCCGTTAACCCCTATTATATTTATAAGCGGCAAAAAAAGCGAGACCGATATCATCAACGGTCTCGAAACAGGGGCGGATTATTATATTACAAAACCTTTTTCACCTAATCTTTTGCGTGCTCAAATTTTGAGCACGTTGCAAAGAATGAAGACCATTCAGTCACAAAAAACAAATCCGAACAGCCGTGTATTGAAAGTGGGCGATTTTACTTTCGATAAAAACCTGTATCAACTGCAGAAGCGGGGGCAGGATATCGCCCTATCATCCAAAGAAATCCAATTGATGCTGTTTTTCCTGGAAAATCCGAATCAAGTCTTTTCGAAGGAGCAGATCTATGCGAATGTATGGAATGATGGGGAAATGGACAATAATCTGATCATGGTTTACATCAGTTATCTGCGCAACAAGATTGAGGATGACTCGAAAAAGCCGCGTTATTTGAAGACTGTCTGGGGAATAGGCTATACGTTCAGCCCGGACGGCGAATAAGATCAGAGAAGATTTTCCAATTTTGCAAAAAAGATACCTAAGGATAAAAGATCGGCAGCTCCGCCTGGGCTCAAGTGTCTTTCTATCAAGATCAGGTCATAGCTGTACATCAACTCTTTCAGGTTTCCTTCATGTGAATCTTGCAGGAGTTGTTTTGCTTCCGTTTTGACTGTCTGCCAGGCGTCGATGCCTCCGCGGTGGATGATGTTGCCATCTTCAACTTGGCTCATCAACAGGAGCAGCGCCTTTAATAATAGCGTTTCAATGGGCTGGCTTTGATTTGCTCTTAAAAAGGGCAAAATCAGTTGGCTCAAGGCAGGGTAGCCGGCTTCGGCTTCACCGCGGATACCGGTGACGCCATAGCTGAGGTATAATTTTTCTCCATACGTCAAGGAGTCTTTGGCTGCGAGATCGGCAAAATCATCCGTCACCAATCCATGACTCATTTCTTGGGCATAGGAGAGTACTTCTTGTGTATCATTTTGTGTGAAAGGAGGCTGCAGACCCCGACCAATGCAAGCGCCAGTCGCCCCCAACAGTACCGCGAAAGAGAAGTTGGCCCCTTTATGGGTATTGATGTTTTTGGTGGCAGCCAACATCGCTTTTTCGGCATGGACGCCCATTGAGCGGACTTTGTGGAACAACTCTTTTGCGGTTCCTTCATGTTCCATTCCTAATTTTACATATTGGTACAGGTAAGGGCTTAGGCTGACGATGCTGTCCAAGAAAGTAAAGAAGTCCATGTCGGAGTGGGCACCGCTGTTGTTGCGGTCCACCAGACCAGGTTTTGGCGTCAATGCTACCTCATAAAGGAGAGCTTTCTCGGCTTGCCCGGCAATTTCGACAAGCAGCTCATTCATTGGTTTCAAAGTCAATTTTACGTTTCTCCATTTCTTTGACGATAAAATTCAGCGAGTGATCCAAATGTTCATGGGTGATGAGTTGGATCTGGAGCGCATCCTGTGTCTTCATCCCGCGGTAGATCAACCAGTGTTCCGCCAATGCAAAATCACGTCTTTCCTTCGAACTGATCGAGATGTCCCTGAAGTACATCAAGTATTCCGAAAGCTTCAAAACGATGGACTTCAAGCGTTGCATCTGGCTTTTTTCGTATATGAAATCGTTGAACTCAAAAAATTTTTGCTGTAATTCTTCAACTTTATCTTCCTGATTCAGCATTTCGCAATATTCCAAATGCAGGCGCATCACTTTGAAATCCTCGGCTGTCATCAGCTTCATGGCTGTTGTGGTAGCGAGGGTATCCAGCGCTTTGCGGATATCATAAATTTCGTACGCATCTTTGATGCTGATGCCTTTTACGACAACGCCGACTCCAGGGACGTGTTTCACTAAATCTTCTTCGGTCAACTTTTTCAGAGCGTAGCGGATGGGTGTGCGGCTGATGTTCATGTTTTCGGAGAACTCTTTTTCGTTGATGCGTTCTCCAGCTGGGATTTCGCCTAAAATGACGGTCTTGCGAAAAGCTTCGTAAATCAAGTCTTTGAGTGGCTTGTTTTGGCTAAGGTCTAAGTTTTTGCTGACTGCTTTGATTATAGTGCTCATCTTTTTCCCCTTCATCCTATTATTTTTTGGTTAATTGTTGGTTAGTTCTTTATGAGAGCGATTCCTTTATACTAAAAAGCCGAGCAGAGTCGCCCGGCTTTCCAGTCCTTATAAGGATTATACGTTTCTTTATTGTGGGATGTAAAGCGGCATTTGGCCGAACAATACGATTGTCACTAGGAAGATAACGAAAATTCCCAATGCATATTTCGCAGATTCTTTCTGCCAAGCGCCCATGTCCAATCCAGTCAAACGAAGCAACAGGTAGATGAATGCTACCAATGGGCTAAGTAAGTGGAACGCTTGACCCATCAGGGAAGCCAAAGCCATTTGCATGTTTGTGAATCCGTAAGAGCGACCAGCTTCAGCCAATACAGGCAATACACCGAAGTAGAAGCCATCATTGGAGATGAAGAAAGTACCTGGTGCAGAGATAAGGGCGATGATGATTCCCCAGAAACCTGCTAATTGTTTAGGAATGATTGTTGCGAAGCTTTCTGCCAAAGCAGTAGCCATTCCTGAACCTTGGAATAAGCCCATGAATACGCCAGCTGCGAATACTAAGATAACTACTTGAACAGCGTCGCCGCCGTTTGCGCCGATACGAGAAGATTGATCTTTAAGAGCAGGGTAGTTGACCATCAAAGCGATACACGTACCAACCAAGAACAACATCAAAGGTGGCATTGAGATAGCTTCGATAAATGATCCAGCAACCAACCAACCGATCAAGCCGATTGTAAGGATACCATTGAAAGCGAAGTTTTGTGGACGACGGATTTCTTGTGTTTCAGGATCAGTAACAGTAGTCATTTCATCGATTTCTTCATCAGTCAGGACTTTAACGCCTAGACGAGCGCGTTCTTTGCGGCCCATGTGTGGAGCAACCCAGAAAGTGACATAAAGTAAAGCCAATATCATACCAGGAGCAAGGTAAGAAAGGATGCTTGCATCAACTTCCAGAACAGCCATTGCACGAGCAGTAGGACCGCCCCATGGAAGCAAGTTCATGATTGTGTTTTGCAGGATAACCAAGACAGCAAGGTTCATCAAGTTCATGTTTAACTTCTTATAGATAGGAATAAAAGCTGAACAGCAGATCAAAGTTGTTGTAGTACCGTCACCATTCAAGGAAACAGTGGCAGCAACGACAGCAGTTGCCATCAATACTTTCATAGGATCGCCTTTAGCGAAGTGGATCATTTTTTTAGTGATAGGGTCGAATAGACCAGTATCCAACATGATAGAGAAGTAAAGAATAGCGAACAATAACATGATACCAGTTTTAGAAGTTGTGGTTACCCCTTCCAAAACAAATTCCCCGATGTTTCCAGAGGTAACACCCGTTGCCAAAGCGATAAGCGTAAAAACAAGTGGGATGATTACTAATGCGGTGAACGGTGATAATTTCTTTTTCATGATCACGTACATGAAGATCGCGATCATTCCATAAGACAATACTGTAAGTAACATTTTTTTTCTCCTTCCGACTATAAAAAAGTTTTTTGAGAGTGCCTGACCGCTTCTGTATTTAAATAAGTAAGTGAATCGATTCACATTTCTTCTAATTTAAAAAACCCGAAGTTGTTTGGGCTGTCTCTCTAAGAGCAATAATAGTTACTTTGCAAGTCAATTGAAAGCCGTTACTTTAAAAAAACACGAAAAACACACTCGAATTGAAACGCTTTCTTAAATGCGGCTTAACCAAATATTAAAAAAGTCTTAAATGCCTCCGAACGTTGATATGACAACGTTTTTAGTGTTTGGTCGTTTTTGAGAACATAAAAAAAACAATAAAACAGGCGTAATGACCTGTTTTTAATGAGAGAAATTTCTATAATGGGATTAAATCCATAGAAAGGACGTGAGAAAATGATTTTTTTCAAAGGTTTCTTTGGGAAAAAGGACACAATAGCGCCTAAGCAAGCACCGCCAGCAACTGTTTCAGCAAGTGCACCCGTGAGTGATCTGATTGAAATTCCAGCTTTTATACCCACTGATCCGAATGAATATGAATTAGTCAGTGTCATCGCGACAGCAATCGCTGCAGGAGATCATCCTAAATCGCAGTTTGTGGTAAAGAATATTATGAAGCGTAATCCCGAGGCTCATCTTGTTTCGCTGATTTCCGCAAGTATTGCGGCAGGCACCATGCCTGAAAGTAAATTTGTCGTAAAAAAAATAAGTCAGGTTAAATAATAAGGAGGAATTATAAATGTTAAGAAAATTTAAGATTGCAATCGATGGTAAGGAATACTTAGTGGAAATGGAAGAAATCGGCGGCGTGCAACAACCGGTTCAAGCACCAGTTGCAGCAGCACCGGCAGCTCCAGTAGCAGCACCAGCAGAACAAGCAGCACCAGCTGCAGTGCCAGTTTCAGCAGCTTCAGGAGACGCAATGACATCCCCAATGCCAGGAACTATCTTAAGAGTGTTAGTGAACATCGGCGATGAAGTTAAAGAAAACCAACCATTGATGATCCTTGAAGCAATGAAGATGGAAAATGAAGTTGTCGCAAACCATGCTGGTAAAGTAGCTGGAATCCATGTGAACCAAGGGCAAGTCGTAAATGCCGGCGATGCATTAATCACCATCGCATAATTATTTTATTAGGAGGAAGTGAATAAATGGAGACATTATTAGCAGGAATTACATCCATTACGATGGGCCAAATCGTGATGATGCTTATCGGAGCCACCCTGATTTATTTAGGAATAAAGAAAGAGTACGAACCTACATTATTGGTGCCTATGGGACTTGGTACCATCTTGGTCAACTTTCCAGGTACAGGCGTTCTGACTCAAATGGTCAACGGATCTGAATCAGAGGGCGTTTTGGATGTTCTCTTCGAAGCAGGTATCAGCACAGAGCTGTTCCCGTTACTGATTTTCATCGGTATCGGTGCCATGATCGATTTCGGTCCGCTATTGCAAAACCCGTTCATGTTATTATTCGGTGCTGCCGCTCAATTCGGTATCTTCTTTACAATCGTTGTCGCTATCTTCTTCGGATTTGATATCAGAGAAGCCGCTTCAATCGGTATCATCGGTGCTGCTGATGGCCCGACAGCCATCTTCGTATCCAACCAGTTGGCGCCTAATCTACTAGGACCGATCACTGTTGCTGCTTATTCCTACATGGCGCTTGTTCCGATCATCCAACCGATCGCGATCAAAGCTGTCACTACCAAAGCAGAACGTCGCATCCGCATGACTTATAAAGCGGAAGGCGTATCCAAATTGACAAAAATTCTTTTCCCGATCATCATTACGATCGTTGCCGGTTTTATCGCACCAATTTCCCTTCCGTTGGTAGGTTTCCTGATGTTCGGTAACTTGTTGCGCGAATGTGGCGTCTTGGACAGACTTTCATTGACTGCCCAAAACGAATTGGTAAACATCATCAGTATCCTGTTGGGTCTTACGATTTCCGTCAAAATGCAGGCTGAATTGTTCTTGAATTTCCAAACATTGATGATCATCGCTTTCGGTTTGGTTGCCTTCATCATGGATACAATCGGCGGCGTATTGTTCGCAAAACTGCTGAACTTGTTCAGAACTGAAAAAATTAACCCAATGATCGGTGGAGCCGGTATTTCCGCCTTCCCGATGTCAAGCCGTGTTATCCAAAAAATGGCTACGGATGAAGATCCTCAAAACTTTATTTTGATGTATGCGGTCGGTGCGAACGTATCCGGACAAATTGCATCGGTAATCGCTGGTGGTTTAGTACTTGCCTTCTTTAGTTAAGAAGGTTCATTGAAAGGAGAATTATTATGGTATATGATCCAGAAGCTTTAAAAATTGCATTTGAATTGATGATTTTCGGTATGGGCGGCATCTTCCTAGTCCTATTCCTCCTGTATGTTGTATCGATTGTACTGATCAAACGTTTTCCAGCCTAAAAATAAAACAAAGAAGGCTTACCTATGTATGAACTGAAAAGAATCTGGATAACGCGTGTTCCAGCAGACAAAAAAGCTTGGGAGGATTTATTGTTCTTAGGCGGACTTGTCCCGGACGAGCAAGTCGACTATACAGTAGGCCTTTACGACCGAAACAAATTAGTCGCTACCGGATCGACTTATCAAAACATCATCAAACTTGTCGCTGTCGATCCTGAATATCAAAGCGAAAATTTATTGACAAAAATCGTGATGGCTTTATCTTCCAAGCTTCATGATGAGGGCATTATCCACTTCTTTTTGTACACGAAGCCCTGTGTGGCGATTTCCTTTGCATCTCTGGGTTTTAAAGAGATCATCCGCACAAACACGATTCTCTTTATGGAACAAGGCTCACCCGATTTTTCGGACTACATGGCCTTGCTTGAAAGCCATAAGAGGGATGCCGATCATGCGGGAGCCATCGTAATGAATGCGAATCCGTTCACTAAAGGTCATTTGTACTTAGTTGAAACGGCTGCTGCACAAGTCGATATTCTCTATCTTTTTGTCCTGTCCGATGATCGCTCCGAATTTTCGACGGAAGAGCGATCAATGCTTGTCAAGGCGGGCACACAGCACCTTCCGAATGTGGTCATCCTCCCGACAAGGGATTACCAAGTGTCATCCGCTACTTTCCCATCCTACTTTCTGAAGGATCAGGCAGTAGAAAGCATAGCCCGCGTACAGGCAACGCTGGATGCAACCTTGTTCAAGGAGAGGATCGCGCCTGCTCTCCAGATCAAAACGCGCTTTGTAGGGGAAGAACCACTATCCCCCGTTACAGAGGTATATAACGAGAGTATGCGTGAGATTTTTTCTGATACGCTTGCCCTGACAGTCGTTCCCCGGATCGAACTGGATGGACAGGTCATCAGTGCTACACGTGTACGAAAAGCATTGAAAGAAGATGATTTTCAAACAATTAAAAAACTTGTACCACCAACAACTTATATTTATTTGGCAGAAAATTATGGAAAAGACAAATTTAGGGGTGAAAAAAGTGGAAATTAAAAAATATGCAGTAGCTGGAACGACTGAATCAAGTGACATCATGATTGTCGTTGAACCTAGTGATAACAATGAAGTTGCAGTGACACTGGATTCAAGCGTGGAAAAACAATATGGCGATCGTATCGAGGAAGTCATCATCGCAACACTTAAAAATCTGGGCATCACAAGCGCGAAAGTATCCGCTGTTGACAAAGGCGCATTGGATTGCACGATCGAAGCGCGCACAGTAACAGCCATTCATCGTGCTGCTGAAAACGACGACTACAACTGGAAGGAGATGGACACATGGAACGTTTAAGAAGAACGATGATGTTTGTCCCTGGCGCAAATGCTGCAATGCTTAGGGATGCACCCCTGTATGGTGCTGATTCAATCATGTTTGACTTGGAGGACGCTGTTTCTCTGAAAGAAAAAGATTCAGCCCGCACATTGGTGCATTTTGCATTGAAAACGTTTGATTACAGCAAATCAGAAACAGTTGTACGTATCAATAGTTTAGACACTGTTGGAAAACTAGACATTGAAGCTGTAGTTTTGGCTGGCGTAAATGTTATCAGACTCCCAAAAACAGAAACTGCTCAAGATATCATTGATGTAGATGAAGTAATCACTGAAGTCGAAACAAAATATGGTATCGAAATCGGAACAACTAAAATGATGGCAGCCATCGAATCTGCTGAAGGTACATTGAATGCTCGTGAAATCGCAAAAGCATCTACTCGTTTAATCGGGATTGCATTAGGCGCAGAAGACTACGTAACAAACATGAAAACAAAACGCTACCCTGACGGACAAGAATTGTTCTTCGCAAGAAGCTACATTCTTCATGCTGCTCGTGCAGCTGGAATTGCTGCTATTGATACAGTTTACTCTGACGTTGAAAATGTACAGGGCTTCTCCAGAGAAGTTGAACTTGTTAAACAACTTGGTTTTGATGGTAAATCTGTTATTAATCCTCGTCAAATCCCAATCGTGAACAAGATTTACGCACCAACAGAAAAAGAAATTCAAAATGCAAAAGAAGTTATCTGGGCAATCAGAGAAGCAGAAGAAAAAGGTTCAGGCGTTATCTCATTGAAGGGTAAGATGGTTGACAAACCAATTGTTGAACGTGCACAACGCGTTATTGCATTGGCCAAAGCGGCTAAACTGATTAACGAGGAGGAAATTTAATAATGGCCATCAATAAAGTTGGAAAAGACATTCCTGAAGTATTTGCTCAACAATACGGTGTTTATGACGGGGAATTAGCAAACATCGCTGATTACGAAGAGTCTACTCGTAAACTTCATCCTGTAAAGCCTAACGACAAAAAGATGTTAGGTAGCATTCGTGAAGCGATTGAAAAAACAGGACTTAAAGACGGCATGACAATTTCTTTTCACCATCATTTCCGCGAAGGCGACTTCGTAATGAACATGGTTATGGATCAAATTGCTAAAATGGGTTTCAAAAACATTTCTATCGCACCAAGCTCCATTGCAAATATTCATGAACCATTAATTGGACATATTAAATCAGGTGTTGTGACAAACATTACATCAAGCGGATTACGTGATAAAGTTGGGGCAGCTATTTCCCAAGGTATCATGGAAAACCCTGTTGTGATTCGCTCTCATGGTGGACGTGCCAGAGCAATCGTCCGTGGAGATATCCATATCGATGTTGCTTTCTTAGGCGCTCCAAGTTCTGATGAATATGGTAATGTGAATGGAACATCAGGAAAAACAACGTGCGGATCTTTAGGCTATGCTATGGTAGATGCAAAGTATGCTGATAAAGTTGTCGCTATTACTGACTCATTGATGCCTTATCCAAACACTCCAATCAGTATTCCTCAAACAGATGTTGATTATGTTGTTGTCGTTGATGCAATTGGCGATCCTGAAGGAATTGCTAAAGGGGCAACACGGTTCACTAAAAACCCTAAAGAACTATTGATTGCAGAATATGCTTCTAAAGTAATCATTAATTCTCCTTATTATAAACAAGGTTTCTCTTTCCAAACAGGTACCGGTGGAGCATCTCTTGCTGTAACGCGCTTCTTGAAAGATTCTATGATTGAAGATGGTATCAAAGCTAGCTTTGCTTTAGGTGGTATTACTAACGCAATGGTAGAATTGCTTGAAGAAGGACTTGTTGGAAAAATCATCGACGTGCAAGATTTTGACCATCCATCTGCTGTTTCTTTAGGAAATAATGTTAACCATTATGAAATTGATGCAAACATGTATGCTTCTCCATTAAGCAAAGGCGCTGTCATCAATCAATTGGATACAGCTATTTTATCTGCGCTAGAAATCGATACCGACTTTAACGTGAATGTTATAACAGGTTCTGATGGTGTTATTCGTGGCGCTTCAGGCGGACACTCAGATACAAGTGCAGCATGTAAAATGAGTTTGGTTATTTCACCACTTATTCGTGGACGTATCCCAACAATTGTTGATACAGTAAATACTGTCGTTACACCAGGTGCTAGTGTAGATGTAGTTGTTACCGAAGTTGGTATTGCTATCAATCCTGAACGTAAAGATTTAATTGAACACTTCAGTAATCTTGATGTTCCTCAATTTACAATTGAACAATTAAAAGACATTGCATATTCTGTAGTAGGAGCACCAGAACCTATTGAATACGGGAACAAAGTAGTTGCTTTAATCGAATACCGTGATGGCACGATAATCGATGTGGTAAAAAATGTCTAATTCAACCCTTTTTACTGAAGGAGAACGCGTCACTTTAGCAGAAATGTTGGCGGTGCGTGAAAAACGTGTCGCCATCCAACGGGAATTATTGAGCAGCCAGAAAGAGGACAGCCTCTTGATGGCACTCATGAATATCCCGGGTCCGATAAAAAATAATCAACAGTTGGAAGCTGTCTTTACTGAAGTTCTGGAACGCATAGAAGAAGTGGTGGGCAATGATCTGCCGCAAGCTTCCCTCTACCGGAACCTGAAGACAGGGGCGGAATATTATTTCCTTTCGCCATTGACGCCAGCACAACTGAAAGAAAAAATGGTGATGATCGAAGAAACGCATCCTTTCGGCCGATTGTTTGACTTGGATGTTCTTTGGATGGAAGGTAATGATCTGAAGAGCATCAGCCGGACCGAATTAGGCCTGAATACGAGACGTTGCTTCATCTGCAATCGTGATGCAAAAGATTGCGGCCGAAGCCGTCGCCACACCATAGAAGAAATGCAAGATGCCATTTCTAAAATAATACAAGAAGGAAGTGACCAATTACATGACTAAAGAAATCCGTTTTATGGAAACGGTCTTGCGTGATGGTCAACAAAGTTTGATTGCAACACGTATGCCACTTTCAGATATGTTGCCGATCATCAAAACCATGGATGAAGCCGGCTACCACTCCATCGAAATGTGGGGAGGCGCCACCTTTGATTCTTGTATCCGTTACTTGAACGAGGATCCTTGGGAACGTCTGCGCACGATCCGTAAAGAAGTCAAAAATGCAAAATTGCAGATGCTTTTACGTGGCCAGAACTTATTGGGATACAAACACTATTCCGATGATGTCGTCAGCGCATTTGTCGAAAAATCGATCGAAAACGGAATCGATGTTGTGCGTGTCTTCGATGCATTGAATGACTTGCGCAACCTGAAGACAGCCATCGATATCACCAAAAAAGCTGGCGGCCATTGCCAGACTGCCATCTCTTATACAACCAGCGAATTCCACACAGTCGACTATTTCGTCGGCTTGACGAAGGAAATGGCTAAAATGGGCGCAGATTCCATCTGCATCAAGGATATGGCAGGCGTTTTGACGCCAGCCGTCGCTTTTGAATTGGTAAGCAAAATCAAAGCTGCAGTTGATTTGCCATTGGAAGTCCACACACATGCGACAAGCGGCATTGCTGAAATGACGTACTTGAAAGCTGTTGAAGCAGGTGCTGACATCATCGATACAGCCATCTCTCCGTTTGCTGGCGGAACAAGCCAACCGGCTACGGAATCCGTCGCAATCGCGTTGGAAGGTCTGGGATATAACACGGGTCTTGATATGAACAAACTTGCAGAAATCGCGGATCACTTTGCACCGATCCGCGATCGTTTCCGCAACGATGGTATCCTGAACCCTAAAGTGAAGGACGTCGAGCCGAAAACATTGCTGTACCAAGTACCAGGCGGCATGCTTTCAAACTTGTTGAGCCAACTGACTGAACAAGGCCTGCAGGACAAATACGACGATGTATTGGCAGAAGTTCCGAAAGTGCGCGCGGACTTAGGCTATCCTCCATTGGTTACACCGTTATCGCAAATGGTCGGTACGCAAGCCTTGATGAACGTCATCTCAGGCGAGCGCTACAAACTTGTGCCTAACGAAATCAAAGAATATGTAAGAGGTCAATACGGCAAACCGCCAGTAGCGATTTCTGCAGAAATCACGAAAAAAATCATCGGCAACGAAGGCATCACAACTGTGAGACCTGCCGATCTGATCTTGCCGCAAATGCCTAAATTTGAAAAAGAGATCAGTCAATACGCTAAATCTACGGAAGACGTCTTGATGTACGCTTTGTTCCCGCAACAAGCAAAAGACTTCCTGGGACGCAGAGAAGACAGATTCTACGATGTTCCGTTACAAACAATCGATGTTTCCATCGACGTACAATAATTTTGTATCAAACCAAAAACTTCAAGCAAACCTTTAGTGGTTCGCTTGAAGTTTTTTTGAGTTTCGGATGTTAAAATAAATGTATACACAGTCGATAGACCGAGTTTATCGACGGGAAAAAGGAGGGCTATAATGTTCTGCGATTATCATGTCCATACGTATTACAGCGATGATTCCGTCTACCCGATGGAAGACGTCGTAAAGGATGCTATCGGATTGGGGATGGCGGAAATCTGCTTCACGGACCACGTCGACTACGGCATCAAGGTCGATCCGGAAAACTTGTCGGAAGAGGAAAAAATCGGAAAGATCCTGAACGTCGATTATCCGGCTTATTTTGAAGAGTTAGGCCGCTTGAAGGAAAAGTATGCGGAAAACATCGCCATCCGGACAGGCTTGGAATTCGGGATGCAAACCCATACCATCGAAGTTTTCCAAAAGTTGTACGATCGCTTTGAACTGGATTTTGTGATCCTTTCCTGCCATCAGGTCGGAGACAAAGAGTTTTGGACTCAGGACTTCCAGAACGGGAAAACCCAAAAAGAATACAATGATAGTTACTATCAAGAAATCCTGGATGTCATCTCCCGCTACAAAGACTACAGTGTGCTGGGTCATCTTGATCTGATCAAGCGCTATGACATGAAAGGGGATTACCCATTCGAAGCGGTAGAGGAGATCATCACCGAAATTCTCAAGAAGGTCATCCAGGACGGCAAAGGAATCGAAGTGAACACGTCCTCCCACAGATATGGCCTGAAGGATCTGACGCCATCCAGAGCCGTTTTGAGGCTCTACAAGGACTTGGGCGGCAAGGTTATAACCATCGGCAGCGACAGCCATGAAAAGCATCACCTGGGGGCATATATTGAAGATACAAAGTTGGAATTAAAGGCGTTGGGGTATGAACAGTACTGCACCTTTGAAGGGATGCAGCCGATTTTCCACGAATTGTAGAACGATGAAAGAAGAGCCGAATGCCTGTGAGCATTGCGGCTCTTCTTTTTGTCGATTGGCTTATATGATTGCCTTGTGGGGTTCGCGTTCATGGCGTGATTCCCCGCCAAATTGGTTTTGAAGGGGAATCTCGTGTTGTCCGCGAGCGTTTTTCCCCGCCAAGGTGGTTTTGGCGGGTTTTCTGACTCTGATTTGAACTGATTTTCCCCGCCAAAATGCTTTTGACGGGTTATTTCTGTAGCTTGCAGTCCCTGCGTCTTTATGTTGTATGCGGCACCTCAAGGGAATCACCGGTGTGAGCTTTTTGCTGCTCAACCTGCCAAAAAGATTTCCGGTATTTCTCCGGCGTGATGCCTACATAATCTTTGAAGGCTTTTTGGAAGTGGCTTTGGCTGGAGAAACAGAGATAATTGCTGATTTCGCCTAGGCTTTGCATGGAATAGGACAGCAAATCTTTGGCTTCCTCCAATTTTGTATCCCTGATGAAAGTACTCAGGTTGAAACCAAGTTCTTTTTTTACCTTTCTGGAAAGAGATGTGCGGGTGTAGCCCACGCGGTCCGCGATTTCCGCTACAGTAAGGGATTTATTCGTGTTGTTGCGGATGTATTGGACCACTTCATGCAGTACTTTGTCGGCATGGAGCGGAATTGCGGAATCGGCTACCCGTTGCGCATAATCGAATTGGACTTGCCAAAGGAGCGCTTTGACAGCCTCCACATCGGCCAACCGTTCCACTTGCTGCAGATAGACATTCGATAATTGGTAAGCTGTACTCGGGGAGAGTCCGCCTCGCATGGCAGCCCGGGAAACAAGCGTGACGCTGACAATAAACAAATTTTTCCATTGCCGCAGAGCGCCCGGCGCAATCGCACCTATTTTTGCGTATCTGGCTTGGTTGGCGAATTCTTTCAATTTCTCGACTTGGCCGGTCTCGACAAAACGCACCATCGCTTCCTCTACGTTGAAGGTGTTATACAGGGCACCTTCCTCTTTTTCCAGAGCATTCGTCAGTACAAATTCTTCATGGATGGGCATATTGGACTGCTGCGGGGAAATGAGCGCAACCTCTTTTTTTGTCAGTTTGGTTCCATTCAAAAGGAAGTCGACAAACAGCAACGTATTGATGAAAGAGTCCCAGTTTTGGGAAGGTATCTTTTTGAAAAAATCGCTGAAGGTAGGAGAATCGGCATCCGCGACGCCAAATTCCTTTTGTATCGCCGCCAACGAGTCTTCCGAATAGGCGAAATCATTCACTGGCCCAATCAGGAGATGCTGATTCCCTTCCAAGTGCACACAGCCGTAATAAGAGTGGAAGGAAGTCATGATATAGGTGATCTTTTTGGAAGGATCTCCCGTCAAAAGCGCCAAATAATCTTCCGGGGGATGGGTGTCTTCTCCTTGTGACGGGACTGCGCGGATCACTTCCTGATTTTTACATAAGTAGACCGGAATGTAGTAGGAAAAGTAAAAGTAGTCCAAAAAAGAAGATAGATCCATTATTCACGCCTCCTGAGCATTGTTGGCACCATTATATAATTTGAGGAACATATTTGCAATACAGGATTGGAAACGCTCTCTATAATAACTACTATACGACAGAAAAGGGAATGGTAGAAATGGAAAAAATGGATTTCATGAAAGGTTGGGAGTTCTTCAGAGAGGGAAGTACAGTAAAGGAGATCATCAAGCTGCCCCATGATGCCATGATAGCGGAAAAACGGCATCCTGAGAATCCATCCAGCAGTGCGGGGGCATTCTTCCCAGGCGGAGTCTATACCTACAAGAAAGAGTTTTTCGTTCCTGTTGATTGGAAAGGTAAAAAGATTCTGCTTGAATTTGAAGGGGTTTACAAAGATGCTTGGGTGTACATAAACGGGGAAGAGGCGGGCAAGAATGCCTATGGGTACACGCCCTTTGTGGTTGATACAGATGGTTTCCTCCATCATGGGGAAAGCAATGATGTGAAAGTGGTGGTGGACAACAGTCAGCACCCGAATAGCCGTTGGTACACCGGCAGCGGCATCCATCGCCCGGTCTGGTTGCATATCGGGAACAAGGCACATATCCAGCGTCAAGGGGTGAAAATAACCACTTTATCCCATCAACCGGCAAGCATCCGGATAGAAACGGAACATACCGGGGAAGAAGTGCAGGTGGAAATCCGCCGTGAAGATGCAACCGTGGCCTCCGGAAAAGGAGACAAACTCACTTTAGATATTCCGGATGCGCAGCTATGGAGTGACGAAAGCCCTCATCTTTACCAGTGCGTGGTCCAGCTTAAAAGAAATGGAAAGATTGTTGACCAGGTAACGGAAGATTTTGGGATCCGCACGATTGAATGGAATGAAAACGGTCTCTTCGTCAATGGGAGAGAGACATTGCTCAGAGGCGGCTGTGTCCACAGCGACAATGGCCTATTGGGTGCCGTTTCGCTTCCTGAAAGTGAAGACCGTAAAGTCAGGATCATGAAGGAAGCCGGTTTTAACGCTGTGCGGGCTTCGCACAATCCTGCATCCGAATCTTTCCTGACGGCTTGCGATAAATACGGCATGTATGTGATGGATGAGACGTGGGACATGTGGTACTTCCATAAGAGCAAACATGACTACGCATCTCAATTCATGGATAACTATCAGGGGGACATCCGCGCCATGGTGGAAAGGGACTACAATCATCCTTCCGTGATCATGTATTCGATCGGAAACGAAATCTCCGAACCGAAGGACGAGAAAGGTGTCCAGCTTGCGCGGGAAATGGTGGATATCATTAAGGAACTGGATGCTACGCGTCCTGTGACTTGCGGGGTGAATCTGATGGTCATCAATATGGCAAGCAAAGGAAAAGGTATCTACAAAGAAGAAGGCGGAAGAGAGAAGGAAACCGCTGGCGGAGACAATAAGAAAGTAAGCAGTACCTTGTTCAACCTTATGACATCAGTCGTAGGTACGGGGATGAACAAGGCTGCCAACTCCAAAAAAGCGGATGCCGTCACTACTCCGTTATTCGATAGTTTGGATATCGCGGGCTACAACTACGCTTCCGGCCGTTACCGGAAAGAAGGGAAGATCCATCCCGAAAGAATTCTGGTAGGGTCAGAAACCTTTCCACAGGATATCGCCAAAAACTGGAAAATGGTAAAAGAATTGCCTTATCTGATCGGGGATTTCATGTGGACTGCTTGGGACTATTTGGGTGAAGCCGGCATCGGTGCCTGGTCGTATACGGAAGACGGCAGACGGTTCGACAAGCCTTATCCTTGGATCTTGGCGAATGTAGGCGCCATAGATATCTTGGGCAACATCGGCGCGGAAGCGGAATATGCAGCAGTTGTCTGGGGAGTCCGGAATGACCCCTATATCGCAGTTCAGCCAGCCAATCAGCCAGGGAATCGTCCCGCAAAATCCGTTTGGCGAGGAACGAACGGGCTCAACAGTTGGTCCTGGAAGAATTGCGAAGGAAATAATGCCATCATAGAAGTGTATGCAGCTGCCCATTCAGTGCAATTACTGCTGGGCGATAAAGCAACGAAGAGGAAAAAACTGAAAGACTGCAAAGCGACTTTCAAGAGTACTTATGCGGCGGGTACACTTATTGCTGTGACCTTCGATGAAAAAGGCAATGAAACGGGCAGGACAGCACTCAGCTCCGCGAGCGGCAAGACGGGTTTGCAGTTGACCACAGACGGCGCTACAATCAAGCAAAATGAAGTCGTATACATAGAAGTGTCCTTGATCGGCGAGAACGGGATCATCGAAAGCAATGACGATCAGCTTTTGCAGGTAACGGTTGACGGCGGGGAGCTGCTTGCTTTCGGCAGCGCAAATCCCCGGACCAAAGAGGAATACCACAAGGGCGCGTTCACTAGCTATTATGGCCGTGCACAAGCAATCGTGCGGAGCGGAAAGCAAGGCGAAATCACCGTTAAGGTGCAAGGAGTAAGCGCAGGAACGGCTGAACTGAAAATTCAGGTAAAAGAGGAGGGACAAGCGTGAAGGCATTTGAGCTTCGGACAGAGTATTTAAAAGAACCGATTGGTATGGATATTCTCCGTCCCCGTTTGTATTGGAAATGTGAAAACGGGATTCAGCAGACCGCCTACCAATTGACCGCAAAAAAGGATAATGAAATCATTTGGGATACTGGGAAGGTACAGTCCAACAGGATTACGCATATCCCGTACGAAGGCCCTCCTTTGAAGAGCCGTGACCGCATAGCTTGGTCCGTCGCGCTTTGGGATGAACAGGACAGAAAAGGGGAAGCCGTTACCTCCTGGTTCGAAATGGGGCTTCTGGATGAAACCGACTGGGAAGCACATTGGATCAGCGGGGATTACATCCCCCGTAAGAATGAAAGATACCCGGTGGATTGCTTCAATAAGACTTTCCGACTGCACAAGGAAATCAAAAAAGCCCGGTTATACATCACCGCCTGCGGGCTGTATGAGGCGGCTATAAATGGAAAGCGCGTCGGCAATTTTGAATTGGCGCCCGGCTGCACCGATTACCGTCACCGCATCCAGTATCAAAGCTATGATATCACAGATCTTTTGGGAACGGAAAATGCCTTGGAAATCCAATTGGCGGATGGCTGGTATCGTGGATCGATTGGTTGCTTTGGCCCAACGAATGTTTTCGGAAAACAGACAAAACTGCTTTGCCAACTGGAAGTGGAATTTGAGGACGGAACGAAAGAAAAAATAATCAGCGACGAGCGTTTCGCTTGGTCGAATGATGGCGCCATCCGGTTTGCTGACCTGAAGGATGGGGAAGTAGTAGATGCCTCCTTCACACCTTCCTATCAAGGGAAAGCGGCGCTTGTTAAAGAAGAACTGTTTCCTACAGCTTCCAACAATGTCGACATCAAACAACAGGAACACTTCACGCCGAAATTGATCGTGACACCTTCAGGGAAAAAAGTGCTCGATTTCGGCCAAAACATCGCCGGATTCATTTCATTCCGGATAAAAGGGGATAAAGGGCAAAAACTGAAACTGCGCTTGGGTGAAATTTTGGATGAGGATGGGGAATTCACCCAAAAGAATTTCCAAAAACTGAAGCCCGCCAAAGAATTCGGGACAGTGAAAAAGTTGCTGCTGATAACCGGAAATGAGAGCAAGATTCCGGGGGAAATGGCCGCTACACCCAAACAGGAAGTTGAATACGTTTGCAGCGGCGAGGCTGATGCCTACCAAACCCGGTTTGCCATCTTTGGCTTCCGTTATGCCGAAGTGGAAACGGATATCCGCATAGAACCCGAGCAATTCACAGCAATCGCCGTGTATTCCGATATGGAAGAGACAGGAGAATTTTCCTGCTCAAACGAGAAGGTCAACCGATTTTTGGAGAATACGCGCTGGAGCATGAAAGGCAACTTTGCCGATATTCCAACGGATTGTCCTACGAGAGAGCGTTTGGGATGGACCGGTGATGGGCAAGTATTCTTCCATACCGCAGCATTTCTGATGGATATCGCTCCTTTCTATCGGAAGTGGATGCGCGACTTCGCGGATGGACAATTCAAAAATGGTAAAAATGCTGCAGTGATTCCTTATGTCGGAATGGACATGGTGTACAACAATACCGGAGGATCGGTTGGTTGGGCGGATGCTATCGTGTTGATCCCTTACCGCTACTGGAGATGGTATGGAGACAAGGACATCATCGAAACCTTCTACCCACAGATGGCGCGCTATGCGCAGTTCATGATCAAAAACACAGGAATGAAAAATAAAAAACTGGCGAAGGATAACCCTTATGACAAGTATACGTACGAAAAGGGTTTCCATTTAGGGGAATGGCTTGAGCCCGAGGAATTCAGGACCTCTCCAAGGCAACCGACGACGTTGCACACGGAAATATGTACCGCCTACCTGCACGAAACGATGAAGTGCATGGCTGAGATAGCTGCAGCAATCGGGAAAGAGGAGGATGCGGCTGTATACGGAGAATACGCAAAAGGCGCAAAAGAAGCCTATGCATGGCTGTTCCTCAAGGACAAGTCATTGGATACCAACCGTCAAGCCGTATTGGTCCGGCCTTTAGCATTCGGTTTAGCAGAAGATGAAAAACGAAAAGAAATCGCGACAGCTTTAGTAAGTGCGGTCAAGAATCGGGATTACCGCGTCGGAACAGGCTTTCTCTCCACACCGTTTCTCCTGACGGTCTTGTCGAAGAACGGGCATACGGATGTTGCCTATAAAATGTTGGAAAATGAAAAGTCCCCCAGTTGGCTCGCAGAGGTGAATGCTGGAGCTACGACGGTTTGGGAAGATTGGGAAGGGAAAGAGAGCCACAACCACTATTCTCCTGGTGCGGTATGCGAATGGCTGTTCAACACGGTTGGCGGCATTACAGTTGCTGGCGAAAATCATTTCAGGATCGAACCCCAGCCCGGAGGAACATTTACTTATGCCAATACGCAATACAACAGTTTGTACGGAATGGTGGAGACGCGATGGGGAAAAACAGCAGCTGGCTACCACTTAGAGGTGAAGATACCGGCGAATACATCAGCCGAAATCCAGTTGCCGAACCAGAAGCCGGAAACATTGGGCACCGGGACTTATCACTATACATTTCAATAAAAGAAAGGTGACCAAAAATGACATATACATCCATTAGACCCGGCCAAGTTTGGTTGGATACAGAGGGAAAAAGAATCCAGGCACACGGAGGATCCATCCTCGAAGTAGATGGAACTTATTACTGGTACGGAGAAAATAAGGAAAAAACGCAAGTGGGCGGGGGCATCTGGCACTGGGGTGTCCGCTGTTACGCATCCACTGATCTTTACAACTGGGAAGACAAAGGGCTGATCATCCCGCCGGAACCGGATAATCCGGAATCGTCATTGCATCCGGAAGCCTGCATGGATCGTCCGCATATCATTTATAACCGTTGGACGAAGAAATACGTTTGCTGGTTGAAAATCATGCATAAAGACGATACGCAGACGGCCACAATCCTGACAGCGGATCACATATTAGGACCGTATACGAAGGTGAAAGAAGGCTACCGTCCGCTGAACATGAATGCGGGAGATTTTGATCTGGTGGTCGCACCAGATGGAAAAGCTTATTACTATTTTGAAAGAGTCCACAGTGAGACAATCTGCGCGGACCTCACCGATGATTACACCGGTGTAACCGGCTATTACAGTACGCATTTCCCGAACATCGCGCCACCATTCGTCAGGGAGGCAACGGCTCATTTTTATCGGAAAGGCCGCCATTATTTAGTGACATCGGGAACGACGGGGTACTTCCCGAATCCATCCGAAGTTGCTGTCGCAAAAACATGGCATGGGCCTTATGAAGTGCAAGGCAATCCGCACACAGATGATCATGAAAGAACTTCTTTCCAATCCCAAATCACTTCCGTGTTTAAGGTGCCGGGGAAAAAGGATTTGTATATAGCGCTGGCTGACAGATGGTTAGTGGGCGAACTGCCGATCCGCTATGATGACTTAGAAAAAGTGTTTGCTTGGCTTTATGCTCCTGCCCTTTACGAAATGCCGACCGATGTCGATCCGGAAGTGCGAAACGCATTAAAGAACTTAGGTAACCCGGATACTGCGGTTGCGGATTATGTGTGGCTGCCGTTGCGTTTCGATGGTGAAAAAGCGTATCTTGATTGGGAAGATGAGTGGACAACAGAAGAATTTGAATAAAAAAATTGATTAGAAGGAGTAACATATAATGAAAAAAGAACGCGTACAGAATCCGGATAACATCGGAGCGTTAAAGTTTTGGGCATGGCAAGGACGGGGAGTATCCGTTGCGGCTTCCGTAATTCTGATGGCTCATCTGATGTTTTACACAACGGAAATTTTACATTTGAACGCTGCGATTGTAGGTACCTTGTTGATGGCAACCCGCCTCTTGGACGGGGTGACGGATATATTTGCCGGCTACATCGTTGACCGCACGAATACGAAAATGGGTAAGGCGCGGCCTTATGAATTGGCGATTCTGATAGTGTGGCTATCCATGTGGCTCATGTATTCGACACCTACCGGATTAAGCGATGTCCTGAAATATGTATGGGTATTTGGTTTTTATTCTCTTGTAAACGCTGTCGGAATCACTTTGCTTAGTGCCAATAATAATGCTTATATGATCCGCGCTTTTGGAAGCAATGAGCAACGGGTTAAAATTGCTTCTTTCGGTGGTGGCGTCATCATGTTGGGTGCCCTCGTCATCAATATTTCTTTCCCGATTTTTTTACAGCGAATGGGAGATACTGCAGCCGGATGGAGCACGATGTTTGCGATCTTCGCTATTCCTATGGCAATCATCGGAATTATGCGTTTCGTCTTTGTGAAGGAAACGAATCCCGTTGAAGTTTCAACAGATCCGCCAAAAGTAAAAGATATATTCCGGGTATTAAAGGGTAATCCGTACGTACTGATGGTTGCCGGAATGTATTTCTTGTATTCGGCTGCAACAGGATTGGGGATCGCCACCTACTACTTTAAGTATATCGTCGGCGATCTTAGTCTGATGGGTATCGCAACTGCCGTCAGTGTATTGGTGGTTCCGCTGCTGTTCATTTTCCCTAAGCTGATGAAAAAAATATCTATGGGTAAAATGATTGTTTTTGGAAGTATCGCAGCGATTCTTGGTAATATTACGATGTTCTTTGCAGGGGCTAATTTCCCTGTCATTTTGGTCGCAAATCTTATGATGGCAGTCGGAATTCTTCCTGTAACGTATCTGACTGACCTGCTTATGATCGACTGCGCTTCCTACAATGAATGGAAAGGAGAGCCCCGCATGGATGGTACTATAGGCGCAGTAAAAGGGTTGGCCGGAAAAATCGGTGGAGCAGCAGGAGCAGCGGTTGTCGGGGTTTTGTTGAGTTGGGGTGGTTACAGTGGAGCGTTGGCTGTGCAACCTGCTTCGGCTATGCTGATGATCCGCATCATTATGGCAGTTGTTCCGGGAATCATGAACGTGTTGATCCTGTTACTGATGTCCTTTTATAAATTGGATCGTTTGATGCCTCAAATCAACCAAGAACTGGAAGAAAGAAGAGAATCCGCAGCAGCAGAAGTTGCAGCAGTAAAAGAGACAGTTGCCTTGGACGTGAATTGATCCAGGAAGACGGAAAGGAACGATAAGTCATGACAATTTTAATAGGAGCTGCTACGGCAGCGCATCAGATCGAAGGAAACAATACGAACAGTGATTTTTGGGTGTTGGAAAACATCGAAAATACGACCTATAAAGAACCGTCTTTGGATGCAGTGGACCATTATAACCGATACAAAGAGGATATTACGTTGCTGAAGCAAGCGGGATTGAACGCCTTCCGCTTTTCAATCGAGTGGGCAAGGATCCAGCCGAATAAAGATGCGGTCGATCTAAAAGAAATTGAGCATTATAGAGATGTCTTAAAATACTGTCAGAGTTGCGGTATTACCCCTGTTGTGACGCTGCACCATTTTTCATCCCCAAAATGGTTGATTTCGGAAGGCGGATGGGAAGACAGAAAAACAATCGGCTACTTCAAGAAATATGCCGGGATCGTGATGGAGCATCTGGGCGAATACATCCCTTATGTGTGCACAATCAATGAAGCGAATATGGGCGTCCAATTGAACCGGATCATTGAGGAATTCAGAAAACAGGCACGAAAAATGAGTGAAAAACAAAATGATGTTCAAGTGGGTGTGAACCTCCAGCATAACAAACGGGAACTGGGAGCGATCGAAGCGAGTGAAATCTTTGGTGTCGCACCTGATAAAATGGCTACCTTCCTATACCCAAGGAGCGAAGAGGGGCAAAAAGTTATTTTTGAAAGTCATACAGAAGCAAGAAACGTCATCAAAAAATTTGATCCAAACATAAAAGTGGGCCTGACGCTTTCCTTGTACGATTATCAAACAGTAGGGGAATATTCATCCCTCGCAGACAATCTCTGGCAAGAAGACTATGGGCAATATCTGCCATATCTGGCGGAAGATGACTTTATCGGGGTACAGAATTATACAAGGAAGCTAATCGAAGGAGGGGAAATTCTCGATGTTCCGGATACTGCCATCAAGACGGAAATGGGGAACGAATTTTATCCCCATTCTCTGGCGAACGTATGCAGAAAAGTATCCGAAACTTGGCATAAAGAAATCCTCATCACCGAAAATGGTGTTTCAAGTTCGGACGACAGCTTGCGCGAAAAACATATCGAAGTAGTGATGGATGATCTGAAGGCTATCTTAGAAGCGGGAATCCCGGTAACAGGTTATTTGCATTGGTCCCTCCTGGATAATTTCGAATGGCAATTAGGGTTCGCTCAAAAATTTGGCTTGATCGAAGTGGACAGGGAGACGATGGAAAGAAAACCGAAGAACAGCTTGTGGTTATTGGGGCGTTTGGGCGCAACTTTAAATGAACAACTGGAAGAAGCAGTAACTACGTGATAAAAACAAAAAAGTGAAATCAAGAGAATCATAAAGGGGACACGTTTACCAATGAAAGACAAAATACAAGCATGGATAGAAGAAATGACATTGGAAGAAAAAGCCGGCTTATGCTCGGGCAAAGATAATTGGCGGACAAAAGCGGTCGATCGTCTTACTATTCCCGAAATTTGGGTATCGGATGGCCCGCATGGCTTGCGGAAACAAGATGGGACGCAAGACCATCTGGGAATCAACGAAAGCAATCCCGCGGTATGTTTCCCGACAGCTTGCAGCAGTGCCGCCAGTTTTGACACAGATTTGCTTTATGAAATCGGCGAAGAATTGGGTAAACAAAGCAAGGCTGAAAATGTGCACGTACTCCTGGGACCAGGCGTAAACATCAAACGCTCCCCGCTGTGCGGTCGCAACTTCGAATATTTTTCGGAAGATCCGCTCTTGTCGACTGAATTGGGAACGGCCTTTGTCAAAGGAGTCCAGGATCAAGGCGTCGGCACAAGTTTGAAACACTTTTTGGCAAACAATCAGGAACACAGACGGAATACCTCTTCCTCAAATATTGATGAGCGGACGCTGCGTGAAATTTATCTGCGCGCATTCGAAAAGGTCGTAAAAGAAGCACAGCCTTGGACGATCATGTCCGCCTATAACAAAGTGAATGGCACTTTCGCTTCACAGAGCGAATATTTTCTGACCGAAATCTTAAGGGATGAATGGGGATTTGAAGGTGCGGTCGTCAGTGACTGGGGCGCTGTTCATGACCGCATAGCTGCACTTACTGCCGGATGCGACCTGACCATGCCAGCAGCGTTGGATACGGATAACGACATTGTGAAAGCAGTACAGGATGGAAGCTTGGAAGAAGCAAAGCTGAACCAAGCGTGCGAACGCATCCTTACACTCATTCTGAAATCACACGAAGCAGAACAGGCAACAGGAACCATTGATCTGAAAAAAGGGCATCAGCTTGCGCAAAAAGCGGCTGAAGAGTCCATCGTCCTGTTGAAGAACCAAGACAACATTCTGCCTTTACAAGACACCCAAAAAATTGCTTTCATCGGAAAATTTGCAGAAATTCCACGCTATCAAGGCAGCGGGAGTTCGCGCGTCAACAGTTGGAAAGTCATACCGGCTCTGGAAGAAGTGGCCCACAAAGCCAAGGTAACCTATGCGCCAGGGTTTGATCCGGAGCAGGATGTGGATGATCCGGCATTAAGAGCGGAAGCCGTTAAGGTGGCCGCTGAAGCTGACGTCGCCGTTATTTTTGCAGGATTGATCGAACAGATGGAATCAGAGGGCTTTGACCGCAAGCATCTGGGTATGCCTGCGAATCAGAATGCACTTATTGAAGCCGTTTGCGACGTGCAACCAAATACCATCGTGATTCTCCATAATGGGGGGCCGATCGAAATGCCTTGGCTTGGACGCGTGAAAGGGGTATTGGAAGCCTATTTGGCAGGCGAAGCGGTTGGTGGAGCAGTCGTACGGATTCTTTTTGGGGATGTAAACCCAAGCGGAAGACTGCCGGAATCATTTCCTATCCGTCTGAAGGACACTCCTTCCTATCTGTCTTTCCCGGGTCAAGGAGATCAAGTGGATTATCAGGAAGGAATCTTTGTCGGGTACCGCTACTATGAAACGAAAGACGTGGACGTTCTGTTCCCGTTTGGTTACGGACTTTCCTATACACACTTTACTTACAGCAATCTGCAGGTAAGCCAGAAAAAAGCCACTGCGGAATATCAGCTGACGGTTTCCGTCGAAGTGACAAACGTAGGCGAGCATGATGGCAAAGAAGTGGTTCAGCTTTACGTAGGCCGAGAATGGGATATGTTGGGGGTTCACCGTCCTCTAAGAGAACTGCGGGCCTTCAAGAAAATCAGTTTAGCTGCAGGTGAGACAGCCAGGGTTACGTTTGAGTTGGACAGAAAAGCATTTTCATACTGGGATGTGGAGGCGCATAATTGGCGCGTGGATGGCGGTGTCTTCCAGATCCAAATCGGTAAATCCGCCCATGAGATTGTCCTCAGCGAGGAAATTGAAATGGAAGATGAATTCATTCAGGGCTTTGCAAGATATACCATGCTGAGCACGGTTGGGGATGTCATCCGTCATCCTGCCGGAGCGAAGTTCATTGAAGAGG
Organism: Trichococcus paludicola; assembly: GCF_003052295.1. GTDB lineage: Bacteria > Bacillota > Bacilli > Lactobacillales > Aerococcaceae > Trichococcus > Trichococcus paludicola. The sequence goes on from NZ_QBLC01000001.1 coordinate 332,542, forward strand.
CTGCCCCGATCATGATGAAAAATCTTATCCAATTGGGATTTATAAATGAAGAACAGCTGACTAACCGGGAACAGGACAGCCAGGCGATGAACGGGCTGCCGTTAAGCGTTGTAAAAGGGCTCGTTGCTGAATACGAAAATGCAAGATGGGAAGATTTATTGAACGAGCTGAACGAAGTGGATCTGAGCAACGATAGTGAAGAGTAGCCAGCTACCAGTGTTATTTCACGAACTGTAGAAGGACAAAAGAAGAGCCGAAATGCCCGTTGGCATTTCGGCTCTTCTTTGTCTTTAAGTTTTTTCAGATTTGTCTTAATGCTGTTCAACCAGTCCACCTTGTCCTTTTTCTAACTGGAAGAAGCTTATGCTTCCGGAAACAACAGCTCCACGATATCGTTTGTTGTGATGCAGTACAACTGCCCTTCAGACAATATTGGCGTTAAACGGTTTGCTATATCCGATTTCTCAAAACGGGAACCGCGCAGAGCGAACTCGAGTGTATCGATATCAATCGAACTGAAGAAATCACCAGAAATTTGACAGTCTTGAATGACGTAATGATCTAGCTGAAGAGCAATCTCGATGCGTCCTCCGGGCAAACGGCCGGTAACGCTGAAGTTGGTTTCACGTGATTGGCCATAGTTCCATTCCCAGCGGCGATATTTTTGTTCAGCCAGCTGCTGCACGGCTTCATATTGCTCTGGAGTGAGCTCAAGGATGTGTGCTTCTTGGCCCAAGAGGTTCCGGCGAAATGCGTCAGCAAACCAGTTGCGTTCAGTCGTAGGCCCTACATGGTCGCTGATGAGGGTGGTGCGTTCACGGACCGAATCAATGCCCTTGCTGCGCAGTTTTTCGGGATCAACCTTCAAGGCAGCCGCCATATGATCGATATTCGTATCGAAAAGGAGAGTCCCATGATGGACGGTAAAGCCCGCCTTCATATATTGGGCATTTCCCGATATTTTTTGACCGTGGATGGCGATATCGTTCCGGCTGTTCCGCTCTGCTGGAATACCAAGCGTTTGCAGGGTATGGATAATTCTGTCCATATAAGGTTCGAAATCGATGACTTGATGTTGGCCATCCACGATGAAGCTGTATTGGTAGCAACCGCCATCGGTGTAAATAGCACCACCGCCGGAAGGCCGCCGCACAACATCAATTGATTCAGCATCGATATAGGCTGAATCAACTTCCTTGAACGCATTCTGGTATTTTCCCAACATCACGGTAGGACGCGTCTGCCACAGTAAAAAAAGGGTGTCTGCCTCTGCCGGGAAGTTTGTTATACAGTATTCTTCCAAGGCAAAGTAGAAAGCGGCATCCTGTTCCTCACATGAAATCGTATACAATATTTTTCCTCCTTATTGGTTATGAGTGGATTCGACAGCGGCACGGGCACGGTAAGAGCTTCGCACAAGCGGTGAACTAGCTACATATTTGAATTTTTTCGCCATACCTGTCCGTTGGTATTCAGCAAAAGTTTCCACGGAAACATATTCATGCAACGGATAATGTTTCGGCGAAGGCTGTGAGTATTGGCCGATTGTCAAAAAGTCCACATCGACTGCACGTAAATCATCCATCAATTCATTGATTTCGCTGGCTGTTTCTCCTAAACCAAGCATAATGCCTGTTTTCGTCAAAATGCTGGAATCTTGTTTTTTGACATATTCCAGTACGTCCAGCGAACAATCATAAGTGGCGCGGTGACGGATTTTTGGTGAAATGCGGCGCACGCTTTCCATATTATGGTTAAACACATCTGGTTTTGCCGCAATGACTTTATCGATCGCCAACCGGTCTCCTTGGAAGTCGGGTGTCAGCACTTCGATCATTGTGTGTGGATTCTGTTTGCGGACTTCTTCGATGACTTCAGCAAAGTGACCAGCTCCGTAATCCGGTAAATCATCGCGGTCGACGCTTGTGATCACGACATATTCCAAGCCCATTTTTTTTACTGCTTGAGCCAGTTGCTGAGGCTCTTTTGCATTGACAGGGCTTGGTCTGCCATGGGTAACGTCGCAAAAACGACAACTGCGCGTACATATGCGCCCCAAAATCATAAAGGTTGCTGTGCCGCTGCTGTAGCATTCACCCATGTTCGGACAACTGGCTTCATTGCACACAGTATTTAATTCGAGTTCATCCATTAATTGCGTTACTTTTTCAACAGCTTCTTGGTTATAGCGCACTTTGAACCATTGTGGTTTGGTTTCCAAAATCATTCCTCCTGAAGTTTAGCGAATGTCGATAATAGCGATAGCTTCACCGGTTTTGACAGCATCATTTTCCTTGACCAAAGTTTCTGCAAGCACGCCGTTAAAGTTACTCTCGACTTCGCTGACGACCTTATCCGTTTCAACCTCGAATAATACTTCGCCAGCTTCGATTATATCTCCAATATTTTTCGTCCAGATTCCAAAAATGACTTCATCACTTTTCGGGTTAATTTTCGGCATCGTTACTGTTTGTTGCATGAAATTCCCTCCATTTTTTCAGAATACACAGTTAAAAATTTAGATTGGTACAGTTTGCGTTTCATTTTAAATCATTGCATCCGGGTTAAAAAAAAGATATATTTTAACCACTTTATCATTTTAACGGTTCGATCAGCATAATTCAAGGGGATATGGTGAAGAATGGAAATATGCTGAATAACCTCCCGCCTTCGCCATTATGCTAATGGGAGGACGGGAGGTATTCATTTTATTCGTGCTTTGGATCGGCGGCAAAAGGCATGTCAGGATGTTTGCACCGGAATTTTATCCGGTAAGGAAACGTTTGGTTTTCTTACCGGATGAAAACGGTACAAATTTTGGGTAAATAATACAGATATTCAATCTGTTTGCTGAGGGTATCCAGTGGTGGAATAGTTCAGCGATCCCAAATTTGCTTGGTGGAAAGACCGGAAAGCAGCCAGCTATTCTGGTTGCGTTTGATCAGATTGTTGACCCTGCGCTCCTCGTAGCCGGAACAGATCATCTTTTCTTCTTCGGATTCAGGCAGAATCAGCGGCATCGCAAAGTCCGGATCCGAGCTGTCGGTGATGACGAAAGTCAGGAAGGCATAGGCGCAGATGCGGCTTTCGCCGGTGCGGACGTCGGTGGCGGTCAGTTTGGCGAAGGCCTCCACGGATGTGTTCCCGCTCCCGGAAACATACGCCTCCACATAGATGGCCTCATTTTTCCGGACGGGCTGGATGAAGGCGACCAAATCGACAGTAGCGGTGAAGGAAGGCCGCTTGACGAAATTGAACACCGCCCTTCCGCAAGCTGAGTCGAAGTGCGACATGATTTCGCCGCCGAACAGGGTATCTTTATCGTTCAATTCGCTGTAGGATACGAACGCGGTGCGCACGTTACGCGTCTGGTTGCATGTCATTTCTTTTTTGGTATGGTCCATATCATCATTCCTTATTTTGGATTATTTTTTTCATTGTATCATAGCTTTTGGCCGCAATAGTGTCTTCCTGCTTCTTTTGCGCTTTGTCGGTCGAGGGTTCTGGTTTGTGTCCGCTTACATTACGTTATAAAATGGACACAAGAGATGCATGGCCTACCCAAAGGAAAATGTTGCTTGCATCTGTCATTCGAAACCAGCAGAAGAAAAGAGGTCTCAGTAATGAACAGAAAACTGATGCGCATACTGATTGTTGCCGCATATATCCTTCTCCCTGTACTTATCGCTGCAGTCGCACTTAGGAACAGGAGCTTTCTTTCCGCAGGCCCGCCATTTCTGGGGATTGTTTCCTATACTTGGCTTTTGACGGGAGTCATCATCGCATCCCGTCCGAGGGTCATCGAACAATACTTCAGCTTAGACAAGCTGAATCGATTCCATGCCATCATGGCCGTCATCGCCTTGTCGATCGGAGTCACGCATAAATTATGGGTGACGCTTCTCTGGGGCTGGGTATACCGCTTTTCGACCATCTTCGGGGACTTGGCAATCATCTTCTTTTTGACCATCGCCGTCCTTTCTGCTCTCATCATGACGAACTGGTTCGGACGAAAAAAAATCGTCAAAACGGCCAAAACAACCCTCAAAAAATATCCCATCGCCAACTACGAGAAAATGAAATTCGTACATAATTTCAACATAGTCGCTGCCACTTTTTTGGCTATCCATGTCTTGACCATGACCGTGATTGTGCAGGGTGATTACCTTGCCGCCGCCATTCTCGGAGGCTATTTTGCTTTGGCGTTTGGCCTGTACGTCAACCACAAATTTCTCAAACCCGCAAGACTCAAGAAAAACCTGTTCACCGTCACCGTCACAAAACCGGAAAAGGGCAATGTCCTGGAAGTACATTTGAAGCCTGACAATGGCGAACTATTCCCGTACCAAGCCGGACAGTTTGTCTTTCTGCGCCTCTATGACGCACAGTATTCATCGGAAGAGCATCCGTTCTCGCTGATCAGTGCCCCTCAGGATCGGGATGAAGTCGCATTGGCCATCAAGGATTCAGGGGATTACACCCATCGGTTCCAAACGCTGCAGCCGGGAGTCAAAGCGTCGCTTGAAGGCCCTCATGGCGGTATGTGGCATGTTCAGGAAGGTATGCACGATAAAACGGTGAGCATGGTCATGTTTGCAGGAGGCATCGGGATCACACCGATGCTTGGTATATTGGAAAACAGTGCGCGCCTACAATTTCCGAACAGAACAGTATTGATCTGGAGCCTGAAAAATCAGGATGAATACGGGTTTACCGATAAGCTGCAAGCATTGAAGAACACCCTCCCTGATTTCCGTTTGGTGCCATTCTTTGCTAATGAGAGCGGCTTTCTCGATGAAGGGAAAATTGATAAGATTCTCAAGGATCAAGAAATACGATTTGAGGCTGCAGAATATCTTTTGTGCGGTCCGCCGCCATTCATGAATGCAGTCGAAGCAGTTTTGCTTAAAAAAGGAGTTTCCAAAGACCGCATCCATTATGAAACATTTGGTTTATGATTAAGGAGGAACCGAAGATGTCGAAAATAAAATTGAGCATGATGCTGCAAGCAAGCATAGTCGTCTTGTTATTGGTCGCGTGTGCGCCTGCCACTGTCGAAGATAGTGCAACAACGAGTTCCGAAGTCGTCTCGGTCAGCAGTTCAGCTGAAGAAATGCGGACCTTCACGCTTGAAGAACTCAGCCAATACAACGGCAAGGATGGCCAGCCAGCGTATGTTGCTGTCGATGGCGTAGTCTACGACGTCACAAACGTGGAAGCATGGAAAGATGGAGAACATAAATTGGGGTTAACTGCAGGCAATGAACTGACGGAAGAAATCACCAACCAGTCGCCTCACGGCCTAAAGGTCCTTGAAGATCTGCCTATAGTCGGCGAACTTGTTGAATGATTTTTTGAGAATAAAAGAGAAAGTGGAGCCTTCCGTATGGAGAGCTCCTTTTTCTGGTTTATGGGATACTGTGACAAAAAAATGACAAACAGATCAGGCTTTCTTTTTGTTCGTAGGGATTTTCCAAAGTATTTACCGATCGATTGAAATGGCTTCACAGCGCGGTTTTTGATGCAGGGAAGTTCTTGGCATCAACTGTTTTTGTCCAATGGTTCAATTTTGAACAGAATCCGAACCTTTTGAAAACAGGGTGAAAGTGCCTTCATTTTTTTAGATAAAATGCCTATACTTGTTCTTGTAGGAAAGGCGGTGCTGACGCCAACCCGCTGCAGCATCGATCTGTTCCAGAACTATTTTGAGAGGGGTCAAATCATGAGAGTCGACTTAACAAGCAAACCTTATAAACTGGATGCCGAGGGAATCAAGTGGGTCAAAGATACAATCGCAGACATGACGATCGAAGAAAAAATCGGTCAACTGTTCATCAATATGGGTTCAGAACGCACGGAGGAATATTTGACTGGCGTATTGAATAACTATCACATCGGCGGAGTCCGTTACAATCCAGGCTTGGCGGAAGAAGTATATGAGCAAAATAAAATTCTGCAGGAAAACAGCAAAATTCCTTTGTTAATCGCTGCCAACACGGAAGCGGGCGGTAACGGCGCTTGTAAAGACGGCACCTATGTAGGCGTTGAAGTGAAAATTGCTGCTACAAACGATACGAAGTACGCATACGAAATGGGCCGCGTTTCCGGTGTGGAAGCTGCTGCTATCGGCTGCAACTGGAGTTTCGCCCCTATCGTGGACATCAACCGCAACTGGCGTAACCCAATCATCGCAACCCGTACATGGAGCGGCGATGTGGATAAGACTATTGCATTATCGTTGGCATACATGAAGGGAATCCAGGAAAGCGGCATCGCGCCAGCGGCAAAACATTTCCCTGGTGACGGAATCGATGAGCGCGACCAACATTTATCTTTCAGTGTAAACCCATTTTCGACAGAAGAATGGGACGCTACTTTCGGTAAAGTGTACGGCACTTTGTTCGATGCTGGCTTGCCGTCCATCATGGCAGGACACATCTCCTTGCCTGAATACGTGAAACACTTCAACCCGGCTGCTACCGTTCAGGAACAGATTATGCCGGCTACTTTGAACAAATACATCCTGACTGATCTGTTGCGCGACAAGATGGGCTTCAATGGTTTAGTAGTAACAGACGCTAGCCACATGGTTGCGATGACTTCTGCTATGAAACGTCAAGATATGCTGCCGACAGCTATCGCTGCAGGTTCTGACTTGTTCTTGTTCTTCAACGATCCGGACGAAGATTTCCAATGGATGTTGGATGGCTACAACAACGGCGTCATCACGGATGAGCGTTTGGAAGAAGCTCTGATGCGTATCTTGGGTACAAAAGCTGCTTTAGGCCTGCACAAAAAAGCGAAAACAGAAATCTTGCCATCCAAAGAAGAAGCGATGGCTAAAATCGGCTTGCCGGAAAACAAAGCAATCGCAGTTGAGGTTGCCGACAAGGCAATCACTTTGGTCAAAAACAACCAAAATATCTTCCCGATTTCACCAGAAAAGACAAAACGTGTCCTATTGGTCAACGTTGAAGGCCACAAAGGCGGCTTCGGCGCAATGATCGGCGGCGAAGCGGTTCGCCCTGTCGATACGTTGAAAGGGATCCTGGAAGCTGAAGGTTTTGAAGTTTCCATATGGGAATCCACGGAAGAGCGGATCAACAAATTGCCGGAAGAAGAAAGAGGCGCTGCCGTTGCGAACGTATACGCTCAAAAACGTCCGATCAAAGAATTGATCGCAGCCTACGACCTGATCATCAACGTAGCTTCGGTACAACCGAATACGGATCAACGCATCCAATGGCCAGCTTCAAAAGGGACACCGGACATTCCTTTCTATGTCCATGAAATTCCAACAATCTTTATTTCTGTACAGGCACCGAACCACTTGGCTGACGTGCCGCAAGTACAAACGTACATCAATACATACGATAGCAAGGACTTCACTTTGCAAGCCCTTGTCAACAAAATGGTAGGCCGTTCCGAATTCACTGGCGTTTCTCCAGTAGATGCATTCTGCGGATTCCTGGATACGCGTTATTAATCGATAAGAAAAAACTTCACAAGTCCGCGCTCCGCGATCCTGTGGAGTTTTTTTGTGGTTTATCCAGTGTTGATGCGCCATCTTGCCAGCCGTCATTCCCGAAAACATATTTGCAAGTGCCTGTTAGTGGTGATAAAATGAAAGAAATTTCATTTATAAAATAAATGAATATTAGAGCCTGAGAATGGCCCGAATGCGTATAGCCAGAGGAGGCAAAACGATGAAAAACGAATTGAAGGAAAAAATCCTGAAGATTATCGAAAAGAACAACAAACTGACTGATGAAGAAGTTGCGGTGATGTTAGGCGTGGCCACAGAAGCAGTGGCGATTGCGGTGAAAGAACTGGAAGCGGACAAAATCATCTGCGGCTACCATACCTTGATCAATTGGGACAAGACCGGCGATGACGAAGTTTCTGCCATCATCGAGCTGCGCGTAAATCCGCAAAGAGGGTCCGGATTCGACCGTATCGCGGAAAAAGTATACCAATTCCCGGAAGTGGAAACTGTTTTCCTGATGTCCGGCGGTTTTGATTTCATGGTGCAACTGAAGAAAGCTCCGATGAAGGAAATTGCTTTGTTTGTTGCGAAACGCCTTTCTGTGATCGATGAAGTACAATCAACCACTACTCATTTCGTATTGAAACGTTATAAAGACCACGGCACGTTGTTCGTGGATGAGGGTGACGACAAACGGATGGTGCTGACTCCATGAGAAATCCGATAAATGCTAAGGTGCGCGAAATCAAACCTTCCGGCATCCGGAGATTTTTTGATATTGCGAATGAGATACCCGGAGTGATTTCGTTGGGGGTAGGCGAGCCCGACTTTGACACCCCTTGGATTGTGCGTGACGAAGGCATGTATACCCTCCAAAAAGGACGTACGTTCTACACTGCTAATGCCGGTTTGGCCGAACTGCGCCAGGAAATCTGCTTATATTTGGAACGTCGCTACAATCTGCACTATTCCCCCGAGGATGAAACTGTCGTTACGGTGGGCGGAAGTGAAGCCATTGATTTGGCGCTGCGGGCCATGCTGGATCCGGGCGATGAGGTCGTCTACGCGGAGCCATGCTATGTTTCCTATCTTCCATGCATCGTATTGGCTGACGGGGTTCCCGTAGCTATCCCGTTGCAGGAGAAGAACCAATTCCGTTTGACGAAAGAAGAGCTGGAAGCAGCGATCACTCCCAAAACAAAAGTACTGATTCTTTCTTATCCCAACAATCCGACTGGGGCCGTTATGTCCAAAGAGGACCTGGAAGCGATCGCTGAAGTCATCATCGCAAACGATCTATTCGTCATCACTGATGAGATCTATAGTGAACTTTCCTACAATGGAAATCACTTCAGCATTGCCGCTTTGCCGGGAATGAAGGAACGGACCGTGTACATCAATGGCTTCTCGAAAGGATACGCGATGACCGGTTGGCGTCTGGGCTACGCAACTGCTCCGCCGATCATTATGGAACAGATGATCAAAATCCATCAATTCGCCATCATGGCCGCACCGACGACAAGTCAGTACGCCGGCATTGTTGCGTTGCGGAATTGTGATGACAATGTAGCCGAGATGCGTGAAAGTTACAATCAACGTCGCCGTTATCTAATGAAAGTCCTAAAAGATTTGGAATTGCCTTGTTTTGTACCTTATGGCGCCTTTTATATCTTCCCGAACATAACCGAATTCGGCTTGACTTCGGAAGAATTCGCCACCCGGTTGGTTCAGGAGGAGAAAGTGGCTGTTGTGCCAGGCACAGCCTTCGGAGAGAGCGGAGAGGGATTCATCCGTATTTCCTACGCTTATTCAATCGAAGAGCTGAAAGAAGCCTTCGAACACATAAAAAGCTTTATCGGACGCCTACGTGCAGAGAATAAAAGCAATCAATAAGAAGAAAGACTGCAGAGTTGCGTTCCTACGCAAATTTTGCGGTCTTTTTTATCTTTATCATGCGGGAAAGAAGCGTATAATTCGGGAGGGATGCTTGTGCGTTTATTTTCTAAAGCATCAGAAGAATGGCTATGTATCAAGATTTTTGAACATTTTAAAAATTTTTGAATAAAAATGGTTTACAAAATATACCCTATGGGGTATTATAAGTCCATAAGCGATTGATACTACTTACGAAAAAGGAGCCAAGTATGCTATTTAATTTATTCAACAGTATGCCTTCCGTATCCACTAAGGAATTGGAAGCCAAATTAACCGAAAAACCACAAATAATCGATGTCCGTGAACCGAACGAATTCATCGCAGGACATATTCCTGGCGCAAAAAATGTTCCGTTGCGAAAAGCGGAGACATATACCCCTAAGGGTAAAGTTTATGTGATCTGCCAATCAGGCGGACGCAGCAAACGGGCGGCGACCATCTTAAAATCCAAAGGCTACGATGTAGTCAATGTAAAAGGCGGCATGTCCGCATGGTCAGGACCGACAAGAGGAGGAAAACTATGATGAAAATTGTTATTATCGGTGGAGTGGCAGGCGGTATGTCCGCTGCAACACGTTTGAGAAGATTGAATGAAGATGCAGAAATCATCGTATTGGAAAAAGGACCTTTCGTTTCCTTTGCGAACTGTGGCTTGCCTTACTATGTTTCAGGCGATATCCAAGAACGCAGTGATCTCTTGGTCCAAACCCCTGAGCAATTGCGCGCACGTTTTGACTTGGATGTCCGTCCTTTCAGCGAAGCGATCGCAATCGATCCGGATAAAAAAGAAGTGACAGTCCGTTCTAAAGAGGGCGAATACCAACTGGCTTACGATAAAGTCATTTTATCCCCAGGTGCGAAACCATTCGTACCGCCGGCTGAAGGCCTTTCCGAAGCCAAAAATATCTTCACAATGCGCAATGTACCGGATGTGGATGCTGTCACAGGCTTCATCCTTGAGCACAAACCGAAAAAAGCGGTCGTCATCGGAGCAGGATTCATCGGTCTTGAAATGGCTGAGAGCTTAGCGCACCGCGGTTTGGCTGTAACGATCGTCGAAAAAGCACCGCATGTCTTGCCTCCATTTGATGAAGAAATGGCTGCCTACTTGGCGGATGAATTGAAAGCGAACGGCGTGACGCTGTATACAGGCGTTGCGGCTACTGCTTTCCAAAATGAAGGCAAAACAATCATCTTGGAAAACGGCGTGGAACTCGAAAGCGACTTGACAATCATGTCAGTCGGCGTCCAACCTGAGAACAGCCTAGCGATCGCTGCGGGTATCGAAACAGGCATGCGCGGCGGTATTCTGGTCGATGAAAACTATGAGACAAGCAAAAAAGACATCTACGCAGTAGGTGACGCAATCATCGTGAAACAACAAATCACTGGTGAAGATACGATGATCGCTTTGGCTTCGCCAGCGAACCGTCAAGGACGTCAAGTAGCTGATGTCATCAGCGGCTTGAACAGAAAAAATAAAGGCAGCATCGGAACCGCAATTGTGCGTGTATTCGGTCTGGCCGGCGGTTCAACAGGTTTGAACGAGCGCCAATTGCAGCTGTCAGGAAAAGAGTATGCAGTCGTGCATATCCAAGGAAAGAACCATGCCGGCTACTATCCGAATGCGTCAGCGATCGTCCTGAAATTGGTTTTCCATCCGAAAACCGGTGAAATTTACGGAGCGCAAGCTATCGGGGCGGATGGCGTAGACAAACGGATCGACATCATCGCTACAGCAATCAAAGGCAATTTGACAGTCCATGATTTGCCGGAATTGGAATTCACTTACGCGCCGCCGTTCGGTTCAGCCAAAGATCCAGTCAATATGGCGGGCTACGCAGCCATGAACATCATCGAAGGCGTTTCTGAATCCATCCAATGGTATGAATTGGAAAAGATGCAGGAAGCTGGCTATCAACTGTTGGACGTCCGCGGTGAGGGCGAAATCGCAAGACTAGGAGCCTTGAAGGGCGCCATCAACATCCCAGTCGATGATTTACGCGCACGTATCGGAGAATTATCGAAGGAAACACCGATCATCGTCAGCTGCCAAAGCGGCTTGCGTAGCTATATAGCAGAACGTGTATTGAAACAAAATGGATTTACAGTCAAAAATTTAGATGGTGCATTCAGCTTATATGCAACCGTCAGACCAGAAAAGGTGGTAAAATAATATGTATCAATCAATTACAATGCCGGAATTCGAACAATTATGGAAAAAAACTCCTGTCAAACTAGTGGACGTACGTGAAGATGATGAATTTGCACATGCACACGTTGACGGTGCCATCTCTATGCCTTTGAGCGGTTTAGAAGACACTGTGGATCAACTGGATAAGGATGAAAATTACTATGTTATGTGCCTGAGCGGTGCTCGCTCAACTGCAGCTTGCCAATATCTTGCTTCAAAGGGCTACAAAGTAACGAACGTAATGGGAGGCATTTCGGCCTGGAGGGGTGAAGTTGTGTGAACCAATACAACAAAAATATAATCAACCGCATTAAGCGTGCGGAAGGACAAATGCGTGGCATCCTTGCCATGATGGAAGACGGAAAGAACTGTTCCGACGTCGTGACGCAATTATCCGCAGTCCGATCCAGCATCGACCGCGCAATGGGGATCATCGTTGCGGAAAATCTGGTCGCCTGCGTGAACGACCAGGAAAAAGACAACATTTCGAAAGAAGAAAGCGTCCAACAAGCAATCAATCTGTTGGTTAAGAGCAGATAGAGCGAGATGATTCGCATTTAGACACCCATACGTTGGAGGAACCTGCTGCCGTTCATCGTTTTTGTGGACGACAGCAGGTTGCGAAACGGCAGTGGTGTCTGCGAATCAGAACGCGTTTGCTGAGAGCGTAACAAATGTAAGCAGGGGCTGTCTCGAAAAGAGATGGTCTCTGCTTTTTTGTTGTCCGCTATAAATATGTTGGCAGCTGCCGCTGACCGGAGGAGGGCAGCTGGAGTGATCATCAGCTCCGGCGAGGATCCGCCCGCCGGAGTACGCCGGTAACGTTCATCCCCACCTCCTGCCAAGCTTCCCTCATCGGAGGACAGAATCAGAATGTTGGCCGACCTCCGGCGAAGCCTCCGTTCGCCGGAGCACACATAATAAAAAAACGAATGCCAAACTCCGGCACACAATTATTTTGTACACACACGCCATTCTGATACACTGAACATGAAGAAGTTATTACATATTCTGGAATAGCAATGCTTCGCTATCAGAGAGGGTGTTTTCAGTTGGAAAAAATCATAGAAGTCAAAGGCTTATCAAAGCGTTTCGGGGATGTGCAGGCGGTCAATAACATCGATTTCCATGTGAATACCGGCCAGCTTTTTGCATTTTTGGGGCCGAACGGAGCGGGAAAGTCAACAACAATCGATATCATCTGCACGCTGCTGCAGGCGGACAGTGGAGAAGTCATGATAAATGGTTTCACTTTAGGAAAGGATGATTTTGCGATCCGTTCCAATATAGGCGTCGTCTTCCAAACGAACTTGTTGGACAAACTGCTGACCGTCAAGGAAAATCTTGAGGTGAGAGGGAGTTTTTACGGATTGTCCAAAGCTGATTGGGAGCCGGCATTCCTCAGAGCGACTCAGGCTGCCGGGGTAACCGAATTTTTGGACAGGCCCTATGGAAAGTTGTCCGGGGGGCAGAAGCGGCGAGCCGATATCGCGCGGGCGTTGATCAACACGCCAAAGATCCTCTTTTTGGATGAGCCGACAACGGGCTTGGATCCCCAAACCCGCAAGAATGTTTGGGATACAATCCGGCAACTTCAAGCTGAACACGGGATGACGATTTTTCTGACGACGCATTACATGGAGGAGGCAGCCAACGCTGATTATGTCATGATCATTGATGAAGGAGAAATCATCGCAGAAGGAACCCCTGATGCGCTAAGGGAAAAGTACAGCTCTGACGTATTGAAGATGCGGACCGAAACAGTTTCCGAAGTGATCCGCATTTTGGATGCTCAACAGGCACAGTATGAGCTGCAGCAAGATCTCTTCCGTGTGAAATTAGGTAAAACAATGGATGCACTACCCATTCTGGAACAATGCAAACCATACCTGACATACTTTGAGGTGGTGGCGGGTTCCATGGACGATGCCTTTATTGCGATCACAGGAAAGCAGGTGCAGGAATGATACCGATCATTGGCCGCAACATCAAAATATTTTTCAGGGATAAGGCGAATGTCTTCTTCTCCTTGTTGGCAGTGCTGATCATCATCGGACTCTATGTCTTTTTCTTGGGTAAAAATTTAACGAGCTCTCTGGGGGATACAGTAGGCGCGCAGTATGTCATGGACAGCTGGATCATGTCCGGTGTCATCTCGGTTTCCGGAGTGACGACAACGATGGGGGCATTCGCAGTCATGATCGATGACCGGGCCAATAAAATATTGAAGGACTTCACGGTCTCGCCGATCCGTTCGAGCAGATTGGCGGCAGGATACATCCTGAGTTCGGTGGTTGTTGGGTTCATCATGAGTATCGTTACGTTCGTATTGGCCGAAGCTTATATCTTCCTGAACGGTGGGGAATTGCTGGCTCCGCTTGCCATGCTGAAGATGATCGGCTTGATCCTACTCACCGTGTTGACAAGCAGTGCAATGGTCTATTTCCTGACTTCCTTCTTCCAAAGCCAAAACGCTTTCGCGACCGCCAGCACGATCCTAGGCACAATCATCGGATTCCTTGCCGGTGTCTATGTGCCGATCGGACAGTTCTCGGACAGTGTGCAGACGATCATCAAACTGTTCCCGATGACCTATTCGGCTTCCTTGATGAGGCAAGTGATGATGGAGGATCCTTTGGAAATCTCGTTCGAAGGGGTTCCGGCTGAAGGTTTGGATGCCTTTAATCTGATGATGGGGCATACCATCCGCTTCGGGGAAACTACTGTGACGCCATTCACCAGCATCCTCATCCTAATCGGCACCGCGCTGTTGCTCTACGGCCTGTCCATCCTGAACATCTCCAGAAAAGCGAAATAAGCAAAGAACCGATGGCGCTCAATGCGAGGCCATCGGTTCTTTGGTGTTTAGAACAGATTTTTGATTTTTTCAATATTTTTGATGATAACGGATGTTGTGCCGTCGGGATTGTTGATGAATTCCACGACATCCGGATCTTTGTAAAGCTCCAGCGGGATGCTGATTTCGATACCGTTATCGAGCCGGAATTTTTGTTTGGAATATTTCGGTCCGGCGATTGCCGCTTCCGCTGGGGAGCGATCGACATAGCCCAATTCCTCGACCTGTTCGAAATATTTCTGTTTTTTGGCGAAATTATCGCCGAACAAGGCTTCAGCTATTTTTTCGTTATCGATGAGGTTGTCTTCCTGCATGCTCGTGACGATGGCTTCCTTCGTTTCTGCCAATACCTGGAATTCTTCATCGTTGAAGGCTTTGCTTGTTTTTTGGACCGCCTTTTTGATGATCGAGATGTTCTCCTTCAGGCTCGGCTTTGGCGTGTCCTCGAGGAACATTTCCGTGAAGTAGTTCACCTTTTCGCCCAGTTCCGCGATTATGTGTTTTTTCTCGATGACATGGTATACCATCTGCTCCAGGTTCACCACAAGGCCTTCCTGGATTGCTTGCCGTTGCGAAGGCAGAATGGCACGGTTCAGGATGATTTGGTTGGTCAAAACGTCCCCTTCATACGAAACAAAGTGCGTATAGCTGTCTGAGTAATTCAATTTGAATACCCCAAGGCAAGGCACTTCGTCCAATTCAAAATGCGCGATCAGCAGATCAGCGGGCGGGATTTCGGGATTCAATTTGGTTACGTTGAAGAATTTTTCCGACAAGGCTTTCGTGCCTTCGACGAAATCACTTTGGCAATTCTTGAACAGGGCAGTCATCGGATTGTCCTCTTCCAAAATCCCGTCCTTCATGCTGTCGGAATCTTCGACCTTTGCGACCATCGCTTCGATGTATTCGATCATCATGCGTTCTGATGTATCCAATCCGGCATAGGAAAAAATCGGTTCATTCGTGTTGATGTCCAAAATGTGTAAAATAGCTTCTTTAATGCGTATCAAGTTTGTCGACCTCCGTTTTTCTTCACGTATATCAGTATCCCACAAAATCGCCTTTCGGACAAAGCAAAAATATCAGCTTTCTATTTGTCCAACCATCACATATAATGATGTTATTTGAAATAATTAAAGTAATGGAGGGATGAAATGTCTCAATATAAATCCGGCGTGCTGTTCACCGTCGTAGGGGCTCTGCTGTGGGGGATTTCGGGAACCAGCGGGCAGTTTTTGCTGCAGCAGCGCGGGTTGACCTCCGGCTGGCTGGTTGCTGTCAGGATGCTGATGGCCGGCCTCATCTTGTTGGTGCTGTGCTACAAAAAAGAAAAGAGCGCCATCTTTCGGGTCTGGAAAGAGAAGCGGGACTGCAGGGATTTGTTCCTGTTCGCGGCTTTGGGCCTGTCCTTTTGCCAATACACGTATTTTGCGACCATCAGCCATTCGAATGCGGGAACGGCTACAGTCCTGCAATTTTTGGCTCCGGTCCTGATTATGATTTACCTTTCTGTCAAGAACAGAAAATTACCGAGGTCAGCTGAATTAACAGCCATCATTTTTGCCGTCGCCGGTATTTTCCTGTTGGCCACACATGGCCGGTTTGACAGTCTGGCCATATCGCAGGAAGCATTGATGTACGGGCTCTTGTCGGCTGTGTCCGTTGTCATCTACAATCTGCAGCCTGCCCGACTGATCAAAACCTATGGGACGCTGCTCGCCTTGGGATGGGGGATGCTGATCGGGGGCGTTCTGCTTTCGGTCTTGTACCAGCCTTGGCGGATCGTCGGAACCTGGGATTTTGCAGCATTTGCTGCATTGCTGGTCATCATTCTGTTTGGGACGGTCATTTCCTTCAGTCTCTATTTGGAAGGCGTGCATCGCATCGGCGCAACAGTCGGAAGCCTGTTGTCATCGGCCGAACCGCTTTCTGCAACGTTCCTTTCCGTTTTTTGGCTCGGGACCAGTCTTCATTGGACGGATCTGCTCGGTATTGCTTTGATCCTGTCGACTGTATTCTTGTTGACGCTGAAATCAAAAACCTTAAAATCAAGCGATGCTATCCAAATCGAACCGAATATTTGAATTTTTCAAGAACGTGGCGCCGAAAAGCAACACGTTTTTGTCTTTTGACAGCGTCATAATTTCTAAACCAGAGCATTTGTTCTATAATGAAGACAGGTAAATGTCAGGTTATGAGGATGGTCAAATCAGAAATGAGGGGCTAATAGTGAAAAAAACGAAGATAGTCTGCACAATCGGACCAGCCAGCGATTCCGTCGATGTGCTGGTAAGGATGATGAACAGCGGCATGAATGTGGCGCGGCTGAATTTTTCGCACGGCGCACATGATACGCATATGGTCAGTCTGAATAATGTCAGGGAAGCTGCACGCTTGGCGAACAAAAACATAGGCATCATGATGGATATCCAAGGACAAAAAATCCGGACAAATAAAATGACTGATGACGCAGTTACGTTGGTTTCCGGGGAGTCGGTAATCATCAGTATGGAACCCGTACTAGGAACAAAAGAAAAATTCTCTGTCACCTATCCGGAGCTGATCAATGATGTGACGATTGGCATGCATATTTTAATCGATGACGGATTATTGGTTCTGGAAGTTACGGATATCAATTATGAATCCAAAGAAATCATAGCCATAGTCCAAGTGGACGGCATCCTGAAGAATTCAAAAGGCATTAATGTGCCTGAAGCCAAGTTCAGTATGCCGGGTCTGACGGAAAAGGATGCTGCGGATATCCGCTTCGGTGTCCAGCAGGGAGTGGACTTCATTGCCGCCAGCTTTGTCCGCAGGGCCAGTGATATCCTGGAGATTATCGAAATCCTTGAAGAAATGGACGCGACGCACACGCAAATAATCGCCAAAATCGAAAACCAGGAAGGCGTCCAGAACGCCGAAGAAATACTCAAAGTGTGCAGCGGCTTGATGGTGGCGCGCGGCGATTTGGGTGTGGAAATAAACGGTGCCGATGTGCCGATCGTCCAAAAAGATCTGATCCGGAAATGCAATTTGGCCGGCAAACAAGTCATCACCGCCACGCAGATGTTGGACTCCATGCAATGGAACCCACGGCCGACAAGGGCAGAAGCGAGCGACGTCGCGAATGCTATATTTGATGGAACAGATGCAGTCATGCTTTCGGGCGAATCGGCTGTCGGCCAGTACCCAGTCGAAACCGTAGCGATGATGGCGCGGATTGCGGAAAGGACGGAAGAAGCTTTGGAGGCAAATGGCGGTAACCTGTCCACATTGGCCTTGTTCGATAAGGCATCCGTTACCGAAGCAATCAGCCAGGCTGCTGCACGCACGGTCATGAACTTGGGTATCAAAACGATTGTAGCGGCAACCAGTTCCGGGCACACGGCCCGCATGATTTCCAAATACCGGCCGAAATCGAACATTTTGGCGGCAACCTACAGTGAAAGGGTTCAGAGAGGGCTGACGCTTGTCTGGGGAGTTCAGTCTTTCGTCATCGAAGAGCCTGAAAATGTTGATGATATGCTTAGCAAGGTAACCGCATTGGCGAAGGAAAAGGGATTTGCTCAACCTGGAGACGCCATTGTCATCACTGCCGGGACACCGATTAAAGAAAGCGGCACAACCAATCTGATGAAGATCGAACGCATCCCCGAGTGAATGCACTGAACTGAGCAGAACGTTTTTTGAAGGGACTAAAAAATGCGGGACCACCAAAAACTGGTGGTCCCGCATTTTTATGTTATTTTTGGTGATCAGGAAATAATCTGGTAGTCTTCCAATTTTGTTTTGACCGACTCGATGTGCTCTTTCACGCGTTCCGGTGCCGGTCCGCCGGCTACATTTCTGCGGATGACGCATTCTTTCAGGTCAACCTTCTTGTAGATTGTTTCGTCAAAAGCGTCCGAGTGTTTTTTGTACATCTCCAACGGGAAGTTTTCCAGCGTCAGGTTCTGTTCCTCGCACTCCTTCAGGATATTTCCGGTGATCTGGTAAGCGTCACGGAAAGGGATGCCTTTTTCGACAAGGAAGTCGGCACAGTCGGTGGCGTTCAGATAACCTTTTTGCGAAGCCTTCAGCATGGCTGATTCAATCACGTCCATATCGTTCAGCATTGCAGGCAGGATCTCCAGACAGAATGTGACCGTGTCGATCGCTTCGAACAGCAATTCCTTCTCTTCCTGCATATCTTTGTTGTAGGCAAGCGGCAAGCCTTTCATCAAAGTCAATACGCCAATCAAATCGCCGAAGACGCGGCCGGATTTACCGCGCAGCAATTCCGCGATGTCCGGATTTTTCTTCTGCGGCATGATGCTGGATCCGGAAGAGAATGTATCCCGGATTTTCACAAAGCCAAATTCTTGCGATGACCAGAGGATGACTTCTTCAGCCAGACGGGAAATGTGGACCATGATAATCGACATATCCGCCAACATTTCCATGGAATGGTCGCGATCGGATACGCCATCCAGACTGTTCCGGGAAAAATCCTTGAAGCCGAGTGCCTCAGCAGTGAAGGCGCGGTCCAAAGGAAGAGTGGTAGTCGCAAGCGCGGCGCTGCCCAGCGGCAAATAATGCAGCACCCGTTCTTGGGCATCATCCAGACGGGATTTGTCCCTCAAGAACATCTCCGTGTAAGCCATCAGATGATGGGCAAAAGTGATGGGTTGTGCACGTTGCAGATGCGTGTAACCAGGCATAATCGTTTCCAGATGCTGTTCGGCTTTTTCGCTCAAGGCGAGGGCAACATTGGCGGTAAGGCTGGAAAGATGCTCCAAGGCAGAAACGGAATACAACTTCAAAGCAGTCGCTACTTGATCATTGCGGCTTCTTCCCGTGTGGACTTTCTTGCCGATAGCGCCAAGACGACGCGTCAATTCCGCTTCCAGGAAACTGTGGATATCTTCCTCCGAAAAATCGATGGTGAGATCGCCATCCTGCAGCTCATCATTCATTTTGCCCAGTTCATTGACGAGGGCATCCGCTTCTTCGCGGGGAATGATTTCGGTTTTGCCCAACATTTTTGCATGAGCGATACTTCCGGCGATATCCGCATAGACCAGACGGGCATCAGCATCGATGGATGAATTGAATTCAAATGCCTTTTCATTCATGGAACCGTGATAATTATTTGACCAAATTGCCATAATTTCCTCCTTGGCAGGGTGTTTGTCTTGCAGTGGATGACCACACTCGACGCCCTGGCTCTTTACGATAGTATTTTATTACGCTTCATTATTGATTGCTGCTTTTTTCTTTTTGCTTCTGTCAATTGTACAATTGTTTCGAATGCGAGTTCAATCCCTTTTTGCAATTGCGTATAATCTGTCCGTTTTTAATACTACTCTTTCTCCCAAAAAATATGCCGATGCAACCATTCTCATTCTTTTTTAATTTTATTTTCTATATTGAATCCTAGAGCAAAAGTGTTCAAAAAGCAAGAAAAATCAAGGATATTCATGGAAAATAGAGAATAAAAATGAGATGCTGCAATGAGAAACGCCACAACTCGTCATTGACAGAGGCATGACAGCACGTTACAATAGCATTAATTTATTTTTAAATGTGAATTTGGTGAAAAAGTTTATCGAATAGCAATAATAGGGGTGGAGGAATGAGAATGATGGACAGCTGCCTGGACATGTATATGTGTTGCGGTAAAGTTAAGCTTGTGCATCGTGCGCTCGTTTGGACAGCCTTTTTGGGAAGTGTCTGCAGATCATGACCGCACTTCATTAGAAAAAAATGTGACGGGAGGAATAAGGGATGAAACCGATTATAGGAATTGGAGGCAACCATTTGAGCGCTGAACTCGGCAATCAGATGGAAAAAACCTACACACCGCAAGGCTTTATCGATGGTGTACAAGTAGCAGGAGGGATTCCGCTCGTGATTCCCATCAGCGATCCCATGGATGCAGAGCATTACATCAATGCTGTGGACGGATTGATTTTGGCAGGCGGGCAGGACGTATCCCCCATCCTTTATGATGAGGAGCCGACTCATCGCTTGGGTGTCACGCATCCGGCGAGGGACGCTTTCGAAATCGCTTTAGCGAGAGAGGCTTACAATCAGTGCAAACCGATTTTTGCGGTATGCCGTGGGATGCAGCTAATCAATGTCGCTTTTGGCGGCAGCCTGCATCAGGATATCAGCCAGCTGGAAGAGTATGATGTCCAACATGACCAAAAAACGAACATCCAGTATGCTTCCCATTCGATTGCGATTGCACCGAATAATTTCTTACGTTCCTTTTTAGGGGAGAAACATCTTGTCAATTCTTTCCATCACCAAGGCGTCAAGGAATTGGCGGAGCCATTTGAGGCAATCGCGTGGAGCTCAGACGGGTTGATCGAAGCCTTCCAAGCAAAAGAAAGAAGCCAAAACATCTTCGCGGTGCAGTGGCATCCGGAATTCATGCTGGCCTCTTCCCAGAAGATGCAATATTTCTTCGATGAGATTGTCTTCCTGGCGGGGACAGGCATCCATTATCAAGACAACGTCATGCATTATTGAAAATCGTTCAGAAATCTGCTGCCATCCGGCTGCTTGGTTTCTGAATTTTTTTGCGCGTGTGACTCTGCTAAAAATAGCTAAAGGATGCGGTATAGATTAAAATATATATAAGAAGAACGCCAATGGTAGCTGGGAGGCCAAATTTATGAAACGTGTACCGAACATCCTGACGCTGATACGCCTATTTTTGATCCCTTTTTATTTGATGGTCTTCTATTCCGATGTGGCGCACCCGGTCCGTTGGGCGATGATCATTTTTCTGGTCGCCAGTCTTACCGACATCATCGATGGCTATATCGCCAGGAAATATGATGCCATCACGAAATTCGGGCAGGTGGCTGATCCGTTTGCGGATAAAGTGATGCAGATTTCTGTTCTGTACACCTTGATGGACATCGGGTATATAGAAAACTGGTTTTTCCTGATCGTATTGATAAAAGACAGCCTGCAGATACTGCTGGGCGTGGCTTTGCTGAATGTCGAGCCGAAGATCATCGTGCCGGCGAATGTATTCGGAAAAGCGACGACTGTCCTGCTTTTTGTCACGATCCTGCTTTCCTTGTTCCGTCTGCCTGGGTTGATCTACCTGCAGCTGTTCGTCGGGGGATTGGCTGTCATCACCTTCTCCCAATATGCCTACCATGTCTGGCAAGCATGGAAAAAAAATAAGTCAGCCAAAATTGATAACCAATGATCCAAAAAAAACGACGAGGAGACTCGTCGTTTTTTTGTTCTATAAATGCGGATAAGCTTTTATGATATAGGCTTTGATGCGGTCAACGGCTTCCTGCAGGACTTCTTCCGATTCGGCGAACGGAATCCTCAAGTAGCCTTCGCCCATTTTCCCGAAAGCGGAGCCCGGTGTCAGCGCCACATGGGTTTCCGTTAAGATTTCCATCGCAAAATCATAGGAGGACTTGCCGAATGACTTGATGTTCGGGAAGGCATAGAAGGCACCTTCCGTACTCAGACAATGGAAGCCCGGGATTTGGTTCAAGCCATCGACGATAATGTGGCGGCGACGGTCATATTGTTCCAGAAAATAACGGACATCATCCTGCGGTCCTGTGATTGCAGCGATTGCGGCTTCCTGGATGAATGGAGGGACACAGAATCCGATACCTTCCCTGAACTCAGCCATCCGATCGATGGCCTCCGTATTGCCGACGACATAACCGATCCGCCAGCCCGTCATCGCGTAAGTTTTGGATAAGCTGTTCACGACGAAATGATTTTCCTTGGCCCCAGGTATCTGGAACAGGCTGAAATGTTTCTTCCCATCGTAAATGAGGCTTTCATAGACCTCATCAGACAGAATCGCAATCTGATGGCGATCGGCCAATGCCACGATGGCTTCCATATCGCACTGATCAAGGATCGAACCCATCGGATTATTCGGCGTATTCAGAATGATCAGGCGTGTTTTGTCGGTCAGGACCTGTGCGATGTCGGAAGCCTGCATCTTGAATGAATTTGCTTCGTAGACGGGCACAGGGACAACTTTGGCTCCCAAAAGCATGATCTGGCCGAGATAATTCGGATAGCTCGGGTCGGCTATGACCACCTCGTCGCCTGGATTGAGGATCGCCATCATCACGTGCAGAATGGCTTCCGTTCCGCCAAAAGTTGCCATGACTTCATTCGGATCGAAGGGGATGCCGATCTGGTCCGTATATTTATTCGCTACGGCTTGTTGGAAAGCGAACTCACCGACATTGGGACCGTAGTGCGTATGATTGGCGGCGATGGCGTCCTGCGCGGCTTTTTTTATGCTTTCCGGTGTTTCGAAATTCGGTTCGCCCATCGTCAGCATCAGCGTGTCATCAAATTGGGCCGCCAACTTCGCCATCTTTCGGATGCTGGATGCCGGATAGTTTTTGGATAGTTCAGACCAATGGTACATGTGTGTGTGCTCCTTTTAATCAACTTTTCTTCTATTTTTCTACTATCTTATCAGATATTCTTCGACTATCCTAGTATCGGGAGCGGGGAGACGAATGAAACAAAAAAGAAGGTAAAGATAATTTTCTGAAAAGTTGCATTCAGCTTAAATGTTTTTGGTATAATGAAAGGATGGGTACAAAAACAGAACGACTTTTCATTTGCTGCAACGGGATGGCCTATTTTAAGAGTAAACTCAAGAATAGGTGTGGAAGGCGGATTTTGTAATAACAAATTAGGAGCATCAGGATGTCAGATCAGAAGATTTATTTATTATTGACGGATACAGGATCGCTATTGACTCGGATCATCAAACTGTTCACGAGAAAAAAATATAACCATGTGTCCTTGGCGTTTGATGCAGAACTGGCGGATACCTTCAGTTTCGGCCGCAAAACAGCCAATAACCCTTTTATCGGTGGGTTCATACAAGAAGATGTGACATCCGATTTCTATAGCCGGGCAAAATGCGCGGTTTATGAGTTGACCGTGTCAGAGGAACAGGCGGCTGTGATGAGAGCCTATGTTTCTTCATTCGAGAAGGACAAAGAACAATACCATTATAATCTGCTGGGACTATTGCCGGCTCTATTCAATATGGAATGGAACAGAGAAAATTATTATTTTTGTTCCCATTTTATTTCGACTGTATTAGTGGAGGGGGACGTGCTGCAAGCCAACAAACCCGTGGCACTGATGAGGCCGACAGATGTTTTGGAAGCATTGCCGTTTGTGCCCTTGTATGAAGGAATCCTTTGTCATTTCAATGAGCTGTCCCTGCGTGAGGGCGAGCATGGTTTGGCGTACGCAACGGAAATGATCATCGATTCCATCGATGCGGATAGTGCGGATCTCTGCTTTCCGGAAAACTTTTCGCCTGTTCCTGTCCTTTAGTCGTAAGGATGCATGGAGACAGTTGATTGGATTATGAAAGAAAAATAAAAGCATTGACTTATTTCTAATTTAGATTTAATATTTAAAGAAAGATAATGAAAGGAGTTGCAGTATGATGAGAAAAATGAACGCACACAGTACGCCAACTTGCCATGCTGTAAACACATTATTAGTCATTATTATGCCCTAGGATTCAAACTATTCAATTAGTTGAGTCCTATTCTTAGTGAATCAGGGCTCGACGTAAGCTGGAGCCCTATGTCACATGAGGGCTTCTTTTTTATAAATACAATGGAAAAAGGGGAGACAGCAATGCGTAGTGATAAAATCAAAAAGGGAATAGATAAAGCGCCACATCGTTCCTTGTTGCGAGCGACCGGACAAATCAGGGAAGAAGGGGACATGGACAAACCGTTCATAGCTGTCTGCAATTCCTATACAGATATCGTGCCTGGTCACGTGCATTTGAGAGAATTAGGCGATATCGCCAAAGAAGCGATCCGTGAAGCCGGCGGGATTCCTTTTGAGTTCAACACTATCGGTGTCGATGACGGGATCGCGATGGGACACATCGGGATGCGTTACTCATTGCCATCACGCGAAATCATTGCCGATGCCGCTGAAACGGTCATCAACGCACACTGGTTCGACGGTGTCTTCTACATCCCGAACTGCGATAAAATTACACCGGGTATGCTGTTGGCTGCTGTCCGCACCAACGTTCCGGCGATTTTCTGTTCGGGCGGCCCGATGAAGGCTGGACTTTCCGCTACTGGACAGGCTCTGACATTGTCATCCATGTTCGAAGCGGTCGGCACTTTCAAAGATGGCAAAATGACCGAGGAAGAATTCTTCGATATGGAAGCCAACGCTTGCCCAACATGCGGCTCTTGTGCAGGGATGTTCACCGCAAACTCGATGAACTGTTTGATGGAAGTATTGGGATTGGCATTGCCATACAACGGTACTGCTTTGGCAGTCAGCGACGAGAGAAGAGAACTGATCCGCGAAGCGGCCTTCAAATTGATGGACTTGGTCAAAAAAGACATCAAACCGCTTGACATCATCACTGCTGATGCAATCGATGATGCCTTCGCCTTGGATATGGCGATGGGCGGCTCGACGAATACGGTGCTGCATACATTGGCTTTGGCGAAAGAAGCCGGAATCGACTATGACATGAACCGCATCAACGAGATTGCGGAAACAACGCCGTACCTGTCAAAAATCGCACCATCATCTGTTTACTCCATGCATGACGTGCATGAGGCGGGCGGTGTGCCGGCGATCATGAATGAGTTGATCAAACACGGCAACCTGCATCCGGACCGTATCACTGTCACCAGCAAGACAATCCGTGAAAATGTCGCAGATCACGAAATCAAGAATGAAGCAGTCATCCATAAATACGAAAATGCCTATTCTCCGGTCGGAGGCTTGTCCATCCTGAACGGGAATATCGCTCCTTTCGGCGGTGTTATCAAAGTAGGCGGCGTGGATGCCGACATCAAAAAATTCGTCGGAAAAGCGATCTGCTTCAGCAGCCATGATGAAGCGGTGGAAGCAATCGATAACCGCACAGTCAAAAAAGGCCATGTTGTCGTCATCCGCTATGAAGGCCCTAAAGGCGGACCCGGAATGCCGGAAATGCTGGCGCCAACATCTTCCATCGTGGGACGCGGCTTAGGCCGTGACGTTGCCCTGATCACGGACGGCCGTTTCTCCGGTGCCACTCGCGGTATCGCAATCGGACACATCTCTCCTGAAGCAGCTTCAGGCGGCCCAATCGGCTTGATTGAAGACGGCGATGAGATCGTCATCGATCTTGAGCACCGTACGATCAACGTAAGCGTCGCTGATGAAGTGCTGGAAGAAAGAAAGAAAAAACAGACGCGCTTTGTGTCGAAAGTGAAGACAGGCTGGTTGGCACGTTACGCCGCTTTGGTTACATCAGCCAATACCGGCGGCGTTCTGAAGACACCCGAAGAATTCTTTGCAGAACACGAATAAAAAAAAAATCCCAACCGGAAGTAATGATCCGGTTGGGATTTTTTTTGTCGTGGATGGGTTATTCTTCGTCGCGGCCTAAAGCGACTTGCATCTCTGCAACTGTTTTTCTGTCCAAGTTGAAGATGAACTTGAAGCAGATGAAGATCAGGATATAGCCAATCAATGGGAATAGGGCAGCCATATCCCGGATGGCCAGTGAGTTTTCGGCGGTCCAAGTCACCGGATTCTTGACATCCAATGTAGGAATCAGGATGGCGATGGCTGCAGGGATGAATGATTGGCCGAAACCTTGTGCGACTTTACGCAGCATGGAATAGGTTGCGTAGACCGAACCTTCATTACGGATGCCGGTCTTCCATTCTTGAAAATCGATCGCATCAGCAACCATACCCCACGTGTAAATCGTCAAACCGAATGCGAAGCTGTTTGCGATGATCTGCATCGCGATCCAAAGAATCGGGTTTGTGATTTCGACCAAGTAAAGGAAGGCATAAACTGCGATGGAGCCAATCAATGGCCAAGTGGATAATTCCTTTTTGCCTAGTTTTCCGACCAATACGCCACCGATAGCAGTACCCACGAACAATGGGATAACTTGCGTGAGGATGGAGTAAGAACTCAAGGTTCCGTCCCCGAAGTACATCTGGTAAGTCAATTGGTGCAATTGGTTCCCACCCATGATGAACAGGATCTGCGCGATGGAAGCAAGAGCGATACCCAGAATTGCGCGGTTGCGGAAGAAGTCTCTTAATGTCTTGAAATAGTTGAATTTCACTTCTTCGCCTTCAACCTCTACGTGTTGGATGCGTTCTTCCGTATTCAGATAAAGAAGCGCAAAGGCTATGATGGAAACCACACCCAAAATGACAGCAATCGGAAACATTCTTTCGCCGCGGAAAATACTGGCTGTTTGGCCGTTTTTTGTGACCTGTTCGTAAGCGAACATCGGAATCAGGATGCCTAGAGGAACACCGGCGATGATGTATCCCCAAGAACGTGCATTGGATAGAGCAGCGCGTTGTGAAGGTTTGGAAGTCATAACAGAGCTTAAGGCGCCGTAAGGTACGTTAACGACTGTATAGGTGACATCCCATAATATGTAGCCACCGATACACAAGCCAAGTTTGGCAGGATAGCTCCAATCGGCTGCGTCGATGAACATGACGGTTGCTGCCAATGCTAAGAAAGGAGCCCCGCGGAGAATCCATTGCTTGAATTTTTCGCCTTTTTTGTTTGCACCCATACGGTCGACGATCGCGCCGATGATCGGATCATTGATGCCATCGAGGATTTTTGTGATCAGAATGACGATGGAATAGTGGGCCAATGAAATCCCGATGTACTGTGTGTAGAAGATGAACATGTAGCTGGAAATTAGCGTGAAACTCATATTGCAGCCGAAGTCGCCCATGAAATATCCGAGTAGGTCACGGAATCCGAATGGACGTTTTGTAGCGCCGGTTAACTGATTTTGAGCCATTTTTAAAACTTCCTCCCATAAAAGATTATTTTTGATAAGAAGAGTGAAAATAATAATAACGGAAATAATATATCACAATATGAAACCACTTTTCTTAATCTGATATGAGTATAGTGAGAAAACGCATTCAAGTCAAAGAAGATGAGGAGAAATGATCCAAAATAAAGACAGGCTTGTCAAATTTCTGACATAATCCTCAGCGTTTGCTTCCATAAGAAGACACAAAAGCTGTCCGTCGTGAATGTGTGTATCTGTGCCTGGATATAAATATTTATGGAAATATCACTCAGGGGGCTTATCATGGTTTATTTTGTTTGCTATAATATCACAATATGAAACGGTTTCCCGTTTAGTGAATCCAAACGCTGATTTTTGATTAGACAAGCATGGAAAATGGAATGGTATACAAAGATTTTATAAGGTTTGAGACTATATTTTGAAAAAAAGGATGATCAGAAAAATGGTGCAAAAAGAAGAAACAAACACAAGCCCGAAAGTGCAATCGATAGATCGGGCCTTATCGATTTTGGAAACATTGGCGGACTATCCGAGCCTCAGCCTGATGGAGTTGAGCGAAAAAGTCCACCTGCATAAAGCAACGACCCATCGTTTGGTGAACTCTTTGATGGAAAATGGCTATATCGACCGCAATCCTGATACCAAGCAATATCGTATTTCCTTGAAGATGTTCCATCTCGGGAACAAACGTGTCCACAACATCGACTTCTTGAATGTGGCCAAAAGCATGATCCGTCAGTTGTCGGATGATACGAAACAGACCGTGCATCTGGTTGTGGAAGACAATGATGAAGTTCTCTACATCGATAAGTATGGTGAGTCCCGCGGCGTGCGGATGCAATCAAAGATTGGTACGAAAGCGCCGCTTTATTGCACTGCCGTCGGGAAAGCACTTCTGAGCACCCGTCAAAATGCTGCCGTCCGTGAATATTGGGACAGTATCGTGCCGGAACAGAAGACCGGACGCACAATCACCACTTATGAAGATCTCGTCAATGAACTGGATGAAATCAGAAGAAATGGTTACGCCCTTGACGATGAGGAGTTTGAAGAGGGTATCGTTTGCATTGCTGCAGCGTTTTCTAGCGCAAGGGAAGTTGCCGCAGGAGCGATCAGCATCTCCTTGCCATTGTCCGACATGGTTGATAAAGACTTCTACACCGGAAAAATTTTGGAGTATTCCACAAAAATTTCACAGTTGCTCGGTCACTTTTGATCCGTTCCGATCTGAGGCCGACACGGCAGTAACTCCCCACGAACCGCATGATACATGCGTTTGTGGGGAGTTTTTTGTATATCCTGTTGTTTTTTTATGGAGCCATTCAAGGGTACGCCACAAATTTTTCACAATTGGCCGCTCATTTTTATATTTCTGATGGAATTTCGTTGACATAAAAGATGGTAAATTCTATAATGAACTCGAGTTATGATACTGAGTTCCACAATGCGAAACCATGAATGGAGGATGACAAATGAGCGTCAAGAGAGATACCCTGGCTCAATTACAAGAGAATTACCTGTTTGCAGTCGTGCGCGGAGCTTCCGAAGAGGCAGGTTATGAAATTTCAAAAGCAGCTTATCAAGGAGGCATCAAGAACATCGAGGTGACATTTTCGACACCGGGTGCTGAAAATGTTATGCGCAAGCTGTCTGATGAATTCGCAGGAACGGATATGGTTGTAGGTGCAGGTACGGTATTGGATGAAGTCGCTGCGAGAATTTCAATCATGAACGGAGCGAAATTTATCGTAAGCCCTTCCTTTAATGAAAAGATTTCAAGAATGTGCAACCTATACACTGTTCCATATTTGCCTGGATGCGGTTCTGTTACAGAAATTCAAATGGCTTTGGAAACTGGCTGCGAAGTGGTCAAGCTTTTCCCGGGTGGTTTGTTGGGTCCTGGATTCATCAAAGACGTTCATGGTCCTATTCCTTGGGTTGACGTGATGCCATCAGGTGGCGTAAGCATTGAGAACATGGACAAATGGATCGCAAATGGAGCTTGGTCGGTCGGTGTCGGCAGTGCCTTGACACGGAACCTTAAAGAAGGCGGCTACGTGAGTGTAGCGGCTGCAGCTAAAGAATTTGCCGATCGATTGGCAGAAATTAAAGCACAATAATCAGTAGTATTTCAAAATAAAGCTCGGAAGGGGATTTCTTCACATGTCATTTATTCATGACGACTTTATGTTACAGTCCGAAACTGCCAAAAAACTCTACCACGAATATGCGGAAAACATGCCTATCTTCGATTACCACTGCCATTTGGTCCCACAACAAATTGCTGAAGACTATGAATTCGAAAACATCACGGAATTATGGCTGGGCGGAGATCATTACAAATGGCGCGCGATGCGTGCGATGGGAATTCCGGAAGAAAAAATCACCGGCAATGCTTCTCCTGAAGAAAAATTTGAAGCTTGGGCCTACACTGCTGAAAATGCAGTAGGGAATCCTTTGTTCCATTGGACAGCCTTGGAATTGAAAAAGTATTTCCATATAGAAGAAACACTTACCAGTGCCAACTGGAAGGAAATCTATGCGGAATGCAACCGCGTGTTGAAAGAAGAAAAGCTGACAGCGCGTACGTTGATCAAGAATTCCAACGTCACCTTCATTTGCACGACAGACAACCCTACGGATACATTGGAATGGCACAAAGCAATCGCTGAAGACGAGACATTTGATGTGGCAGTCGTTCCTGGTTTCCGTCCGGATGAAGCTTTCGCTATCCAAGACGCAGCTAAATTTGCTGGTTTCATCGGAAAAATGCAAGAGGCAACCGGCAAAGAAATGGCTACATTCGCTGAGTTGCTGGAAGGAATGGAAGAGCGGATCCAATATTTTGCGGATCATGGTTCGAACGTTTCCGACCACGGCTTATCCCAAATCTACTATGCTGAAGCCACGGATGAAGAGATTGAAGCCATCTACGCCAAAGCGATCGCAGGAGACAGCATTTCGGAAGCGGAATATGCAAAATACCAAACACGCTTGTTGGTGGAACTAGGCAAAATCTATGCTGCCAAAGACTTCGTGATGCAATTGCACTTCGGCGCCATCCGCAACAACAACAAGCGCATGTTTGCTGAATTAGGCGCGGATGCGGGCTTCGATTCCATCCAGGATCAACCGAACGTGTCCTACGCTTTGAACAATCTTCTTGGTGCAATGGACCTGACGAATGAACTGCCTAAATTCATCGCCTATAACCTTGACCCTACTTATTTCGACTTAGTGGGAACGGCAATCACGAACTTCCAAGTGAACGATAAAGGCATCAAGAGCAAAGTCCAGATGGGTTCCGGTTGGTGGTTCAACGACACCAAGTACGGCATGCTGAAACAATTGAAATCCTTATCCGAAGCAGGGTTGTTGATGAATTTTGTCGGCATGCTGACGGATTCAAGAAGCTTCATCTCTTATACGCGTCATGAGTATTTCCGCCGCATCCTTTGTGATTTCATCGGTGATCTCGTGGAACGTGGAGAAATACCGAATGATGCCAAGTTACTTGAAAAGCTGATCACGAACATATGCTACAACAACGCTGTAGCATACTTTGATTTTAAAAAATAAAAAAAATAAAAAAAGAAGAGGAAGTGTATTGCAATGGAAATGTCATTCAGATGGTACGGTCATGAGGACCCTGTTACACTGAAAAATATCCGTCAAATCCCTGGTATGAAAGGAATCGTTACTGCAGTTTACGATATCCCGGTTGGTCAATCTTGGCCATTGGAAAGAATCGAAAAATTGAAAGCGGACGTTGAAGCTGAAGGCCTATACATCTCTGTTATTGAATCTGTTCCGGTTCACGAATCCATCAAATTGGGTCGTCCAGACCGTGATCAATACATCGATGCATACAAAGAAACCTTACGTAACTTAGGCAAAGCGGGAATTCCTGTTGTATGTTACAACTTTATGCCAATCTTTGACTGGACTCGTTCCAACTTGGCATACGAATTACCGGATGGTTCAAATGCGTTGATCTTCGATGAAGAAGAAGTAAACAAAATGGACCCACGTACGCTTTCTCTTCCAGGTTGGGACGAAAGCTACACTTCTGAAGAATTGAACGCTTTAATGGATGAATACAAAGAAGTTGACGAAGAAAAACTATGGGAAAACCTAGAATACTTCATCAAAGCAATCATGCCTACAGCTGAGGCAGCCGGCGTGAAGATGGCTATTCACCCTGATGATCCTCCATACAGCATCTTCGGATTGCCGCGTATCATCACTGGCGGAGAAGCATTGAACCGTTTCATCAAATTGTACGACAGCGAATACAACGGCGTTACCCTTTGCGTAGGTTCATTCGCTTCAGATCCTAAAAACGATGCAGTGGCTATCCTGAAAGATATGCTTGCTAAAAAACGTGTGAACTTCGTGCATGCACGTAACGTGAAATTGGTCGGCGGACGTTCATTCCAAGAATCTGCTCACTTGTCCGAAATGGGATCCATTGATATGTATGAAGTAGTAAAAGCTTGTGTGGAAGGCGGCTTTGAAGGTGCAATCCGTCCTGACCATGGCCGTATGATCTGGGGAGAAACTGGTAAACCAGGTTATGGTTTGTATGACCGTGCGCTAGGTGCAACTTACCTGAATGGTTTGGAAGAAGCAGTGAAGAAAAACTTAAAAGCTCAAAAACAACAATAAGAAAGAAGGAACATCACCATGACAAGCCCATTCGTACATGATTTTACCGATAAAGTAGTAGTAGTAACAGGTGCAGGCGGCGTTTTATGTTCTTACTTCGCGAAAGAATTCGCCAGAGCAGGCGCTAAAGTAGCCCTTTTGGACTTAAACTTGGATAACGCACAAGCATACGCTGACGAAATCGTAGCTGCAGGCGGCATCGCTAAAGCATTCAAAGCCAACGTATTGGAATTGCCAAGTCTGCAAGCAGCTAAAGAAGCTGTCGTAGCCGAATTAGGCGAAGTGGATATCTTGGTCAACGGAGCAGGCGGCAACAACGCGCGCGCAACAACCGACAACGAGTACCATGAAACTGATCTGCCTGAAGGAACAAAAACATTCTTCGACTTGGAACAAAGCGGCATCGAATTCGTCTTCAACTTGAACTTCTTGGGTACTGTATTGCCTACACAAGTTTTTGCTAAAGACATGGTTGGCCGTCCAGGCGCTAACATCATCAACATCTCAAGCATGAACGGTTTTACACCATTGACCAAAATCGTTGCTTATTCAGGCGCTAAAGCTGCTATCTCCAACTTGACTGAATGGTTGGCTGTCCACTTTGCGCACGTAGGTATCCGCGTCAATGCGATTGCTCCTGGTTTCTTGGTTTCAAAACAAAACCAAGCGCTATTGTTCAATGAAGATGGCACACCGACACCTCGTACAGGCAAAATCCTGAACGGCACACCAATGGGCCGTTTTGGCGAACCGCATGAATTGATCGGCGGCTTGCTGTTCTTGGCTGACGATAAAGCTGCAAGCTTTGTGAACGGCGTTGTATTGCCGATCGATGGCGGCTTCAACGCATATTCAGGCGTATAATTTTAGGTAATTGAATAGGGCAGATAGAACGAAATGTGTTGCACAGTTCTTCTCTATCTGTCTTTTTTTCACGTTGATATCAAGTTAGGAGAGAAAAATATGTCTACACACCCAACACAATTTACGAAACAAAAAAAATTCCTAGTATGTGTCGACTCCGACGGTTGCGCGATGGATACGATGAACGTGAAGCATGAACGTTTCTTCGGTCCTTTGGCAGCGGATGAGTATGGCATCAAAGATCGCGAAACTTTCTTGGCTGACTGGAACCGCATCAACCTGTTTTCCAGCACACGCGGTATCAATCGCTTCAAAGCATTGGTATTGACGTTGATTGAAGCGCAGGAAAAAGGCGAAGACATCGGCGATATTACGGCACTGACCGATTGGGCAAACAATGCGCCATCCTTATCGAATGCTTCCCTTGAAGCGGAGATCGCGAAAGCGACTTCTGCTGATTTGGAAAAAGCTTTGGTATGGAGCAAGAAAGTCAACGAAGGCATCGAAACCGAATTGGCGGGCGAAGACAAGCCTTTCCCTGGCGTTCTCGAAGGATTGACAAAAATCCATGGCCTGACGGATGTCGCAATCGTGAGCTCAGCCAACAGCGAAGCTTTGAACAGCGAATGGAACAGACACAATCTGATGCCGCAAGTTGACGTAGTCTACGGACAGGAAGTCGGCAGCAAAGCGGACGCAATCGCTGATCTGTTGACGAAAGGTTATGCAGCGGACGAAATTTTGATGGTCGGCGACGCACCTGGAGATGAACAAGCGGCAGCGGTGAATGGCGTATTCTATTATCCGATTCTTTTCGGAAAAGAAGAATTCTCTTGGGAACGCCTGAGCAATGAAGCGATCGAGAAATTCCTGAACAAAGAGTATGCAGGAGCATACCAGGAAAAAGTTCTTGGGGAATTCCATGCCTTATTGGCTCAATTCGATTAACAGCCATTCCAAGATTTGCAAGTTAGGAACATTACGTTAACAGGAGGAAAAAAAGTGCCAAAATTAGTTGATTTAAAAGCAAAACCGTACAATCTGAACGACAAACAGGTCGGTTGGGTAAACGAAACGATCGCTGGTATGACGGATGAGGAAAAAGTGGGACAACTGTTCACGAATCTTTTCTTCTTCGGTAACGATGCCTTCTCAGGGAACGACTTCACAAACAAAGAAATCATCGAAAAATTCCATATCGGAGCTGCACGCTATCACGGCAATTCAAAAGAAGATATCCAAGATTTATTGAATGATTTGCAATCCATGTCCAAAATCCCTCTATTGGTGGCTGCCAACTGCGATGCAGGCGGAAACGGTGCTTGTGGTGAGGGTACGTACATCGCTTCTGGCGCACAGTGTGAAGCTGCAGGCGACCCGCAAGTTTCTTATCATGCAGGCTTGGTTTCTGCCCGTGAAGAAAAAGCTTTAGGCGTCAACGTCAACTTCGACCCATGTGTGGACATCCTTTACAACTGGAGAAACACAATTGTCAATACACGTGCTTATGGTACGGATGCAGAAACAGTCATCAAATACACAAATGCGTATTTGGATGGATTGACTGCTGAGAATGGCGAAAACATGGAAGACGGCGTTATCCAATGCATCAAGCACTTCCCAGGAGACGGAACAGAAGAACGCGACCAACATCTGGTGTTGGGAATCAATGAATTGAGCCCTGAAGAATGGCGCGCTTCATTCGGTAAAGTTTACCAAAACCACATCGATCGCGGTGTTGAAATGATCATGGCTGGACACATTGCAGTCCCTGCTTTGCAAAAAGAATTGAACCCTGCTTTGGAAGACAAAGACATTATGCCGGCAACGTTAGCGGAAGAATTGATCCAAGATGAATTGAAGGGCGAACTGAACTTCAATGGCCTTGTCATCACCGATGCAACGCACATGCTGGGCATGACATCGGCTATGCGCCGCGAAGACTACGTTCCAAAAGCAATCGCTGCTGGTTGCGATATGTTCCTGTTCTTCAACAACATCGAAGAGGACTTCGGTTTCATGTTGAAAGGCTACCAAAACGGCGTCATCACGGAAGAACGTTTGACTGATGCTTTGCGTCGTATCTTGGGCTTGAAAGCTAAATTGCATTTGCCTGAAAAACAAGCAAACGGCACATTGTTGCGTACGCGCGAAGACTTGAACGTCATCGGCTGTGAAGAACATCTGCAATGGAGAGCGGAAGCGGCTGATAAAGGGATTTCTTTGATCAAAGATACCCAAAACAACTTGCCGATCAACCCTGTTGATCACAAACGCATCCGCTTGTACATTTTGGAAGGCGAAAAGGGCGGAATCAACGATGCCGGTTCAGCAACGCAACAACTTTTCGTTGATGAATTGACAAGCCGCGGCTATGAAGTGACCGTCAACGAACGCGGCTCCCGCGTAAAAGGCGCCACTTTGAAATACCGTGATGAAGTGGATTTCGCTTTGGAAGTTTCTGACATCGTCGGCTACGGCGCTCAAAACAACTACCGTATCCAATGGAGCACGGCCATGGCCAACGAAGTTCCTTGGTTTGTTTGGGAAGTTCCGCATGCATTCGTATCATTGAATTTCACGACACATCTGCATGATGCGACAATGGTGAAAACATTCATCAATGCTTATCACAATAACCAAGAAACAATCAAACAAGTCGTGGACAAACTAGAAGGCAAATCCGAATTCAAAGGCGGCCACAACGACCTGGTTTGGACAGATAAATGGCAAGCAAAATTATAGGAGGATACGATGAATCCCGGGTAGAAACCGAGCACTAAGAGGACAACCACAAAGCGGACGTTTTTTGTCCGTGTGTGGTTGTCAGCTTAGGCGCAGGTTTCTGGGATTCAGAGTTCAACTAAAACAGAGTGTGATGATTCGCGTTTAGATACCCGGAAGTTGGAGTGAACAGTGGATGTCCACCTCTCTTGTGGACATCCACTGTTTGCGAAACGGGAGCGGTATCTGCGAATCAGAACCGTTCTACAGGATACGATGATTCGCATTCAGTGACTATCCAACCAATGTGCCATTTTGTTCACAAATCACCCAAAACACTGCTGCACCAAGTGAAGTCGAGAAAATTTTTTCTCGACTTTGTTTTTTCGAACAACAATAAGCACTCTCAGTCAATTATTTTAAAAATGTAAGCATTTCAGGACATTGAATTGTAACCGCTATTATTTTATACTCTAAAGTGTCAAAGAGAGGGAGGTGACACGTATCATTGAAAAATTGTTGATCGGATATCACGTCAAAGGACAAGCCTATGCCCTTGACTTCCATACACATCCGCAATATGAAATTTTCCTGTTCCACGGCGGAAATTGCCGATTCCTGGTCGGCAATAAAATCTATTACCTTCAGCCCGGCGACTTGCTGATGATGGATGGGATGACGGTTCACCGTGCCTACGTAATCGGCGACAAGGATGCCTATGAACGCAGCATTGTCCATTTCGATGCCGATTGGATTGCACCTTTACTGAATGACCTGAACATTGACTATCTTTTGCGATTCTTTACTGAAAATCGCAATGGTCTCATTCGGACTTTCCGAAAGAAGGATGAACTCCTATTGGAAAATGCTATCCGGGAAATGAATCATTTGCAGCAATTGGACCAATCCTATGCAAATGAAGCGAAACGCAAACTGGCTTTAATCCAGTTGCTTCTGATGATAGATTCTTCAACGGATAAGATTGTAGAAAAAGGACAAGCCTATGTCGATGAAAAGACACAGATAGCGGAAAAGGTTTCGGAATACATTTTCAGGCATTACCGTGATTCGTTCAATATCGATGATATCGCCCAAGCCCTTAATTTGAGCAAATCCTATTTGTCCCATGCTTTCAAAGAAATCACAGGAAACACTATCATGGCTTATGCGATGGGATATCGGCTATCACAAGCGTGCACGGCATTATTGATGGAGCCATCCAAATCCATCAAAACGATTTCCGGCGAATGCGGTTTTGAAAGCGATGCCCATTTCAGCAGATATTTCAAACAGAACATCGGCAGTACACCCAGTAATTACAGAAAAAACAATAGAATCAGCATACAAAAAGGAGAATGATGAGAATGACAGAAAAAGTGAAATTAGGAATTATTGGTTATGGTGCAGAAGGCGGCATGTACGCAGGGTTCTTCAAGAACAACGATGAGCGACTGAACGACAACATCGAGTTGGCAGCAATCTGCGACAACGATCCGGCTAAAAAAGCGAAAATCGCCGAAGATTTCCCTGGAATGCCTTTCTTCGACAACTACCTGGATCTTTTGGAATCGGGTATTGTAAACGCAATCGTAACGACAGTCCCGCACTATGACCACTGCATGATGGGCATCGCGGCACTTGAACGCGGCATCCATTTGTTGGGCGAAAAGCCGGCAGGTGTTTATACGAAAGATGTGGAACGATTGATCGAAACATCGAAGAAATACCCGGAAACGACTTTTGCGATCTTCTTCAACCAACGCACAAACCCGCTTTACCGCAGAGTGAAACAATTGATGGATGAAAAAGCGATCGGCGAGTTGCAGCGCGCCACTTGGATCATCACAACTTGGTGGAGACCGCAAGGCTACTACAACCAGAGCGCATGGCGTGCAACTTGGGGCGGAGAAGGCGGCGGCGTACTTGTGAACCAAGCTCCTCACCAATTGGATCTGCTGCAATGGATCTGCGGAAAGCCTGAAAAAGTCTACGCGAAGCTTCAATATGGTGCTGGACGTAACATCGTCGTCGAAAATGAAGTGAACGCACTCTTGGACTTCGGCAACGGCGCTACCGGTTCATTCATCACCTGCACAAACGACATTGTCGGGACGGACCGCTTCGAAATCTTTGGGACGAAAGGGAAAATAATCGTCGAAGATTCGAAGAAACTGATCGTGAAACAATTGACCGCTCCTGAAGCTGAACTGTCCGAAAACATGGACATGCAGGATGTCATGAAACTCTTCATGGGACAAATCAAGATGGAAGATTACGTAAAAATCACCGAAGAAGAGTTTGTTACTCCACAAGGTCTGCAGCACATTTCTGTGTTGAATAATTTTGCCGATCATATCGGAAAAGGGGAGCCTTTATTGGCCAACGGCGAAGAAGGTATCAATGGTGTTACTCTGGCGAATGCGATGCACCTGTCCTCTTGGTTGGATAAAGAAGTGGACTACAATGTGGACGGCGACCTGTATTTGGCAGAGCTGAACAAACGCATCGCTGAAGAAGGAAAATTCGAACAAAGAAAATAAGAAAGTGACGTGATCAGAGATGTTAAGAGCGGCAATAATCGGATTAGGGGATGTATCGCCTGTCCACAAATATGCTATCGATGCCAGCGACAACGGTGAATTGGTTGCGGTCTGCGACGTAAATGAAGCCTTGAAGAGCAAATATCCTGATGTGCCTTTTTACACAGACGTAGAAACGATGTTGGAAAAAGAGGGATTGGATGTTGTACATATCTGCCTGCCGCACTATCTGCATTATCCGATCACGAAACTCTGTATTGAAAAAGACGTGCACGTTTTCCAGGAAAAGCCCTTAGCCTTGGATTATGAAGAAGGCTTGAAGACGCTCGCCTTGGCAGATGGAAGCAACAAGAAAATCGGCGTGTGTTTCCAGAATCGCTACAACGAAACGTTTTTGGAACTGGGAAAATTGCTCGCGGACGAGAACGTCGGGGCAGTGACAGCGGTGAAAGGACTGGTGGCATGGCATCGGCCTGAAACCTATTACACCACCAAACCATGGCGCGGTCAGATGGAATTTGCCGGCGGTGGATCGATCATCAATCAGGCCATCCACACGCTTGATCTGATGCAGGTCCTGGGCGGGGAAATCGACCGCTGCAAAGCCAGCCTGTCGAACATCACGGACTATGACATCGAAGTTGAGGACACTGCCGTCGCGAATTTCACATTCAAAAACGGCGCCCGCGGTTTCTATATGTCGACCAATGCCTATGTCGAGAATTCCAGCGTAGAATTGCAGGTCATCACCGAAAAGGCAAAATTCACGATCAAGGACAACTGTTTGTATCGTTCGAACAGTTCCGGAGAAAAAGAACTGCACCTGCAGGACACGCCGTTGCAAGGGACGAAATTTTACTACGGTCCGAGCCATTCTGCCCTGATCCAGCGTTTCTACAACGCGATCGAAGCGGACACGGATGATTATGTGACGGTCCGGGATGCCTTGCCGGCCATGCTGATGATCGATGCGATGAAATTATCATCAAAAGAAAAGCGTACAATCGAAATGGAGGAAATTATACATGTCTAAAGTTAAGATAGGTGTACAAGCGTCAACAATCAAGAAAAGTTTTGAAGAAGTAGGGCCTTACGAAACGTTGAAGAAATTGCATGAAATCGGATACAACTCGATCGAAATCTCTCAGGTGGCGACAACGCCCGAGAATATCGCCCAAATCCAAAAAGCGACGGCCGATTTTGGAATGGAAATAGCATCGATGACTGCTGCTTTGAAGCCGCAGATGCCGGGCGGCGAATCTTTGACGACCGACTACGACAAAATTGTGGCTGACTGCAAAGCGGTCGGTACGGATCTGTTGCGCATCGGCATCTTGCCTTTCGATGCGATGGCCAGCTTGGACAAAGTGCTGGAATTCTGCAAGGATGCGAACGAAGTGACCCACAAGCTGAAAGAAGATGGCATCACTTTGTACTACCATAATCATCACATCGAATTCCGCAAATACGACGGCAAATTCCTGTTGGACATCATCCGCGAAAAAGCGCCGTTGTTAGGCTTTGAATTGGATGTCCACTGGGTGCAGCGCGGCGGAGCCAATCC
The DNA here is from genome assembly GCF_003052295.1 of Trichococcus paludicola. Lineage (GTDB taxonomy): Bacteria > Bacillota > Bacilli > Lactobacillales > Aerococcaceae > Trichococcus > Trichococcus paludicola. The sequence continues at coordinate 372,233 of NZ_QBLC01000001.1, forward strand.
GCTTGAAGTCATTAAGGACTACAAAGGCAAAGTGGAACTGATCCATCTGAAGGACTACCGCATTGCAGCGATTCCGGATGAAGCTTTTGATGCGCTATACAAAGGCGAGCATGCGAAATTCATGGCTGCTTTCACGGATGTCATCCAATTCGCTGAATTGGGGACAGGCAGTCTGCCTTTGAAGGACATCATCGAAGAAAGCATCGCTTCCGGCGTGCGCTACCTTTTGGTCGAACAGGATGACACGTACGGTGTGGATCCGTTCGAAAGCCTGAAAATATCCCGTGATTATCTGTTGGAATTGGGTTACGGAAACCTGTTCTGATCAATCGGATGAAGAAGTTCGGAGGAAATTCTCTTCGGACTTCTTCCTATATAAATGAAAACTATGGAGGTCTTGCGAGTGGGAAATAAAGATGGAATGAATTATGCCCCGAAAGGGAAAGTCAATCGGGTAGTGGAACCGGGAGCATTCAATGTCGGCGTAACGGCATTGGACCACGGGCACATCAATGGCATGACGAACGGCCTGATCGAAGCCGGCGCCACAATCAAATATGTGTACGATTCGGATGCGGGAAAGGTAGCGAATTACTTGGAATCTTTCCCGGATGTTGCGGTCGCCGATTCATTGGAGCAGATCCTGGAAGATCCGGAAATCCAATTGGTCGCGGCGGCGGCAGTGCCTAATTTGCGCAGTGCTTTAGGAAACCGCGTCATGCGGGCAGGAAAAGACTACTTCACGGACAAGACAGGCTTCACGACACTTGAACAACTGGAAGAGACCAAAAAAGTCGTAGCAGAGACCGGGAAAAAATATTGGGTCTACTTCAGCGAACGCCTGCACGTGGAAGGAGCTGTATTTGCCGGCCAACTGATCGAAGAGGGCAGGATCGGCCGCGTCATCCAAGTGACCGGATTCGGACCGCACCGTCTCGACAAGGAGAAACGTCCGGATTGGTTCTTCAAAAAAGAACAGTACGGCGGCATTTTGGCCGACATCGGCAGCCACCAGATCGAGCAGTTCCTTCACTATACGGGTAATACCGATGCGAAAGTGCTGCACAGCAAAGTCGGGAACTACAACAATCCGACTACGCCCGAGTTGGAGGACTATGGTGATGCCACGCTCGTCGGCGATAATGGCGCAACCTTCATCTTCAAAGTCGATTGGTTCACGCCGGACGGACTCGGAACATGGGGTGACGGACGCACGTTCATCACAGGGACCGAAGGAACAATCGAAATCCGCAAATATATCAACGTGGCGACCGAACAGACTGGCGATCACCTCTTCCTGGTGACGAAGGATGGCGAGGAGCATTACTCATTGGCGGGCGAAGTCGGGTTCCCGTTCTTCGGCGAAATGATCTTGGACTGCATCAACCGCACCGAAAATGCGATGACGCAGGAACATATCTTCAAGGCGCAGGAATTATGCCTGAAGGCGCAGGACCAAGCACTGATCATTACCGCAAACCTATAATACAATATCCCTTCCTTTGCATCCGGATTAAGCGGATGGTGAGGGAAGGGATTTTTGTTGGTTTTGGACAGGATGAGCGTGCAACTTGAACTCTGGCCGGCAGCTTGTTATGATTCGGATGAAGAACTATTGAGTGAATGAGGTGAAAGGATGCAAACAGTGATCATAGTCAGCCACCCGACGCTGGCTGATTCCAACGCGCAAAGGTTTCTGTGGGAAAGTCTTCCGGCTGAAGGGGTGACTTGGCACCATCTCGAATCGGTTTATCCGGATGGACAGATCGATCGGGAGGCCGAGCAACAGCAATTGCTCCAGTATGACCGTATAATCTTCCAATTCCCGTTCTATTGGTACAGCTCGCCTGCTTTGTTGAAGCAATGGCAGGATGTCGTCCTGACTGAAGGTTTCGCCTACGGAGCTGACGGAAGCAGGCTGTCGGGGAAAGAATTCGGCCTCGTTCTGGCCCTTGGTGTGAATGAACGCGAATACCAAGCGGGGGGCAGGGAAGGCTTCACGATTTCGGAACTGACCCGGCCGTTTCAGGCGATGGCAAGGAAATGCGGCATGGTGTACTTGCCGACGCTCGTCGTTTCGAAGTTCGATTATCTGAGCGACAGCAAGAAGAAAGAATTGCTGATCGCTTATCAGCAATACCTGACCAAAGACAATGACGCCAGTCTCAAGACTTCAGAAAATTGGTTCAAACTCCAACTGCAGTCGCTCGGGAAAGCGGGACTTTCCGAAGCGGATCAGCAACTGGTGGAGCATCTGCTTACCGTTTTGGAGGACAACCGCGAGCACTTGGATGATCTGGCGTGGACGTTGGCGCAAATGGAAGGCAATCAGCTGGGATAAAGGCAAAGGCAAAGCGGGGGGTGACAATGGAGACTGAAAATTGGGTGCAGAAACAACTGGACCATTTAGTGGAAGCAAGCAAGGATTACCGGCAAAAAGCGCTTTTTCAGGAAACGAAGAAGCTTTTCCAGGAGCAGCATCAACGGATGGAACAGATGGAGGGCGAACTGGACGGGCGGATGTGGAGCCCGAAAGAGTGGTCGAATTAGGAAGCGCAAAAAAATAGAGGACAGCTGAGGAAGTGTTCAGCTGTCCTCTATTTGTGTTGTCTATCGTTTTGGTGCGAGGGGATATTGGTAGACGTAGTCGTCCATTACGAAGCCGCCTCCGATGGGGGCAACGATGGATTCCGTGCGCACAAAACCGTATTTTTCATAGAAAGCGATCGAACCTTCATTGTATTTGTTGACGGTAAGCTCCAGGACTTTTTTCTGTTCCCTGATGGCCAGATCGACCATTTTCTGCAGGATCTGATAGGCGTAGCCTTGTCCGCGGGCTTCCTGTAGCAGGTAGAGCTTGCTGATGAACAGCTTGTCGTCCTGTAATTGGATAGCCAAGTAACCGGCGGATTGGCCCTCGCTTTTGATGAGGAAATAATCCAATTTGCCTGTTTCGATATCCTCTTCCAGGTTTGCTCTGGATTGGATGTTCTCCAACATATAGGTTACCTGCGCTGGTCCCAGGATCGGCAGATAGTACTCATGCCAGATGATGTCAGCCAAGCGGGACAGTTCGTTGATTTGCTCCATGTTCTCGACCGGTTCCAACCGGAGTGCGGCTTCGCGCGAAAAGAGTTGTGGGGTTGTCATATCAAGCCACCAATTTAACCAGGAAATATTTCTTTTTGCCGCGACGTACTAAGATGAAGCGGCCTTCGAAAGAATTTTCGGCAGTGATGACGAATGCCAGATCCGTGACTTTGTCGCCATTGATCGAGATGGCGCCGTTTTGGATGTCTTCGCGTGATTGACGGCGTGATGGTTCGATGCCGAGATCGACCAGCCAAGTGACCAATTCCTGTTCCTTCAGGTCGGATTCGAAAGTCGGCATATTTTTGAAGCCTTCAGCGATTTCATCGGCAGTCAATTCCTTCACTTCGCCGGTAAACAGGGCTTCGGTGATCTTGAGAGCGTCCGCCAAGGCCTGTTCGCTGTGGACGAAGCGCGTCATTTCCGATGCCAATATTTTTTGGGCTTCGCGTTTGTGCGGCTCTGTTTCCACTTTTTCAGTCAGCGCATCAATTTCTTCCTTCGAAAGGAAAGTGAAGTATTTTAAGTATTTGATGACATCACGGTCGTCCTGGTTCACCCAGAATTGGTAGAATTCGTAAGGTGTTGTTTTCTTAGGGTCCAACCAGACAGCACCGCCGGCAGTCTTGCCGAATTTCGTTCCGTCCGCCTTCAGCATCAACGGAATCGTCAAACCGAAAGCTTTTGCTTCCGCGCCTTCTTTTTTGCGTATCAGATCCAAACCGGCAGTGATATTGCCCCATTGATCCTGGCCGCCGATCTGAAGGTTGACGCCTTCATTCTGGAAAAGATGCAGGAAGTCCATGGACTGTAGAATTTGGTATGTGAATTCCGTGAAGGAAATGCCGGTATCCAGACGACTGGCTACGATATCTTTTGCCAACATCGTATTGATGTTGAAATTTTTGCCGAAGTCGCGCAGGAAATCCAACAGCGTCAAATCTTTGGTCCAATCATAGTTATTGACTAGACGGATGTCAGCTGAACTGTCGGACAAGAATAGTTTCTTCATTTGAGAGGTCAAAGCATTTGCATTCTCGACGACCTGATCCATCGATTGCAGGACACGCTCTTCGCTCTTTCCGCTTGGGTCTCCGATCGATCCGGTCGCTCCGCCGATCAGGATGACTGGCCTGTGTCCGGCCAATTGGAATCTCTTCAATACGATGAAGGGAATCAGATGTCCGATATGCAGGCTGTCACCGGTAGGGTCAACGCCGCAATAGAGGCCAATCTGCTCATCCTCCGTTAATTTGCGTAGACCTGCTGCATCCGTTTGTTGGTTGATGGCGCCGCGCCATTCTAATTCATCGATGATATTCATGTGCTTCATTCCTTTTCTCATAAATTTATATGCAAAAAAATCCCTGTCCAGACAAGAAAATACTTGTTTGAACAGGGACGATAGTTACCGTGTTACCACCCAGCTTGCAGAATCATCCCGAAATCGGAAAGACTTTGCCACTCTGACATGTATCGTATGCCGACCGCTTATGCGCATAAGAAAGCTCCAAAGTGTAATTCGAATCCAGGCTTGCATCAGCTTCCACCAACCGCTGACTCTCTGAAGGACAAAATCCCGATTCTACTGTCTTTTTCATCGCTTTTTATTGTATTGGTTAATTGCCGTAAGTATAGCGCAGTAAAACTTTAAATGTCAACAGTGACAATGAAAAAAGTAATGTTGCTGAAATGTTACAAAAGGGGGAGGTGCATGAAATATTACTGATGGCGCTGATTTGGACACATTAGGGGAATCGTTTTACAGAATTGTTACAGTTAGGATACAACTTGACGAAACCGAGTTAAACGAAAAAAAACTATGTTATGATTCATTATGTTGATGAATCTTAAGGAAAACTATAAAAAGTTAAAAGATATATAAGAATTATAACTAACTACAATCGAATGTAAGTGGAGGAATTAGACTTGAAGAAGAAATTAGTGGCTATCGCATTAGCAGGTACGATCCTTGCAACAAGTATAGTAACGCCTTTTACAGCGCAAGCAGATGAAATCTTAACCAAAATCCAACAGCAAGAAACAAAAATTTCTGAATTGGACAGCAAACAAAGTACGGTAGAAGAAAACTTGTCTGCAATCACTGCAGAAGTTGATGCAGCCGAAAAAAGAGCAGAGACTTTATTGGCAAACCGCGTAAAGACACAAGATGAGATTGTTGCTTTACAAGAAGATATTGCCGAATTGCAAGTTGTCATCGCGCAACGCGAAGAGCAATTGGATGAACAAGCAAGATCTGTTCAAGTGAACGGTTCAAACGAAAACTACTTGAACTTCATCGTATCATCAGAATCCTTCACGGATTTAGTATCCCGCATCGATGTTGTATCAAAAATGGTTTCTGCCAATAAAGAATTGGTAGAACAGCAAGTTGCGGATCAAAAAGCTGTTGAAGACAAGAAAAATAAAACAGAAGATAACTTAAACGAAATCAATGCAATGGCCATGGAGTTGGAACAACTTAAAGGCGATCTGCAAGTGAAGAGAATCGAACAAGAAAGCGCAGTTGCCGCTTTGGCTGCTGAAAAAGCAACAGCTGAATCCGACCGTGAAATGTTCTTGGCACAAAAAGAAGAAGCTGATCAACGTGCTGCCGCAGAGGCTGCTTCCATTGCCGCCGCTGAAGCTGCCGCAGCTACTGTAGCTGCAACAGTCGCACAAGCAAGTTCAGAAGAATCTTCTGCTGCTGCTTCATCCGTCGACATTGCATCAAGCACGGTTGCAAGTTCCGAGTCAGCAACAACTGCTAGCTCAGCTCCTGCTCAAACAGTTGCCGCTGCACCAGTTGTTGAGAGTGCACCAGTTGTGTCTGCTCCTGCAGCAGCTGCACCAGTCGTCAGCGCACCCGTTGTGGCTGCGCCAGTCGTGACTGCACCGGCATTATCAGCACCAACAGGCGATGTTGTTTCCATTGCTGCACAATACATCGGGGTTCCTTATGTATGGGGTGGAAAAACACCATCAGGCTTTGACTGCTCAGGCTTCACTTCTTATGTTTTCAGACAGGCATACGGCATCGAAATCGGTGGCTACACAGTTCCTCAAGAAAACTCAGGTACGCAGATTGCTGTATCAGCCGCACAAGCGGGAGATTTGATTTTCTGGGGTTCAAGAGGCGCGACTTATCACGTAGCTATCTACGTAGGCGGCGGACAATACATCCACGCTCCAGCACCAGGCCAAACCGTTACTTATTCTTCTTACAACCTTTCCGGCGCATCATTTGCCGTACGTGTTGCAAGATAATCCGAAATTCACGACAGTCCTCCGGGGCTGTCTTTTTTTGCATAATGTAGGAAAGAATAAAATTTCTGTACTCAAAAGTGCATCACCATAGGTGTTTCACAGGATAGCAAAATGTTTCATGCGTCCCAAATTGTTGGCTAGCTTCACGGGTTAGCCCTTCGGAAAGGGTAAAGGAACCTCTTGTCTCTGCGAGCCAAGACATACTGTTCGACTAACCTGCTGACGCAGGAAGTCTCTCAGCAATTGCGCTCTGCGATGCTCATTTGCATGGGACTCTTAGGGGTTCATCCCTTAGAGTCCCAGTATAAGGTGACCGTAGGGAACGTTGCGAGGCCAGATTTCCTAAATTTCTTTCAGGGCTGAACGAACCCGTTCAGCTTTTCTTGTACAGGAATCTGTTGACCTTGACGCAACGTCAAGGTGTATGATGAAATCATCGGAGGGGATAGGTATGGAATACACGATCCAAAAATTGAGCCGGCTGGCCGGCGTAAGCACGCGGACGCTGCGCTTCTATGATGAAATCGGCTTGCTGAAGCCCAAACGCACCAGTTCCTCGGGCTACCGCATCTACGGTGAAGCGGAGGTAGACAGGCTGCAGCAGATCCTGTTCTTCAAGCAGCTGTCCTTTGCGCTTGATGAGATCAAAGCAGCGATGGATGACCCAGCCTATGACGCGGAACGATCGTTGGTCGCGCATAAACAGGCGTTGTTGGAGAAAAAGGCAGAAATCGAATTGCTGATCAAAACGGTCGAGGCTACGCTGGATGAAAAAAGAGGAGGAAAAAAGATGAGCGACAAAGAAAAATTTGAAGGCTTGAAAAGGGAACTGCTCGACGAGAACGAAAGCCGCTACGGGCAAGAGAACCGCGAAAAATACGGCGAAAAGACCATTAAGGCTTCAAACAAAAAATTTGCGGGAATGAGCGAAGCGGATTTTGACGCGATGCAGGAGCTGGCCGTGCGCCTGCAGGAGCTGCTGACCGAAGCGATGGCTACAGGGGATGCCGGCGGAGAGGCTGCCCTTGCGGTTGCTGCGCTGCATAAACAGTGGCTGAGCTACACTTGGCCGACGTACTCCACGGAAGCGCACCGCGGGCTGGCCCAGATGTATGTCGATGACGAACGGTTCACGGCATACTACGACAAAGCATCGGGCGAAGGGGCCGCCGCCTTTTTGCGGGATGCGATCCACAACTATACTGAAAAAGCTGAATGATGCTGGAAAGGCCGGGAGCGGAACGTTGCTTTCGGTTTTTTTGTGCGTGGATCCGGAGTTGTAGGCGATGGCGGGAGGTTGCTGCTTGTTTCGAATTTCGCGCCCCAACCCTTGACTTTTGTGGTAGAATGGTACGGTAAGTTGCGTACATTCGCAAATAACTTAGAATTCAGGGAGGCGCACTCATTCGTGGCTAAAGAAAAAAATACATTTTATATCACTACTCCAATCTATTATCCGAGCGGTAAGCTCCACATCGGTAATGCGTATTCCACAATCGCATGCGATGTAATGGCGCGCTATAAAAAACTGATGGGATTCGATGTGTTCTACCTGACCGGTTCAGATGAGCATGGGCAAAAAATCGAGAACAAAGCTGCAGAATTGGGCATCACACCGAAAGAATATGTCGACGGCATGGCCCAGGATATGCAGGATCTGTGGAAACGTCTGGACATTTCCAACAACAAGTTCATCCGCACGACTGATGATGATCATGTGCAGGCTGTTCAGCAGATTTTCGAACAATTATTGGCACAAGGTGACATCTATCTTGGCGAATACGAAGGCTGGTATTCCGTTTCCGACGAAGAGTTCTTCACGGAAACCCAATTGGCTGAAGTTTACCGCGATGCCGACGGAAAAATCATCGGCGGGGTTGCTCCGAGCGGCCATGAAGTCGAATTGGTGAAAGAGGAGTCCTACTTCTTCCGCATGAGCAAATACGCGGATCGCCTGTTGGCTTATTACGATGCGCATCCTGATTTCATCCAACCGGAATCACGCAAAAACGAGATGGTCAACAATTTCATCAAACCAGGCCTTGAGGATCTGGCTGTATCACGGACGACCTTTACCTGGGGGATTCCCGTAAAGAGCAATCCGAAGCACGTGGTCTATGTTTGGATTGATGCATTGGCGAACTACATCACTGCCTTGGGTTATGGTTCGGCTGATGACTCGCTTTACCAAAAATATTGGCCGGCTGATGTGCACATGGTCGGAAAAGAAATCGTCCGCTTCCACACCATCTATTGGCCGATTATGCTGATGGCACTGGATCTACCGCTTCCGAAGAAAATTTTCGGACACGGTTGGTTGTTGATGAAGGAAGGCAAAATGTCCAAATCCAAAGGCAATGTTGTGTATCCGGATATGTTGGTGGACCGCTTCGGGTTGGATGCTTTGCGCTACTATCTGATGCGCGAAGTGACCTTCGGCAGCGACGGCATCTTCACGCCGGAAGACTACGTGAACCGGATCAATTATGATCTGGCGAACGACCTGGGCAACTTGCTGAACAGAACAATCGCCATGATCAATAAATATTTCGGAGGGAACATCCCAGCGGCGCTTGCAGCGGAAACGGCTTTTGATGCGGAGCTCAAAGCGATGGCGGCGGAAGTGACCGAGAATTACCAGAAGGAAATGGACAACATGCAGTTCAGTTCTGCCTTGTCCGAAACATGGCGCCTCATTTCACGCGCGAACAAATACATCGATGAGACGGCTCCATGGGTCTTGGCGAAGGACGAGTCCAAGCAAGCGGAGTTGGGAAGCGTCATGTCGCATTTGGCGGAAACGTTGCGCGTCGTCGGCATTCTCCTGTCTCCTTTCATGACGCAAGCACCTTTCAGGATGTATGAACAACTTGGATTGGACTTCGAAAAACAAGGCGCTTGGGAAAATGTAGCCTTCGGAACATTCCCGGCGGACGTGAAGGTAGTCGAAAAAGGCACACCGATCTTCCCTCGTCTCGTTACGGAAGAAGAAGTCGCCTACATCAAGGAACAAATGGGCGGAACAACCCCAGTGGAAGAGGAAACAGTCGCGGCCGAGTGGGATCCGACGACTACCGTACTGACTTCTGAAAAAGAAAAACAGATCAAATATGAAGACTTCGATAAAGTCGAGCTGAAGGTTGCTGAAGTCATCGATTGCCAGAAGGTCGAAGGCGCGGACAAATTGCTGAAATTCCGTCTAGATGCGGGTGACGAAGGTCATCGCCAAATCCTGTCCGGTATTGCACAATGGTATCCGGATCCTGCGTATTTCATCGGCAAAAAAGTCATCATCGTCGCTAACCTGAAAGCGCGCAAGATGAAGGGTGAAATCAGCCAAGGAATGATCCTTTCTGCTGAAAAGGATGGCGTGCTTCAAGTCATACTTGCACCAGAATCGGCAGCGAATGGTTCGACAGTGGCATAAAGGTTTTTGTGATTCAAGGAGCCTGGGACAGTTGTCCTGGACTCCTTTGTCCATTTTAGATGCAGAAGAATCAGGGCAGGCAACGGCCTTCCCGCAGGAACCGGAAAGGAATCTATGGATAAACTATTATTTGATACACACACGCATCTGAATGTGGACGCTTTTGCGGATGATGCGGACGCGGCCATCGAAAGGGCCCATGAAGCCGGTGTCGGAAGATTTGCGGTCGTGGGATTCGATGCGGACACAATAAAAAAATCGCTCGAATTGAGCGCAAAATATCCCGAAATCTACAGCATCATCGGCTGGCACCCCACTGAAGCAGCGACCTATACTGCGGCAGTGGAAGACAGCCTGATGGTCTTGCTTGAAGAGAAAAAAGTTGTTGCCATGGGCGAAATGGGCCTGGACTATCACTGGGACACTGCGCCGCACGATGTCCAAGCGAAAGTGTTCAGAAGGCAAATCGCGATCGCGAAAGAATTGGAACTGCCGATCAGCATCCATATGCGTGATGCCATCGAAGACACGTACCGCATTTTGAAGGAAGAGGATGTGCGCGACATAGGCGGCATCATGCACAGCTTCAGCGGTGACGTGGACTACATGAAGAAGTTTTTGGATTTGGGCATGCACATTTCAATCAGCGGCGTCGTCACCTTCAAAAAGGCGACGGAAGTCCATGAAGTGGCCAAAGCTGTGCCAATCGAGAGACTTTTGGTCGAAACCGATGCGCCTTACCTGGCTCCCGTTCCTTTCCGCGGAAAGCGAAATGAGCCGGCCTATGTACGCTATGTAGCCGAAAAGATTGCTGAAATACGCGGCCAGACATTCGAACAGATCGCGCTGCAGACAACCAAGAACGCAAATACATTGTTTGGGTTGGATGACAGATGAAAATAGAAGAGATCATAGTGGTTGAGGGGAAAGACGATACGAGACGGATCAAGCTGGCGGTTGAGGCTGATACGATCGAAACGAACGGATCGGCAATCAACGAAGAAACCTTGCAGCTGATTGCCCACGCGCAAGCGACACGCGGCGTCATCGTCTTCACCGATCCGGATTATCCGGGTGGGAAGATCCGGGCAACAATTGTGGAACGGATCCCTGGTGTCAAGCATGCGTTCTTGCGCAAGGATGATGCGCAATCCCCGAAAGGCGGAAGCCTTGGAATCGAGCATGCTTCTCCGGAAATCATCAGGGAAGCGCTGAAGAACATCTACACGCAAAGGCAAGCAGAAACGAGCGACATCGACAGGAAATTCCTGGATGAATGGCACCTGGTCGGACACGCTGACTCAGGCCGTTACCGGGAGTTGCTGGGGGATGCGCTTGGGATTGGCCATACGAACGGGAAACAGTTGTTGAAACGCCTGCGTATGTTCCAATTGGAAAAAGAAGCTGTTAACGCAGCGATGACGACCATTTTGAAAGAACTGGATGAAAAGGATAGCCTGACCGCTTTGCGGCAGGAGGAGGAAAATAAATGAGCGGATTAGAATACCATAAGGATATAGCAACACCGAGCAGAACGAACGCCATCTTAAAAAAATACCATTTGACCATGAAGAAAAGCTTGGGCCAAAACTTTTTGGTGGACCCGAATATATTGACGAAGATGGTTGCTGCAGCGGGCATAGATGAAAACACCAATGTCATCGAGATCGGGCCCGGTATCGGAGCCTTGACGGAACGACTTGCCAGAGAAGCCAAAAAAGTAGTGGCGTTTGAGGTGGACAGACGCTTGGCGCCGATCCTGAAGACGGAACTTGCGGAATACGATAATATCGAAATTATTTTTCAGGATATTCTGGAAGCAAATGTTCCGCAAGTCATCGAAGAGCATTTTGAACCGGCCGAACGATTAGTGGTGGCAGCGAATCTGCCTTACTATATCACGACGCCGATCATCATGAATTTCATAGAGACTGATTTGCCGATCGACACGTTTGTGATGATGATGCAAAAAGAGGTCGCGCAGCGTATGACAGCCAAACCTGGAACGAAAGCATTTGGTTCATTGACGATTGCGATCGACTACTATACTGAAGCCGAGATTGCCTTCATCGTTCCGAAAACCGTTTTTGTGCCGCAACCGAATGTCGATTCGGCAATTCTGAAGCTGCAGCGCAGAGCGGAACCTAAAGTCAAGGTTACGGATGAGGCGTTCTTCTTTGATTTGGTGCGCGCCGGGTTCAATCAACGCAGAAAAACACTCTGGAACAATCTGCAATCCCGCTACGGCAAAACGGATGAGGTCAAGGCAGCTTTGACAGCCGGACTTGAAGAAGCCGGCATCGAGCCTTCAAAACGGGGAGAAGCCCTGAGCATCGAACAATTTGCGGACTTGGCGAATGCCTTGGTCAAATATTTGGACGTTCAATAAACTATCAAAAGATGACCTGATATTTTCGCATCTTGAGGCACGATCGGTACGGAGGCATCACCTTCCGGATCCCGTTGCGATGGGAAGGTGATGCCTTCAAGCTGCAATTTTCCGATCAGCAGTTTTACTAAAAATAGGTAAAAAAAGTTGATAAGATTTCTTTAAAAATTTAATCGTTTCATAGTTGCGTGCATACGTCCTCTGTGATATACTTGTAAATTAAATTTATCTGTGTTATACTGTGACTCAGTGAGGTGAAACAGAATGCCGGATAATTTGAGTCAGATTAAGGAACAACTGGAATGTCACTTAGGGCAGAAAGTTATGCTGACTGCGCAAGCAGGACGCAAACGCAAGACAGAACGAAAAGGTATTTTACGGGAAACGTATCATGCTGTATTTGTGGTTGATCTAGACCAAAACGAAAATGCATTTGAACGTGTATCATACAGTTATGCAGATGTTTTAACCGAAGCTGTAGAGATCTTATTTTACGATGAAGAAAAATGCCTGTACGCTTAAATTATGTAAGAACTTATTCCAAATAAATCAAACAGACATCGAAATGTCTGTTTTTTTTTATGGAAAAATCGCTGATGCAGGCGAGAATGCTCATTCGGAAACTAATTCTTGTTTATTGACATATATTTCTTTTAAAAACAGCACGCTTAAGCTAGTATTGTAAGTATAAGAACAGTGGAGAGGAGCGTGGAGCGATGGAATGGATTGAACGTGCACCGGCAAAAATAAATTTGGCGTTAGATGTATTGTATAAGCGGGATGACCTTTATCATGAACTCGAAATGGTGATGGCTTCAGTCGACCTCGCGGACCATCTTACGTTTACTCCTCTCGAAAAAGATGAAATCAGAATCTACACGAACAAAGTGTTTTTGCCAGTGGATACGCGGAATCATGTCTATCAAGCAGTGAAGCTCCTCAAAGACCGTTGTGGGATAAAGAAGGGAATCAAAATCGAAATCGACAAGAAAATCCCTGTAGCTGCCGGATTGGGTGGCGGCAGCACAGATGCCGCTGCAGCTTTGCGTGCGCTGAACAAGATCTGGGACCTGCAACTTTCAGTTGAGGAGCTGATTGTGATCGGCAACCAAGTTGGCTCGGATGTTCCCTATAGCATAGTGGGCGGCACAGCCTTCGTATCAGGCCGAGGGGAAATCGTCCGCAAACTGCGGCCGATGCCATCCTGTTGGGTGATTTTGGCGAAACCGCGCCTGAGCGTCTCGACGAAAACCATTTTCCGACTGCTGGATGTCGAGCAACTACAGCACAAGCCGACTTCCCGCATCGTAGCGCAAGCCATCGAGGAGGGTGACTACGAGCGGATGTGCCAGAACGTAGGCAATGCTTTGGAACAAGTGACCTTCAATAAGCATCCGGAACTGCGCCAATTGAAGGACCGGATGGAGAAGTACGGCCTTGACGGCGTGACGATGAGCGGCAGCGGCCCCACCATCATCGGGTTCAGCAGAAACACCTCGCGCATCAAAAGAGCCTACAACAGTCTGCGCGGATTCTGCGAAGAAGTATACATGGTCCGGCTGCTGAATGAAGATTGAACAGAAAACCGTGAACCCCTCTGAAGGGTTTGCGGTTTTTGCTTGTGAAATGGAAGCGGAATGGTTGACGCGTTGCATCCAATTGTGATAAAGTGTCTATCGGGACTTAAACAGTAATCATTACGTTTTGGAGGAATAATAAATTATGCTAAATAGATTGAAACTGACAGGCATTTTGTCTGCAGCAGCCCTTGTTCTGGTTGGTTGCGGAACGAGCGGAAGCAATGAATCGGCCGTTTCCGAGGATGGGATAAAGGTTGTCACAACCTTCTATCCGATGTACGACTTTGCGAAAAATGTGGTGGGCGACAATGGTGAAGTTTCCGTTTTGTTGGATGCCGGACAAGAATCGCATGGCTATGAGCCGACCCCGCAGGATATCGCGGCCATCGCTGACGCTGATGTGTTCGTCTACAACAGCGATGAAATGGAAACGTGGGTACCCAGTGTGCTGAAATCCATTGAATCGAGCGATGTGATCGTCGTCGAAGCTGCCGAGAATATCGCGCTTTTTGAATTGGAAGAGGCTGCGGCTGCCGAAGAAGAGCACAGTGATGAAGAAGGCGAAACTGCCCACAGCGTCGATCCACATGTCTGGTTGGACCCGGTGTATGCACAAGAGGAAGTCAACGCCATTTTGACCGGAGTCCTTGAAGCGGATGAAGCCAATAAAGAGAGTTACGAAGCAAATGCAACTGCCTTTAACGAAAAATTGGCGGAACTGGATGCGGCTTATCAGACTGCCTTTGAGGCTGCCGAAAACCGCACATTCGTCGTCCAGCACGCTGCGTTTGGCTATATCGCCCGTCGCTACGAACTGACTGAAGTGGCGGTCTCCGACGTGTCATCCGATGCGGAACCGAATCCTGCCAAACTGGCTGAACTACAGCAATTTATGATCGATAATCAAATCACTACCGTTTATTACTCGGACAGTGCATCCTCAAAAACAGCGCAAACCTTGGCTGAAGCAACAGGTGCCTCTCTGGAAGTGTTGAGCCCGCTTGAAGGGATAACCGATGAAGACCAGGAAGCGGGTAAAGATTACCTGAGTGTGATGGAAGAAAATTTGACAGCTTTGAAAAAAGTGATCCAATAAGAGAAGAGGGGAATTCAAGTGGACTATATCGATGTACAGCATCTGTCGTTCTATTACGATGATGAACCTGTCCTTCAGGATATCACATTCCAAGTGCACGAAGGGGAATTCGTCATCCTTACAGGCGAAAACGGCGCGGCGAAATCCACTTTATTGAAGAGCATCCTGGGACTATTGAATCCCCGTGAGGGCAGCGCGACGATTTCGAAGGTGAACCATCGTGGGGAAAAGCTTACGATCGGTTATGCACCGCAGCAAATTTCGTCGTTCAATATCGGCTTTCCGAGTAGGGTACTTGAGTTTGTGGAGTCGGGCAGGTACCAAAAAGGCAAATGGTTCAAAAAATTGGATGAAGAAGATAATACCCATGTAAAAAAAGCCTTAGAATCAGTGGGCATGTGGGAAATGCGCAACAAAAAAATCGGTGAACTTTCCGGTGGCCAAAAACAACGCATCGCTTTGGCCCGCATTTTTGCAACCGATCCGGACTTGTTTGTGCTCGATGAGCCGACAACCGGAATGGACAAGGAATCACGCGAGCGATTCTATCGCTTGCTGAAACACAATTCACAAGTCCACAACAAAGCAATCATCATGGTTACGCATGAGCACGAAGATATCAAAGAGTTCATGGATACCCATATTCAGTTGGTCAGAAAGGAGGATTCGCCGTGGAGATGTTTCTCTATGGATTTATGCAAAGAGCCTTCCAAGCATCAACATTAATCGCAATCATGGCACCCATTTTGGGGCTGCTGCTGATTTTGCGCCGTCAATCATTGATGGCGGACACGCTGTCGCATGTTTCCCTGGCCGGAGTTGCTTTAGGTATGCTTCTTAACATTAATCCGACGCTCACCACATTAGCAATCGTCATTTTGGCAGCAATCGGAATCGAATATTTGCGCGTCATCTTCAAAGGCTATTCGGAAATATCCATCGCGATTCTGATGGCTACGGGGATGGCGGTAGCATTGGTGCTGATGAGCTTCGTTTCCGGGAAGCAGAACGCCAGTGTTGAACAGTATCTGTTCGGATCGATCATCACGATAAATGACGAGCAGATCCTTATTTTGTTGGCTTTGGCAGTCATTGTTGTGCTGTTGTATCTTATTTTCCGTAAACCGTTATATGTGTTGACCTTTGATGAGGACACGGCTCATACAGCAGGCTTGCCGGTCCGAATGATGTCGCTGTTGGTTTCTGTCATCACAGGGGTCGCCATCAGTGTGGTGATGCCGATTACCGGGTCGCTGTTGGTTTCTTCAATCATGATTCTGCCGGCAGCTATCTCGATGAGGTTGGTGCATACCTTCAACGGTGTCATCCTGCTTGGGATAGGCATCGGTTTGACGGGAATGTACGGTGGACTGTTCGCATCCTATCAGTACGGGACGCCTCCCGGAGCCACTATCACATTGGTTTTCGTGGCCATGTTCATTTTGACGAGCATCTATAAGGTCATCGCCGAAAAGAAGTAGAATCTTAACAATAAGATATATGGACAAGAGCGGAACATTGCTCTTGTTTTTTTTGCTGAAATTCGATTAAAAACGAACGATCACCAATTAAAAGCTTCCATTTTTCAGAAATCAACTATATAATAGGGAAAAGAACGCAATATGAGGAGAGATTTGGATTGAAAATAAAGCGCAGTGAACGGTTGGTCGATATGACCCGTTACTTACTAGAAAGACCACATCGGTTGATTTCATTGACCTATTTCGCTAAACGTTATGAATCAGCGAAATCATCCATCAGTGAAGACTTATCCATCATCAAGAAAACATTTGAAGATCGGGGAACAGGGATTGTCGAAACGCTTCCGGGTGCAGCAGGCGGCGTGAAATATATTCCGACAATCACCAAAGAAAATGCCCGCGAAATTATAGAAGAAATGTGCGAAATCATGAACAGTAAAGATCGTCTGCTGCCAGGGGGATACGTTTATCTTTCCGACATGCTCGGCAATCCGGAAATCCTGCAGAAAATCGGCCGTGTTATCGCGGCTCAATACGTCGACAAAAAAGTCGATGCAGTCATGACTGTCGCCACTAAGGGAGTTCCGATCGCGCAAGCAGTCGCCACTTATCTAAACGTGCCGTTCGTCATCGTGCGCCGTGATTCGAAAATTACCGAAGGCTCCACAGTGAGTATCAATTACGTTTCAGGTTCATCCGATCGTGTTGAAAAAATGGAACTGTCCAAGCGCAGTTTGCCGCGCGGTTCAAAAGTTCTCATCGTCGATGATTTCCTGAAAGGCGGCGGCACCATCAACGGTATGCGCAGCATGATTTCCGAATTCGAATCGGAGACAGTCGGCGTGACGGTATTCGCTGAAGCTGGCTACAATTCCAAGCGTGAAGTGTTCGATTATACGTCACTGATCCGCGTAAACAATATCGACCTGAAAGATCATTCCATCAGCGTGGGCTTGGGCAATTATTTCGATTCACGCACCGATTGATCCTAAGCATGAAAAAAGAGTTGGCCCCTAAACGCAAGTTTAGGGGCCGGCTCTTTGGTGTGTTGGCAAGAAAAAAGTACGAATCCCTAAGAGGGGTTGGGGTAGTTCAGACTTGTTCATTCCTGAAAGAATCCGCTGGAAGTTTTTTGTAGGCCAGTTTTTCTAGAATGTTGCTGCAAGCCGGATAGACTTTCAGCAACGCATCATGAGGCAGCAGTTCAAAATCACGGTAATCGAATCCTGGGGAAACCATGCAGCTCACGAGCGCGTAGTCTCCTGATGGTCCTTCGATACTGCTCCCGAAGATGACCCCTTTCGGAACCGTAAATTGGAAAAGTTCGCCTTTTTCGGGATGGCGACCCATTTTCACCGCCTCGTAGCGGCCGTCGGGATGCAACAGGTGGATCGTCAACGGGCTGCCTTCATGGAAATACCAAGCCTCATCGGATTTCAATCGGTGAAAATGGGAAGGGTTGTCTGCAGTCAGCAAGAAGAGGATATTGCTGTAGAGATAGCGTTCCCTCCGATCCTCGGTAACGATCAGTTCGGGGGAATGGCCGGTTTCACGAAAATAGCCGCCTTCCGCATGTGGCTGAAGCAACAGTTCGTGTATCCAAAATGATGCGGTCGGTTTTATCATTGAAATCAATCCTTTCGATGTGTCTTTCTGTCTACAAGTATATCCAAAATACCGGTCAATAAGAAACAATGTATCCGTATTCTTCGTATTTCCATTAGAAAATGAAAAGAAGTCTGTATTTATGCACGACATCATATTGAAAAATGCACGTTTTTAGGCTAAGATAATTTAGTTGAAGGAATAAAATGAAAAGATAGGAGTTGCTTATGGCTAATCGTTTTGCAATCATACTTGCCGCTGGTCAAGGAACGCGCATGAAAAGTAAGCTTTATAAAGTACTACATGCAGTTTGCGGAAAACCAATGGTAGAGCACGTCGTGGATCAAGTAGAGGCTGCTGGAATTGAGAAGGTAGTGACAATTGTAGGGCACGGTGCGGATACTGTTAAAGGATGCTTGGGTAATCGTTCGGAATATGTATTGCAGGCGCAACAATTGGGAACAGGTCACGCTGTCCTGCAAGCGCAAGCTGTGCTGGAGAACGAAGAGGGCACTACGTTGGTCATCTGCGGAGATACGCCGCTCCTGACTGCAGACACGTTGGAATCCTTGCTGCAATACCATGAAGAGAAAAAAGCGAAAGCAACTATCCTGACAGCGCATGCTGCTGATCCAACAGGCTATGGCCGTATCATCAGAAATGCGTCAGATAATGTAGAAAAAATTGTGGAACAAAAAGACGCTTCTCCGGAAGAAGTGCAGGTGCATGAAATCAATACCGGTACGTATGCTTTCGATAACAAGTTCTTGTTTGCCGCGCTGCAATCAGTAGGCAACAACAACGCGCAAGGTGAGTACTACTTACCGGATGTCATCGAAATCCTGAAGAACCAAGGCGAAATCGTGACGGCTTATCAGATGAGCGACATGGGAGAAGCTTTGGGTGTGAATGATCGTGTGGCGTTGTCGGAAGCTTCCGTATACATGAAGAGACGCATCAATGAAAAGCACATGCGCAATGGCGTTACCTTGATCGACCCGGATAGTACTTACATCGAATCTGATGTGATCATCGGAAGCGATACAGTCATTGAACCAAACGTGTTCCTGAAAGGGAAAACAATCATCGGTGAAGATTGTTTCATTGGATCAGGCTCAGAACTGAGCAATACAACAATTGGTGACCGTGTCCAGATCAGAAGTTCAAATCTTGAGGACTCTGTGATGGAATCGGACAGCAACATCGGCCCGTTCAGCCACTTGAGACCGAACAGCCACATCGGAAAACGCGTCCACATCGGAAATTTTGTGGAAGTGAAGAATGCGGTATTGAATGAGGACACAAAAGTCGGACACTTGACTTATGTGGGAGATGCGGATCTCGGTAAAAACATCAACGTCGGTTGTGGTACTGTATTCGTGAATTATGATGGCAAACACAAACACCGTTCCAGCATTGGTGACAATACGTTCATCGGCTGCAACGTGAACATTGTGGCGCCTGTCAACGTCGAGGCCAATACATTCCTGGCTGCAGGTTCGACCATCACAAAAGATGTACCTGAAGGCGCGATGGGCATCGCCCGCAGCCGCCAGGAGAACAAACCCGGCTATTGGGAAAAATTACCGCCAGCCAAAAAATAAAGCAAAACCTTATACATGTATGGTAGAATGATTTTGAAAATATAATATCAGTATGTGTTTAATTTGGTAAAAACAAAAGATTAACGGAGGATTATCATGACAGAACATTACAAAGATCCAAAACTTAAGATTTTTTCCTTAAGTTCAAATCGCCCTTTGGCTGAGAAAATTGCGGCTGACGTTGGTGTGGAGTTAGGGACCCTTTCTTCATCTCAATTCAGCGACGGTGAAATCAAAATCAACATCGACGAAAGTATCCGCGGTTGCCACGTTTACGTCATCCAATCGACAAGTTCTCCGGTAAACGACCACTTGATGGAACTTTTGATCATGATTGATGCTTTGAAGCGCGCAAGTGCCAAAACGATCAATATCGTATTGCCTTATTATGGCTATGCACGCCAAGACCGCAAAGCACAATCACGTGAGCCGATCACAGCGAAATTGGTGGCGAACATGATCACCAATGCCGGTGCTGACAGACTGTTGACACTTGATATGCATGCTCCTCAAATCCAAGGTTTCTTCGATATCCCGGTTGATCATTTGTTGGGAGCTCCGTTATTGGCAAGCTACTTCTTGGATCATGAAGTCTTGCGTGATGACGTGGTAGTTGTTTCGCCTGATCACGGTGGCGTGACAAGAGCCCGCAAACTGGCTGAATTCATCAAAGCGCCAATTGCCATCATCGACAAGAGAAGACCGAAAGCGAATGTTGCCGAAGTCATGAACATCATCGGTAATGTCGAAGGCAAAAAATGTATCTTGATTGACGACATGATCGATACTGCAGGCACAATCACATTGGCTGCCCAAGCATTGCAAGATGCCGGCGCATTGGATGTCTATGCTTGCTGCACACATGCTGTATTGTCAGGTCCAGCCATGGACCGCATTAACAACTCCGTAATCAAAGAATTGATCGTTACTGATTCGATTAATATCCCTGCTGACAAAGTCAGCGATAAGATTGTAGTGGTATCCGTATCACAATTGATTGCCGAAGCAATCAAACGTATCCACGAAAATCGCTCAGTAAGCCCATTGTTCCAAGAAAAATTTGTAATCATCGAATAAGAATCTGATGCTTGAAAAAAGGTCCTCCCTTGGAGGGCTTTTTTGTTTGGGCGAGGGCTGTGGTTCGGCATGAATGGGGCGTTGCGCGGGCTAGTGTGTCATAGGGAGGCCGGAAAAGATGAATAACTCAAAAGAATTCATGTTTTCGAGCCCCCAAGCCCCCAAACCACAATACCAAAACCCGTAACAAACCAAAACAAAAAAACACCCGTCGTCCCCAAAATGGGCTGACGGGTGTTTGAAATCGGATACGATTATTTTGCGTCTGCTTCCAGGCTGGCGAATCCTTCTTTCAACACTTTTTTCAATGTGTTAGCGGACAGATCCATTTTTTCCTGTTCTGCATCAGATAAAGGAATTTCTATGATGTTGCGGATACCGGTACGGTTGATGACTGCCGGCACGCCGATAAAGATATCTTTGTGGTTGTATTCTCCATCCAGATAGACGGATAAAGGCATGATCGCATTTTCGTCATTCAGAATCGCTTTTGTGATACGGGCTAAAGCTACAGCGATACCGTAGAAAGTCGCTCCTTTTTTCTCGATGATTTCATATGCAGCATCGCGCACTTTGAAGAAGACATCGACTAAAGCTTTTTCATCGACAGCGGAAGTTTGTTTCACCCATTCATAAATCTGCAGGCCACCAACGTTAGCGTGGGACCAGACAGGGAATTCGGTGTCGCCGTGTTCCCCTAAGATATAGGCATGAACATTACGTGTATCAACACCTACAAGCGCAGCGATGCTTTGGCGGAAGCGAGCGCTGTCCAGAGAAGTACCGGAACCGATGACGCGGTTAGCAGGAAGTCCTGAGAATTTCCAAGTTGCATAAGTGAGGACATCCACTGGATTGGATGCTACCAAGAAAATGCCGTCGAAACCGCTAGCCATGATTTCTCCGATGATTGACTTGAAGATACGCAAGTTCTTGCTTACTAGATCGAGACGTGTTTCACCAGGTTTTTGAGCAGCTCCTGCAGTTAATACAACGATATCAGCGTCGTGGCAATCTGCGTATGATGCTGCATAGATTTTTTTGGGTGAGGTATAAGCTAGAGCATGGGAAAGATCGATGGCGTCTCCCTCTGTTTTCGCTTTGTTGATATCAATGATACCCAACTCATGACCAATATTTTGTGTAACCAATGCAAACGCATAACTTGACCCTACAGCGCCGTCACCGACTAAAATAATTTTTTGTCCTGTATTTCCACTCAATTCTGCCATTATAATGCTCCTCTCGCTATTTGCTGATTCTATTATAACACTAAACAGAGGTGATTACTCTTTGGGCCTATCCCACTCGGCAAAGATTTTCAGAACCAGCGATGATTGCGCGAAAGTGATAGACAGTGAACAACCTGTGAAATATTATATAAATATATTATAAAATAAAACACTGCTGTTTTCAATGGGCAATTGCGATTTTGTTCACAATAATTTTAGCGGGCCCCAATTCGATTTCTTACGATTATCCGATGAATGTGGTATACTATTCAAAAGCAAACTGTGCGGATGACATCCGTGCGGCCTTTTTTGGCGTAAAAGAGAAGGAAAGCATGCGCTTCTCCTCTTGCGAACATAACTATGACTGGAAACAATAGGGGAATATAAATGAAAATGATCGTTGGATTAGGAAACCCAGGTCCTAAGTATACCGACACGAAGCACAATGTCGGCTTTATTGCATTGGATGAATGGGCTTTTCAGAATAAAGAGAAATACAATAAAAATAAATTTGAAGCGTTGTATATAGAAACGACCATAAATGGTGAAAAAGTTTTATTCGTCAAACCGCTGACTTTCATGAATGATTCGGGAAGAGCGGTAAGACCATTGATGGACTACTACAGCATCCCGATCGAAAATCTGGTTGTCGTGTACGATGACATGGATATGCCGGTAGGCAAAATAAGGCTTCGCCAAAAAGGTGGAGCTGGCGGACATAATGGCATCAAAAGTTTGATACAGCACTTAGGGACACAGGATTTCAACCGGATCCGCATCGGAGTCGGAAGGCCCCAACATAGTATGACGGTCATTCAGCATGTGCTGAGCCCTTTTCCGAAGGATGACCACGCCGAAATGTTGCATTCCGTAAAAGAAAGTGTGGATGCTATCGACCATTTCATCAAAGGGAATAATTTTTTGGAGACAATGAATCAATTCAATAAAAAAGGTTAGGTTCAGCTTTAGCTGGACCTCTTTTGTGTCTGCCGCACAGCCTGCATAGGTGAATCAAGATGAAAGCGATAACCGTTTTTCTGCAGAACATACCATGAACGAGGAGAATATTCATGAAAGAAATAGAAAAATATTTGAAGAATACGAAAAATATACAGACAGTGTTATCTGAAATCAATTCAGAATTACCGCAATTGGTGGCTGGGCTTTCCGGATCAGGCCGCAACCTGTTGACGAATATCCTGTTTGAAGAATTGCAGAAGCCGGTCATCGTCTTGACCCCCAATCTGCTCCAAGCGACGCAAGTATATGAGGACATCAGTCAAATGGCGCCGGATGTCCCCATCCATATCTTCCCTGTGGAGGAATCGGTCGCGGCGGAACTGGCTTTTTCATCACCTGAATACCGCAGTCAAAGGGTCGAAACATTGGATTTTCTGAAGAACGGCAAAAAAGGGATCGTCGTGATCCCGGCTGCCGGATTTAAAAAAATCCTCTCTCCGGCTTCAATTTGGGAAGCGCATTGCCTTGATTTTACCATCGGCATGGAGTTGGATCTGGACAGCCTGCCTGAAAAATTGGTCGCAATGGGCTATACCCGTGAACGGATGGTTGCCAGCCCGGGCGAGTTCAGCATCCGCGGAGGCATCATCGACATCTATGCCCTGAACGAGGAGAACCCCTTGCGAATGGAACTGTTCGATACCGAAATCGATACATTGCGCTACTTTGATGCCTATACTCAAAAGTCCAGCGCATCCATCGAAACCGTCCGAATTTTGCCGGCGCATGACACGATCTTCACGAAAGAGGAGATAGCCAAGCAGGCCAGCGCGGTAGAGAAAAAGGCTGAAAAGGCCATCAAAGCCATAAAAAATCAAGAAGTAAAAGAAAGCCTGGAACGCGTATTCTCCGAGCTGACGGACAATATGAAGCGCGGCGAACTATCCAGGGATCCGCAACTGTACACGAGTTTGGTCTATCCGGAACAGCCTACGGTTTTGGACTATATCGCCGAAGACGCGCTGCTGATCGTGGACGATTACAGCCGCATCCTTGAGGTGGAAAGGACAATCGAAAGTGAATCTTCGGAATGGAAAATGGCCAAAGTGTCGGAAGGCGTGTGCCTGCCTTCGCAGGATTTCAGCGCCGATATCCGCGAAGTGATCAAAAAATCCAAACAGCACCGCATCTATTATGCGCTGTTCCACAGAGGCTTCGGAAATATGCGGTTCCACGGAGTTTATCCTTTCCAATACCGCACGCTGAACAACTTCTTCAGTCAGATGCCGCAAGTCAAGTTGGAAATGGAGCGTTGGCTCAAGCAGCATATGACGGTATTCGTCATGGTCCCTTCCCTGGAACGTGCTGAAAAGGTGCAGCGGATATTCGCGGATTTCGGCATCCATAGCTACATCAAAAGCAAGGAACCTTTTATCGAGAATAAGGTGAACATCCTTGTCGGCGGAATGGCGAACGGTTTTGAATTGCCGCAGGAAAAAGTCGTGTTCGTCACTGAAAAAGAACTTTTCAACAAAGTCACGAAGAAGCAACCACGCCGCCAAAAAATGACAAATGCGGAGAGATTAAAGAGCTATACAGAACTGAATCCTGGTGACTATGTTGTCCATGTGAATCACGGGATTGGCCTCTACACAGGCATGGAAACCATCGAAGTTGGCGGCGTCCACCAAGATTACATGTCGATCGCATACCAGGAAGGCGCTAAATTATTCATTCCTGTAACACAAATCCATTTGATTCAAAAATATGTGTCTTCCGATGCCAAAACGCCTAAAATGCACAAGTTGGGCGGAACGGAATGGGCGAAAACGAAAAAGAAAGTCGCCTCGAAAATCGAAGATATCGCCGATGAATTGATCGAACTTTACGCCAACAGGGAATCTGAAAAGGGATATGCCTATCAACCTGATACGCCGGAGCAGCTCGAATTCGAAAATGCCTTCCCTTATACCGAAACCGACGATCAGCTGCGCAGTGCCGCTGAAATCAAGGCGGACATGGAGAACATCAAACCGATGGATCGCTTGCTGGTCGGTGATGTCGGATACGGCAAAACGGAAGTGGCAATGCGTGCCATCTTCAAGGCGGTGCAGGAAGGAAAGCAAGCAGCATTTCTTGTCCCTACGACCATCTTGGCGCAACAGCATTATGAATCGTTGACGCAACGGTTTGAAGAGTACCCATTTGAGATCGGTTTGTTGAGCCGTTTCCGCACGAAAAAACAGCAAGAGGAAACATTGGCGGGCATCCGGAAAGGCACGGTCGATATCGTCATCGGCACGCATCGGATCTTATCGAAGGACGTTACGTTTGCTGACTTGGGATTGTTGGTGGTCGATGAAGAGCAACGTTTCGGTGTGAAGCACAAAGAACGTTTAAAACAGATGAAAGCCTCGGTGGATGTCTTGACGTTGACCGCAACGCCGATCCCGCGTACCTTGCATATGTCGATGCTGGGGGTCAGGGATCTCTCTGTCATCGAAACACCGCCGGCAAACCGCTATCCTGTTCAGACGTATGTCATGGAACAAAATAACGGGGCCGTACGGGATGCGATCGAAAGGGAAATGGCCCGCGGAGGTCAAGCCTTCTATCTCTATAATCGGGTGGAAACAATCGAGAAGAAAGCCGAAGAGATCCGCGAGCTCGTCCCTGATGTCCGTGTCGCAGTGGCGCATGGCCAGATGACCGAAGTCCAGCTCGAGAATGTCATCATGGATTTTATCGAAGGTCGCTACGATGTGCTTGTCACCACTACCATCATCGAGACGGGTGTGGATATCCCGAACGTCAACACTCTCTTCATAGAAAATGCCGATCAGATGGGATTATCGCAGCTCTACCAACTGCGCGGACGTGTCGGTAGGACGAATCGGATTGCCTACGCTTATTTGATGTATCAGCCGAATAAAATGCTGACCGAAGTCAGCGAGAAAAGACTGCAGTCCATCAAGGAATTTACGGAACTGGGTGCAGGATTCAAAATCGCCATGCGCGACTTGTCGATCCGTGGAGCGGGGAACCTTCTGGGTGCGCAGCAACACGGCTTCATCGACTCGGTCGGATTCGATCTGTACTCCGAGATGCTGGGAGAGGCAGTTGCGGCCAAACGAGGCCTGAAAGCGAAAACGAAGCGTTCCATCGTTGAAATCGACTTGAGCATCGACGCGTACATACCTGCCGATTATATAGAGGATGAGCGCCAGAAAATCGACTTCTACAAACGTATCCAACGCATCGACGGTGTGGAAGATCATGATGAAATCAATGGGGATCTGATCGACCGCTTCGGCGATTATCCGCAAGAAGTGTCCGATCTGTTGGAGGTCGGCCTGATCAAAAATTATGCCGAGAAGAGCCAGATTGAAACGATCAAACGCCAAGGCGAGACGGTCGTCATCACCTTCTCGCAGGAGGCGACAGTCCGCTTGCAAGGGCCGGCAGTGTTTGAAGCCCTCAGCAAAATACCGTTGAAGGCGCAGGTCAATCTGAATAATGCCAAATTGGTCGTCAGCCTGGTCATCGGGAACTTACCGAACCGCCAATGGCTGAACCATCTCAATGCATTCGTCAAAGCCTGCGTTGCCGAAACAGACGAAACAGAAGAAACAGCGGGAGCGACAGATGGGAAATAATCGCTTGAAGCAGATGATGAAGGGTGCGTTGTTGCTGTCTCTGGCCGCTTTCATCAGCAAAGTTCTCAGCGCGGTGTACCGCGTTCCCTTTCAGAATATGGTGGGAAATACTGGCTTCTATGTCTATCAGCAAGTTTATCCTATCTATGGCATCGGCATGACGTTCGCGTTGTCAGGCTTTCCGGTATTCCTTTCCAAGATGATTGCGGAAACGCCGGACAGCGGGACCCGCAGGATGATGATGAAGCGCAGCCTGGTCATACTTGGCATTTTCGGCTTCATCCTCTTCCTGGGCATCTATGGCTTTTCCGGTCAACTGGCGAGGCTGATGGGGGATCCTGACTTGCAACCTATTTTGCAGTCGGTATCTTGGATGTTTTTGTGGATGCCGATACTGGCGACGTTGCGGGGGTACTTCCAAGGCAACTACCGCATGGAGCCGACTGCGATTTCGCAGGTGGCGGAGCAACTGGTGCGGGTTGGGGCAATCCTTTTCGCTGCTTATCTGTACACGAAAACAAAAGGCGACCTTTATGCGATGGGTGCAAATGCCATGAGCGGCGCGACTGTTGGTGCAGTGCTGGCCAGCCTGATTCTGTTGGTTGCTTATTACAAAGAAAGGCGGAATCATGATTCGCCAATCTTTGATGATCAGCAGGAAAACCAGGAGGCGCCCGCTGCACGATGGGGACGCCTGATCCGTCGCTATGCGACTGAAGGGGCGACGATTTGCCTGCTCAGCGCTATCCTGGTCCTGTTCCAGCTCATCGATTCGTTTACGCTTTACAACGGCTTGCTGGATGGCGGTACAACCAGCGAATTGGCAAAAAATGTCAAGGGGATCTATGACCGTGGCCAACCGCTTGTGCAACTGGGCATGGTTGTGGGAACCGGGTTTTCTGCCAGCTTCATTCCGATGATGAGCCAAGCGCATTCCCAAGGTCGCCAAGGCGAATTCACCCGATCCGCCGTGTCTTTGCTGCGGATGACAAGTGTCTTCTCCGCAGCAGCGGTGACGGGTTTACTGGCGATTCTGCCGAACGTCAACAACATGCTCTTCGGGGACCGGGAAGGCATCACGGTGTTGTCCGTGTATATTTTGGCCATTTTTGCGGCTTCTATCATGACCGCCTATCATTCCATCTTGCAAAGTCTGGGTCAATACAAGATTTCCTTGGTTGCCCTGGCAGCGGGTCTTGCGGTCAAGTTCTTCGGCAATCTGCTGTTGGTGGAACGGTTGGGGACGATGGGGGCAAGCATCGCCTTGATAGCCGGTCTGGCTGCTATGCTGTTGGTGCTTTGGCTGAACAGTGAGCGCGCCTTGCGGGAAGTGTGGTTCAGGGATCGCTTCTTCCTCAAACTTATGGCTGGCTGCGTTGTCCTCTTTGTTACGGTAGGGGCGTTGCGGGTTGGTCTGGAAAGGCATCTCTTCACGGATGGAGGCCGGCTGACGGATTCTGTGATAGCTGCAGTGACGGTTTGTGCTGGTGTGGGCGTATTCTTATGGTATATTCTAAAAGTGAGGCTCTTTACTTTGCGGGAGTGGCTAAGTATTCCGTTCGGAAAAAAACTGCTGCGCAAATTGCCGGATAAAACGAGCGACTTAAAATAGGAAAGATTTCCAGAAGGAGAAATATATGGGTAAAATTGAAATAATGGGGCTTGGAGCCGGTGATTTGGAACAACTGCCGTATGGCGTATACAGTCGCTTGCTGGCAGCTGAATTCGTTTATCTGCGGACCAAGGAGCACCCGGTCGTTGAGAATCTGAAGTCTGCAGGCGTGCAGTTTGAAAGTTTTGATAACATATATGAATCGAAGGACAATTTTGATGACGTATACCGTCAGATCGCAGATCAGTTATTGGAAAAAGCAAAAACGCAAAATCTGATTTATGCCGTGCCGGGACATCCATTGGTTGCGGAGGATTCCGTCAAGCACCTGCTGCAGAACGAGGCGGGGATCGAAGTCGAAATCGTCGGCGGGAAGAGTTTTATCGACGATTTCTTTCAGGCGGTGGCCATCGATCCGATCGAGGGCTTCCAATTGTTGGATGGATTGACCTTCCACCAGGACCAGCTGAGCTTAGGCAATCACCTGATCATCATGCAGGTTTTCAATGAATTTGTCGCCAGCGATGTGAAATTGAAGCTGATGGAAAAATATCCGGATGAGCACCAAGTGGCATTGGTCGATGCGGCAGGAACCAAGATGCAGAAAGTGACTTGGTGCCCGTTGTACGAGATGGACAGGCTTGAGGGTGTGCATAACTTGCTTTCTTTGTATGTTCCACCGCTTGATACAGATGAACGTACGAAAAGCTTTGAATTGACCCAGGCCTACATGGATGCCATCGTAGAAAAAGATGTTTGGGTGCAATCACAGACGCACGAAAGCCTGTTGCCCTATCTGAAGGAAGAATGCGAAGAAGTGGCGGAAGCGATCCAGAACGATGATATCGATAATCTGATCGAAGAGTTGGGCGATGTTCTGCTCCAAGTTTTCTATCACGCCTCTTTTGGCGAACGGGAAGGCTTTTTCACGATGGAAGATATCCTGGAAACATTGAACAAAAAATTGCGCAGACGCCATCCGCATGTTTTTGATGGGGTGAAGGCTGATACGATTGAAGAAATCGATAAGATGTGGCAAGCAATAAAAGCAAAAGAAAAGGGGAATTCCGATGAGACTAGATAAATTTTTGAAAGTATCCCGCTTGATCAAACGCAGATCAGTAGCCAAAGAAGTGGCGGACAAGGGGCGCATCCTGATCAACGGCAAGCAAGCAAAATCGAGTTCGACTGTCAAAGCCGGAGATGAAATGACGCTGCAATTCGGGAACAAAACCGTCGTTGTGCGCGTCGACAAAATTGTGGAAACGACCAAAAAGGATGAAGCGCAGGAAATGTATACCCTCATCAGCGAAACAGTTGCACCCAGAACGGAAGAAAATCGCTTCTGATGATGCGAAAGGCCATGGACAATCCGCGCTGTTTCTTCTATACTTTTATATGAGTAAAACTATTCGGAGATAATGTGGATGTGGAAGTTTTCAAGGAGGCGATCGGGGTGAAGGAAAAGACGAAGAAAACGACAGCTGACAACGTTACCGTGATGCAAAATGATTTTACCAAGGCGCAGCACAGTCAGAAACGTATATTTCAGAGGGAAAAGAAAGCCCATATGAGAAGATTGTCCCTGATTTTTTTCTTCGGCGCTGCCCTGATTTTGCCTTGCCTGTGGAAAACAGTCGGAAACTGGCTGGAAATCCGTAATCTCGATGCTGCCATTGCTGCGGCCCAAACAGAGAAAAAGCAGGCTAAGGACGAAAATACGCAATTGACCTATGAAGTCAAATTGTTGCAGGATGATGAATACATCGCCAAATTGGCGCGCGGTAAATATTATTTGAGTAAAGATGGTGAAATCATCTTCAGTTTGCCTGAAGATAATCAGACAAAAATGGCCGAGAAACAAGAGAATGCGGCAGATTCGGATTCATGAATCCATTGATGAGTAAAGATTCTATTTTTTTCTGCAAAATCCGTGTTATAATTAGCTGAGCAAAAATGAAGGAGGAACTTTTTTTTTATGTCAATTGAAGTTGGGAATAAAGTATCAGGAAAAGTTACAGGGATTACAAATTTTGGTGCATTCATTGATTTAGGTAGCGGTAAGACAGGATTAGTTCATATTAGTGAAATTTCTGATACTTTTGTAAAGGAAATAAAGGATGTTTTGAAGGTTGGCGATGAAGTGATCGTAAAGGTTATGTCCATTGCCGATGATGGGAAGATTGGCCTATCCATCCGTAAAGCTGTGGACAAGCCAGCAGGGGAAGTTACCAGACCCCAACGAGAAAGTAGACCTTATCAAAAAAGTACAACTCCTCGTCCAGAAGGTTCTTTTTCCAAAGGCAGAAAAGATTTCTCAGCCCATCAGGATAAAGGTCTTAAAAACGACTTTGACTCGTTGATGAGCAGCTTCTTGAAGGACAGCGAAGACCGTCTGACTTCCATCAAGCGCAATACGGAAGGCAAACGTGGCGGCCGTGGCGGCAGACGTGGATAGAAAATAGTGATTTCTAGAGGATGGGCAAAAGGGAAACCGATTGTCGCACCCTCTTTTTTGCTTTACTAGGAAAGAGAGCAGGGATGTTATGCAGGAATATATTCTGCGTCTATGCAAAGAGCTGGAACGCCAGCAACTTTGGGATAAAGAAAGCCGTTTGCTTTTGGCTGTATCAGGCGGTGCGGATTCCATGGCATTGCTGGGGCTTGTCCAGCAACTGCCGTCGGAATGGCAACCGCAGTTCGCGGTCGTGCATGTCCATCATCATCTCAGGGAAGAGTCAGATGAGGAATTCCGGATGGTCCAAGACTATTGTCAAAATAAAGGGATACCATTTTTTTCGGAACACTGGTCCGAAAAAAGCCACCCGAGTTCGAACCTGGAAATGGCAGCAAGAGAATTCCGCTATGCCTTCTTTACTAATATGATGGAAAAATGGTCAGCGACTCACTTGGCGACAGCTCACCATGCCGATGATCAGTTGGAGACGATTCTGATGCGTCTGGTGAGGGGGAGTACGCTGAAGGGTATCTCCGGAATCTCAAT
This sequence comes from Trichococcus paludicola, assembly GCF_003052295.1. Classification (GTDB taxonomy): domain Bacteria; phylum Bacillota; class Bacilli; order Lactobacillales; family Aerococcaceae; genus Trichococcus; species Trichococcus paludicola. The sequence goes on from NZ_QBLC01000001.1 coordinate 403,313, forward strand.
GACGCGCACTTTTGGCCCTGGGCAACTCGTCCGCCCGCTGCTGGCGTTTCAAAAAGACGAACTCTATCAGATTTGCGGAATGGCTGGAATTCCTTATCGGGAAGATAGCACCAATTCAGAGCTGACTTTCACGCGGAACAGATACCGGAACAGCATCATTCCGCTGCTGAAGGCGGAAAACAACCAAGCACCCAAGCATTTCGGCGATTTTTCGGAAGATCTGCAGGATGTATTGACTGTCGTTCAACCTCTTGTAGTCCAGTCGTTTCGTTCATTGTTCACCAAGGTTGAAGCGGACTGGGTATTGGATCTGGTCGCATGGAAAATGTGTGACGTTTCCTTGCAACGGCTCGTGCTTAGTCATTTTGTGACGGAGCAGATGATACCGGCAGGATATGACTTCCGGAGGAGCCAACTGACTGCCATCATGGATCTTATCGAAAACCAATCTCCCCAAAAGCAAATATCTTTGGCAGGAGGGTGGCAGGCCAGAAAAAGGTATGATAAACTTACTTTCTTATCCCCTGATTCCGTCAGGATCGCTTTTTCCGATTTTTCTGAAGTATTGGAGCTAAATAAATGGGTAACCTTGCCTTCTCATGGTAGAATAGGATTATTTCATGGCGATAATGCGTTTTCAAAAGAAATGCCGAAGGATGCTCAGGTCGTTGGAATCAAGGACGATTTGGCACGGATGCCTTTTACGGTGCGTTCCCGGCATACGGGCGACAAGATAGTTTTGAACAAAAATCAGCCATTCACAAAAAAAGTGAGCCGGCTTTTTGTGGATAAGAAAATTCCGGATGAAGAAAGACGAAAAGCCTGTATCGTCACTGATGGCGAGGGACGTATTCTATGGGTGCCGGGCTATGCCCAGTCCGTCTGGTTGTCCGAGAATGACAAGGAACAAACGTGTTATAGATTGATTTACATTAAATAAAATTTTGAGGTGAAAGAAATGTTACATCCTGATATCAAGGAAGTATTATATAGTGAAGAAGAAATCAGCGCAGTAGTCAAAGACTTGGGCGCGCAATTGACGAAAGAATATGAAGGGAAAAATCCGTTGGTGATTGGCGTTCTGAAAGGTGCCGTCATGTTCATGACCGACTTATCTCGTGCGATGGCATGCGATCTGGAGTTGGATTTCATGGACGTTTCCAGTTACGGAGCCGGAATGGAATCAAGCGGAGACGTGAAGATTCTGAAAGATTTAGATACGACAGTGGACGGACGCGACCTGTTGATCGTGGAAGATATCATCGACACCGGACGAACGTTAAGTTACCTGATCGAAATCTTCAAATACCGTAAAGCGAAATCCATCAAAGTGGTCACTTTGATGGACAAAAAAGAACGCCGCGTCGTGGACTTGGAAGCGGATTACATTGGGATCAATGTCCCGAACGAGTTCGTAGTCGGATACGGATTGGACTTCAATGAAAAGTACCGGAACCTCCCTTATATCGGGATTTTAAAAACCGAAGTTTATGAGTAAAATCATTCGTTAAAATTGGTCAGATATGATATGATTAGTGAGATACCAGTATATTGAACAAACAAAAAAGATGAGACGTAAGATAAAGTCTGCGAAGAACGATATCTGACGAGGAGGTTCTAATGAAAAAAAATAATTTTCTTAAAAGCAGCGGCTTTTATGTGTTGATCTTCCTTGCGATCATTGCCGTGGTTTCAATGATTACAGGCGGTATGGAGACAGAAACGAGCCAAGAAATTTCAGCAAGCGAATTTATGGATGCCTTGAACTCGGAAGAGGTGGATAGTTTTACGATCCAACCGGGTGCAGGCGTTTATGAAATCAGCGGTGAATACCGCACCGAACAAGAACTGGAAGTTGCTGATTCATCCAGCGATCTACTGTTGTTTGATGATACGACCAGTACAACAACGAAGAATTTCACAACCAGGGTCTTACCGAATGATGAAACTCTGAAACAGATTACAGACATCGCCGAAACGACGGATACACAGATGGTGCCGTTGGAGGAAGATCAGTCCGGCGCATGGATCAGCATCCTGTTCAGTGTATTGCCGATCGTCATCTTCATCTTCTTCATGTACATGATGATGGGACAAGCTGGAGGAGGACAGGGCGGTAACCGCAATGTCATGAACTTCGGCAAAACGAAGTCAGAGGATGCCACCAAAAAACCCATGAAAGTGCGTTTTTCTGACGTCGCTGGTGCAGAGGAAGAAAAACAAGAGCTTGTTGAAGTTGTGGAATTCCTGAAGGATCCACGTCGTTTCACTGCACTTGGCGCAAGAATTCCGGCCGGTGTTTTGCTGGAAGGACCTCCAGGTACAGGTAAGACCTTATTGGCTAAAGCTGTTGCTGGTGAGGCCGGTGTGCCTTTCTTCTCGATTTCCGGTTCGGAATTCGTGGAAATGTTCGTCGGTGTCGGTGCCAGCCGTGTGCGTGATTTGTTCGAGCAAGCCAAAAAAGCCGCTCCTGCAATCATCTTCATTGATGAAATCGATGCTGTCGGACGTCAACGTGGCGCCGGTATGGGTGGCGGGCATGATGAACGCGAACAGACACTGAACCAATTGTTGGTTGAGATGGATGGTTTTTCCGGTAATGAAGGCATCATCGTAATTGCTGCTACCAACCGTTCGGACGTACTCGATCCGGCGTTGCTTCGTCCAGGCCGTTTTGACCGTCAAATTTTGGTGGGTAGACCGGATGTAAAAGGTCGTGAAGCCATACTGAAAGTACATTCCCGCAATAAACCGTTGGCAAGCAATGTCGATCTGAAAGTTGTCGCGCAACAGACACCTGGCTTCTCTGGAGCAGATCTGGAAAACCTGTTGAACGAAGCAGCCTTGGTCGCGGCAAGACGGAATAAAACAAAAATCGATGCACTTGATGTTGACGAAGCCCATGACCGTGTCATTGCCGGTCCAGCCAAGAGAGATCGTGTCATCAGCAAGCGTGAACGTGAAATGGTTGCTTTCCATGAAGCCGGTCATACAATAGTCGGTATGGTCCTGAGCGATGCGCGCATTGTCCACAAAGTTACGATCGTTCCACGCGGTCGCGCTGGAGGATACGCAATCATGCTTCCGAAAGAGGATCGATTCCTTATGACGAAGGATGAATTGTTGGAACAAGTGGTTGGCTTGCTTGGTGGACGTGTTGCGGAGGAAGTTGTCTTCAACGTCCAAACTACAGGCGCCAGCAACGACTTCGAACAAGCGACTGGCTTGATCAGAAGCATGGTTACCGAGTACGGTATGAGTGAGAAGTTGGGCACTGTGCAGTATGAAGGGAATCATCAAGTATTCGTCGGACGTGACTATGGCCAAACCAAAGCTTACTCTGAAGATATTGCTTACCAAATCGACTCGGAAGTCCGTCGTATGATGAGCGAAGCGCATGTCAGAGCGCGTCAGATCATCGAAGAACACCGTGAACAACTGAATTTGATCGCTGCAAAATTGTTGGAATTGGAAACATTAGACGAGAAAACAATCCGAAGCTTGTTCGAAACCGGCCAAATGCCTGCGGACTCGAGTTCAGAAGAATATCCAAGCGAAAAAGCGCAGTCTTTTGAAGAAGCCAAACGGGCCCTCGAAAAGAAAGAGGCTGAAAAAGTTCGTGAAGAAGAGCAGGCCCTTGCTGCTGACGAACCCGAAGATTCATCTGAAGTTTCATTGCCGTCTGCAGATACTGAAGCGGACAAAAATTCAGAAAAAGAATCGGAAAATGAAGCCACCGATACAGAAGAAAAATAAAAAAAATAGCGTTTAACAAAAAGTCTGGGATGAAAATCCCGGACTTTTTGTCATCAATCAACAACTTTGTAAAAGTAAGTAAGCAAAGTATGGTTGCTTTCGTTCCGACCTATAGTAGAATGATAGAGAAACAATTTAAGAATGTGATGGAGGATTATACATGAGTGACTATTTAATTAAAGCATTAGCTTATGAAGGACAATTCCGTGCGTATGCAATCGACGCAACAGCAGCGGTTGCGGAGGCCCAAAGAAGGCATGATACATGGAGCGCTTCTTCTGCAGCATTAGGCCGCACGATGGTAGGAACGTTATTGCTGGCTGCTGCTGGCTTGAAGAATGAGGAAAAAATGACTGTCATCGTGAATGGTGATGGCTTGGGAGGCCGCATACTCGCAGATGCGAACGGCAAGGGTGATATCAAAGCCTATATTGCAAACCCGAACGTCAATCTTGCATTGAACGACGCTGGGAAACTGGATGTGCGTGCAGTTGTGGGGACGGAAGGCAGCTTAACCGTCATAAAAGATTTAGGGATGAAAGAACCGTTTACAGGCCAAGTTTCTCTTGTCAGCGGTGAATTGGGCGAGGATTTCACCTACTACATGGCAAATTCTGAGCAAATACCTTCAGCCATCGGTTTGAGCGTGCTGGTGGACACCGATGATTCGATCAAAGCTGCTGGTGGCTTCATGATCCAAGTAATGCCTGACGCCAGCGATGAAGCCATCACAAAAGTGGAAAAGAACATCGCAGCCATTCCGTTGGTTTCCAGATTGATGGAAAACGGTGAAACGCCTGAACAGATTTTGACGCGCATATTGGGCGAAGAAAATGTGGAAGTGTTGGAGAAGATGCCTGTGCGTTTCCACTGCGATTGTTCCAGAGATCGGTTCAGCGAAGGGTTGAGTTCGATCGGCAAGACCGAGTTGCAGGAAATGATCGAAGAGGATCATGGCGCTGAGGTTGTCTGCCATTTCTGTGGCGAAAAATACCACTATTCGGAAGCGGATCTTCAGGAACTGGTAATGGCCATTGATGAAAAGCGCGCTGCCAACATCTGATGTCGCCGGCGTTTCGCTTGTAATGCGGTTTCACGTAACCTACAATGAAAGTAATCTATCCGTTTGACGGAACTGATCAGTAAAATTTATCTGAGCTGGAGGAATCGACATGGTAAAAGTAGTCTCTTCAATTGCGAGTTTGATCGGGGAAACTCCGATAATCAAACTGAATAAAGTGGTACCCGCGGGTGTAGCTGATGTTTACGTTAAGCTGGAAGCGTTCAACGCGGGCGGAAGTGTGAAAGACCGCATCGCGCTGAATATGATCGAAGTGGCGGAGGAAGAAGGCCTACTGAAACCCGGGTACACAATCGTTGAACCGACCAGTGGGAATACAGGCGTCGGCTTAGCTATGCTGGCTGCCGCAAAAGGCTACAAATCAATTTTTGTCATGCCCGATACGATGAGCATGGAAAGACGCTTATTGTTGGCAGCTTATGGCGCTGAACTGGTTTTGACTCCGGGAGCTGAAGGCATGAACGGTTCGATTGCGAAAGCAAGGGAAATCGCAGCGCAACCGGATCATTTTATGCCGATGCAATTCGATAATCCAGCCAATCCGGCTGTGCATGAAGCCATCACCGGTCCGGAAATCATTGAAGCGTTTGAAGGCAAGACGCCGGACGCCTTTATTGCCGGAGTCGGAACGGGCGGAACCGTGACGGGAGTCGGCAAAGCTTTGCGCAAAGTCAATCCCAATGTTGAAATATATGCACTGGAGCCGACCGATTCGGCTGTATTGAGCGGAAAACCGAAAGGACCGCACAAAATCCAGGGTATCGGGGCGGGCTTTATCCCGTCAGTCTTGGACACGACACTTTACAACGGTATCGTCCAAGTCTCCAATGAACAAGCCTTCGAAATGGCTCGCCGTGTCGCACAGGAAGAAGGCATTCTGGTGGGGATTTCAGGCGGGGCTGCCATCGCCGGTGCGATCGAAGTGGCCATCCGTTTAGGCAAAGGCAAGTCCGTCTTGACTGTGGCGCCGGATAACGGAGAACGCTACCTGTCCACGCCTCTGTTCAGCGTACAATAATAAATGGATAAGAAGGACAGGCCGATTGGATGGCTTGTCCTTTTTCTTATTTGTGATGCGTCATCTGCAATCAGGCAAGATATTTTTCTTTTCTTACTGATTGTAAGATGATAGAATGGTCCAAGAGTTTTTCGAGCATCCAGAAAATGGATGAGATCACCATAAATAAATAAAAAAGGAAGTAAAAAATGTATAAAATTGGCAATATTGAAATCAATAATCCGGTCGCAGTCGCACCTATGGCCGGAATCAGCAACGCTGCCTTCCGTGTCACCGTCAAAGAGATGGGTGCAGGCTTGGTCGTCTGCGAGATGATCAGCGATAAGGGCATCCAATTCCGCAATGAGAAGACTTTGCGGATGCTGCACATCGAGCCGAATGAGTATCCGTTGAGCGTGCAGATCATGGGCGGCAACAAGGATACGCTGGTTGAAGCAGCAAAATATGTGGCGGAAAACACGGAAGCAGCCATCATCGACATCAACATGGGTTGCCCCGTCAGCAAAGTCATCAAGGCGGAAGCGGGAGCCAAGTGGTTGTTGGATCCGGGCAAAGTCTATGAAATGGTATCCGCTGTCGTGGATGCCGTTGATAAGCCTGTAACCGTGAAAATGCGGACCGGTTGGGATTCCGATCATCTGTTTGCCGTGGAGAATGCCTTGGCTGCAGAACGCGCTGGTGCAGCCGCTGTTGCGATGCACGGCCGCACACGCGTACAGATGTATGAAGGCAAAGCCGACTGGAACATTTTCAAGGAAGTCAAGCAAGCTTTGACGCGCATCCCATTGTTGGGGAACGGGGATGTGAAGACGCCTGAAGATGCGAAGCGGATGATGGACGAAACAGGCGTGGATGGTGTCATGATCGGGCGGGCTGCCTTGAGCAACCCTTGGATGATAAAACAAACAGTCCACTATCTGGAAACGGGAGAGATGTTGCCGCATTCCACCCCGCGTGAGAAGTTGGAAATCGCAAAACTGCACTTGGACCGATTGACCGATCTTAAGGGCGAAACAGTTGCTGTCAAAGAGTTCCGCAGCATCGCGGGTTATTACCTGAAAGGCATTCCGCGGGCTTCAAAAACAAAAGCTGCAGTCACATCTGCATCCAGACAACAAGAAGTTGTCGACTTGTTGGATCGGTTCATTTTTGAAATAGAAGAACGCGAAGCCACAAAAGAAGCGCCTACATCCGAAAAAATCGAAATAAATAGCTAAGACGGCTTGATTTTTCACTCTTTTATTGGCAATATTAAGAAGATTATGAAACAAGTAGATTTAAGAACGGAGTGACCTCATTGAGTCAAGAAAAACATTCAGAAGAAATGAATGACCAATTACTGATTCGCCGTGAAAAAATGCAGACTTTACGCGAAGAAGGAATTGAACCCTTTCAAAATGGTTTTGTAAGAACACATTTATCCGCAACTATCCATCAAGATTTCGATGCTTTTACGAAAGAGGAAATCGAAGCAAAAGATGAGACCATCGTTTCCGTAGCTGGCAGAATCATGACAAAACGCGGCAAAGGCAAGGTTGGCTTTGCGCATTTACAGGACAGCAAAGGCCAAATCCAGATTTACGTGCGCAAAGATGCTGTCGGGGAAGAGAATTATGCGATCTTTAAACAGGCCGATCTAGGGGACATCATTGGCGTTACTGGACCGATCATGAAAACCGATGCCGGTGAAGTTACCATAAAACCGACGCAGCTTGTGCATTTGACGAAAGCGTTGCGTCCGTTGCCTGACAAATATCATGGGTTGACGAACGTTGAACAAAAATATCGTCAACGCTATCTTGACTTGATCAGCAACAAAGAGAGCTTCAATAAGTTCGTGCAACGCAGCCAGATCATCAGCGAAATCAGAACGTACCTGAACGGCCTCGGCTACCTGGAAGTAGAAACGCCGACTTTGCACAACATGGCAGGCGGGGCTACCGCAAGACCTTTCATCACGCACCACAATGCATTGGATATGGAATTGTACATGCGCATCGCCTTGGAGTTGCACCTGAAACGCCTTGTGATCGGCGGTATGGAAAAGGTTTATGAAATCGGTCGCGTATTCCGTAATGAAGGAATCGATACCACCCACAATCCAGAATTCACGATGTTGGAAATGTATACAGCTTATACCGACTTCCACGATGTGATGGAAGTGGTCGAAGGCATCTTCGAAACGGTTACAACGAAGGTCAAAGGCTCCTCAACAGTGGTCTATGACGGTACCGAAATCAATTTGGCCGGACCATACCCGCGCATCCACATGGTTGACGCAGTCAAAGCCGTTACGGATGTCGATTTCTGGGCACCGATGACGGACGCAGAAGCACAAGCTTTGGCGGAAAAACATAATGTGCCGTTCACGAAGAACATGACGGTAGGACACATCATCAATGAATTTTTCGAGGCATTTGTGGAAGACACGCTGGTTCAGCCGACATTCATCTACGGTCATCCGCTGGCGATTTCGCCATTGGCACGTAAAAATGAAGAAGATCCGCGCTTTACGGACCGTTTTGAAATCTTTATCATGGGTAAGGAATACGGTAACGCCTTTACCGAGCTAACGGATCCAATCGATCAAAGAGAACGTTTCGAAGCGCAAGCTACGGAAAAAGAGCAAGGCAATGACGAAGCGCATGGCGTTGATGAAGACTTCATCGAAGCTTTGGAATACGGTATGCCTCCGACAGGCGGATTGGGCATCGGCATCGACAGATTCGTGATGATGTTGACCGACAGTCAATCCATCAGGGACGTCCTGCTGTTCCCGACGATGAGAAATCTAGAGATTTAACTTAAATGTGAGGGGTTGCCGCGATTTCGCGGTAACCTTTTTATATATTTAGGAAATAGTGTGCTCCAGGCGCTTCCGGAATCGGATGAATGAAATGAAAAAAAATAAAAAAACTTCCAAATAAAACAAGACAAACGGTTGACGGTCAGAAATATACATGTTATGATTCATAAGGTGATTTTATACACAGATTCCTGAACAATATCTTTCAGTCGTGCTGACTGGTGTATGATTGTCACAGAAAGAATAGTAAGTCGAAATATTCGATTTATTTATTTTTTTAACTAAAAAGGAACCACCTGGATGTGTGGACCTAGTTATCCCATCGAGGAAGGAGGAAAATCAATGCCTACAATCAATCAATTAGTGCGTAAACCTCGCAAATCTGCTATTGAAAAATCAACTGCTCCTGCTTTAGGAAAAGGTTACAATAGCTTCAAGAAATCTCAAACAAATACAAACTCACCTCAAAAACGTGGTGTTTGTACTCGTGTGGGTACAATGACTCCGAAAAAACCTAACTCAGCGTTACGTAAGTACGCTCGTGTACGTTTGTCTAACTTATTAGAAGTTACAGCTTACATTCCTGGTATCGGACATAACCTACAAGAACATAGCGTGGTGCTAATCCGTGGCGGACGAGTAAAAGACTTGCCAGGGGTACGTTATCATGTCATTCGTGGCGCTCTTGATACAGCTGGTGTAACCAACCGTATGCAAAGCCGTTCTAAATACGGAGCTAAGAGACCTAAGAAAAAATAATTAAACAATAAACGAAAAAACAAAAGTTAAGGAAGGAGGAATTTGAATGCCTCGTAAAGGTCCAGTAACAAAACGTGAAGTAATGCCAGATCCGATTTACAATTCAAAATTGGTGACTCGTTTAATCAACCGTATCATGGTTGATGGAAAACGTGGTAAAGCTGCTACAATTTTATATAACGCATTTGAAATGATCAAAGAATCTACAGGAAACGACCCGTTGGAAGTTTTCGAACAAGCTATGAAAAACATCATGCCTGTTTTAGAAGTAAAAGCACGTCGTGTAGGGGGTTCTAACTACCAAGTTCCTATCGAAGTACGTCCAGATCGTCGTATGGCTTTAGGATTACGTTGGTTGGTAAGCTACTCTCGTCTACGCGGTGAAGATACTATGGAAGAGCGTCTAGCTAAAGAAATTATGGATGCTGCTAACAACTCTGGTGCTTCAGTTAAGAAACGTGAAGATACACATAAAATGGCAGAAGCTAACAAAGCTTTCGCTCATTACCGTTGGTAAAATTTTCTTGCAAGAATTTTTTCTTGCAAGAAATTTGCTTTATGGTTGTATAAGTCACCATTTTTCCAATAAAATGGACTTGCAATTACTTTTACAAGAGAGAGGTGTTTGAAGAAGATGGCACAAAGAGAATTTTCTCTACATAATACGAGAAATATCGGTATCATGGCTCATATTGACGCTGGTAAAACAACGGCAACTGAACGTATTTTGTACTATACCGGTAAAATCCATAAGATCGGTGAAACCCATGAGGGTGCTTCACAAATGGACTGGATGGAACAAGAACAAGAACGTGGTATTACCATCACTTCAGCTGCTACTACTGCACAATGGAAAGGGTATCGCGTAAACATCATCGATACTCCTGGACACGTGGACTTCACTATTGAAGTTGAACGTTCCCTACGTGTATTGGATGGCGCTGTCGCTTTACTTGATGCACAATCAGGCGTAGAACCTCAAACTGAAACAGTTTGGCGTCAAGCTACAACTTATGGTGTTCCTCGTATTATATTCGCTAACAAAATGGATAAAATGGGTGCAGATTTCCTGTACTCTTTAGACACTCTCCATGACCGTCTGAATGCTAATGCGCATCCGATTCAATTGCCGATTGGTTCTGAAGATACATTCAAAGGTATCATCGATTTAGTCGAAATGAAGGCTGAAATCTATGACAACGACGAAGGTACTGAATACCATGAAGAAGATATCCCTGCGGAATATCTTGAAGCAGCTGAAGAATGGCATACTAAATTAGTTGAAGCTGTTGCTGAAACTGATGAAGCTTTGATGGAAAAATATCTTGATGGTGAAGAAATTACGAAAGAAGAATTGAAACAAGGTATCCGTACTGCTACATGTAATGTAGAATTTTTCCCGATGCTTTGCGGTTCTGCTTTCAAAAATAAAGGCGTTCAATTGTTGCTTGATGCAGTTATTGACTACCTTCCATCACCATTGGATGTCGCTGCCATCACAGGTACTGACGTAGATACTGAAGAACAAGTTGCTGTTCCTGCAAGCGACGAAGCGCCATTTGCAGCCTTAGCATTTAAAGTTATGACTGACCCGTTTGTAGGTCGTCTGACATTCTTCCGCGTATATGCTGGTACTCTTCAAAGCGGTTCTTACGTTCAGAATGCCACTAAAGGCAAACGTGAACGTGTAGGCCGTATCCTACAGATGCATGCTAACCACCGTAACGAAATCCCAGAAGTATTTGCTGGAGATATCGCTGCTGCAGTTGGTTTGAAAGATACGACTACAGGAGACACTTTGTGTGATGAAAAGAAACAAGTAATCCTTGAATCTATGAATTTCCCGGAACCAGTTATCGAAGTTGCTATTGAACCTAAATCAAAAGCTGACCAAGATAAAATGGGTATCGCGCTGCAGAAACTTTCTGAAGAAGATCCTACTTTCCGTGCTTCCACTAACCCAGAGACTGGTCAAACGATCATTGCTGGTATGGGTGAGTTGCATTTGGACATCATCGTTGACCGTATGAGACGTGAGTTCAAAGTTGAAGCTACAGTAGGTGCTCCTCAAGTATCTTACCGTGAAACATTCCGTCAATCAGTTCAATCTGAAGGTAAATTCGTTCGTCAATCAGGTGGTAAAGGTCAATTCGGTCACGTATGGGTTGAGTTTACTCCTAATGAAGAAGGAAAAGGCTTTGAGTTCGAAAATGCTATCGTCGGTGGGGTTGTTCCTCGTGAATATATCCCTGCAGTTGAAGCAGGTTTGAGAGACGCTATGGAAAACGGTGTGTTGGCTGGTTATCCTTTAGTTGACGTTAAAGCTAAATTGTATGATGGTTCTTACCATGATGTCGATTCATCTGAAACAGCATTTAAAGTTGCTGCTTCACTTGCTTTGCGTAACGCAGCTAAAAAAGCTGACCCTGCAATCCTTGAACCAATGATGGCTGTAGAAATTACAGTTCCTGATGACTATTTGGGAGATGTAATGGGTCATGTAAGTTCTCGTCGTGGACGTATCGAAGGTACTGAAGCACGCGGTAACGCACAAATCGTTAAGAGCAGCATTCCATTATCAGAAATGTTTGGATATGCTACAACTTTACGTTCTTCTACACAAGGCCGCGGAACTTTCTCAATGACATTCGATCATTACGAAGCTGTTCCTAAATCTGTTCAAGAAGAAATCATCAAGAAGAGCGGAAAAAACAGCGAAGAGTAATCTCGCTGTTGCTTAGCTTGTATATTGCTTTTTCGAGCACAAATCGGTATACTTTATACGATAGACGATTAAAGTCTAGACAAATTATAAGCACTCAATATGAGGAGGAAATGATTTAAAATGGCAAAAGTAAAATTCGACCGTTCAAAGCCCCATGTAAACGTTGGTACAATCGGACACGTTGACCATGGTAAAACAACATTAACTGCAGCTATCACAACAGTTTTAGCTAAAAAAGGGTTCGCTGAGGCATCTAACTATGCTGCAATCGACAACGCTCCAGAAGAAAGAGAACGTGGTATCACAATCAACACTTCTCACGTTGAATACTCAACTGAAACTCGTCACTACGCTCACGTAGACTGCCCAGGCCATGCTGACTATGTTAAAAACATGATCACTGGTGCTGCACAAATGGACGGAGCTATCTTAGTAGTTTCTGCTGCTGATGGCCCAATGCCACAAACTCGCGAGCACATCTTGTTGTCTCGTCAAGTTGGTGTTCCTTACATCGTAGTATTCTTGAACAAAGTCGACATGGTTGACGATGAAGAATTATTGGAATTAGTTGAAATGGAAGTTCGTGACCTGTTAACAGACTACGATTTCCCTGGCGACGATGTTCCTGTAATCGCTGGTTCAGCTTTGAGAGCTCTTGAAGGCGACCCTGCTTACGAAGAAAAAATCTTGGAATTGATGGCTGCTGTTGACGAATATATCCCAACTCCAGTTCGTCAAACTGACAAGCCATTCATGATGCCTATCGAGGACGTATTCTCAATCACTGGACGTGGTACTGTTGCTACAGGCCGTGTTGAACGTGGACAAGTCCGCGTTGGTGACGAAGTTGAAATCGTCGGTATTGCTGAAGAAACTAAGAAAACAGTTGTTACCGGTGTTGAAATGTTCCGTAAATTATTGGATTACGCTGAAGCTGGCGATAACGTAGGAGCTTTGTTACGTGGTGTTACACGTGAGCAAATCCAACGTGGTCAAGTATTGGCTAAACCAGGTTCAATCACTCCACATACAACTTTCACTGCTGAAGTTTATGTACTTTCAAAAGAAGAAGGCGGACGTCACACTCCATTCTTCACAAACTACCGTCCACAATTCTATTTCCGTACAACTGACGTTACAGGCGTATGTAACTTACCAGAAGGCGTTGAAATGGTAATGCCTGGCGACAACGTTACTATGACTATCGAATTGATCCACCCAATCGCTATCGAAGACGGAACTAAGTTCTCTATTCGTGAAGGTGGACGTACAGTAGGCGCTGGCGTTGTAGCTTCAATCACTAAATAATTTTATTTCAAAATAAAATTCGAAAAACGGGAGCCTCGGCTTCCGTTTTTTTTTTCGGAAAATTTCAATCCAGGAAGGCGTTCTTCAATAGAGCGTCTTTTTGTGTGGGGTGAGAGCAGTGGGGGCCCGGAGAGGAAAGCCCGGAATTTTTACCATTTCAGTTCTGTCTTTGTTGGAGTTCACATTATATAGAAGAAACAGGAATTTCGACTGGGCTTGCTGGGGTGACCCATTCATTGAACGCAGCTATTTTACAGATATATTGCCCCATTTTTTATTTTTTTTATTGCGACCTCAGTTCATGTCAGGTTATATAACGCATTTTTAGTGATTGAACCGTTTTCATGACACAGTTACAGCACTTATCGAGGGCGGGATAGCCTTTTATTTCTTACTAGGGCAAGTTGCGCAGCCTTGAGCCTCCGTAACGACTTGTTCATGTCACTTTATATTACACAAGTCGTCATCATTTTGATGCTTTTATATTTTATGGGGTGTAAAGTAAGAAACATCACAAAGCAGTAATACACCAAAAAATTATCAGCAGAAGGAGAATCTATATGGAGAACATTAATTATGCAGACACAACTTTCGTCTTCCTCGCAACGATCTTAGTCATGATGATGACGCCCGCTTTATCCCTATTCTACGGAGGGATGGTCCGGAAGAAAAATGTCCTTAGCACGACAATGCACAGTTACGCTGCCATCGCAGTCGTCTCTATCCAATGGCTATTATTCGGCTACTCTTTTGTATTCGGAGGCGACTCGAAATTTTTCGGCGATTTGTCTTTCACATTACTCAACGGTGTGGGCTTCGCGCCAATCGATTATGCACCGACCATTCCGCATCAACTATTCATGATGTTTCAGATGGCTTTCGCAATCATCACCCCAGCTTTGATTTCAGGAAGCATCGCGGAACGCATGAAGTTTCCAGCATTCCTTGCCTTCATCCTTTTATGGACGACTTTCGTCTATGATCCGATTGCCCATTGGATTTGGGGGAATGGCGGTTGGATCCGCGAACTGGGTGCACTCGACTTCGCAGGCGGGAGCGTCATCCATATCAGTTCCGGTATATCGGCTCTGGTAGCAGCCATTTATCTCGGCAAAAGGAAAAACCACGATTCCGTCAAACCGCATAATATTCCGATGACAATGATCGGTGCCGGCCTTCTGTTGTTCGGCTGGTTCGGTTTCAACGCCGGAAGCGCTCTGGCGATCAATGATATTGCGCTGGATGCCTTCATCACGACAAACACTGCCGCTGCAACTGCCGGCATAAGTTGGATGATCTGCGAATGGATCATCCACAAGAAACCGACTGCTCTTGGATTCGTCAGCGGTATCGTTGCCGGTCTGGTTTCGATCACTCCTGGTGCCGGATTTGTCAGCCCGATTTCAGCTTTAGCCATCGGTTTCATCGGCGGGATCGTCTGCTTCTATGGCGTATCCGTCCTTAAGAAGAAATTTGATTATGATGATGCGCTTGATGCATTCGGATGCCATGGCATCGGCGGTATCTGGGGCGGCATCGCAACAGGTATCTTTGCAACAAGCAGCATCAATCCTGCCATCGAAGGCGGTTTGGTTGACGGCAGTGCCTCACTTTTGATTGCAGAAATTGTCAGCATTTTGGCTGTGCTTGCATACGCTGGTATCATGTCCTATCTACTGTTGAAATTGATCAGTAAATTTATGCCAGTGCGAGTCTCTGAAGAAGAAGAAGAAATTGGATTGGATTATGCTCTCCATGGCGAAACGGCATACGGCAGTCTGGCTGTAGCTTTTAGTGAAGCCAATTATTCAAATACAGCTGCATCGGTTGTACCGGGTGAATTAAGAACGGCTTTCCAAAAATTCCAGGAGCGCACTTTCGGAGGCAACGATCAGGAATTGGCCTTCGCGAATGCGTCTCTGGAAGACCTAGATAAATCAGTGGTTGTTGAATACCAAGCCTCCGGAGGTACAACAGGCGGTCAAGATGCACAAACTAAAATCACTAAAATTGAAATCATCACGAACGAAAGTAAATTTGAAGGCCTGAAAAAAGCACTGAACAGCATCGGCATCACAGGCATGACCGTTTTCGATGTATTCGGCTACGGCATGCAAAAAGGGCATAGCACCTATTACCGCGGCGTAGAGACTGAAGCGGATCTGCTGCCGAAGATCCGTGTCGAAGTTGTCGTAAGCACGGTTCCTGTCCAAGAAGTCGTGGACGCTGCCAGAAAAGCTTTGTACTCAGGCAATATCGGTGACGGAAAGATATTCATCTATAATGTAGAAAATGTCATCCGTGTCAGCACAGGGGATGAAGGTAAGAAAGCTTTGGAATATCCGAACGAATAAGCAATAAGGGGTTGTCTCATACGAGATGGCCCCTTATTTAATTTTGTTGCATTTCTTGAGTCTGATTATTCGACAGTATCATTGGACTTGCTTTCTTCTTGCAGATCAGTATAATAGTGAAGGGACAAAAGGCTTCACAGTGCTCAGGCAATAACAAGTCATTTGGACAATAGCAGAAACTGAATATTATTTTCAGAAAAGACTTGCTTTAACTAATGCGATTATGTATAATATATTGGTACGGCATTCATGGTTATGAATAATGTATTGGGGACCGTTCATTCGGGAACTGCAGCTAAGAGACGAGAGGTTGCGACACACCCGGTCGCTTTGTCACGGCGGGTGTGCCGGGGAATTTTCGTGGAGCTAGTCTTATGAATTACATCTGACGAAGGAGGGAACAACATGGCAAAACAAAAAATACGTATTCGTTTAAAAGCATATGAACACCGTGCTCTTGATCAATCAGCGGATAAAATCGTGGAAACAGCAAAAAGAACGGGAGCTACCGTTTCTGGTCCGATTCCATTGCCGACTGAAAGATCACTATACACAGTGATCCGTGCTACTCACAAGTACAAAGATTCTCGTGAGCAGTTCGAAATGCTTACACACAAACGTCTAATCGACATCATCAACCCAACAACAAAAACTGTTGACGCTTTGATGAAGCTTGACTTACCAAGCGGCGTAGACATCGAAATCAAATTATAATCAAACCTATCATATAAAAAACAAACGGAGGTGTTACCATGACCAAAGGAATCTTAGGCAAAAAAGTAGGAATGACTCAATTCTTTACTGCAAACGGTGAGTTAGTACCAGTTACAGTTATCGAAGCTACTCCAAACGTTGTTTTACAAGTTAAAACCAACGAAACAGACGGCTACGAAGCGGTACAACTAGGCTACCAAGAAATGCGTGAAGTATTGTCAAACAAACCTGCTAAGGGTCATGCAGCAAAAGCAAAAACTGCTCCTAAGCGCTTCATTCGTGAATTTAACAATGTTGAGCTAGGAGAATACGAAGTAGGAAAAGAAATCAAAGTTGATATCTTTGCAGCCGGCGACATTGTTGATGTTACTGGTACCACTAAAGGACATGGCTTCCAAGGCGTAATCAAACGTCACGGACAAAGCCGCGGACCAATGGCCCACGGATCTCGTTACCATCGTCGTCCGGGTTCAATGGGTGCTGCTTCATTCCCATCCCGCGTATTCAAAGGTAAAAAATTAGCAGGACGTATGGGTAACGATCGCGTTACTATCCAAAACCTTGAAGTCGTTATGGTTGACGTTGAGAAAAACGTAATCCTGATCAAAGGTAACGTACCTGGTTCTAAAAAATCATTAATCGAAATCAAAGTAGCCCGCAAAGCTGCAAACAAATAATATAAAAGAGAGGAGGAACGAGAAAAATGCCAAACGTAGCCTTATTTAAACAAGATGGAACACAAAACGGTGAAGTGACTTTGAATGAAGAAATCTTTGGGATCGAGCCTAACGAAAACGTTGTTTACGATGCAATCATCATGCAACGCGCTTCTTTAAGACAAGGAACTCACGCAGTAAAAAACCGCAGCGCTGTCAGCGGTGGTGGTCGTAAACCATGGAAACAAAAAGGAACAGGCCGTGCACGCCAAGGTTCAATCCGTTCACCACAATGGGTTGGCGGTGGAGTTGTCTTTGGACCAACACCTCGTTCTTACAGCTATAAATTAAACAAAAAAGTTCGTCGCTTAGCTATCAAATCAGTTCTTTCAACGAAAGTTGCTGAAGGAGACTTGATCGTAGTTGAAACATTGAACTTCGATGCACCAAAAACAAAAGAATTTGCAAATGTGTTGAAAAACCTTAACGTTGATACGAAAGTATTGGTTGTTGTAGAAAACGACAACGATTTTGCAGCATTATCTGCACGTAACCTTCCTGGTGTAACAGTCGTTAACGAAACAGGAATCAACGTATTGGATGTTGTTTCAAACAACAAATTAGTCTTGACACAAGCTGCTCTTTCTAAGGTAGAGGAGGCTCTTATATAATGGAAGCAACAGACGTTATCAAACGCCCAATCATCACGGAAGCTTCTATGCTTGCAATGGATGAAAAGAAATATACCTTTGAAGTGGATGTACGTGCTAACAAAACATTGGTTAAACAATCTATCGAATCATTGTTCGGTGTAGATGTTAAAAACGTAAACATCATGAATGTACGCGGCAAACTTAAACGTATGGGTAAATACAAAGGCTATACAAAAAAACGCCGTAAAGCAATCATCACTTTGACTGAAAATTCTAAAACAATCGAATTATTCGAAAATTAATTTACTGAAATAATCAAATAGGAGGGGAAAAAACGTGGCGATTAAGAAATACAAACCTACCACAAACGGCCGTCGTAATATGACTGGTTCTGATTTCGCAGAAATTACAAAAACAACACCTGAGAAATCTTTGGTCGAACCAATCAAAAGAAAAGCCGGTCGCAACAACCAAGGTAAAATTACCGTTCGTCATCAAGCTGGTGGACACAAACGTGCTTACCGTGTGATCGACTTCAAACGTAATAAAGATGGAGTCATTGGTATCGTCAAAGCTGTCGAGTACGATCCAAACCGCACTGCAAACATCGCGTTGATCCAATATGTTGATGGAATCAAAACTTACATTATTGCCCCTAAAGGCATCGAAGTAGGCCAACAAATCGAATCTGGAGTAGGATCTGATATCAAAATCGGAAACGCAATGCCATTGGCAAACATCCCAGTCGGTACTGTTATCCACAACATCGAAACAAAACCAGGCAAAGGCGGTCAATTGATCCGTTCAGCTGGTACAAGTGCTCAAGTACTTGGACAAGAAGGTAAATATACACTAGTTCGTTTGAACTCAAGCGAAGTACGTTTAATCCTTTCAACTTGCCGTGCAACAATCGGTTCAGTAGGTAACGAACAACACGAATTGATCAACATCGGTAAAGCTGGACGTAACCGTTGGTTGGGTAAACGCCCTACTGTCCGCGGATCTGTAATGAACCCGAACGATCACCCACACGGTGGTGGTGAAGGTAAATCTCCAATCGGACGCAAAGCGCCAGTTACTCCTTGGGGTAAACCTGCTCTTGGTTACAAAACTCGTAGCAAGAAAGCTAAATCTAGCAAGCTAATCGTTCGTGGACGTAAAAAATAATTATCACAACAATAAGTAACTGAAGCAACACATAATCGAAAGGAGGCTTCACCATGGGTCGTAGTTTGAAAAAAGGACCTTTTGTCGATGAACATTTAATTAAGAAAGTTGAAGCTGCTCTAGCTAGCGAAAAGAAACAAGTAATTAAAACTTGGTCTCGCCGCTCAACAATTTTCCCACAATTCATCGGACAAACGATTGCAGTTTATGATGGAAGAAAACACGTTCCAGTTTACATTCAAGAAGACATGGTAGGACACAAATTAGGAGAATTCGCTCCAACAAGAACATACCGTGGCCATGCCGCAGACGACAAGAAAACAGGTCGCCGTTAATTACGAGGGGAGGAAATAACATGCCAGAACAAATCACAGCTGCAAAAGCATCTGCACAAACTGTTCGCATTGCCGCTCGTAAGGTTCGTTTAGTAGTGGATCTTATCAGAGGCAAGAGCATCGGAGACGCAATCTCCATTCTGAAATTCACACCACGTGGCGCTTCGCCCGTTGTAGAAAAAGTGTTGATGTCAGCAATTGCTAATGCAGAACATAATTATGACTTAGATATCGAAAGTTTGGTAGTAAGCGAGGCTTATGTTAACGAAGGACCAACGATGAAACGTTTCCGTCCACGTGCAAAAGGATCAGCTTCACCAATCATGAAACGTACTAGCCACATCACAATCGTGGTATCAGAAAAGAAGGAGGGATAATCTGTGGGTCAAAAAATTCATCCATTAGGATTACGTGTCGGCATCATTCGTGACTGGGATGCTAAATGGTACGCTGAAAAAGATTACGCAGCTTTCTTACATGAAGATTTACGTATCCGTAAATACATCGCAAAGAACTTAAGCGAAGCTTCTGTTTCTAAAATTGAAATTGAACGTGCAGCTAACCGCGTGAACGTTTCTATTCATACTGCCAAACCTGGAATGGTAATCGGTAAAGGCGGTTCTGAAGTTGAAAAAACTCGTAAAGAGTTAAATGAACTTACTGGTAAAAAAGTACACATCAACATCGTGGAAATCAAAAGACCAGACTTGGATGCTAAATTAGTTGCTGAAGGTATCGCTAAACAGTTGGAAAACCGTGTAGCTTTCCGTCGTGCGCAAAAACAAGCAATCCAACGTACAATGAGATCTGGCGCTAAAGGGATCAAAACGCAAGTTTCTGGTCGTTTGAATGGTGCAGATATCGCTCGTGCTGAAACTCATGCTGAAGGAACTGTTCCATTGCATACATTGCGTGCGGACATCGACTACGCTTGGGAAGAAGCAGACACAACTTATGGTAAATTAGGCGTTAAAGTTTGGATTTACCGTGGTGAAGTTTTACCAGCAAAAAAAACAACTGAGAAAGGAGGGAAATAACCAATGTTAGTACCTAAACGTGTAAAACACCGTCGTGAGTTCCGTGGAAAAATGCGCGGAGAAGCTAAAGGCGGAAAAGAAGTAGTTTTCGGTGAATACGGTTTGCAAGCTGTTGACTCTCATTGGATCACAAACCGTCAGATCGAAGCTGCTCGTATCGCTATGACTCGTTACATGAAACGTGGCGGGAAAGTTTGGATCAAAATATTCCCTCACAAATCATATACATCCAAAGCTATCGGAGTCCGTATGGGTTCTGGTAAAGGGGCACCTGAAGGTTGGGTATCTCCAGTTAAACGCGGCAAGATCATGTTCGAAGTAGCAGGCGTCCCTGAAGAAGTGGCACGCGAAGCTCTACGTCTTGCATCTCACAAATTGCCAGTTAAAACAAAAATTGTAAAACGTAAAGAAATTGGTGGTGAATCGAATGAAGGCTAATGAACTTAAAGAGTTATCCACTGCTGAAATGATTGAAAAAGAAAAACAATTCAAAGATGAATTATTCAATCTACGATTCCAACTTGCAACCGGACAGTTAGAAAATACTGCCCGCTTGAAAGAAGTACGCAAATCAATTGCACGTATTAAAACTGTATTGCGACAACAAGAATTGCAAAAATAGTAGATCAGCAAAGGAGGTCACAACGAAATGACTGAAGAACGTAACCAACGTAAAGTCTACCAAGGTGTAGTTGTTTCCGACAAGATGGATAAAACAATCGTTGTAGAAGTATCTACAACAAAAACACATCCAACTTACGGTAAACGCGTTAAGTACTCTAAAAAGTACAAGGCACATGATGAAAACAACCAAGCTAAAATGGGAGATGTAGTTAGAATTATGGAGACTCGTCCTCTATCTGCTACTAAAAACTTCCGCTTGCTTGAAGTTGTTGAAGAATCAGTAATCATCTAATCAGACAAATAAATATTTTATATCCGGAAGGAGGATACTGACGTGATACAAACAGAATCCCGCTTAAGAGTTGCTGATAATTCAGGAGCTAAAGAAGTGTTAACTATCAAAGTTTTAGGTGGTTCAAACCGCAAATTTGCAGGAATTGGTGATACAATCGTCTGCACAGTAAAACAAGCTACACCCGGTGGTGTTGTCAAAAAGGGTGATGTAGTTAAAGCTGTTATCGTTCGTACGAAACACGGCGCACACCGTAAAGATGGTTCTTACATCAAATTTGACGAAAATGCTTGTGTAATCATTCGTGACGACAAGAGCCCTCGTGGAACACGTATCTTTGGCCCAGTTGCACGTGAATTGCGTGACAACAACTACATGAAGATCGTTTCCCTTGCTCCAGAAGTATTGTAATCAACTGTCATAAATGAAGGAGGTGCAACAAAGCATGCACGTAAAAACTGGTGATAAAGTTAAAGTCATTACTGGAAAAGATAAAGGTAAAGAAGGAGTCATCCTTAAAACTTTCCCTAAAAAAGATCGTGTTATTGTCGAAGGCATTAATATTGTCAAGAAACATCGCAAAGCTTCTCAAACAAACCCAACAGGTGGAATTCTTGAAGAAGCAGCACCTATCCATGTTTCTAACATTATGTTAATTGATGCTAAAACTGGCGAACCTACTCGCGTAGGATCTAAAGTCGTAGATGGCAAAAAAGTCCGCGTTTCCAAAAAAACCGGCGAAATCATTGATTAATTATTAGAGGAAGGAGGATATTCTAAATGAACCGTTTAAAAGAAAGATACACAAAAGAAATCGTTCCATCATTGATGGAAAAATTTGAATACAGCTCAATCATGCAAGCACCTAAAATTGACAAAATTGTCATCAACATGGGTGTGGGTGATGCAGTTTCAAACACAAAAAACCTAGATAAAGCAGTTGAAGAACTAACTTTGATCTCTGGTCAAAAACCAGTCATCACTTTAGCTAAAAAATCAATCGCTGCATTCCGTTTACGTGAAGGTATGCCTATCGGCACTAAAGTTACTTTACGTGGCGAAAGAATGTACGACTTCTTAGATAAACTAGTAACAGTTTCATTACCACGTGTACGTGACTTCCGTGGGATCAGCAAAAAATCTTTTGATGGTCGTGGAAACTATACTTTAGGTATCAAAGAACAATTGATTTTCCCAGAAGTTGACTATGATAGAGTCGACAAAGTACGTGGTATGGATATCGTTATCGTAACTACTGCTAACACTGACGAAGAATCAAGAGAATTATTGACACAACTTGGAATGCCATTCCAAAAATAAGCTAAGGAGGCGAATAATAATTGGCTAAAAAATCCATGATTGCTAAAAACAAACGTCCCGCAAAACATTCTACTCAAGCTTACTCTCGTTGTGAACGTTGCGGACGTCCACATTCAGTTTATCGCAAATTCAAACTTTGCCGTATTTGCTTCCGTGAACTTGCCTATAAAGGACAAATTCCCGGCGTGAAAAAGGCTAGCTGGTAATTTAACCATACTCGCAAAAGGAGGTATAATGTAAATGGTC
The DNA here is from genome assembly GCF_003052295.1 of Trichococcus paludicola. Lineage (GTDB taxonomy): Bacteria > Bacillota > Bacilli > Lactobacillales > Aerococcaceae > Trichococcus > Trichococcus paludicola. Next base: position 426,164 of record NZ_QBLC01000001.1, read on the forward strand.
ATGACAGATCCAATCGCAGATTTCTTAACTCGTATTCGTAATGCCAACATGGTACGTCACGAATCTTTAGAAGTGCCTGCATCAAAGACAAAATTAGAGATCGCTAACATTCTTAAGGCTGAAGGTTTCATCAAAAACTTTGATTACACTTCAGACGACAAACAAGGTGTTATCCGTGTATTCTTAAAATATGGTCCAAACAACGAACGCGTCATCACTGGTTTGAAACGTATTTCAAAACCAGGTTTGCGTGTATACGCTAAAACTGGCGACATCCCTAAAGTATTGAATGGTTTAGGAATCGCAATCGTGTCTACTTCTGAAGGTGTTATCACCGACAAAGAAGCAAGAGCGAAAAACATCGGCGGCGAAGTATTAGCTTACATTTGGTAATTTTCAAAAAAATAAGAGAAAATAAAGGAGGTGCAGCCCTGTGAGTCGTATTGGAAATAAAGCAATCGAAATCCCAGCTGGCGTAACCGTTACTCAACAAGGTAACACTGTTACAGTTAAAGGCCCGAAAGGCGAATTAACTAGCACATTTAATGAAATGATCGGCATCAAGATCGATGGAAACACTGTTACTTTCACTCGTCCTAACGAAGAGAAATTCACTAAATCCATTCATGGTACTACACGCGCGTTGGTAAACAACATGGTTGTAGGTGTATCTGAAGGATTTATGAAAGAATTGGACTTAGTAGGGGTTGGGTACCGTGCTCAATTGCAAGGCAAAAAACTTGTATTGAACGTCGGTTATTCTCATCCAGTTGAATTCACACCTGAAGACGGTATCGAAGTGGAAGTACCAACTAACACTAAAATCATCGTTAAAGGTTACGATAAAGCTAAAGTTGGCGCTTTGGCAGCCAACATCCGCGGCGTACGCCCACCAGAGCCTTACAAAGGTAAAGGTATCAAATACGTTAACGAAATCATCCGTCGTAAAGAAGGTAAAACAGGTAAATAATAGTCCGCTATTATTACTTGCTTCCTGAACGACCCAACAAAATAAATTTAAAGAGGTGACAATTGTGATTACTAAACCAGATAAAAACAAAGTGCGCCAAGCTAGACACGCACGCGTAAGAAGAAAAATCTCTGGTACTGCAGAGTGCCCACGCTTGAACGTTTTCCGTTCCAACAAAAACATCTACGCTCAATTAATTGATGACGTAGCGGGTGTGACGCTAGCAAGTGCCTCTACAAAAGAAACAGAAATCGCAACCGGTACTAAAACTGATGCTGCTACTGCAGTTGGAAAACTGATTGCTGAACGTTCTGTTGCTAAAGGTATCAAAAAAGTAGTCTTTGACCGTGGTGGCTATCTGTACCATGGCCGTGTACAGGCTTTAGCTGAAGCTGCTCGCGAAAATGGACTAGATTTCTAAGAAAAGGAGGATAACCACACATGGTTTATGTTGACCCAAATCATATTGAATTAGAAGACCGCGTTGTTGCGATCAATCGTGTAACAAAAGTTGTTAAAGGTGGACGTCGTCTGCGTTTTGCTGCTTTAGTTGTTGTAGGAGACAGAAACGGACATGTAGGATTCGGTACTGGTAAAGCAGCTGAGGTTCCTGAAGCTATTCGTAAAGCTATCGAATCTGCTAAAAAGAGCCTTATTGAAGTTCCAATGTCTGAATCAACAATCCCTCACAAAGTTATCGGAACTTTCTGTGGCGGTAACGTAATGTTGAAACCTGCTAAATCCGGTTCCGGAGTTTCTGCAGGCGGAGCAGTCCGTGCCGTTGTCGAATTAGCTGGTATCGCTGATATCACAAGCAAATCCCTTGGTTCTAACACACCTATCAACATGGTACGTGCTACAATCGATGGCTTGAAACAGTTGAAAAATGCTGAAGATGTTGCGAAATTACGCGGCAAAACAGTTGAAGAATTACTAGGATAAGGAGGACTACATAATGGCAGAAGTAAAGATCACTTTAAAACGCAGCTTGATTGGACGTCCTCAAAACCAAAAAGATACTTGCAAAGCTTTGGGATTGTCCAAAATCGGCAAATCTGTTGTTAAACCAGCTAACCCAGCTATCTTGGGCATGGTCAACACAGTAAGCCACTTAGTTATATCAGAAGAAGTTAAATAATAAACATCAGATTAAAGGAGGTGCCAAGTTACTATGAAACTTCATGAATTAAAACCTGCTGTAGGATCACGTAAAGAACGTAACCGTGTCGGTCGCGGATCTTCATCCGGTAATGGTAAAACATCCGGTCGTGGACATAAAGGCCAAAAAGCCCGTTCAGGCGGCGGTGTGAGACTTGGATTCGAGGGTGGACAAACTCCATTGTTCCGTCGTCTTCCAAAACGTGGATTCACGAACATCAACCGTAAGGAATATGCTGTCATCAACTTAGAAATCTTAAACCGTTTCGAAGATGGTACAGAAGTTACTCCAGCTTTATTAGTTGAAACTGGTATTGTCAAAGATGAAAAATCAGGCATCAAAGTTTTAGGCAACGGAAGCGTTGAGAAAAAACTGACAGTTAAAGCTAATAAATTCTCCGAAGCAGCACAAAAAGCTATCGAAGCTGCAGGTGGGACTGTTGAGGTGATCTAATGTTTGCTCTTCTGAAAAATGCATTTCAGGCGAAGGACATTAGAAATAGAATCTTTTTTACTCTAGGTATGTTGATTGTGTTCCGTCTCGGAACACATATTACTGTACCGGGTGTTGATGCGGGTGCCATCACAAACTTGGCATCGACAGGCTTGTTCAGTCTGTTGAACACATTCGGAGGTGGAGCGCTTAGTCAGTATTCCATTTTCGCTATGGGTGTTTCGCCATACATCACTTCTTCTATTGTCGTTCAATTGTTACAAATGGACATTGTTCCGAAATTTGTGGAATGGTCCAAACAGGGTGAAGTAGGTAGAAGAAAGTTAAATCAAGTTACAAGATATTTGACAGTCATTTTAGCATTTGTACAATCTGTCGGTGTTTCGATCGGTTTCAACCAACTCTCAAACTTGGGTTTGGTCAACGATCCGGGTATGACAACTTATATGATCATCGCGTTAGTGATGACGGCAGGTTCGATGCTTGTTGTTTTTCTCGGAGAATCGATTTCAATGCACGGTATCGGAAACGGAACGTCATTGATCATCTTCTCGGGTATCATCGCAAGAATCCCTACAGATCTTTACACTTATTACAATGATCGTTTTGTGGATGCAGGATCCGATTTAATGAACAACATATTGTTCTCGGTTGCGCTTTTGACAGCAATATTATTGGTGGTCATACTCGTTGTGTACGTTCAACAAGCTGAACGTAAAATCCCCATTCAATATTCCAAGCGTGCTTCCGGCTCAAATCAATCCGCGCATTTGCCTTTAAAAATCAATTCCGCTGGAGTCATTCCAGTAATCTTTGCCAGTTCTTTCATGATGACCCCGCAAACGATCCTCGGATTTTTCGCGGCAACTCAAAGTGAAGCTAGCTGGTATCAAATTTTGTCAACCATCTTTAATTACCGTGAACCCATCGGCGCAACAATCTATACGGTACTGATCGTTGTCTTCACTTACTTCTATGCCTTCATTCAGATCAATCCTGAGAAGATGGCAGAGAACTTGCAAAAGCAAGGCGGCTATATTCCAAGTGTACGTCCGGGTAAAGGGACAGAAGATTACATTTCCGGCATGATTATGCGATTAAGTACGGTCGGCGCGCTATTTCTTGGACTGATTGCGTTATTGCCAATCATTGCCTCAGGTTTGTGGGATTTGCCGGACTCGCTCGCCCTTGGCGGCACAAGTCTTCTGATTGTAGTAGGTACTGCATTGGAAACGGCAAGACAAATTGAAGGTCGAATGGTTAAACGTAATTACCAAGGATTTATTCAATAGTAAGTTTGTGGGGGGGAAAGTGATTTCCTCGTCACATATTCTTACATATTTAGGAGGCAGTAAAATGATGAACCTAATTATTATGGGTCTTCCCGGTGCTGGAAAAGGAACACAGGCTGAAAAGATCATCGCGAAATACAACATTCCGCATATCTCTACAGGAGACATGTTCCGAGCTGCCATGAAAAATGAGACAGCGTTGGGCCTGGAAGCAAAATCATATATGGATAAAGGCGAACTTGTTCCAGATGAAGTTACAAACGGGATCGTTAAAGAGAGATTAGCAGAATCTGATACTGAAAAAGGCTTTTTATTGGATGGTTTTCCAAGAACCCTCGTACAAGCAAAAGCACTTGAAGCTATCATGGATGAACTCGACAAAAAAATCGATGCTGTTATTAACATTGATGTGAACCCTGAAGTTTTGATGCAACGTCTAACGGGTAGAATCATTTGCCGCTCTTGCGGAGCGACTTACCACAAAGAAAACAATCCTCCTAAAACAGAAGGAACATGCGATCGCTGTGGCGGACACGAATTCTATCAACGTGAAGATGACAAGCCTGAAACTGTAGAAAATCGCATTCAGATTAATCTAGAACAGTCTAAACCAATCATTGCATTTTACAGCGAAAAAGGATTGGTACATAATGTGGATGGCGAAATCGGCATCGACAACTTGTTTACTGAAATCCAAAAGATTATAGAGTAGTTGCAAATGTCATTTGAAATTAATCGAAAATTTCTTTTCAATCGATACTTGCTATGATATAATCTAGCAGTTAGAGTAAAAATTGCCAAGACATAAGATTAATCAGCTCAACAGAATGTTAGGAGGTTAGCAGGCGTGGCGAAAGACGATGTAATTGAGATCGAAGGAGTTGTCGTTGAAACTTTGCCCAATGCAATGTTTAAAGTCGAACTTGAAAATGGTCACATAGTATTAGCTCACGTATCTGGTAAAATTAGAATGCATTACATCCGCATTTTGCCAGGCGATAAAGTTACGGTAGAATTATCACCGTACGATCTTACTCGTGGACGCATTACTTACCGCTTTAAATAATTGCACTCCATCACTAAATAGGAGGGAATTTAAATGAAAGTTAGAGCATCAGTAAAACCCATTTGCGAAAAATGCAAAGTCATTCGCCGCAATGGTCGTGTTATGGTGATTTGCGAAAATCCCAAACACAAACAACGCCAAGGATAATAACAAGGAGGTGCCTATAAATGGCTCGTATCGCAGGAGTAGATGTTCCGCGTGACAAACGTGTAGTTATTTCATTAACTTATATTTTTGGTATCGGATTGAACACAGCTCAAAAAGTTTTAGCAGCAGCTGAGGTTTCAGAAGATACTCGCGTTCGTGATTTAACGAATGATGAATTAGACCGTATCCGTATTGAAGTGGATAAATTAAAGGTTGAAGGCGATCTTCGTCGTGAAGTTAACCTAAATATTAAACGATTGATTGAAATTGGTTCTTACAGAGGAATGCGTCACCGTCGTGGTTTGCCTGTTCGCGGACAAAACACTAAGAACAACGCACGCACTCGTAAAGGCCCATCTAAAGCAGTCACTGGTAAGAAAAAATAATAATTAAGTGAAGGAGGTCAAAACTTCATGGCTAAAAAAGTAGCTCGCAAACGCCGCGTAAAAAAGAATGTTGAAGCTGGTGTAGCACATATCCGCTCAACTTTTAATAATACTATTGTTATGATTACAGATGTTCATGGAAATGCTATTTCATGGTCATCAGCAGGTTCATTAGGATTCAGAGGTTCTCGTAAATCTACTCCTTATGCTGCACAAATGGCTGCAGAAGCAGCAGCTAAAGTTTCTATGGAACATGGCATGAAAACAGTTGAAGTAGCTGTTAAAGGTCCTGGTTCTGGACGTGAAGCTGCCATTCGTTCATTGCAAGCAGCAGGTTTGGAAGTTACCGCAATCCGCGACGTAACGCCTATTCCTCATAATGGATGCCGTCCACCAAAACGTCGTCGTGTTTAATTGAGAATTGTACTTGTATGTAACGAAACGCAATGGACTCACTAACATGAACTTCACGTTTTGAAAGGGGTAAATTGATAAATGATCGAAATTGAAAAACCAAGAATTGAAACGATTGAGATCAGCGAAGATGCCAAATTTGGCAAATTCGTTGTAGAACCACTAGAACGCGGTTATGGAACAACACTTGGGAACTCATTACGTCGAATTCTATTATCTTCACTTCCTGGTACAGCTGTAACAACTATCCAAATCGATGGTGTTCTGCACGAATTTTCAACGATTGATGGTGTTGTCGAGGATGTTACCCAAATCATTCTGAACATCAAAAAATTAGCTTTGAAATTGTATACGGACGAAGACAAAACAATCGAGATTGACGTAAAAGGTCCAGCAGTAGTAACTGCAGCGGATATTACCCATGACAGCGATGTGGAAATCTTAAACCCTGATTTATATATATGTACAGTTTCAGAGGGAGCACATTTTCATGTTCGCTTGGATGTAAAAAATGGCCGTGGTTATGTTCGTTCCGAATATAACAAAACGGAAGATATGCCGATCGGTGTTTTGCCAGTCGACTCCATCTATACTCCAATCAGCAAAGTGAATTATCAGGTTGAAAACACTCGTATCGGACAAAAGAATATTTATGATAAATTAACGTTGGATGTCTGGACAGATGGTTCCATCAGCCCGGAAGAAGCAGTCAGCTTGGCTGCCAAAATTTTAACGGAACATTTGAATATTTTTGTTAATCTGACCGATGAAGCCCGTAAGGCTGAGATAATGGTTGAAAAAGAAGAAACACATAAAGAAAAAATGCTGGAAATGACTATCGAAGAATTGGATTTATCCGTACGTTCTTATAACTGTTTGAAACGCGCAGGCATCAACACAGTCCAAGAATTGACAGACAAATCTGAAGCAGAGATGATCAAAGTACGTAATCTGGGACGCAAATCACTTGAAGAAGTGAAAAACAAGCTTAATGACCTTAATCTAGGCTTGCGTCAAGACGACTAGTACTGTACAAAGGAGGAAAACCTAGGATGGCTTACCGTAAATTAGGACGCACAAGCGCTCAAAGAAAAGCAATGCTTCGCGATTTGACTACTGACTTACTTATCAACGAACGCATCGTTACAACTGAAGCTCGTGCTAAAGAAATTCGTTCAACTACTGAAAAGATGATTACTTTAGGCAAACGTGGAGATTTATCTGCTCGTCGTTTAGCTGCAGCATACGTTCGTAACGAAGTTGCAGATGTACGTGAGGAAGATGACAAAATCGTTGTTCAATCAGCTTTACAAAAATTGTTCAGTGATATCGCACCTCGCTATGCAGAACGTCAAGGCGGATACACACGTATCTTGAAGACAGAACCTCGTCGTGGCGATGCTGCACCAATGGTTATCATTGAATTAGTATAATTCAATCGCATAAAGATGAAACGTTCACTTTTAGATGAAATAGAGTGTTATGATGATGGGCTTGCTTCTGGCTTCCCTAGTCTAGCTCAAGGTTCTTCCGAAGATCGCATGATCTTCGGAAGGGCATTTTTTCATCAAAAAAAGTGCTTTTTTTATCAAAAGAAACTAGAAAATGCTAATATATTTTCTAGTTTCTTTTGATATATAAAATAAAAGCGTTTTATTTCCGCGCTGTGTCAAGACAGTGGATGAAAAATATGGAGGAGTAGTTTATACTTACAAAGTAGACATTCCTTTTCCGTATTTTTCATCTTTTTTTTATACCCGCTTGGCTGTGGGGGGGATGAACGGTCACGGGCAGTAAGATTCAACTATAGAGAAAGTAGGACTGCAATCATGAATGAAATTATCGAGTTGCGCAATGTGACTTTTTCCTATTCAGAGGAAGATGCAAGACCGGCATTGAACAACGTTTCCTTAACGATCCGGCAGGGTGAATGGATCGCCATCATCGGGCCCAATGGTTCAGGCAAGTCGACCTTGGCCAAAACGATCAACGGCTTGATAGAAGCGAACTCCGGAGAAGTGATCATTGAAGGGATTCCTTTGAATGCAGAAACGGTTTGGGACGTCCGCAAAAAAATCGGGATGGTTTTCCAGAATCCGGACAATCAGTTCGTCGGTTCGACCGTTCAGGACGATGTTGCGTTCGGTTTGGAGAATGTCGGCATTCCCCGCGAAGAAATGGTGAAGCGCGTTGCTGATGCAGTAGCGGCTGTGAACATGGCCGACTTCATGGACAAAGAACCGGCACGTCTTTCGGGAGGGCAGAAGCAACGGGTGGCGATCGCTGGGATCGTGGCTTTGTCCCCTGACATCATCATCCTAGATGAGGCGACGACCATGTTGGATCCGGAAGGCCGTCACGAAGTCATCGAGACCATCCAAGAAATCAAGGAAAAAGAAAATTTGACGGTGATTTCGATCACCCATGACATCGACGAGGCCGCGAAGGCGAACCGCATCTTTGTGATGGAAGCCGGGCAATTGAAACGGATTGGCACACCGGAAGAGATATTCAGCTTGGGCAAGGAAATCATCGATATCGGTTTGGATATCCCATTCCCAGAAAAGCTGAAATACCAATTGAAGAGACAGGGACTGGAAGTTCCTGAAGAATATTTGACTGAGGAAGGGATGGTGAGTTGGTTATGGACATTACTTTCGAAAAAGTAGGCTATTCCTACTCTGCCGGAACGCCTTTCGAAAACCGGGCCCTCTATGATGTGAACCTGAACATACCGGACGGCAGCTATACAGCGTTGATCGGACATACCGGCAGCGGGAAATCGACGGTCACGCAGCATCTGAATGCTTTATTGAAACCAACACAAGGCAGCGTAACGATCGGTGACCGCATCATAACGAACAAATCCAACAACAAAAACCTGAAGGGCCTGCGCAAAAAAGTCGGGATCGTGTTCCAGTTTCCGGAGTCGCAGCTGTTCGAGGAGACGATCGCGAAGGATATCGCCTTCGGTCCGATGAACTTCGGCGTCAGCGAAGCGGACGCAATGGCGATCGTGAGGCGCGTCTTGCCTTTGGTCGGCTTGGATGAGTCCTTCATGGAACGCTCGCCCTTCGACCTTTCAGGGGGGCAAATGAGACGCGTAGCGATTGCCGGAGTTTTGGCGATGGAACCGGAAGTGCTGGTCCTGGATGAACCGACGGCCGGATTGGATCCTGCGGGCAGACGGGAAATCATGAATATGTTCAATCAACTGCATATCGACAACGGACTGACCATCGTATTGGTTACGCATCAGATGAATGATGTCGCAACCTATGCGGATCATGTGGTCATTCTTGAGAAGGGGACAGTTGTCCGGATGGGCCCGCCTGCAGAAATTTTCAAGGATGCCGCTTGGCTCCAGGAGAAACAATTGGGCTTGCCTTCCGCACTGGCTTTCCTCGATACGTTGAGCAAAAAGACAGGCATCGATTTCGGAAGCGAAAGGCCGCTGCGCACGGAACAACTGGCGGCTGTGCTGATCGCCAAAATCAAAGAGAACCAAGGAACCAAAAATGTCGCTAAGGAAGAGGGTGGCATAGATGTTGGATAAATTACTTTTTGGGCGCTACATCCAAGGCAACTCGCTGGTCCATAGACTGGATCCGCGCGCGAAGCTGATCGGTGCTTTCTATTTCATCATTGTCATCTTCCTGGCCAACAACTGGCAGACTTATTTGATCATGACGTTGTTCACTTTCCTGTGCGTCATCCTTTCCGACATCAAACTGTCGGTCTTCTTGAACGGTGTGAAGCCGCTGATTTGGTTGATCATGTTCACGGTATTGCTGCAGATCCTCTTCACACGGGGCGGTGAAACATATTTTGAACTGGGACCGATCAGCGTCACTTCGTTCGGGGTGATCAACGGCGCCTTTATCTTCATGCGCTTCGTCCTGATCATCTTCATTTCGACGCTGCTGACGCTCACGACGATGCCGTTGTCGTTGACCGATGCGATCGAAAAACTGTTGGGGCCGCTGAAACGCTTCAAGGTTCCTGTCCACGAAATCGCACTGATGCTTTCCATTGCGTTGCGTTTCGTGCCGACGTTGATGGATGAAGCTTCGAAAATCATGAATGCGCAACGGGCTCGCGGCGTCGAGTTCGGTGAAGGCAATATCGTGAAGCAGATGAAGGCAGTCACACCGATCTTGGTGCCGCTGTTCGTCAGCTCGTTCAATCGTGCCGATGAATTGGCGAACGCCATGGAAGCGCGTGGGTATCAGGGCGGTGAAGGCCGAACGAAATACCGCGTCCTCGATTGGCAGAGGCTGGATACGCTGAGTATGCTGGCGTTTGTCGTGCTGACAGGGCTGTTGCTGTTCTTCCGATCTTGAGCGCATACAGAGGCAATCTGCCGTTATAGAACGAGTCTGGGGACCGGGTAGTACTTCCGGTCCCTTTTAAAATAGAAAAAAACATAACCATACATATAGGAAAGATAAGAAAGATAAGAAAGACAAGAAAGACAAGAAAGGGGCATACGCCACCAATGAGTGCACAACGATTCAAATGCATCGTGCAATATGACGGAACGGGTTATGTGGGTTATCAGGTCCAACCCAACGGCAACAGTGTCCAAACGGAAATCGAAAAGGCTTTGAAGAAAATGTCGAATGGGCAGATCATTCCGATCCATGCATCCGGCCGGACCGATTCGGGTGTCCATGCACTCGGGCAAGTCATCCACTTCGATTACCCGGCTGCGATCAAGCCGGATCATCTGCTGCGGGCGTTGAACAGCTTGCTGCCTGATGACATTTTGGTCACATCCGTGGAGTTCGCTCCAGAGGAATTCCATTCGCGTTACCATGCGATGGGTAAAAAATACATTTACCGGGTCGATCTCGATCGCTTCCCGAACCCCTTCAAACGACTCTATACAACGCACCATCCTTACCGCTTCAATATGGCGAATCTGGAGCAGGCCATCAAAAAACTGGAAGGCGAGCATGACTTCACCAGCTTCTGTTCGACAAAAACCGACAAGACCGATCTGGTCCGGACCGTTTATGAAGCGAGTGTCAGGAAGGACGAGGAAAACAATGAACTGGTCTTCACCTTCAGGGGCAATGGTTTCCTCTACAATATGATCCGCATTTTCGTGGGGACGCTGCTGCAGATTGCTGACGGCCTGAAAAAGGTCGAGGAAATCGACCGCCTTTTGGAAGTGAAGGACAGGCGCCAAGCCGGACCGACAGCCCCATCGCAAGGGTTGTATCTCGTGGAAGTGTATTATGACGAAGAAAAATTAAGGAACGGATAGGGGGAAGAGGCATGTTTAAAAAGGAAAGAGCGGAAATCGATGCCATCGACCAGGAGTTGGTGAAGCTATTCGAACGCCGGATGGATGCAGTTACGGAGATTGCGCGGATCAAGAAAGAGAACGAGCTGCCGATCCTGGACCAATCAAGGGAAGACAAGGTGTTGGATAAAGTGCGCGGGCTGACCGATAACAAAGCCTACGAAGACAGCGTGGAAGACCTCTTCCGTTGCCTGATGACGATCACGAAAGCATTCGAAACCAAACAGAACGAAGAATAAATCAAGAATGCTGAAAAAGCGGCTGTGGAAAAGACGAGATCTTTTCCACAGCTGCTTTTTTGCGTGCTTGAGCAATGGCGAGCGGCGCCAGCTCCGGTGAAGCAGCCGTCGCCGGAGGACAGCTCCTGCAATCTCCGTCAGCTCCGGCGAAGCACCCCCCACAGGAGCTGACGCTCCCGCAAAAAGTCTGAACTCCGGCGAGGCCTCCGTTCACCGGAGGAAACCACCGGACAGCGCTGAAAAACAAAAACCCCCGCAAGCGCCACAAGCCCTTCGGAGGTTTTCAACATACTATGTCTTTTGCGGTCTACCTTATCAGACTTTGGCAACAACCGCAGCCTTCGCGAAGGCCTGACGCAGATCGACGATCAGATCATCCGCATCCTCGATTCCTGTCGAGATGCGCAGCAGATCGTCCGTCAAACCGTATGATTCGCGGATTTCAACCGGAATATCGGCATGTGTCTGGGTAGTGGGGTAAGTGATCAGACTCTCCACGCCGCCCAAGCTTTCAGCGAAAGTGAAGATATTCAGGGCATCCAACATGGCAGGGATACAGGCTTTATCATGCAGCGTGAAGCTCAGCATGCCGCCTTTACCCGGGTAATAGACCGATTTGATAAGATTTTCCGTTTCCAGATAAGCAACGACTGCCTGTGCATTCGTCTGGTGCTGTTTCATGCGCAGCGGCAACGTCTTCAGTCCGCGGACCAAGAGCCAACAGTCGAAGGCGTCCAAAGTGCCGCCTGCCGTATTCAGTTGGAAAGCCAGCTGTTCGCCGAGCGCCTTGTCGTTCGTCACGACCGCACCCGCCAACAGATCGTTATGGCCACCAAGGTATTTGGTGGCGCTGTGGACGACGATATCGGCGCCCAGATCCAAAGGACGCTGCAACAGAGGTGTGTAGAAGGTATTGTCCACAATCACCAGTAAACCGTGTTTTTTTGCGATCTCAGCCACCGCCGAGATATCTGTTTCCTTCATGAGCGGATTCGTCGGCGTTTCGATGTAGACAGCGGCGGTATTATCCTGGATGGCCGATGCGATATCGATCGGATCATCGACATAAGTGAAGGAATAGAAGCCTTTTTTCTCCATATCCTGGAAATAACGGAAGCTGCCGCCGTAAAGGTCCCTGGATGCGACGAAATGGCTGTTGACCGGGAAAATGCTGAAGGCGAGCTGGATGGCACTCATACCTGAGCTGGTAGCGAAGCCTTGGACGCCATTTTCAAGAACAGCCAAACCTTCCTGAAGGATATCCCTAGTCGGATTGGCGGTGCGAGTGTAGTCATAGCCGGTCGATTGGCCCAAGCCAGGATGTCCATAAGCTGTGGACAAATAAATCGGGGCACTGACGGCGCCTGTTTTCGGATCTTTTCTGTTTCCCAATTGCGCAAGATAACTTTGAATGCTGATATTGTCCATCATCGATTCTCCTTTATGCGAAATGACATACATAAGTGCATTATCATCTTTTTATCATTTAAAATTAATGTTAGTGCAATGGTAGCACGAGTGCTTAAAGTGGTCAATATTTTTATGTATTTAAAGTCAGTGAAGTTGCGAGAAATAACCGATCACGCTTGAACGGTTATTTCTCTGGAATGATGTTAAAATTCCGAAACTCGCGTATAATGGAAATATAAGAATGAATGAAGGAGAGTGGAATAATGGTAACGTTCATCAAAGAACTCAAACGCATCCCACGCGGCGATGTGCCGGATTTTGTGGCTGCTGCAATGCCTCAGTTTTATGAAGCGATCGGTCTGCCGAATGATGTGGTCCTTTCCGTGCAAGCCAGCATGGCGCATTACTCGACCCCGAAAAAGAACGTGGCAGTTGAAGAATATGAAGCTTTTGAACTAACAATCACGAAAAAAGGGGAGTTCGTCTCGGTGGAAGACATCGTGAAGGACAACAGCATCATCGAAGCATTCAAGCCGCACAAGACATCCGGCAAAGGTGCCTATCCATTTGTACCAGCCGAGGTCATCGAGCAATTATATTTATATTTGAAAAAATAAATAAAAGGTTCCACAAACGCTGTTTCTGCGGGCGGGTGGGGCCTTTTTTGCGCTGCAAAGGATAAAATATTTCTTGTGAACCGATTGACAACTCTCTAGGAATGTCGTATCATATAAGACGGTATTGTTTGCCCCACGATGAGCCCCGGAAACTCAATTGGATCAAACAGACAGAGAAGAATATGGAGGAAACAAACGTGCGTACAACATACATGGCTAAAGCAAACGAAATCGACCGCAAATGGTTCGTAATCGACGCGACTGACATCCCATTGGGACGTTTATCAACACAAGTTGCAACTATTTTACGCGGTAAAAACAAACCAACTTTCACACCACACGTAGACACTGGTGATTATGTGATTGTTATCAATGCAGACAAAGTTACATTAACAGGTAAAAAAGCATCTGACAAAATTTATTCCCGTCATTCAGGTTATCCAGGTGGGCTAAAACAAATTTCAGCTGGTGAATTACGTGCTAAGAATTCAAGAAAATTAGTTGAATTGTCTGTTAAAGGCATGCTACCTAAGAACTCTTTAGGTGCTAAACAATTCACTAAGTTACACGTATACGGTGAAGCAGTTCACCCACACGAAGCTCAATTACCAGAAGTTTTAGATATCACTAACCTAATTTAAGGAGGGAATTTCATTGGCACAAGCACAATATATCGCAACTGGTCGTCGTAAGAATTCGACTGCACGCGTACGTTTATTACCTGGCACAGGTAAAATCATCTTCAACAAAAAAGACATGGAAGAATACATCCCATTCGCTTACTTATATGAAGTAATCAAACAACCTTTAAACCTTACAGGTACTTTAGGTAGCTACGATATCTTCGTTAACGTAAACGGCGGCGGATTCACTGGACAAGCTGGAGCAGCTCGTCACGGTATCTCTCGTGCATTATTAGAAGTAGATCCTGACTTCCGCGGACCATTGAAAGCAGCTGGTCTGTTAACACGTGACCCACGTATGGTTGAACGTAAGAAACCAGGTTTGAAAAAAGCGCGTAAAGCATCACAATTCTCAAAACGTTAATATTTATTGTATCAACGTTTTCAAAAAAGTTTTTTGCTTCAATTTGGTTCAAAAGACCGATTTGACAAATCAATTAACAGCCCTAAAGCATCGGCATTTTGCTGATGCTTTTTTTATGGCATCAATTCAATAGAATGAAAGTATGGAGTGTTCCATCAAAAAAGGCGGTGTAAACAGTGAATCCAAAAGAAAAAATGTTAGAAATAATCAAGAATAAACAAGGCGGCGGAAGGTCCAAACAAATCGACACGCCGAAAAATGATATTAAGAACATGCGCAAAGGCCCGAAGATTTATAATAAGTAAGCCGATTTGCTATACTGTGAAGATCCCATTCGAAAGAGCGGGGTCTTTTTTTTATTGAAATGAAGGGCTGTCCTAAATTCAAGGGGGAAAATGGACAGTTCTCAGCGTCAATCGTTAACTCAATAGCGGAATATCTCCGTTCTTAGAACACTGTTTACAATAATTATTAACTTTCGTGAGCAAATTGTAAACGGTGTTATTAAATTAACAATTTGACGGATTAACAAGAGGACTCATGTTATATTTGTTGCATTAGGGGGTGTTATCTTTGAACTATATCAGAACATTGTTGGCCTATTGTTTAGCTGGTTTTTTGGTCCCTTACTTGTGGAGTTATGTTTCCATTTTGGGAATTTATGCTGGTTTTGCAGCGGCAATATTAATAATTGGACCCGTTTGGTATATTGTTCACTACAATGGTCTGATCCATCAAGACAGTGAGGCAGCGACAGTCGATATGGGAGCTAGCATCGCGATTGCAGTTTTTACCAGTGATGTTTTATCTAAAGGGGTTATTAATAGCTTTTCATCATTACCAACAATTATTCTTTTATCAATTGGTGCAGTGTTTGCAGCATTAGTTTCACACTACTTTGAAAGAAGGAAGGGGAATCCCGATGTATAGAGAAATGTTAACAATTCTAGGAGGATTTATCTTGCCTTTCGCTATCATACAAGTATGGGGAAGGTTGGTAAACCGCTGGAAAGTAGCTGGAGGTTTTTTGTCAGCTTTTCTAATTGTTGGTCCAATATGGTTAATGAACCATGGAATGACTTTTTCTCTGATACACCAAACTGGAGGAGCTTTTGTTGATATGGGATTAGCAACTGGCGTAGGTATATTTGTGTATGGATTGTTAGGAGGAAAAAGTTTTCAAAAATCACTATACTTATTATCGGCTGCACTCCGTGGTGGGCTAATTGCAGGTATTTTACTCTATTTAGTCAGTAAGTAACGATCCTTATATGAGTTTTATGACTTCCAAAAAATATTTTATGGGCGGTGCACTTGCTGCGCATCAATTTGAAAATAGTTGATTGTAAACCAAAGAATAAGAAAAATAAGGTCTCAAGAAAGCTTGCAAAGCTTCCCGATTCTCAAACCGCAAATAGCGCGCATATTACAAATTGGGTGATCCTATTCGGAAGAGTGGGATCTTTTTTTATAGGTTCAAAAAAAAGCAGCATGTCCGATTGCTTTCCAGGCAAATAGCTTTACAAAAGTTAGTTGCTGGTTTATGATTGACTAATCAACAGTTGACTAGTCAATTGTTCGGTCGTTCAGGAAAATCCGCATAATCGAGGTGAAATTTTATGAACTTGAGAGATGTAAGCAGGTTGCTTTATCAGATCAAACTCACAAATCAGGAAATCAACACGCTGTTCGAAAAAGAAACAGGCTTCAGTTTGACGCGGTATGAGATGCTGATGTTCCTGAAAGAAAAAGGGACATGTTCCCAAAATCAGATCCAGACTGAAATGAAGATAGACAGTGCCGCAATCACGCGCCATCTGAAAATATTGGAACAAAAGGGCTACGTCATCCGTAATAGGAACGCAGACAACAACAGAGAGATCTTTGTCCAATTATCCGAGCAGGCGATCCAAGATTTGGCAGCTTGCGGAAAAGAACATGATGAGGGGAAATCTTCCTTGTCGCTGTCATTAAGCGATGAGGAAGCAGAGCAATTATCCAAGTTGCTCAACAAACTATACTTGAAAAGATAAAAAGAAAGAGGCTGCAAACATGACAAACAAACTTATCAACAACGATTTTTCGGATATCGCATTCGGAAGAAAATCGATCCGTCTTTATGATGAAAATTTTAAAATCAGTCAAGAAGAAATGCTGGAAATGATCCAGAAAGCCACGACGACGCCTTCATCCGTAAACATGCAACCTTGGCGTTTTGTGGTAGTCGAGAGCGAGGAAGCAAAAGCCAATCTGAAACCGCTGATCCGTTTCAACACAAGACAAAATGACACTTCATCAGCGATGGTCCTGATATTTGGGGATATGCAATGCTACGAGCATGGGGAAGAAATCTACGATGCAGCTGTCGAACAAGGCAAAATGTCCGCCGAAGTCCGGGACCAACAATTAGCCGCCATCATTCCTTACTACAAGAACTTTTCAAAAGAACAGATGAATGATGTTGTCAAAATCGATTCCAGTTTGGCAGCGATGCAATTCATGCTGGTTGCCCGTGCCCATGGCTATGACACGAACCCTATCGGAGGATTTGAGGCGGATCAATTAGCAGAGGCAGTCGATTTGGACAAAGAAAGATACGTGCCGGTAATGATCCTGTCCATCGGCAAGGCAATGGAAGAAGGCTACGAATCCGTACGGTTTGCGCCAGAAAAAATAACTAATTTTAAGTAGGTGGAGAAATGATAGTAATCAATGCAGAATTTTATATTAAACCCGAGCAAAAACAAAAATTCTTAAATGAAATTGCAGAACTAATTAAGGAATCTAGGAAAGAAGAAGGCTGCGTGTCTTATCAACTTTACCAAGCTGTTACAGATGAAAATAGTTTTGTAATGGTTGAAAAATGGGAAAACCGACAAGCGATTGAGTTACATAATAAAATGTCTCACTTACAAAATTTCGCTGAGAAAGTTCCTAATTATAGCCGTAACGCGCCTCAAATTACGGTTAGTCTTGTAAAAGACTAATTGAAATCTTCTCAATACCCAAATTCCAAAAGATGCTTGATAAAATTGCGTTCCTTTAAAATATATATACTCAGCTTTGGCCCAAAAGACCTCATTTTCTGAAAGAGTGAGGTCTTTTGATATATAGATATCCATCTCTTAAAGAACTCATACAACGCGGATGAAGAGAAGGTTGCGAGGCTACATTTTTCTATTCTATTCAAGTCTAAACGAATCTGTTCAGATTTTCTAAGGCTTATCATTTCAAAATTGTAAGTAAGTGTATTAGACTATTCTTACAAAGACAAAGGAGTGAATTAGATGGCTGAACCTATTTTGAAGGATCCAAGAGAGTTGTATCACACTGGAAAATTTGCAGATCAGGATCAAGACACACCTGCTTTGCAAGATAAGATGCTTCCGAAACCCGATTGCGGGGAGGAAAGCTACGTAGGCAACCACTTGCTGGAGAATCGCCGTGTATTGATCACTGGTGGGGATTCCGGAATCGGACGGGCTGCAGCGATAGCTTATGCCAGAGAAGGCGCCGATGTAGCGATCCAATTTTTCCCTGGCGAAGAACGCGATGCAAAAGAAGTCGCTGATTATATAGAGAAGGCCGGCAGGAAGGCTGTCTTGCTTCCATACGACCTTCGCGATGAAAGTAAATACCAAGAAATAATCGATAAAACAGTCGAAGCATTAGGCGGTTTGGACACACTTGTATTGAATGCCGCACAGCAGATTGCGCGGGAGTCCATTTCGGAGTTGCCGTTGGAACAAGTCAAAGATACCTTCACGGTCAACATCATTTCGATGTTTGGTTTGGTGAAAGCTGCTGAGCCGCATCTGCCGGCGGGAGGCGCGATCATCACGACAACATCGATTCAGGCATACGATCCAAGTGCCCATTTGATGGATTATGCCGCAACCAAATCCGCAATCGTCAGTTTCACGATCAGTTTGGCGAAACAGTTCGCCAAAAAAGGCATCCGCGTGAACGGGGTGGCGCCGGGGCCAATCTGGACGCCGTTGCAATTGGATCATGGGCAACCGAGAGGTGCTTTGCCGGAATTCGGACAGAAAACCTTGTTGGGAAGAGCAGGGCAGCCAATCGAACTTGCGCATGTCTACGTTTTCTTGGCATCCAACAACGCCAGCTATGTTACCGCCCAAATCTATGGCGTTACCGGCGGCGACGTTATTGACCTTTAAGAAAAATTGCAGAAAGAAAAGGGAATGGGAGCATCAGATGATTGCTTTCGTTCCTCTTTTTTGGAACTTACAGAATAAAAATAAAAATTCCCAAGAGAGTTAAATGTTCCTGCACTTGCCGCTAGGAATCATTGAACCGGCGTTGCTCGGGGTCATGATGCGTACAGGTATGAAAGCAATCGGTGTGATGTTGGCGAGTTCCGCTTTTTGAGGAAACCCAACCTTCATCTCGGCGTTTGTTTTGACGAACGTGCTGGTGATGAGGAATGAAACAATTGTGATGAAGGTCAAAATACAGCATTAATTTTCAGACCGACTATCCATGTTAACATGCGGATAGCCGGTCTTTTTGGCATCGTTTTCATCATTGACAGAACAAGAACATGACATATATCATGAAAAACGTTCACAAATTGTTAATAATAAATCCGTTGTATGCGCTAAAAATGCGTGGTATATTCTGTGTGTAAATGTTACGTCGTTTCATTTGAAAACGTTTATTATTTTTTAAACGCAACCAAGTATCGCATGGTGATATTGTTTCTATCCGTCTTATCAACTGGGTCGGCGTCGATTTATCAATATAAGAAAAGGGGTCATGAAATGCAACACGCAAGCGCAAATAAAGTACAAAATGTAACCGATGACAAGAAGAATGTAAGGGAATTCGGTCTGATTGATAAATTAGCCTATATGGCGGGGGACATCGCAAATGACTTGTTCTTCATCTTTTCAAGTTCTTTCTTGATGTTGTTCTATACCAAAGTATTGGGGATCAGCGGAGCAGTTGTAGGTACGTTATTCTTGTCAGCTAGGATTGTCGATGCTTTTACGGATATGGGGATGGGACGTCTGGTTGATACGCTGAAACCTTCAAAAGACGGCCGCTTCCGAGTTTGGATTAAACGCGTAGCGCCATTCGCTGTTATCGCCGGCTTCCTGATGTTCTTGTCAGTCGTTCAAAACTGGTCCATGACTGCAAAAATCGTCTATATCTTCGTGACATACCTGTTCTGGGGTAGCATCTGCTACACAGCAATCAACATCCCTTATGGATCGATGGCATCCGTAATCAGCGAGAAACCTGAAGATCGCGCTTCCCTATCTGTATTCCGCAGCATGGGAGCCAGCCTTGCCAGCATCTTCATCTCATTCTTTGTTCCATTGTTCGTCTACACGACTGATGCAAACGGTGCACAGATTGTTATTCCTGAACGCTTCACGCTCCTGGCCGGTGTTTTTGCTGTTCTTGCTTTCGCCCTGTATCAATTCTGCTATCACTTCACGATCGAACGTGTACAGATTCCGCAAAAACCGGAAACTGAAAAACAATCTTTCGGTAAAGAAATGGCCGTTCTAGTTAAAGGCTTATCAACAAACCGCGCACTGGGCGGTATCATTGCTGCTGCAATCTTCCTATTGTTGTCCATGTTATTGGTGAACACAATGAACGCCTATCTGTATGCTGATTATTTCAAGAGCTCCAAAACATTGGCTGTAGCCGGTATCCTAGGAACTGTCGGAACATTGATGCTTGCACCTTTCGCACAAAAAATCGCTTCCCGTTTTGGTAAAAAAGAATCAGCGACAGTAGCGTTGTTCTTCTCGGCAATTGTATACGCTGTCCTTTACTTTATGCATACGGATAATGTTATGGTATTCCTTCCGATGGCATTCCTTGCAAGTCTGGGAATGAACTACTTCAACGTAGTTATCTGGGCTTTCATCACGGACATCATTGACTACCAAGAAGTGAAAACTGGAACTGCGGACAGCGGTACAGTATACGCCGTCTACTCCTTCTCAAGAAAACTTGGACAAGCCTTGGCGGGCGGTTTGGGCGGATTCGCTCTGGCTGCTATCGGTTACGCATCAGCGGCAGCAACACAAGAAGCAGCCGTCCTTGACAGCATCTACGATGTGGCTACGCTTGTACCAGCTATCGGGTACACAGGCGTTGCGTTATGTCTATGGTTCATCTATCCGTTGACTAAAGAAAAAGTTGCAGAAAACGTGGCGATCTTGTCAGAACGCCGTAAACAAGCAGCAAAATAAAAAAATAAATTAGCTCGTAAAAAGGGGCACTATCCTATTGATTAGGCTGGTGCCTCTTTTTGTGTGCTGTTTTTTCTGAATGTCTGAACGTCATCTCCGGCCGAGAGAACCTTCGCCGGAGATGCAATCCGATTTCATCACCAACTTCGGCGGACATCCACTGACCGGAGCTGAGGTCCTGAACATATCCGCTTCTCCGGTCAGGCAACCTTCGCCGGAGAAGGCGATCCACTATAGCAACATCCAAGTCCGTTTGATGGCACTAAACTACAATCGTACAAAAAAATATTTTGTTTACAAAGACGCTACAAACTTTGTGTATATTTCATTTTATTTTGACGGGATTTTTACATTGTCTTGCTATAGTAGATTAATAAGTAAATAAAGGGAGGAGTCCTGAAAATTGTCCTATCTAACAGCGCAATCCGGCAGTGATGGATTGGCGGACAACAGCATGGAGTTTGTTATGTTCTTCTGCGACAAACAGGAAGTTTCCGCCATCAAAGTCGATGTTCGGATGAACAAGGAACACCAACTTGTTCTGCATCACGATACATTGGAAGATGGAAAGTGTTATGTAGCCTTGGGAGATGTTTTTGCATATATCGCCGGGGGGAAAAGTCCAATCCGCATCAATTGCGACCTGAAGGAAACCGGTCTCGAAGAGGCGGTGTACGGATTGGCCGACAAATATGATCTTTGGCCGCAAGTGGAACTGAGCGGAACGGTGGCCTGTAGATATCTATCAAAGTGGCGCGATCAGATTTTGATGAACATCGAGAATGGCATGGATGATTCGTTTCATGGCGAGCATATCGGACGATGGGGAGAAAATGTGTTACTCGAAGCGTTGGCCAAATTGTCCCGCAGCCAAGCGAAAGTCATCAACATCAATCATCAGTTGTTCACCGATGCCGTTCGGGAAAAAGGTAAGCAGTTGGCGTTGGAGTTTTCCTTGTGGGCTGTGAACGACTTGAACGCAATCGGAAATTACGAAAAGGAAAATATCTACAACATCACGACCAGAAAAGCCTGGACCTACATCCAACAGAAAAAGGTGCAGACAGAATGATTGTACTGCGAAGGTATTTTTTGCCTGATCTCCGGCCAGGCGGGGCTGGCCGGAGCAGGGGAACAGAATATGGACTCAGCTCCGGTTGGCTGGTGCTCACCGGAGGACAAGTCCGGATTGAACCCTATTCTCCGGTGAGGCTTGATTCACCGGAGCTCACGGTCAGCTTGCGGTCTGCAACGTCGGCGGCCTGTCCGCCGCACATTATATGGCCTCATCATTTTCAATTATTCTTAAGCTTTCTCCGTTCCGCACTGTGATATAATAAAGGAACAGTGCATGGAATTCCTGTCGCCGATGCTTCAGCATCAGGAACATTCCAGCGAAGCGATAAGGGGATAGTTAATTGGAAAAGTTGAAAAGAAAAATGATACAATTTATGCGCGGGAGATACGGCGCGGATCAGCTATACAACGCGTTGATCATTTCGGGCATGGTGCTTTATTTCTTGGGGGCAATCACAGACTTTGGTGTGTTAGTTTTCGCCGCGCAAATATTGATTTTCTGGGCCCTGTTCCGGGTCTACTCGAAAAAAATCAATAAACGCGCCGAGGAAAACCGCAAATTCCTCAAGTGGTGGCAGCCGAACCAGAAAAAGCTGAAGTTGCTTTTCAGAAGGTTCAAGGAGATCAGAGTGGCCCGTTTCCGCAAGTGTCCTAACTGCAGGACGACTTTGCGTTTGCCCGTCAAACGCGGCAAAAAGACAGTGAAATGTCCGACCTGTCATCAAAAATTCGAATCACGCATCATTTTATAAACAAAAAAGAAGCCTCCGCTCAAATTAAACTGAGCGGAGGCTTTTTTTGTTTAGCATATATAAAGTGTTTCATGCATTCCAAAACATTGGCTAGCTTCACGGGTTAGCCCTTTGGAAATTAGATAAATCCTACCCCATTGCGCTCTACGATGATCAGGCGGCACGATTTCCTAAATTTCTTTCAGGGCTGAACGAACCCGTTCCGCTTTTCCTAGGCTTCGTGGATGAGTACTTCTTCTTGTGTTCCCAAAAGGATCGTCTTTTCGGAAGGGCGCAGGCTGCCTTTGTTTTCGTCGCGTCCCTGCAGAACGATGCGCGGGCTCGCGTCCTCGATTGTGCAGAAAGCTTCGCGCGCCAATTTTTGGGTGTCATCGTTCATGTAGCGGTTGAAGAGGACGCAGAGTTTGGCGTCCTGCAGTTCCACCATCATATCGTAGTCGCCGGTGCTGTCCCCGAAGAGCATCAGCGGCTGTTTTTCGTTGTGCTTCGGCATCAGCTGCTCAGTGATGACTGCAGTTTTACCGGGACCTTTGGTGATGTTCTTGCCGGGTTGCATGCACGGTTGGATCAGGCCGTTTTCATCCTTATTGTAATACATGCCGATGACGTGCTCATTGTCCAACCCGTAACCGAAGTCCGGATGCGTTGCGGCGACCTGGACGACATCCGCCGGTGAAGCCGAAATGACATAGACGACGATGCCGTTCGCCTTCAGGACGTGGTAGAGTTCCTTCAATTCGCTAGGGAACGCCAAGCCTGTATCGTAATGGGAAACGATGACGCCGGCTTTGCTAGGCAATTCACCGGGGCTTGTCAAAGTCACGCGTTCAAATTTGCCGTACTGCAACCAATAAGAAATTGATTGGTAAGCCAGTTGGCGCAAATCTTCGCTGGTGCGTTGCGCGAAAAGATAAGTCATCCAAGGATACCCGGCTTTTCTTTTGAAGTCGCCGTTGATGACCGTGTAGAACAGACGGATTTTTGCGGCGAACTCTTCATAATAAGAAGTTTTTTTTGCTTCTTCCAATGAAAGTGTACCGCCTTGCATAAAACCTTCATATTGTTTGTACAACCAAGCATAGGCTGTGCGGATATCGTCAGCGATATTGCCGATTGTAGCAAGCGGATTGGTCTTATCAAGGAGCGTCGTCTCTGATGCGCCGACATTCTCGAGGCCATCCGTCAGAATCGCATGGAACTGATCGGGCGTCAAACGGTAATCCAGATGCAGCAACATGTAAAGCATCAAGGTATCTTCGATATCCATGATGGCGGAAGTATTGTCGAAGTCAAATACAACGTAAGGAGGATCAGCTGGATCGAAGGAGCTGCTTTGGTTCCCGTGGGCTGCGATGACAGCATTCAGCGCTTGGTGCGTATGTGGTGCCCAGTTTTTGGAAGAAAGGATTTTATTATGTTTTTCTGGCAAAGTAAGTACCCCTTTATCATGGAATTTTCATATGAAGTCATTCTATCAAAAAACGATTGAAAGATATACTGAAATGTGCCCGTTTCGGCTAATCCGAGTAATAACCCTGAAATGAAATGAGAAATGTAAATAAATTGTCCGTCAGACAATTTATTGCAAATGGCACTGTTTTTCTCGATAAGCTTCATTTAAGCGGATTTGTCTTAACGAAAAGTAATTTTCGTGGAAGGGTTTCTCATATAACGGGCGTAAAATAGGCTGTTTTTTACGATTGAGTAGGAAACCTGGAAATACGTGTTAGAAAGTCTGACATTTCCGCGGAACAATTTAATTGATTTTTAATCATGCTTTCATTATAATTTTGCTTTATGGTATAATAATAAGAAGCGGTCCTTTCTTGATAAGGATCCAATCCATGCTCTTGAAAAAATAGTAGTATGATGACGAGCACAAAAGGGGTTGAGGCAAAATTGATTAAGTTAGAGCACGTAAATAAGTATTTCGGGGCCAACCATGTGTTGAAGGATATCAACCTGGAAGTTGCCGAAGGAGAAAAAGTGGTCATTATCGGGCCTTCCGGTTCCGGTAAGAGTACAACGGTCCGTTGTATGAATTTCCTAGAAGAACCTACAGACGGAAAAGTTTTTATAGACGGAACAGAAGTCACAACTAAAAACAAGTTGGACATTGTGCGCCATTCATCTGCAATGGTTTTTCAACAATTTAATCTGTATCCGCATATGACAGTGTTAGGGAACCTGATAATCGGCCCTATGAAGCTGCAAGGCAAATCCAAAAAAGAAGCGGAGGAAATGGCTTACGAATATTTAGATATCGTTGGCTTGCGCGAAAAGGCGAATGTTTATCCTTCAACGCTTTCAGGCGGTCAACAGCAAAGGGTGGCAATCGCAAGAGCGCTTTGCTCACAGCGGAAAATCATTCTTTTTGATGAACCTACTTCGGCGTTGGACCCTGAGACGGTTCAGGAAGTATTGGATGTCATGATCAAGCTTTCCAGCATGAACATCACGATGGTTGTCGTGACGCATGAAATGGGCTTTGCGAGACAAGTTGCCGATCGGGTCATCTTTATGGCTGATGGCATGATTGTAGAAGAAGGCACTCCGGAGCACTTCTTCGATAATCCGACACATGAGCGAACTAAGGCATTCCTGGGTAAAATTTTAAGATAACCGAACTTTTCGGAATACAACATTATAGGAGGAATTTGGTATGAAAAAGAAAAATCTATGGGTTTCATTATGTTTATCAGCTGTATTGTTCTTGGGTGCATGCGGCAGTGACGCTACGGATACAGCAGATTCTGCAGCTGGATCTGAAACAGATGCTTCCGGTCAAGTGACTGTAGAGTCAATCAAAGAAGCTGGCGTTTTGAAAGTCGGCGTTAAAGAAGATGTACCGAATTTTGGATTAAGAAACACTGAAACAAACGAGATTGAAGGTTTTGAAATCGACATCGCTAAGAAACTCGCTGAAGAAATTTTAGGCGACGCGGAAGCAATCGAATTGGTGCCCGTAACGGCCAAAACGCGTGGTCCATTATTGGATAACGGAGAAGTGGATATGATCATCGCAACTTTCACTGTAACAGAAGAACGTAAAGAAACATACAACTTCTCTGATGCTTACTACGTGGATGCAGTCGGCCTTTTGGTTAAGAAAGACAAAGGCTACACAGGATTGGCTGACATGGACGGCGCTACAGTCGGGGTTGCCCAAAGCTCGACAACAGCCGATGCAATTGCTGCTGAAGCTGAACAATACGGCATCACTTTGAGCTATTCAGAATTCGCGACTTACCCAGAAATCAAAGCTGCTTTGGATTCCGGCCGTGTGGACGCATTCAGCGTGGACAGATCCATCTTGGCTGGCTACTTGGATGATTCTACTGAAATTCTTAAAGATCGTTTCGCTACACAAGATTACGGTGTTGCGACCAAAAAATCAAACACAGAGTTGGCAACGTCTGTTAATGACTTAATCACTGCATGGGGAGAAGACGGCACTCTTGATGCATTGACTACAGAGTGGGGATTGGGCGAATAATGAGAAGTACTAATCCATTCGCTCTCTGGCGTTGGGAAAGCCTTCTTGAAAACAGCAGCGACTTTGGAGCCGGATTTATCCGGACGCTCCTAGTCGCTGTGTTGGCGTTGTTGCTGGCTTTGGTCATCGGGATTGTCGTGGGAACCATGTCCACGGCAAAAGGCCGATTGCCTCGTGCTGTTGCCAGAATATACGTAGAAATGTTTCAGAATATCCCGTTGCTCATCCAAATCTTCTTCATGTATAACGGGCTTGCCATGGCAGGCTTAGTGTTGAGTGAATTTACAATCGGGGTAGTCGGTGTAGGAATATATCACGGTGCCTACATCGCTGAAGTCGTTCGTGCAGGTATCCTTGCTGTTCCGAAAGGCCAAGAAGAGGCAGCTTACTCAGAGGGCTTCAACTACATCCAAACAATGCGTTACGTCATCTTGCCGCAGATGGTCAAAATCATTTTGCCGCCATTGACCAATCAAGCCGTCAACTTAATCAAGAATACTTCCGTATTGGCGATCATTGCCGGAGCGGACCTGATGTATGTAGCCGATTCTTATGCTTCCTCAAGTCTGAACTACGGTCCTGCTTATGCAGTAGCCGGTTTGCTTTACTTCCTGCTTTGCTTCCCGCTTGCAACATTTGCGCGGAAATACGAGCAAAAACTCAAAGACAATGATTCGGTTGTCGTCAACATTGGCGTAGATATTCCGGAGGTGATGGAATGATAGAATCGATCAGAACAGTCTTCACACCATCGAATGTGTCGTTCATGATGGAAGGATTGAAACTGGCATTGCTGATTTCGGTCGGTGTCGTCATCCTTTCGATCATCTTCGGTACGGTATTGGGCTTGTTGCGTAATTATGATAAAAAAGTCTTCGGAAAGTTGGCCGGTGCCTACATCGAGCTCTTCCGAAATACACCGTTATTATTGTGGATGCTTTCGTGTTCATTCTTGATACCGGGCAGCACAATCACCTTGAAAGGTTCTTTCGCCCTGTTCCTGTACACCTCGGCCGTTGTTGCCGAAATCGTGCGCGGAGGCTTGAATTCCATTCCAAAAGGGCAGTTTGAAGCTGGTCATTCGCAAGGATTCTCATTCATGCAGTCTTTGTGGTACATCATTTTGCCGCAAGCCTTCAAGAAAATTATCCCTTCGCTATTGTCGCAAGTGATTACTACGATCAAGGATACTTCTTTCTTGGCCGGTCTGGGAATCATGGAATTCACAAGAAGTGGACAAGTCATCCTCGGAAAAGTGACGAAAACATCAGAAGTGTTTATGGTCTATGCCTTCCTGGCTTTGGTATACTTCATCATCTGTTTCACGCTTTCGGCAGTCGTCAGAAGCTGGCACAAGCGCAATGCGCAGAATGCTTAATAATAATATGAAAAGCCCCCGACTTACAGCGTTACAACGCTGCAGGTCGGGGGCTTTTTGCGCGTGCATCAAACGATGGAGGCGTCATAGATGGATTGGATCGATTCGGCCAATGTGGTCTGGAATTCATTATCGGTCAGGCCAGCACTCAGACCTTCGGACAATGCCCGCGAGAAGCTTGCGATCAATCCGGGATTGTGGGTCAATTTTTCGTTGGCTTCTTCCCGCGAATAACCGCCCGATAATGCCACGACCCGCACGACTTGCGGATGAGCAATAAGTTCCCTGTAGAAATCATCAATAGTCGGAATCGAAAGTTTCAGCATCACAAACTGATCCGGACGCAACGCATCCAGCGCCAACAACAATTCTTCCTTGAGGATCGCTTCCGATTCAGCTTTGTCCGCGCTGTGGATGTCGACTTCCGGTTCGATGATTGGGATCAATCCAGCCGCAATGATCTGCTTGCCGACTTCGAACTGCTGGGCGACGACTTTTTTGATGCCTTCACGGTTGGCGGATTTGATGACGGAACGCATTTTGGTGCCGAAGATGTGGCGCTCGTTTGCGCGCGCAAGGAGGGCGTCCAGATCCGGATTCGGTTTCATCAACTGTACGCCTTCCGCTTCTGCTTCGAGCCCTTTATCGACTTTCAGGAAAGGCAAGACGCCTTTTTTCTCCCACAGATAGTCTGCGGTATAGAGGCCTTCGACTTTGCGGTCCATCGTCTGCTCGAACAGGATGGCCCCCAAAATGTGTTCCGAGCTGAAAGCAGGCGAGGTGATGATGCGTGAGCGCATCTCATGGACGAGTGTGAACATCTCTTCTTCTCCATGGTAGCTGCCTTCCGAAATGCCGTACAACGCCAGTGCCTTGGGCGTACTGCCGCCGCTTTGGTCCAACGCCGCAATGAAACCTTTGCGATTTTTCATGATATCGAATTGCTCTTTGTTCATGATTCAAACCCCTTCGATTTTCAGATTTTTGAAATCCGGATTCGGTCTTGCTTTTTCGTGGAATTAGGATCTCTAAAGTCAGTATAGCACTAATGTAATACATTTCTGAGCGAAATGCCCTGTCCATTATGGTGGCACCTAGCTTCAAAGCTGAGATGGGGAATTTTTTTGTTGAAACCTTTTTGAATTAGGAGTAGAGTTGCGGTATGGGAATTTTTCAAGCAATCATTCATACGGATAGCAATAAAATCGAACGAGAGAAGGCGTGCAGATGATTTTTTGGCTGAAATCGGACAAAACAAATGCGGAATATACGGAACTAAATGTCTACAAACGGGGCATCCTGATGGGCGGAATTTCTCATCACAAGGACGACGATTTCTGGCAATGGTGGGTGGAAGGCGTCGGCAAGAAGAAAACCCGCAAAATGTACAAAGAAGCAACTGAGGACGAAGCCAGACGGGCTGTCGAGTACGAAATCTGATATCGAAATAGTTGCGCAGGGCAGGGATCATTCTTGGGATGAGACTTGGCCTGCGTTTTTATTTTGGGGTGTCGACTGTTGTTGGATGAATAAATGCGTAACAGCCGACAAATTGTTCAGGAGTTGACTGTTGCCGGAAAAACGAATGCGGAACAGTCAACACAAGCTTCAGCCGTCAACAGTTGTGGGAAGAATGAATGTCAAACAGTCAACAGGTACTCACTTCGTCGGCTGATCTTTAAGGAACGAATGACGAACAGTCGACAAGAGGCGCCAAAAAAACAGAAGCAGTCGGGCATCGCGTCGGCTGCTTCTCCTTTTCAACATAAGGTCTATAGACTGTACTGTTTGTTTTTCTCAACGAAGGCCTCGTTGTGCGAGGACACCATCGCGTGCTTATCAGCGGTGGGGTTCAGGTATTGTTTGACGCTGTTCACTGCGTTCACGGCGTCCTGGAAGGTGCCGACCAGCAGGTTGACTTTACCGGTGTAGACGATCGCATCACCTGCCGCGAAGATGCCGGGGTGACCGATTGTGCTGTCAGGGCTGCCTTCGATGAAATGATTGCCGTTGAATCGGAGCCCCAACGCATCGCCAAAAGCGATCGCCTGTTTGCTGGCGAAGCCGTGGTTGACGATGACCGCATCGGCAGCGACAGTCCGGTCCTCACCGCTGACCGAGAGGGAAACGGCTTCGATCTCGCCTTGCCGGTTGGAACGGAACGAGCGGATCTGCGTTTCCAGAAGCAGCGTGCCGCCGTTGTTGCGGAACGTCTCGACGCTGTGTTCATGGGCGCGCAGTTCATTGCTGCGGCAAGCCAGCGTCACGCCGGTTGCGATGGCCAGCAACTCGTTTGCCTGCTCGATCGCTGTGTTTCCGCCTCCCGAAAGGAAAACGTACTTGTTGCGGAACGCGTGCAGGCTGCTCGGGATGTAATGCAGATTGGTCCTTTCGAACTGCTCCGCTCCGTCGACCGACAGCTTGTTCGGCGTGATGATGCCGCTGCCGTATGCAAGGATCACCGCTTTCGTGTAATGATGTTCGCCGTTGCTGGCCCTGATATCGAAAATGCCGGCGACTTTGGTGATCTGGCTGACTTCCGTATTCAGACAGACGGTCGGGTGGAACGTCAGCCCTTGCGTGATGCAATTGGAAAGCAACTGTTTGCCGGTGATTGGCGTCAGACCGCCTACATCCCACAAGATTTTGTCCGGGTACAGGTTGACTTTGCCGCCGAGGACGGACTGGGATTCGATCAGTTTCGTCCTGAGATTGCGCAAACCGCTGTAGAAAGCACTGTACAGACCCGAAGGCCCGCCACCGATTATCGTAACGTCAAATACTTCGTTCAAAAGACCACCTCATTTTCTGTTGACTAATTGTATGTTATGAATGATAATAGAATAAATTATAAATGAGAATGATTCTCATTATCAATTAAATAATTTTTACTCGGAAATGTCAAGAAGGATCCGGAAATGGATCGCTTCTGCAAGGATAAAGAAAGGGGAATGAAGGCATGTGCAGCCTGAAAGTTGAGGAGGTGCAAATTAAATACGACAAGCAGATTATTGTGAAAAATATCTCAGTCACCATCGCGCCGCAGAAAATCACGACTATCATCGGGCCGAACGGTTGCGGCAAGTCGACCTTGTTGAAGGCGATGTCGCGCATCCTGACCTGCTCGAGCGGTGACATTCTGCTGGACGGTGTTTCGATCTTTACGATGGATACGAAACGCTTGGCGAAACGGATCGCCATCCTGCTGCAGCGTCAGGAAAATCTCTCCGGCATCACGGCCGAGGAGATTGTCTCGTATGGACGGTTCCCGCACCGGAAAGGCTTGAGGGGACTCGGCAGCGAGGACAAGGAAATCATCGACTGGGCCATCAAGAAGACGCAAATCGACGAGCTGCGCTACCGCTACATCGATGAACTATCGGGCGGGCAGCGGCAACGGGTCTGGCTGGCGATGGCATTGGCGCAAAAGACCGACATCATCTTTTTGGATGAACCGACGACCTATCTGGACATCAGCTACCAGTTGGAGATTTTGGAACTGCTGAAGAAACTGAATGAAGAGGAAGGCTATACTATCGTGATGGTGCTGCATGACATCAATCAGGCATCGCTCTATTCCGACCACATCGTTGCGCTTGCGGATGGGGAAGTCGTTTGCCAGGGCTCGGCGGAGAAAGTGGTCACCGCAGCACACATCGCGTCCATCTTCAACATCCGCCCGACCATCCAGCCGGACGAAAAGACAAATAAACCCGTCATCATCGGGTATGAATTGATAAAAAAAGGAGAATAAACATGAAAAAAATGAATATACGATCACTGACAATGCTAATGGGTGCGGGATTGATCCTGGGAGCCTGCTCCGCAACGGATACAGCCGATAAGACAAGCGAAAGCGCAGCGGCCGAAACGGTGACGTACACAACGGGCGACGGCGAAGAAATTGCGGTTCCCGCAAGCCCGGAACGGGTAGTGGTGCTGTCATCCTATGCTGGGGACCTCATCAACTTTGACGTCAACATCGTCGGCGTGGACGCTTGGTCAGCCGGCAATCCAAACTTCACTGAAGCGCTTAGCGGCGTTGCAGTCGTTTCGAATGCCGACGTGGAAAAAATCCTCGAATTGGATCCGGATCTGATCATCGGCTTGGACAACATCGAAAATGCCGACCAATTGTCGGAAATCGCTCCTACGGTATTGTTCACATACGGCGAACTGACTTACCTTGAGCAAATCGTGGAAATCGGTAAAGTAGTCAACAAGGAAGAGGAAGCTGTCGCTTGGGTGGAGGAATTCCAGACAGAGGCGCAGGCTGTCGGTGAGGAAATCAAGGCAGCAATCGGAGAGGAAGCGACGGTCACGGTTGCCGAGAACTTCGAGAAACAGATGTACATTTTCGGCGACAACTGGGCACGCGGCACGGAAATCCTTTACCAGGAAATGGGTCTGAATATGCCTGGAACGGTCAAAGAAAACGCACTGGATGCAGGCTATTACGCCATTTCGGAAGAGGTGCTCGGTGATTACATCGGCGATTACTTGATCCTGAGTTTGGCCGCAACCGATCCGGAAGCGAGCTTTTTGGATGCCGAGTGGTTCCAGAACATTCCGGCTGTGCAGAACAACCAAGTGTTTGTGGCGGATGCCGAGACATTTTATTTCAATGATTCGCTATCGTTGGATTACCAACTGGACTTCTTTGAGGAATCCTTTTTAGCGGAATAAGAGGGGACGATTGCAGTGACTAAACGGAAACGAAATGCCTTCGGAATCCATCTGGCGGTCACGGTCTTGTTGCTGATTGCGGCAGCGGTGCTGGCGCTTTACACAGGAGCGGCCGATACGGATTGGTCTGACCTGATTGAGGCGCTCATCGGGGAAGGCGGCGGAGAGTATTATCTTGTTCTGCGGGGCATCCGTTTCCCGCGCATTCTGGGTGCCTTCTTCGTGGGCAGTTCCTTGGCTGTAGCCGGAGCGATCATGCAGGCGCTGACGCGGAATCCGTTGGCCGATCCTGGACTTTTGGGACTGACTTCCGGAGCGAACATCGCGGTGGCCTTGGTCTATGCATTGGCTCCGCAGAGTTCTTACCTGCTCGTTTCCATCGCCTGTTTCGTGGGGGCGGGTTTGGCGATGCTGTTCGTTTACGGCCTCAGCACTGCGACCAGGAGCGGACAGTCGCCCTTGAACCTGATCCTGATCGGGGCGGCTGTCTCGTTCTTTTTCCAGGCCATCGCGGACGGGATCGCGATTTGGTTCCGCATCTCCAAGGACGTTTCGATGTGGACATCCGGTGGCCTGATGGGTGTCGATTGGAATATTTTGAGCATCACCCCGGTCATCGGACTGGCTTTGGTTTTGAGTCTAGTGTTCAGCGGGCAGTTGACTGTGCTGAGTTTGGGCGAGGAAACCGCGATCAGCATGGGGCAACGGACCAATCTGATCCGGACCATCCTGATTCTGTTGATCACCTTGCTTGCAGGCAGCGCGGTCGCCATCGCAGGCAATCTGGCCCTGATTGGCCTGATGATTCCGCATGTCGTGCGCAAACTGGTCGGGCAGGATTACCGCAAGATCATCCCGTTGTGCATCACGGTCGGCGGGACTTTCATGATCCTGGCTGACTACATCGGCCGCACGGTCGTCAGTCCTTTCGAAATCCCCGTGGTGGCGATCGTTTCCGTGATCGGCGTGCCTTTCTACGTGACCATCGCCAGAAAAGGGGGGATCAAAGCTGTTTAATGAATGGAATCCGACTTATCGGAAAAAATTGTGGCTATTCGTCTTTTTATTCGTGGCGGCTTTCATCGCGGCCTTGTCCATGGGTTATGCCTCGCTTCCGTTGGACCGCATCCTACAGGTGCTGTCCGGGAACGGGGCTTTTAGGGAAAACTACGTCTTTTACCAGATCCGCTTGCCCCGGGCTTTGATATTGGCGATGGCCGGCGCCTGCCTGGCTAGTGCGGGCATCATACTGCAGACCTTGAGCAACAACGACCTAGCCGATTCGGGTCTCCTGGGCATCAATTCCGGTGCCGGTCTCGGCGTGACGATCTTCTATCTGTTCGCAGGCGACAGCATACTGAAGTTTTCGGCGGCATTGCCGCTTATCGCCTTCATCAGCGCGCTGGTGGCCGCCTCCGCTGTTTATCTGCTCAGTTACAGCCGCAGCCATAAGCAGCATGCGATGCAATTGGTGGTCATCGGAGCGGGAATCTCCTCGGCCTTTTCGGGGTTGATCATCCTGCTGATGTCCTCCTCCGACCGGACCGACGTCAGCTTCATCACGGCTTGGATGTCGGGAAACATCTGGGGTTCGACCTGGCCGTTCGTGTTGACGATCCTGCCCGGGTGGCTGTTGGCAATGGGGATCCTCTTCCTGAAGGCCCCGACACTGAACATTTTGGCTCTGGGGGAGGAGACCGCTGCTGCATTGGGTTTGAAGCTCCGGAATGAAAAACTGCTCCTGCTGCTCTGCGCGGTCGCCATCGCTTCAGCGGCCATCTCTTTGACCGGCAACATCGGCTTCATCGGTCTGATGTCACCGCATATCGCCAGAAAACTGGTCGGCAAACGGCATGAACGCTACAGTTGGATTGCGCTGCTGATCGGCAGCATCATCCTGTTGAGCGCCGATGCGATCGGCCGCAAGGTGATGGATACCGCTTTTCCGACCGGCATCGTCGTTTCGCTGATCGGGGCGCCTTATTTCCTCTATTTGTTGTTAGGGCGGATGCGCTGAGGCTCGGTGCTGCTGTAGCTGCCGGACCGAACAATTGCTCTCCTCCTGCCAAGCGGTCGCCGCGGGAGCAGACGGTCTGGATCCGGCGGCACCTCCCGGGAAGGCTCTCTTGACCGGAGCTGAAGAAAAATAGCAAAAATCGATATTACCGAAAACTTCAAAAAACGCGCCATCAGCCGGGAAGGAGAACTCTTTCCCGGCTGATGGCGCGTTTTTTGAGGTCATAATGCAGTTTTGTTGAATATTCTTACAGCCGCGACAAGAGCTGTAGCGATCATCAGTCCCGTCGTCAGCAGCGGATTCCAAAGTTCCTCCAGCAGCAGTGTCCCCTGTAGCATATCCATGTTACGCGAAGCCAGCACCAACGGATTCCACTCAGTCGCTTCCGGGAACAGGTTCCACAAAAACAGCACCATCAGGAACGCACCGGTCAACAGCAACGGCCCGTAGGCATTTTTGAACAAGACAGCTCCGAGCAGCAGGATGGCAATCAACAGCACTCCGAACAGATAGAGACTGATGACGGACAGGACCAAGTTTTCGGTCGTGCCTTCAGGGAAGTAGTAAAGCGTATACCCCAAAGTGATGAAAAAGCAGAGCCAATAGCTGATTGTCCAAAGCAGCAAGGCGCCTGTGAATTTTGAAAAAAGAATGGTCCGGCGCGGCAGGCCTTTCGTGATCATATTGATGAGCGTGCCTTTTTCGTATTCTTTTGCCATCATACCACTCAATAAGATGACGATGATGAACAGGCCAATCTGGGTGCCGTTCTTGAAGAATTGGGTCCAGGAATCGAGGTTCGTCGGTTCCGCAATCAGGATCGTGATCCCTTCCGGCATGAAATTCCCCAACAAATCGGGCATAAATTTGGCTGTCAACGGATTCATGATGCCCAACAGCGCAAACAAGGTAATCGCCAGGAACAACTTGAAGTTGCGGGTATATTCGGTCAGTTCTTTTTTTGTGAAGGCAAGATACGCTCTCATCGGACCACCTCCAGGAAGATATCTTCCAGTTTGGGTTCGGCAGTTTCCAAACGGAGCGGTACCAACCCAGTTTCGCCCAGAATCTGGATGATCTGTGCCATGGTCTGTTCAGGGTCAGCGGATTGGATGCTAATGGAATGGCCTTTTGCACCCACCGAGGTGTTCAACAACGTGACCCGCGTATCGGCCTGGAACACAGCAGCATCCGTCGGCGTCCGGAAGGTGACCGTACAGGAATGTCTGGCGTGCGTGTTTTTCAGTTCCGAGACCGATCCGCTCAGGACGATTTTTCCTCCGTCAAGGATGCCCACCCAATCACAGATGGCTTCCACATCGGTCAGGACATGCGTTGAAAAGAGCACGGTTGTCTTCTCCTTCACTTTCAGAAGGATATCCAGGATTTCCTTGCGGCCGATTGGATCCAAGGCGGAAGTCGGTTCGTCGCAGATCAGTAGTCGCGGTTCGTTCAGCAAAGCCTGAGCGATGCCCAGCCGCTGCTTCATGCCGCGGGAAAACGTTCCGATGCGCTTTTTCACATCGGCCAACCCAACCAGCTCCAGGAGCTCTTCGGATTTGGTTTGGATGAGCGCGGCAGGCATGCCGGTGATTTCGCCGCACAGCTGCAGATATTCCTTTGCGATCATGAAACCGTAGAATTCGGGGACATCCGGCAGATAGCCGATGAAGCGGTTCGTCCGGGTATCGCCGTAATGCACTTTTTCGCCGCAGACGCTGATTTCGCCAAAGTCCGCCTGCAGCAAGCCCAAAACGATCTTCATTGTCGTCGTCTTTCCGGAGCCATTTTTGCCGATGAAACCATAAATTGAGCCTTCAGGGACGGAGAAGGACAATCCATCGAGTACGCCTTGGTTCCCAAAGGATTTCCCCAATCCGGCGATTGTGAGGATATCCATCACTCATCGCCCCTTCCAATCAGAAAATACAGGACCGGACCGACGATGTTCAGGAATATGATGATGAAGATCCAAAGATTTTTGCTGCCTATTTTTACTTGGGGATGCTTGTTCAGGTGGAGCAGGGCCGTGATCAACAGTATGATCTGGATCACGACCAAAGGGATCAGGATGGGTAAGTATGGCTGCAAATCAGCTATCATAAAAGCTCGCCTTCTTTCTTTTTTACACCTATTTTCTCATATCTTCATCTTACTTGTCCGATTGGTTTTCCATAACCCTAAACCTCCTGTTCGTTATATAACAAGTATAACACTGGTAGCGGAATTTGCAAGTCGGATGAGAGGCAAGACCCATCACGCAAGGAGGACTCGCAAAGGTTCACGTCTATATGGGACTGGTGCTGTCCTGTGCTATAATGAAGCAAAGATACCAGAACAGCCAACGCTGTCAGAGGAAGGACAGAAGGATGAATCCATTTTTTAAATTGATGCTTAAGTTGATGTCGTCACCAAAAATCAACATGCAGGAAGACTACGCCCGTGTCCGCAAAGTGCAGCAGATACTGGCTCCCAAGCCAAAAAAGGGCTATATCATCATGGACCACAAAATATATTCGGAAGACCGTTCCCATGACATTCCCGTGCGCGTCTTCCATCCGAGAGAGCGCCTGTATAAAGAACCGCTGCTGTTTTTCCATGGCGGCGGGTGGGTCATCGGTGACATCGAAACCTACACGAATGCCTGCATCCATATGGCGGATTTGACCGGCAGGACGGTCTATTCCGTCGATTATCGTTTGGCTCCGGAGCATCCGTATCCAGCCGGCCTCTATGATTGTTACCGGGTGGCGGAAGTATTGCTGAAGCATCTGGAAATGAGCGGCTTATCGGATGAAAAAGATTTGATTCTGATCGGCGATTCGGCGGGCGGAAACTTGGCTGCAGCCGTGTCTTTGCTGCTCCGCGATAGAGGCCAAGCGATTCCAATCAAACAGATTTTGCTGTATCCAGTCACTTATTGGGATCATTCGGAAGCATCTCCGTTTGAATCGATCCGCACGAATGGTCATGATTACGGCCTGACTGCAAAAAAAATGGAAGAATACATGGCGTTGTACCAACCCGATACCCAGCTGCGCAAGAATGGCTACGTTGCGCCTTTGATGGCGGAAGACCTGTCGAATCAACCGGAAACGTTGGTGATCACGGCCGAATTCGATCCATTGCGGGATGAAGGCGAAGCATACGCGGAAGCATTGCGGAATGCCGGCAACAAGGTACAAGCCCATCGCGTGAATGGCATCGTCCATGGCTTCATAACCTATCCGAAGACAGCTGAATCGGTTGTCGAAGCTTACGAAGTAATCAATGCGTTTCTGAATGCATAAGCCGAACGGGCTGTTCAATAGAATGATCGGAAAGGGGGAAAAGTAGTGAACCGAAAAAAGTGGGTACGTTTGGACAATGCCTCCAATATATTTTTGGCGGCCATGACGAGCAGCGATACGAAGGTCTTCCGTATGAGTGCGGAATTGACGGATGCGGTGGATCCGCACTTGCTGCAGCAGGCGCTTGATGAAGTCTACGAGAATTATGTGCTGTACCACAGTGTGCTCAGGCGTGGATTTTTCTGGTATTATCTGGAAGAAAGCGACCTGAAGCCGAAAGTGACGGCCGACGTGTTGCCGCCTTGTGCGCAGATCTATCATTTTGACCGGAGAGAACTCTTATTCCGGGTCTTTTATAATCAAAACCGGATTCACTTGGAACTCTTCCATGCCCTGTCCGATGGCACCGGTGCGTTATGGTTTTTCGAGGATCTGCTGAAGGCGTACATCATGCTGCGTCATCCCGAAGCGTTTGAAGGCCTTGATGCCGCCGCGCACGATCGTTTGAACCACCAACTGGAAGACAGTTTCGCGCATTATTTCCGCAAGGACAAGAAACAGAACTTTACGGATGCGGCTCAATCCGCCATCCGCTCCGTCGCGAAAGTCAGTCAATTGACAGGGAAAAGCCATACGCAAAAGAGTGCCTTGCCTGAGGAAAATAAACAAAAGCGCAAACGCCGCGTGCACCAGTTCCGCGGTAAAAAGACGCCGGACAATCGGCCGCACGTCATCGAATTGGAGATGCCGGTCAAGGATGTGCTTGCCTTGGCTCGGGAGCAACAGACTTCTTTGACCTTGTATCTGACCGCTGTGTACATGCTGGCCGTGCGCAAGGCCGGTCCCGATTTTCAACCCGGATCGGCTATGGCGGTTTCTGTTCCGGTAAACTTGCGCCAGTTTTTCCCTTCCAATTCTGCCAGGAATTTTTTCAGCACGACCCGCCTGATCTATACTACAGAAGAGAATGGAGAAGGGGATGACATTGCCGCAATCGGTCGCACGCTGAAAGAGCAGTTCCAGCAGCAGATTACGCCGGAAAGTCTGGAGGAAAAGTTGCGGACGTTGATCGCCTTCGAATACAGCCCCTTCACGCGGATGGTTTTTCGGCCGATCAAAGACTTCATTCTGAAGCTGGTCAATTACATCAGCAACCGGAATTTGACGATTGCGATCTCGAATTTGGGCAAGGTCACCTTTCCTGATCCGATCGACGGCTACATCGAAAAAATGTATTTCCATACTTCGGCCGTCCGTCCGCAATTTTGCGCCATCAGCCATGGGGAACATCTGACGGTCAGTTTCACTTCCCCCTTTGTCGAATCATCGGTCGAGGAGCAGTTTGTCAGGATTTTGACCGACGCGGGCGTGGCCGTAACCGTCGCAGCGAACAAGGTTTCGAGTGAAGATTTGGAAGGTGAGTTATCATGAGACACTGCAACCATTGCAACGCGACCATCAAGGGAGAGTGGGAACAATGCCCTTTGTGCCAAACGACCTTGAGTCAGGCCACCGATCCGATGCTGCCGGATCCCTATCCGAAGATTCCGTTACGGTTCAACAAGGAAATCGTCACGAAATACTTGACCTTGATTTCCTTTGTGCTAATCATCGCCTTTCTGCTGATCGAACTGATCTGGATCGGAAGGATGGAGAATGTGCAACTCGCCCTCTTCGGGATCTTGAGCATGTGGCTTTCCGTTTTGATCCTGATCCGGAAACGACGGAACATCGCAAAGGGCATCGTTTATCTGATCGTCTCCCTGTCGCTCCTATGCATTTATTTGGATTATCTATCTGGGTGGAGCGGCTGGTCCACCACCTATGCTGTGCCGATCATCTGCAGTTTTGCGATCGTATCCTTATACATTGCGGTGCGCCTTGTCAAATTGAGTGTCAGAGACTACGTGTTGTATCTTTTGACGGCTGCCATGCTGGGGCTGCTACCGGCGCTATTCCTGACCTTGGATTGGGTCACGACGTCTTTGCCTTCAAGCCTGTCGGTGATGATGAGCGCAGTCACCTTGGTCATCATCCTGCTCTATCATGGTGGAGAGATATGGCGCGAGTTGGAGAAACGGATGCATGTTTAAACCGGGGTATCTCAAAAATTTCGAAGGCAGTCAAAAAATTAGAAACCCGAAATAGCTGTATCTGGCTAAACAAAAAAGCTTTGAGAAATTTAAATTCTCAAAGCTTTTTATTTGTTTAATCGTTCAAAAGCATATGAAGTAAAACCTTAAACTGCTTTCTTCTTGAAGACAACGAGAAGGAGCAGGGTGCCTGTAACCAGGATGGAAACAAGGAGAAGGTTATTCCCTTCAACGCCTGTCTGAGCCACTTGGTCCGCCTCTAAGTCTGCTGCTTCCAACTTGAAGTTTGAAGGTACCATGACTGTATCGATGACATGGATGACCCCGTTGGTGGCTTCAATGTCGGTAGAGGTAATGTTGGATTTATTGACCATCGGCGCATCTGAAAGATCGAAAGTAAGATTTTCTCCGTTGAGGGTGTCTGCTTTCATTCCATCCGAGAGATCAGCCGCCAACACTTTCCCAGAAACGACATGGTAAGTAAGGACTTTCGCCAAGTCCGGCTGTGCAAGGAGCTCTTCCGCGGTAATGTCCAACTCGGCCAGCAACTTTTCAAAAGCGGCATTGGTAGGAGCGAACACTGTAAAAGGACCATCCCCTTGGAGATCATCCACAAGTTCTGCTTTTTGGAGTGCCGAAACAAGGATACTGAAATCTTCATTCCCGAGTGCAATGCCTACAATATCGTCGGAAGGTTCGCCGGTTGCAGCGGAAGCCAGAGGGGCGATAGTGAATGAGAGAAAAAGTAATGTAGCAAGTGAAAGTAAGCGGCGTATTAATTTTTTCATTTTACCCTACTCCTTTCAATAATGGAAAATCTTTTGTAATCTCTACTACAGGGTTTATAATAGCATCATGATGTAAGCGTTGTCAATTATGGGGATTCTTGTGGGAAAAAGAGGGGAGGAAGAATTCATGCGAAAAAATATATGGGTGCTGATCCTCTCCAGGGTACTCTTTCTGCAGATTATCCACTATGGAGTTCAAGAAATAGAGCAAAGAAAGGACGTGGTGGTACCCGAAAAGGCTTCTTCCACGGACTTCCGTTCGGAAACCATCTCTGCAGCGGATGTAGCGGTTCCTTTGGAAGAACTAACTTTTACTATTAATCCATCCACGAAATATTATCAGATTAATCCGGATTATGTAGGCTGGCTTTCTGTTAATGGCACCGTTATTGATTACCCGGTCGTCCGGGGGCAGGATAATGAAACGTATCTCACTCAGAATTTCTATCGGGCACCGGATATTTTCGGAGCCATTTTCATGGATTATCGGAATATCGGCATGGGAGTAGACAGGCATACTATCATTTATGGCCACTATACCCAGAATGGCCAGATGTTTGGGGAATTGGATAAATTCCTGAACGAAGATTTCCTGAAAGAGAATTTGGAGTTTACATTCGCTGATGCCTATGCGGAAAGACGTTACAGGATTTTTTCCGTCCATGTGGCTCCAGCTGATACACTTTTTCTGGATATTGATTTTGAGGGGAATGAGTACACTGAATTTCTGACCATGCTCAAGGACCTTTCCGTTTTTCCATCAGAAATCGAGGTGACAGAGGGAGATAACATTCTCACATTGATGACGTGTAACGATTCTGCAGAAAATGGCCGGCTCTTTATTCATGCTGTTGAAGTAACAGAATAGCAACAGCAAATGCTCAGCCGCACATCCCTCAATAGTCGACTTCAAAAAGCGCTGAAGTATCCCGGTGACAGAATGCCGAGGTACTTCAGCGCTTTTTGAACGGATAGATTTTCATTCGGTTCCGTAATATTCATCCCAATAACCGTATACATATGTGTTTTTTATGCGCCACTGCTGGAAGCGGATCGGCACGACAAAAGAATACAGTCCCAAAGTCAGGATCGAAAAAAGGGTCCATTTCAGCAAGGAAAGCCATAGATCAATAGTCTTCCCGACAAAATGCAACTGGTGTCCTTCTATGTAAGTATGCTTGGCGACCCATCTTTCCCGGTAACAAAAAGCCCAAGGCGCAGCCAGCCCGAAAGTGAAAAAGCCCGCGAGACCGCAGATGAGAAGAATGCCGAAATATTCCAATAGCGTTCCTGTGAAATAAGAATCATTATGATGGCGCAAAATATCACTCCTTTATATTTGCTTAATGATATAATACGATATAAATTTGGAATCCATCTATAAATATACTGATATCATTTGGCAAATGCACCTAAGGATTGCCCTTGAAGCGCAAATGCGATACGCTAAAGGCATCAATCATTTTAAGGAAACGCGAGGGACAGATAATGACAAACAAAATAGCGCTCATCACAGGCGCGAGTGCGGGCATAGGCAAAGAGTTCGCCAAAAAGCTCAGCGAACAAGGATACGATCTGATTCTGGTTGCGAGGCGTGAGGATCGGCTTGTTGAGCTCAGCAAACAATTGACGACCAAAAGCCAAATCATCACAGCGGACTTGGCGAAGACAGAGGAATGCTATCGTCTGTATGAAGAAACGAAGGACAAAAACATTTCCATGCTGATCAACTGTGCCGGTTTCGGTGATTTCGGCGCATTCACGACGACCAGTCTCGACAAGGAGCTGGAGATGATCGACGTCAACATCAAGGCGGTCCATATCTTGACCAAGAAATTTCTGCCGGATATGATCGCAAGGAATGAAGGTTACATCCTGAATGTGGCTTCGGTTGCCGGACTGATGCCGGCGGGGCCTTACATGGCTACCTATTATGCGACAAAAGCCTACGTCACGAGCTTCACTTCCGCGATTGCTGAGGAGTTGGAAGAGAAGAAGAGCAACGTTTATGTCGGTTCGCTGTGCCCGGGACCGGTCGATACGGAGTTCAACAAAGTGGCGGATGTGAAATTCAATCTGAAGGGCATCACTTCTGAATACTGCGTCAAGTATGCGTTGGACAAGATGTATAAGCGCAAGAAAATCATCGTTCCGACGATGTTACTGAAGGGCGCGCTCTTCTCGTCGAAATTGGCGCCACGCAACTTGGTTGTGCGCCTGACGAGCAGGCAGCAAAAGAAAAAACAAGGCTGATGAATGCGGGGGCCAGCTGTCGCAAGCGGTGCTGGCCAGAAAAACTGATCCAAAATCGCCGTTCTTTTCCGGCGAGGGTCAAGGAAGGAAAAGCCATGAAGTTGAGAGAATTCTATGTGAAACGAGCCATCGGTTTTGTCATCGTTATGCTTCTTGTACTGATTATTTTGTTGCTCAACAAGTATATGCTGCATCTTTTCTGAAAAATATAAAAACCGCCACCGAAAATTAAATAATTTCCGGTGGCGGTTTTTGGCACTGTTTCTAGATCAATCCAACTTTTTTCATGGCTGCGGCCAAACGGTCAATGACCGCTTGATCGGCATCCGTCAACGGTAAGCGCAACGGTCCGACATTGAAGCCCAGCAGTTGCATTCCGGCTTTTACAGGAATCGGATTCGGCTCCACGAACAGGCAGTCGATCAGTTCTTTGTACTCGGCTTGCATCGCGGCAGCTTTCTTGATGTCGCCATCCAGGAAGGCATGCGTCATTTCCGATGTAGCTTTCGGTGCGATATTGGCAAGGACAGAGATGACGCCTTTTGCGCCCAAACTCATCAATGGGATGATGGTGTCATCATTTCCAGAGTAGATGTCCAGACGATCGCCCAAAAGACTCAAATTGTCCACAGCCTGGCTGAAGTTGCCGGTGGCGTCCTTCAATGAAACGATGTTCTCGATTTTGGCAAGCTCCACAAGAGATTCAGGGGTAATGTTCTGGCCGGTGCGGCCCGGCACATTGTAAAGGACAATCGGAATTTTCACGCTGTTGGCGATGGCTTTGTAATGTTCAATCAAGCCTTTTTGCGATGTTTTGTTGTAATAAGGGGTGACGCTGAGGATCGCATCCACACCCGTTGCCTCTACCGCGCGCGTCAATCCGACTCCGTGGCGCGTGTCATTGCTCCCGGCACCGCCGATGACAGGGATACGGCCGTTGACTTTTTCGACAGTGAAACGAATGAGATGAAGTTGTTCTTCATCCGTAAGCGTGGAAGCTTCCCCGGTTGTGCCCGCGATGATGATCGAATCGGTGCCGTTCGCGATATGGAACTCGATCAGCTCTTCCAATACCTTGTAGTTGATTTCTTGGTTCTCCGTGTCTTTAAACGGCGTAACAATCGCAACGCCTGATCCTTCAAAAATAGCCATGCTTATCTTCCTCCTGAATTTTGTTTTTTATTTATGAATAGACAAAAAACGACTATGAGCAAATGGTCTCATAGTCGTTCAAAACAGGCTGCTTAAGCTGAAGCGTTGCATCCGTATAGTGAATTCCACCAATTTGCCCCAACGTGAGAAGCTCACCGGACAAAGCTGGGCGGCTTTGTCCGACAGTGCCAGATTTATTCAACCTTGGCCCCAATACAGAGTATTTCGGCAGCAACACCTTTCAGGGAATCCCTTACTGATTGTTAACCGCGACCTCTTCATCACATCGAATCGTATTTTGTTACTTCCACACTATCAAATACAAATCAGTCTGTCAATCATATTCTGAGTGGATGCTTAGAAATTCCTTTGAAAAAGATGGCAAAAAAGACACATACGTTTAAGGGAGGCAAGGCCGCAGCGGGCAGGCGGCCGAAAACCACAATGACCTCCGGTGAAGGCAAGCCCCGCCGGAGAAGGGAATCGTAAGCGAGTTGTCCTCCGGCCGGGTCAGTCTCTCCGGAGGACAGCAATAAAACGGAACAGCATCTCCGGCGAGGACCGCCTGGCCGGAGATGACGAACCCATACCGTTCCCGTAAACATCCGGATGCTTCAAGGAACGCATATGCGCCGGCAATGTGATAAAATCAAATTGAGGAAACGCTTTTAAGGCAAGTCCAGAAAGGGATTCCGGAATGTTTTTTTGCAGGCCATCCGCGCAGAGATTATCTCCAGCGCACCGGCGAGGATGATGAGAGGACGTGAATAGCGATGAAGATTGAACATGTTGCAGTGTGGGTGGACGATTTGGAGCTGATGCGCGATTTTTATGTTCGTTTTTTTGATGGAAAGGCCAATAAATTATACCGGAATCCTGAAAAAGACTTCCAATCTTATTTTATTACTTTCCGTGAAGGCGGGGCCCGTTTGGAGCTTATGAAAAGGATGGATGTCAATGAACGCTATCCCCTTGATATGCTAGGCTGGGCGCATCTGGCCATTTCTGTCGGCAACAAACAGA
Source organism: Trichococcus paludicola (assembly GCF_003052295.1). Lineage (GTDB taxonomy): Bacteria > Bacillota > Bacilli > Lactobacillales > Aerococcaceae > Trichococcus > Trichococcus paludicola. The sequence goes on from NZ_QBLC01000001.1 coordinate 470,916, forward strand.
ACGTCGATTATTTCACGGACAGGCTCATCAAAGCGGGGTACACATGCAAAAGCCAGCCGCGCATCACAGGAGATGGCTACTATGAAAGCATGTTCCTCGACCCGGAAAAAAACGTCATCGAAATCACCATCTGAAAGAACAGTTAGATCTAAAAAGCAGGGAGCGGACAGCCATGAAGAAAAGAATCCATCTAATTTCCAATCAAACGAAAGCGGGAAGGGATATGCGCAAAAAGAGAACGCGCTTCCTGATTGCTGGATTGATCGGGACAAGTATCGGTATTTGCGGTGGATTCTTATTGCGTTGGGAATTGGCCCCTTTGATCGGTTGGGATAGTGCCGCAATCATTTTGTTGTATTTGCTGTGGAAGGATTTTCATCCGCATGATGGGACGGAAACGGAGCGGATTGCGCAAGAAGAGGACATCCAATATTCGACAATCGATTTTTTTGTCCTGATGGCATGTCTGATCAGCATCGGGGCCGTCGCTTTGATGTTGACGACTCATGTACGCAGCTTCGGGACGATCGGATTTGGTCTGTTCAGCATCGTGCTCTCCTGGACGACGGTGCACAGCCTCTATATGCTGCGGTACGCGGAACTCTATTACCGTGATGTGAACGGCGGCGTCATCTTCGAGGGTACCGAAAAGCCTAATTTTTGGGACTTTGCTTATCTGGCGTTCACGATCGGGATGACTTACCAAGTCTCCGACACGACCTTCACAACGCCGGAATTCCGGAAGGCCGCGCTGGGCCATGCATTATTATCCTTCGTTTTCGGGACAGCCATCATCGCCACGACCATCAATTTTGTCGCAAGCCTGAGCAGATGAATCATATTGAAGTTTCGGCAGGATAAAGGAGGAGTTCATGCATGTTTTTTAAATCATTTTTCGATCCGCAAGTAGCGCAATTTTCCTATCTGGTGGGTTGCCAAAAAACCGGAGAAGCCATCATAATCGATCCATTGCGCAAGCTGGATGATTATATCTTGGCAGCCGAAGACGAAGGGCTGGTCATCACAGCGGCAACGGAAACGCATATCCATGCCGATTATGCATCCGGCCTGCGGGAAACCGGGAGGCGTTTAGGCGCCAAACTGTACGTCTCGGACATGGGCGGGGATGACTGGCGTTACCAGGATCTGCCGGAAGGAAGCGTGCTGCTGCAGGATGGGGACATCATTTCCCTAGGCAAGGTCAAACTTGATGTGCTGCACACACCTGGGCATACGCCGGAGAGTGTGTCCTTTCTGCTAACGGACATCGGCGGGGGTTCAGACATTCCGATGGGGCTGTTTACCGGCGATTTTATCTTTGTGGGTGACGTCGGCCGGCCGGACTTGCTGGAAGAGGCTGCGCATATGCAAGGCACCACCGAAATCGGAGCAAAACAGATGTTCCATTCTCTGAAGAAAATAGCTGACTATCCGGACCACCTGCAGATCTGGCCCGGACACGGTGCCGGCAGCGCCTGCGGGAAGTCGCTGGGCGCCGTACCGATGACCACTTTGGGCTACGAGAAAGACAACAACTGGGCTTTCCAGCATGACGAGGAAGCGAGTTTCATCGAAGCCCTGACGGATGACCAGCCTGAGCCGCCGAGCTATTTTGCCCAGATGAAGAAGATCAATAAATTGGATAGCGGTGCCTACGTCCCTTATCCGGTCTTCCCGCTTCAGCAGGCCGGTCCAAATGACAGGCTGATCGATCTGCGCGCGAAAGAAATGTATCAAGCCGGACACATCGAAAGAACGCTCAATATTCCGCTGAACAAAAAGTTTTTGAGTTACGCCGGTTGGTTCCTGGACTATGGAGGACAAGTGACGTTCATCGGAACCAAAAAAGACGCTGAGACGGCTACCCGTAAGCTACAGCTGATCGGGTTCGACCAAGTCAGAGGCTATCTGGATGCCGGCCAGATCAAGGACGAGAAGATGACCGAAACAATCACAGCAGCCGCATTCATCGCCTTGCGCCAAGAAAAAGATCTGCAGATATTGGACGTGCGTTCCGAAAGCGAGTGGGATAAAGGGCACTTGTCGGATGCCAAGCGTGTGCTCCTCGGCAAGCTTTTGGAGGAGCCGTTGTCGTTCAAACGGGATGAACCTCTTTACGTTCATTGTCAATCAGGAGTCCGTTCCGCCGTCGCCATCGGTGCGCTGGAGGATAGGGGATTCAAAAAGATTGTCAATATCCTAGGAGGATACACTGCGATTGAAAAAATCCTCAATGAATAGACACAAATGCACCAAAAACTGCAAAACGCAATCCCAACAACAAACTGAGCCGGAAGAAAGAGCTGCAACAGGCTTTTCCTTCCGGCTCTTTTTTGATTTGGAACGATTTAATAAAGGTACAAGGAATAGCCAGAATCCCTGTACGATGGTATACTACTAATTGTCGCATTTAGTGAAGTAGACCGAATAGTCCAAGAGTTTTCTTAAGAGAGAGGTGTCATTTGGTTGCATAAAGATTTAATGAAAGAACAGGAACGTGTCCATCGCGTTATTGAAGTCATCAACAACGAAAGAACGCGATTGGCCGAGCAAGTAGAAGAAAAAAGTGAAAAACAAAGACAGCAATTAAAGGAATCCAAAGAAATCAAAATCAGCCAAGGTTCTTCAGAGAGCGTCTGGGAATCGTCGGCTGAACTGCGGGCTTTCGAGCAGGAGCTGATGATCCGCAACAACGAATTGCAGAACAGCAACGAGCGTGTCGCTGTATTGGAAAAAATGCAGGATGAGCCTTACTTCGGCCGTATCGATTATCACGATGATTTCGGCAATGAAACAATCTACATCGGAATCGGATCCTTGTTCGAGAAAGATGAGAACCTGATCGTCGACTGGCGTTCGCCGATTGCATCGCTTTATTATGAAGGCAGCAAAGGCGAAAAAGTGAAGCTGATGATAGCCGATCAACCGATGTCCTACGGGGTTGACCTGAAAAGGCAATTTTTGATCAGACAGGCGGAAATCATCCGCATGATGGACACGGACAATGTCATGGGCGATCCGTATTTGCTGGAAGTGTTGGAAGGACCTTCATCCTATCAGATGGGCACGGTCGTATCCACCTTGCAAAAAGAGCAGAACCAAATCGTCAGGGAAACCAAAGCGGCTGTCACGCTGATAGAAGGGGTTGCCGGATCAGGAAAAACGGTTGTCCTGATGCAGAAAATCGCCTATCTGTTGTATGCTTTCCGAGACCAATTGAAGTCGGAAGAAGTCGTCCTGTTTTCCCCAAACAAAATATTCCAGGAATACGTCTCCCAAGTGTTGCCTGCATTGGGCGAACTGAACGTTGGCAACACGACCTTCAGCGAGTTCATGGAGCGGAAAGTGACCGGATTTTCTTTGCGCGTCGATCAAGAGGACAGCTTAGCCAAGGTTACGGTGCTGAAGGGCAGCTTGGTATTTTATGAGGCGTTACAGAAATACGGAATGATCCTGAAGAAACGCTATCTGAAATTCTCTGATATCCGTTTCCGTGATGATATCATCCTTTCGGAGAAGGAAATCGAGTCAGCCTTCTATAGCATCGACAGCCAAGGGTCATTGGCCAGCAAGTTGGATATTCTCAAAAGACACTTGTTGCAGCGCGTCGAGCGAATCCAACAGTCGCAAAAAGGCAAGCCTTGGGTCGAAAAAGAAATGATCGCCATGTCTGACCTGGACCTTTACCGTTATGAGAAAGAGACCCACAACCAAAAAGCGATGGAAGAGGCCATGACGGCGGATATCCTGGAGGACGCTTTCGAACCGATCGTCGCGAGGATTGAAGCGTTGGCCTTTATCCGCTATAAGAATCAATACATCCATTTCCTGCGGGCCGTTCCTAAATTGCTTTCATTGGATGCTTTCGGCTTGGATGAGGATGAATGGCGCACCCACATCGCAGTGGTTGCGGAACATATGGCAGAGAAGAGTGTGTTGCTGGAAGATCTGGATGCCTACTACAGTCTGCGTTTGTTGCTGAAGGGGCCATCCAGCGACATGAAATACCAATACATCTGTCTGGATGAGGTGCAGGATTTTTCACCATTCCAACTGCAGATGCTGCAGCATGCATACCCGAGCGCGCGCTTCATTCTGAGCGGCGACTTGAATCAGAATATCCTGAACAGACGCCTTTCCTTTGATGATCTCCGGACCATCTTTTCCGAAAGCACGTTCCGTTCGTACCGTCTGCTGACCAGCTACCGATCGACGAATGAAATCGTCCGCTTCTCGGAAAGCTTCATCGAAGGCGAAAAACCGGAAGGGACCTATATCCGTTCCGGCAAGAAACCGGAAGTGCTGCTGACCGACGATGGCGGGCTCGATATGGGCTACATCAAACAGAAGGTGGATGCGAGCGTCGCTGCCGGCATGCGCGTGGCTTTCATCAGCCGCAATGCGGAAGACGCGGAACGCATCAGCCAGGAACTGTCGGCTGCCGGCATCGACTTCAAACTCGTGCAGCAGGATACCGACAACAGCCATCATCCGGTATTGATCATGCCGGCCCGTTTGGCTAAAGGTCTGGAATTCGATGTCGTTTTTGCGATTTGCCACTATCCGGCAAAAGCTGCCCAAAATGAAATGCAGATCCTCTACACAATCTGCACCCGGGCGATGCACGAGCTTTATCTGACTGTTTCCGATAAGGAAGCCGGACTGATGGAACGCGTTGATCCGGATTATTATGACGTAAGAAAAATGTGAAACCTTAATAGCCCCGGCAGAAGCTGCAGTCCATAAGCAGATTCCGTCGGGGCTGTTTTATTTTTCATTGTGTTGGCGGATCAGACAATCTGATAGGTTCCGCGCAGTTCCTTTTCGTAAGGACCCATCTCGGCCAGATAATCCATCATCGCTTCAACCGCGTGCTTCTCCAGATTTTTGTGTTCTTTTCCGAATTTCTTCGGAACGCCCTGGTTGGTCACATAACTGACTGTGTATTCTTTATCCGGGATGACTTCTTCGCCGGCGATGAAAAGTTTTTGGACTCGGGTTCCTTTCGGATTCTCCAGTTTCAGATAAGCATGCAAGCCCATCGCGCGCTTTAGGTAGCCGCCCATCTGATCAAAGGGGTCTGCTGCGTAGGTGCTCTCGAGATTTTCTTCCAGCAGAGCCACTATTTCCGAACCGGTCAGGATAGCGGTGGAAATCGGCGGATTCATCGGGATGATCTGATACAATTCCCTCAAGGTTACAGGGCCTTTCAGGATCGGAACACCATAGCGCCAGCCGTTGGAGAAGGCCAGATCGGTTTTCGTGTGGAAAAGGATCGCATCCAAGAGGAAGTTGTCCATCGTCGTCTCAATGCTCCAGCCGCGGTGCAGCACTTTTTTAGTTTCACCAACTTGGCGACCCATTTTTTCGCGGTAAGGGGCTAAAGCTTCATCAATCGAAGCTTTCATGGCGGCATCTTCCGGGATGTTCTCCGTGACCGGAATGAGTTGATGTTCGATTTTTTGGATCACGCCGTCCTCAACGGTCAATTCGAGCGCGCCAAGGAAAGAGCCATGCGAGCCAGACTGGATGACTGCCGTTTCACCTACTGTGACGATGTGTTCCTGACGATTATGGGTGTGGCCACTCAGACAGATCGCCACACCTTCGACTTCGCTCATCAATTTCAGGTCCTGCGGGAAACCAAGATGGGACAGGACGATGATCAGATTGACCCCTTTTTCCTTCAGTTCCGCCACATAGCCGGGCAACTCCTCGCGCCCCAAAGTGAAAGAGAGTCCTTCGCTGAAATGGGGTGGCATCGTTTTGTCGATGATGTTGCAGGCGATACCGATCACACCAATCGAAATTTCCCCTACGGACAGGATTTTGTAAGGCTCGAATGCCAACTTGCCGCTTTCTTTTTCGTAGGCATTGATTGCGAGAATCGGATAATCCAACTGCTGGCCTATTTTTTTCAGATTGGCCGGCCCGAAGCCAGTGTCCCAGTGGAATGTCATGGCATCAAAACCGACTTCGTTCAGCACCGGCAGCATGTGCCAGCCCTTCGAATCAATCGCTTCGTATGTTCCGTGGATCGTGTCGCCGTTATCGAAAACGAGTGTTGGATTTTTGCTGCGGAAATCTTTGATAAGGCTTTGGAGACGAGCGTAGCCGCCAGCTTTACGGAACGCCAATTTTTCCTTTTCATAGAACAGTTCGTTGTGCAACTCCAAGTAGCTGTGTGTGTCGTTGATCTGAAGGATCGTCAATTTTTCCTGCATAGGGATCCACCTTTCTGGATGAAATGTGACAGTAGCATTCGTTATATTGTTGTTTCCATTCTAACACTCTGTGCGGAGGATACCGATTGATATGCCCTGGGACGAAGCGGTCGAATCGTGAAACTGAATCGAAAACGCAATTTCAGCGCAGAACTGTGTTAGACTTTGGATATATAAATGGATGGGACAGGGGAGGCGTTCGGGTTTTGGATGTAAGGGTTGTATTTGGTAGGATGATCATGCTGGTGTTGATCATGTTTGTGGGCTATCTCGCGACAGTCATGAAGGTTTTCGACAAGCACGCGAACGCCAATTTTGCGGCATTGATCACCTATGTTACGGTGCCGGCGCTTGTCATCGCATCGGTGGAAGGTGCAGGTGAGGTGGGTACGAAATCGGACACGCTCTTCGTCTTGTTGACGGCGACGCTGATGTATCTTTTCACGGTCGGATTAGCCAAGTTCAGTCCGAAACTCTTCCGCGCGGATAAAGAAACGGAAGGAATCATCGAGTTCCTGACCATCTTCACGAACAACGGCTTCATGGGGCTGCCGGTCGTTCAGGCCATTTTCGGCACAGGCGCGCTTTTTTATGCCTCGCTGTACGGCATTCCCAACAACCTGTTGATCTATTCTTTGGGTGTCTTCCTGATTGCCAAAGGCTCGAAAAAATCACGGGCGAGCTGGAAAGCAATCCTGCTGAATCCCGGCAACCTCGCTTCGCTGTTTGCGGTTTTCGTTTTCCTGTTCGACATCAAATTGCCGGCGTTGGTGATGGACACTGCCACCAGCATCGGTAATATCACGTCCCCATTGGCGATGATCATCATCGGCGCGTCATTGGCCGACATCGATATCCTTGGCGCCTTTAAAGAATGGAAAATCTATCTGTTTGCTTTCTATCGTATGATCGTGATTCCGTTGTTCCTTTGGTGGGCCACGAAGGGTATCCTGACGAACCCGACTATGCTGGGGATCCTCGTCATCATCTCGGCCATGCCCGGCCCGGCGATGGCTGTGGCGCTGTCGATGCAGTACGGAGGCAATACGGCCTTCTCAACGCGCTACGTCTTCATATCGACGCTGCTATCGGTATTCACGATCCCGCTGTTGGCTGCACTGCTTTTTTGAGCGGCATACATGCAGAAAGAACGCCCACTCCGCACGGTTCGCGGAATGGGCGTTCTTTCTGGTTTTGGATAATCGTTGCGCGCAGTCGTTATTTGAATTTCTTCGTGATGTAAGGGTTCAACCAGCGGTACAAGAGGGTGGACAAGAAGGCTCCGACGAGACCTTGCGCGATGTTCAACGGGAATGAAGCGATCGCGGCACCGAAGCCGAAAAGGATTGTGTCCCCGATGGCGTATCCGATCGCCATCCACACACCGGCAATCCCCGTGGCAAGCCATGGCTTTTTGTGATTCATTTTCTGGAACAACCAGCCGGCAAAGAATCCTTCCAAACCTTTTACGACAAAAGTGATCGGCGCATAGAAGGCATAACCGGCGAACAGGTCGGCCAACATGCTGCCGAGTGAGCCGACGAAGAAGCCTGCGCTGCCTCCGAAGGATAGACCGGCCAACAGGAGCACCATGTCTCCCAAATTAACGTAACCGTAAGGTATCGGGATGCGGAACAATAAGGTCATGACGACAGTAAGCGCCATAAATAAGGCCAAAACAACCAATCTATAAGTACTGTTTTTTTCAGTTTTCATGCAATTCGCCTCCAAGCATTATTTTTAATTATAGTCCTTATGCAAAAGTTTGCACTCTTTTTCTCATCGTTTTCACAATTATTTCCAAAATGATGGAAAATTGAGAAAATCCAATGAAAAGATGATAGAATGGGAATAATTGAGTTTCTAAAGTAAAGGGGTGCAAGCATTTGAGTCAACCGAGAGTACTGCTTATCCAAGATATTTCCGCCAGTTGCCGTATTTCTATGAACGTGGCGGTTCCTGTAGTGAGCTGCCTGGACAATTGGGTGAGCATCCTGCCGACTGCACTGTTGTCCACCCATACGGGTAAAGAATTTGAAGGCTATACCTTTTTGGATCTGACCCAGGAAATGGGCGGCATCCTGCAGCATTGGCAATCATTGGGCATCAAATTCGACGGCATCCTGATCGGCTATCTGGGTTCGCACCAGCAGATCGACATCGTGCGGGGGATCATCCATACGTTTGCGGCCGAAGATGCCCACATCGTTCTCGATCCGGCGATGGGCGATCAAGGCGTGCTCTATCCGGGTTTCACGTTGGAATATGTGGATGAAATGGCGGCGCTCTGCAATGAAGCGACGGTAATCACGCCGAACGTGACGGAAGCCTGCTTTTTGACCAAACGCCCCATGTTGAAGAAGCCTTACAAGGAAGCCGAGGTTGCGGAATTATTGGCTGATTTGCGGGTGTTGAATCCGAAGAGCGTCGTGCTGACGGGCGTTTCCTTGGAACCGGAAAAGATTGGTGCTGTCTGCGTCAGCCAAGACGAACCTGAAGCGCAGTATGCCTTCGCGAAATATTTTCCCGGCCATTATGACGGCGCGGGAGACTTGTTCACAAGTGTCGTTGGCGGTTTGCTTTTCCAGAACCTGTCGCTGACCGTGGCCACCGAAACTGCCGTTCGATACAACAGCATGGTGATTGAGCGTACGCTGAAAAGCGGACGCGAACTGCACTATGGCGTCCAATTCGAGACAGATCTGCCATATCTGATCGAACAGCTGCGCAAATACAAACCGGCTGAATAGAAGAAATTATGCAAGAATCTTTCGGAAAGAGGCGTGAACAAATGAAGATAGAAACTGTAGCCATCATCGGATTGGGTGCCCTGGGGATTCTTTACGGGCACCATTTCACAAAGGCCGTCGGAAAGGACCGCGTGCGCATCGTCGTCAACAAACAACGGATGGCGCGCTACCAGGAACAAGGCTTTACTTTCAACGGCGAGGCCTGCGATTTCCAATATGTCGACGAAACGGTTGCCAGCCTGGCGCCGGCGGATCTGGTCATTTTGGCCGTAAAAGGAACCCAGTTGGATGAAGCAATCGAAACCGCCCGCCACCAGGTCGGACCGGATACGACAATCATTTCGGTCCTGAACGGCATCTCCAGCGAGGAAGTCATCGGCGCGGCTTTCGGCGGTGAGAAGATCGTCCACTGCGTAGCCCAAGGGATGGACGCTCTCCGCACCGGCAACGATGTGAAGTCTGTCCATATCGGCGAACTGCGGATCGGCCTCGACGCTCCCGAAAAACAGGCGCGTTTGGATGCGGTGGCAGCTTTCTTCGAAGAAACCGCCTTGCCGCACGTGGTCGAAGCGGATATCCTGCACCGCATGTGGGCGAAATTTATGCTGAATGTCGGCGTGAACCAAGTGCTGATGGTGAAGGAAGGCACTTTCCGCGACATCCACGAAGCAGGACCAACCCGCGATCTGATGATTGCTGCCATGCGCGAAGTCCTGCCGATTGCCCAGAAGGAAGGCGTCAACCTGACCGAAACCGATCTGGAAAATGATTTGGCGATCATCGACGGACTTACGCCGTTGGGGATGCCATCGATGCGCCAGGACGGCATTGCGAAACGGCCTTCAGAAGTAGAGTTGTTTTCCGGCACCATACTGAAGAAAGCGAAAAAATACGGACTGCCTGCCCCGACGAACCAGTACCTCTACGACCAGGTCCAAGCCATCGAAGCAACTTACTGAGAGAACAGATTACCGGCCTTCGCGGGCGAAGGCATCAAGCCCTCGCATGCGGGGGCTTTAACGTTGTTGCTGAAGGTTCACGCAGCGCCGAATGATTTTTGGCGAGCCCAACTCCGGCGGGGCACTCCTCGCCGGAGCTAAGGCGAGCGCAAAGCCTTCACCTCCGACGAGCCCACGCTCGGCGGAGGACAGCCTGCGATTTCGCGCCCAGCTCCGGCCAACATTCGCTCACAGGAGCAGAGTAGATTACCGGAACCCCAACTCCGATAAGAAGGGCGCTCATCGGAGGAAAGCCGAGGCCAAGCTCGACACCTGACGCCGGCAGCATTTTTTTGTTATAATGGAAGCATTCATTTAACATTCGTCAAACACCACGAATAAAAGGAGCCACAACAATGACACAAGAACAACTGAAAAATCGCGCGGACGTCCCTGCGGCATTGACTTGGGATGTGACCGCCCTCTATAAAACACGAGCGGACTTCGAGGCCGCTTTAGCAGGACTGAAGCAGGCGACCGCAACCTTTAGCGTGACATACGAAGGCAAACTAACGGATGCCAAAACAATCCTTGCGGCAATCAAGGAATATGAAAAGCTCATCGAAACCGCAACCTTGGCGGATCACTATGCGATGATGCCGGAAGCGACCGACCTGACCGATCCGGACAATGTCGAGTTGTCCCGCCAAACAGCGAATGCGATGGCGGACATCAGCGCCCAACTGACCTTTTTTGAATCGGAACTGATCGGCTGCAACGCAGCTGTCCTTGATCAGGTCGTTTCGGAAGAAGCGCGGTTTGCTTCCTACATCCGCCACATCAAGAAAAACAAAAATATCCAGCTGGCGCCTGAAGTCGAAAAGGCATTGGCCCAGTTGGCTCCGACTCTGGATGCGCCGAGCGCCATCTATGAACAGGCCCGCCTTGGCGATATGGACTTCGGTACCTTCACGGTCGACGGGAAGGAATATCCGCTGAGCTTCGTGCTCTACGAAGATTACTACATGTACCATGACGACACGGAAATCCGTCGGGCGGCTTTCGACAAATTCTCGGCTGTCCTCAGCGATTATGAAAACGTGGTCGCAACTGCCTACTATATCCAGCTGCAGAAGGAAAAGACGATGGCGACGATGCGCGGTTTCGATTCCGTGATCGACTATCTGCTTTACGGGCAGGAAGTGACGCGCGATCTGTATGACCGCCAGATTGACACGATCATGAACGACCTAGCGCCGGTCATGCAGAAATACATCACCCATCTGAAGCAAATACGCGGACTGGACAAAATGACTTATGCCGACTTGAAGATCGCTCTGGATCCGGAATATTCTCCGCAGGTTTCGATTAATGAGTCGCAGGTGATGGTTCAGGATGCCATAGCGGTTTTGGGTCAGGATTATACCGACCGCATCATGCGGGCTTATCCGGAGCGTTGGATCGATTTCGCTCAGAACATCGGCAAATCAACCGGCGGATTCTGCACGAGCCCGTACGGAACGCACCCTTACATCCTGATGTCATGGGCGAATCAACTTTCGGACGTGTATACGCTGATCCATGAATTGGGCCATGCCGGGCAGATGATTCTGTCGAACGAAAACAACAGCATCCTTGGTTCGGAGCCATCGTTGTACCTGATCGAAGGCCCATCCACATTCAATGAACTGCTGTTGACGGAGTCATTGGCGCGCAAGAGTACGGATGCGCGCATGCAGCGCTTCGCTTTGACGAAGATGCTTTCCGACACCTATTTCCACAATTTCGTCACGCACTTGCTGGAAGCAGCCTATCAAAGGGAAGTCTACAACTTGATCGACGTAGGCAAGAGTTTCGATGCCGGAAAATTGAGCGAAATCAAACGGAACGTGCTGGAACGATTCTGGGGGGATGCTGTGGAAATCAACAACGGAGCGGAGCTGACATGGATGCGCCAGATCCATTACTACATGGGGCTGTATTCCTACACCTATTCGGCTGGCTTGACGATCGCGACGCAAGCCTTTCTTCGCGTCAAAACGGAGGGTGAACCGGCTGTCGGAAAATGGTTGGAATTCCTGGCGCTAGGGGACCAATTGGAAGCCGCGGAAGCCGCTGCCTTGGCCGGCGTAGACATCAAAACGGATCAGGCGCTGCAGGACACAATCCACTATTTGGACGAAGCGGTCGATCAAATCATCACACTAAGCAAAGAGCTTGCTTGAGAAAGAGGAATTTATGGACGGAAAACTCCGAAAAAACATCAAAATCGGCGCTTTGGTCGATATCGTCTTGAAGAAAGACCAACGCACCGGGAAATTGACGAGAGGGCATGTGAAACGCTTGTTGACCAACAGCCCCAATCATCCGCACGGCATCAAAGTCATGCTGGTTGAAGGCGATCAAGTCGGACGCGTGCAACAGATCGTGGACGAGGCATAAATTGGAACGAAAAATGAGAAAAAGATCGAGTGATCGCTACTTTTCTCAGAAAAAGGAATCATATGAAAATCCGATGATAGTTTTTTTGTTGACAGTTCTTTTCAAATCTTATATTATGATTTCATACCACAACTGAATATAACAAAGTCAGTGATGAAGAGAGTAGATCTGAATATTTTCTCCAGCGAGCCGGGACAGAGTGGAAGCCCAGCAGTAAAATATCAGATTGAAGCGCACTTCGGATGACGAAAAGGTGAACGTTCAGTAGCCTTTTACGCAATTTATGCGTTAATTTAATCGAGGTGGATTTGTTGTTTCACAGCAGATCAACTAGAGTGGTACCGCGGAATCAAACATTGACCCGTCTCTTGTAGCAATACAAGGGGCGGTTTTTTAGTACCCAGAGCACCACCAGCAAAAACATAAAAAAGGGGATTATATACAAATGGATTCAACTTTCTTTGAGACCTATATGCCGATCTATTTCCAAGGCGCAGGTTACACGATAGGCCTTTCAATCAGCGCGATCGTACTGGGCGTCATCTTGGGGACGGGATTGGCATTGATGAAAATGTCGCCCAACAAGTTCCTCAGCATATTAGCGAAAGGGTATATCCAAATTGTGCGGGGTACACCATTGTTGGTGCAATTATTCATCATTTATTACGGGTTGTACGTCATCAATATCGAACTGCCCGATTTCCTGTCCGGCGTCATCGCTGTATCCTTGAACTCGGCAGCCTACATCGCCGAAATCATCCGTTCCGGTATACAAGCGGTCGACAAAGGCCAAATGGAAGCCGCCCGCTCGATCGGGATGAGCAAATCAATGGCAATGCAAAAAATCATTTATCCACAAGCCATCAAGAATATCCTTCCGGCTTTGGGTAACGAATTCGTTACACTGATCAAAGAAACATCCATTGTTTCCGTGTTGGGCTTGCGCGACTTGATGTTCGCTGCTAATACGGTCCGCGGTGCGACATTCTTGCCATTCGGCCCCCTAGTGGTCGCTGCCGTGATGTACTTCATCATGACATCAATCGTCTCTAAATTAGTGGACATTCTAGAAATGAGGTTGAAACAAAGTGATTAAAACAGAAAAACTTACGAAATCTTTCGGCGACAAACAAGTACTGAAAGGCATCGATGAACAAATCAACTCGGGCGAAGTGGTCGTTATCATCGGACCATCGGGATCGGGCAAAAGTACGTTTCTGCGCTGCATGAATCTGCTTGAGGAACCGACAACCGGCAAAGTGATCTTCGAAGGACAAGAGATCAACAAAAAAGGTGTCGATATTGATTCCATCCGCACAAAAATGGGTATGGTGTTCCAAAGTTTCAATCTTTTCCCGCATCTGACGGTATTGGATAACATCATGATTGGACCGCAGCAAGTCAAAAAAATACCGAAAGACAAAGCCGAAGCAATCGCCAGAAAACTGTTGACGCGTATGGGCATGACCGAGAAAGCCGATGTTTATCCACAATCCTTATCGGGCGGACAGAAACAACGGATCGCAATCGCGCGGGCCTTGGCGATGGAGCCGGATATGATGCTGTTCGATGAACCGACATCGGCGCTTGACCCGGAAATGGTCGGCGAAGTATTGCAAGTAATGAAAAATCTTGCGTTGGAAGGCATGACGATGGTAGTCGTGACCCACGAAATGGGCTTCGCGAAAGAAGTCGGCGACCGCATCCTTTTCATGGATGACGGCCAAGTGATGGAACAAGGAACACCGGATGAGATTTTCAATCATCCTAAAAGTGAGCGGACAAAGGATTTCCTATCGAAAGTCCTATAAAATAAAAAAGAAATTTGGAGGGGTTAAGATGAAAAAAGGATTATTGAAATTAGCTTTGGGTGCAATGAGCATTCTTGCTTTGGCGGCATGTGGTAATACAAGCGAGACAGCGGACAGCTCCGCAACAGATTCAGCAGCTACAACAACGGATAAATTGCAGGAAATCAAGGACAGCGGCAAATTGGTGATGGGTACATCAGCGGATTATCCTCCATACGAATGGCACCTTGTGAAAGACGGCAAAGATACAGTAGTCGGTTTCGACATCGATATCGCGCAAGCAATCGCTGATGAATTAGGCGTTGAGTTGGAAGTCAAAGACATGGACTTTGACGGCTTGATTCCGGCTTTATCCACAGGCAAAATCGATATGATCATCGCCGGCATGAACCCGACTGAAGAAAGAAAACAAAGCGTTGACTTCACTGACATCTACTACACACAAAAAGACGTATTGGTGATTAGAACTGAAGATGCTGCAACCATCACATCTGAAGATTCATTGAAAACAGCTGCATTAGCTACGCAAAAAGCGACAATCCAAGAAGACTACCTGTTGGAAAACTTCCCGGATGCTGAAATCCAATCCGTACCAAAATGGAACACAGCAATCATGTCTCTAACAACCGGAAAAGTGGATGCTATCTTGATGGTTGAAACGGTTGCGAAGCAGTTTGTTTCCCAAAATGATACATTGATGATCGCTGAATTTGATGTACAAAGTGACCCGAATGAATCAGCAATCGCAGTCGCTAAAGACGGCGGCGCATTCCTGGAAACTGTCAACAACATCTTGACAGAAATGAAAGACAGCGGCAAAATCGAAGAATTGATCCAAATCAATACACAATTGATGGAAGACAACACAGCAGAATAACAGCAATAAAAGTGCAAGGGGTGCTCTGAAAAGGGCATCCTTTTTTTGAGACAAGGAAAGAATGCGGAGGAATCACGATTGAAAAAAGGGTTTATGAAAATGATTTTGGGAACGATGAGCCTCTTGGGTTTGGCAGCATGCGGAAACACGAGCGGAACTGCGAACAGCGCTGCGACGGATGGAAGCAGCGCCTTGCAGGAAATCAAAGACAGCGGCAAATTGGTCGTCGGAACTTGTGCGGATTATCCTCCGTATGAGTGGCATCTTGTGCAGGACGGAGAAGACAAAATCATCGGTTTCGACATCGATATTGCCCAAGCCATCGCGGATGAACTGGGGGTTGAGCTGGAAGTCCTGGATATGGATTTCGACGGCCTGATTCCGGCATTGTCCACAGGCAAGGTTAATATGATCATCGCCGGCATGAACCCTACGGAAGAAAGAAAACAAAGCGTCGATTTCACGGATATCTACTATACTCAAAAGGATGCGTTGGTGATCAAGTCGGAGGATGCGAAGAATATCCAATCGGAAAACGACCTGAAGAAGTCCAGCCTGACGACGCAAAAAGCGACGATCCAAGAGGAGTACTTGCTGGAGAATTTCCCGGATGCTGAAATTCAGTCCGTCCCGAAATGGAACACGGCCATCCTGTACTTGGTGACCGGCAAAGCGGATGCGGTATTGATGGTGGAGACTGTTGCGAGGCGATACGTGGAAGAGAACGAAGGCCTTGAAATCGCCGACTTCGACGTCGCCAGCACGCCGAACGAATCAGCCATCGCCGTCGCGAAAGACAGCGAAGATTTTCTGGATGCGGTGAACGACATTTTGGATGAGATGGAAGACAGCGGGGAAATCGAAGAGCTGATCCGCACGAACATTGAGATCATGGATGAGAACACCGGGATTTAGCTGGATAGCAAAAAGAAGAGAAGGAACAGTCAGCCGCGGAGGTGAGTGTTCCTTCTCTTTTTGGTTTATTTTTGGAGGCTTTATCCTTCGCAAACTCACCGATCGACAGCAGTTTCTCTTACGTTTCGTCCTGGGTGGCGTAGAAGTAGGGTTAGTAATAGATATTTGAAATTATATGAATTATTCCGGTATATGATTACTTATTCAGCAAGAATTCAGGTACAATAATAAGGAGCTAACTTAAAGGGGGGAATCAAATGGCAGCATATAAACGTTTGCCTAAGCATATTGGGATTATTCCAGATGGCAATAGACGATGGGCTCAAGAACATGGTCTTGAGAAACAAGAAGGTTACAAATTTGGTATAGAACCTGGATTGGAACTGTACCATCTTTGTTTAGAGTTAGGCATTGAGGAATTGACCTTTTATGGTTTCACAGTAGATAATACCAAACGTCCAGCGGAACAAACACAAGCATTTCAAAAAGCCTGCGTAGATGCAGTTAATAAATTGAAAGATAGAGATGCAGATTTACTTGTTATTGGAAATACTGATTCCCCGCTGTTTCCAAAAGAATTACTGCCTTACACTAAAAGAACTGCATTTGGTAAGGGTTTAATTAAGATTAACTTCTTAGTAAATTACGGTTGGAATTGGGATTTGAACTATGGGATAAAACAAGCAGATTTTAACCCTAAAGATGACAGTACCAAAAAAATTGCTTCTTCAGATATCTCACGAATGGATTTAATTATTCGCTGGGGCGGCAGAAGAAGGTTAAGCGGCTTTTTACCGATTCAATCGATTTATTCTGATTTTTATGTAGCCGAAGAAATGTGGCCAGATTACAATATCGATCAAGTACATGCAGCATTGCAATGGTACCAAGATCAAGATATTACATTAGGTGGTTAACAGATCTAGCGTGAAACTTAATTAGAGAAAAATAAAGTAAGTCTAATCCACCATTAGCTGGATAATAAAAAAAGAGAAGGGAATTGCCGGTAGGTCCGGGTTTCCTTCTCTTTTTTGTCCCACAGAATTACTTTTTCTTCTTCAAATCCGCGTAGCCGTTGTACACCGTTGCGAAGATGCCGAAGAGGATGCCCACAATCGGAAAGATGATCCAGGCGCTCCCCCAAGCGTAATAAACGAAGCCGGCAATCAAATAGATTGCGGCTGCCAGCGGGAAGACGACACCCGCGACGATACCGACTACTTTATTTTTTTCGGCTTTATCCTTCGCAAACTCTCCGATCGACAGCAGTTTCTCGTACGTTTCGTCCTGGATGCCGTAGAAGATAAACAGGAAGACGCCGATTGCGATGAAGCTGAGCAGGAACACAAGAGACAGACCGTTTTCCTCACCGAGCAGGACAACGGAAAGCAGCATGGAGACGGGCGCTAGGATGCAGAGGGCGACCCCAGTAGCAACTGCGACAGCCAACCGCGGCCGGAAGGCTTTGTGTTCAGCTTTCAGGCGAGAGTAGGTCGTGGAGTCGAGCTTGATCCGTTTCTCCTCCAGTTCAAATTGCTGTTCCTTCATTCCGTAAAGAATGAACAACGCAACACCGGCTGCGACAAAGATGAACAGCGGCACAAGCGTCAGTATGTCCAGCATTTCACTCGTACGGCCTCCCTGGCCATCTCGGTATCCAGCAAGGTACTGACCAAGAAACAGGCTGGCTGGACCCATGATGCACAAGAAAACACCTGTCGCCATCGCCCAGGCGAAATGATGACGATGATCGATATATTCATCCACTTGTTCGGGAGTAAGGTAGACTTCATTTTGGAGATGTTCTGCAGGTGTAAACGGTATGTCCGGCACTGTGAAGTCATCAATATTGCCGTGAGCCGCTATGGCACCGCTGATTGCTTCGTGCTCGCTTTTGCCGTCTGACTTCAGCTGTTGGTACTTGTTTTGCATTTTTCTTAGCATGGCGTTCTTTTGTTCCAATACTTCCGGAGTCTTTAGCAGGTTAGCAAAGACGGAATCTACATAGTTTTTGAGCGTATCCATAGGTTTCTCTCCATTCCTGATGGTAAATCAAATTCGGCAGTTATTGTGAATGCCCGATGTGAAACTTACATATCTGAGATCAATAAGTGCTTTTGTATCAACTAAAGTGTAGCACTTTTGGATGAGACGGGGAAATGATATGAGTGGAGTGGTATTTCAGCCGATTTTGTATGGGAAATGTTACAGAAATCCACAAAAAGGAGCAGACTATGACCTGCTCCTTATGGGAAAGCTCTACTGTTTAGGCATGTTTGTGACGGTTTATGAAACGCATAACATAATCAGTCGGAAAGAGCCTTTCCTTATACATTAATGCCAGGGAAAGGGCGACCTGGATGCAGGCAATCACAAAGGTCACCACATGCAGCACCTCAATGGTCCGGATCATCAGGACCTGAACGAGTAGCCAAATCAGCAACACTCCGCCGGTGACAAAGCTGACATAGGCCTGATAGCGCGAGCGGAAGAGCTTAAAGGCGGCAGCAAACAATTGCCCTAGGCCAATGACAATAAAAAGCAGCAATCCGGGGATCAAAAAAGTCTCAAAAGGGGAATTGGCTAGCATATCGGTAGATATGCCAAACGGGTCCGTAGGTCGCGAGATGGCAGCCCAGCCGCCAAGAAAGGCGAAGATAGCCACAAACAAATGGGATATCGACAATGAAACTTTTAAAATTTTCATGGTACTCCCCTCCTTCAGGGAAGCGTATTGCCAAAGTTTAGCTCTGAGATACGTTGAATATTGTCTTTTTTTTATTTGACAGGAATAACAACAAAGACAGATGGTAAAGCAGCGAGAACGGGAGACAAGTGAAAAAAGAGGGTGCTTTTAGGTGGTTTTGGTTCGCCTTCATTTTATCATAAATAGTCTTCTGTATAAATTTATCAAGAAAATCCAAAGTTCGTGGAAATTTGCATAGTTGTATATTAGATAAATTTGCAAGGATGTGATTTCTCTGACTTTTTTGAATTTTGACGATAGAAATTCGAGAGAAAGTCCGGTTTCTTCGGCGATCATCACAGAGATTCTAGCGTGACGATGTTCCGTAATATAATCGATGAGCTTGTTAATTACTTCTTATAAATTCCATTCGCGTCTACGATACGGAAAAGAGGATATGCGGTATGTCCCACACTGCATAGAACAAGCGTTCTTGAATATGTACGCCAATAGACGTATACTTAGGACGTATCTTTACAGTGAATGGGGAAGGGGGACCTCCAAAATGTTCGAATTCATAAATAAAATATTCAAAAATAAGCGGTTGACCGAAGAAGAAAAGATATCGATCATTGAATTGGTTCATACTGAGGAATCTTTCATCAATCCACGAGAGCTCATTGCCGAACAGGAGCGTCAAAAAAGAGCTCAAAAGAAAGTCGAGAAAAAAGCTTGGATCAGCTACGTTTCTCCGCCGGTAAGGTTGAATGACAATTTTACAAGGCAAATTGAAGAAGTGGTGGGTGCATTATTTGAAAGATTATGCGCCATCGTCGATGTGGAATTGAAGAAGAAGCGTAAAAACATCAAACATATGAAATATGAGCGTTACTATTATCATGTGACCGCTTTTGACGAAATCTATCGGCTATCCAGAGAGGTGGTCTATTCGTTTTACAGACAGGATAACATGCACCCAGAAGCCTTTTTTTCCTATGACCTGCAAGCCATGTTGTCCAGGGATATCCAAAAAATCCTTACGCAAGAGGTAGATGCGTACCGGAAAAATTTACCCTTTCCGGATGAGGAGACCAGAATAAAATTTGGCTTGACGCAATTCGGTACCAAAATCGTTTGGTGGGATCCGTCCGGAATGTTGCGCGACAAGCAAATATTTGACGGGATCGAAATGGCATATTTCGATCAACTAAGGAAAAGGGCGACGAGGTTTACTGAAGTACCGTCTGTCATGGCCCATTGTTTGGGGAAATACGCAGACCTCATGCAGATTGTGTTGCATGACCTTGAGGATGGATCCATCAAATGGAAGATCAAACCAAATAATTATTTCAGGAAATATTTCCATTTGCCGCTGGATGATGATCGTATCTGGGCGGAAACGTTCCGTCTGCCGGCAGACCTTTATCTCCTGTCCGAAAACATGATCCGCCGGGAGGTCGAGGGTCTCCGGGTGCTGCCTGAGGAGGAAAGCCTGCAGAATCTGCAAAAATATTTGCCGGATGAAACGTTCCTGAAGATTCAAACATATCTGAGCCAAAAAGTTGAGCTGGAGCTGGATTATCAAGCCATCTCAGCCTTGCGGAACGTGAATAAGACCGTTTGGCATGAGGCCGCCAATCTGCTCATCAGCCAACCGTTGGAGCGAATCAACGGCTTGCTTCGTGAAGTTGCAGAGGATCCGGATTTGAAAAAGATAGCCACGAAGGTGATCAAGCAAAGCGAGGATTCGGATAAGCGCATCATTTTTATTTTTTTGATGGAAAAGGCAGCTTTGCCGGTAGCAAAAGCGTTGCAAAAAGAACGGGATGGCTTCATTCATCCAACCAGACAGGCTGATTATCAGCAGTTGTTGCTTGATGAAAATCTCCTTATGGAAAGTTTGCCGGAGCTTCTAAATGACTGTACGCAACCGGTACGCAGGGAAATCAAGCTGGATACTGCCTTAATCACCGCATCACATTCTGCTCTGGATACGATTATTGATATGGTTGACACTTACCTGAGTGAGGAGAAAGCCGATGAAGGGCTGGATGCTGCTTTGAGTCTGAACTTTTTTGCCGAGATTGAGATGTCGCAGGCAGCGGAGCAAAGTGAAGCAGAAAGTGTGGTCTCCACATCGGTATCTGCTACCGTAACTATTATAGAAGAACCGGAAAATCCGCACAGTGAGCAGGAACCTGAGCATATGCAATTCTTCAAACAGTTGGTGGCAGGCAACGGGATATCTTTGGATGATTTTAAAGAACACGCAAAAAATAAAGGCAAACTCCATCAGGCTTACCTGACCGAATTGAACGAAGTGCTGTATGAAATATTTGACGATCAAGTACTGGTGATCAGCCAGCAACAGGTCATCATCGAAGAGGATTTTATGGAAGAAATGAGGGGATGGATAGATGGCTGAAATCAAGCTGAGAAAGAAGGATGCCCAAACGATTATTGCCTCACTTGAGGCGGGCGTTGTGCCGGTAAAAGGGGTACAGCATGTATTGGTGGGCAGGAGCAATGAAGTCAAGGAAATCATCGACACCTTGCAAAAATTGGAGGATGGCAACAGTGATCTGCGGTTTTGGGTAGGCGATTTTGGGTCGGGCAAAAGTTTTGTTTTGCGGACGATCGAATCGCTGGCGCTGCAAAAGAATTTCGTGGTCTCCACGATCGACTTGACTCCGACGCGCCGTTTCTATGATTCATCCGGGAAAGCGTTGGCATTGTACAATGAAGTCGTCAATAAAATCGTCATCAAAAATAACCGCGATGGGAATGCCATCGAGACGATCGTCCAGCAATGGATTCAGGTTCTGCTCGAGCAGATTTCCGTGGAAAACAGCCTCACCGTTCCCGTTTTGATGGAAAAGGCCCATTGGAAATTGGTGGAGAACGCCATCCTGAAGACCACGAATTCCTTCTATTCATCGGGGCTTTCCTATGAATTCGGGCAAGCGCTGATGAAATATTTCGAAGGGATTGCCGGCGACAATATGTCCCTTCAGATTGAAGCGATTCGTTGGATCCGCGGGGATATCACGACAAAAACGGAAGCCTCCAAAGAATTGGGCATCAAGAACGTCATCAACGATGCAAACTATCTCATCGCATTGAAAAATCTGGCGGAATTATTCTTGAAGATCGGCTACAAGGGATTTGTCATAAACTTTGATGAGTCAGTCAATCTGTATAAATTACCGCGTTCCTTGACCCGTGAAAAAAATTATGAAATGATCCTCAATCTGTATAACGAAACGAAAACCAATGAAGCTAAAGGCCTGTTCATCAATTTTGGCGCAACGAAGCACACGGTTTATGACGAACGAAGAGGATTGGCCAGCTACGGCGCTTTGAAAACACGCTTCGGGAACGAATTGATGAAAAATAAAGACTATGTCAATGTGAACAGTACTGTCATCGATCTGAAGCCGCTGAGCCCGGAAGAGATTTTTATCCTTTTGACCAAGCTGTTGGAAATATACAACACGGCCTATCAAACGACGCTGATGGTGAAGGACAGCGAAATACAGCAATACATGGAAGACCAGTTGAACCGTCCGGGAGCTGCGGCATTTTTGACGCCGCGGTCCGTCATCAAGGATTATATCGAAATACTGTCCTTACAGCGCCAGAACCCGGATCATTCTTTCAGCCATATCCTCGCCGATCGGTTCGGCAGGAGGACTTCCGTTGTGGCGAAGGATGCAGATGACCACGATGAAATAGAGGTTTACTGATGCAGGCATTTGATAGTCTCAGCAGAGACATCCAGCAGTACATCTATGATAAAGGGTGGCCAAGCCTGACGAACATTCAAAGTGCTGCCATCAAACAGGTCGCCAACACCGATCATAATCTCATTCTGTCCGCTCCGACTGCCTCAGGGAAAACGGAAGCAGCCTTCATCCCGGCGCTGAACAGTGTGGAGGATTGGGAAACGGGGCTGAAGGTACTGTACATTTCGCCCTTGAAAGCCCTGATCAATGATCAATTTCAGCGCATAAGGGAACTCAGTGCGTATTTGGATATACCGATCACGCCTTGGCATGGTGAAGTTTCCAAGGCCCAGAAAAAGAAAGTTGTGAACCAACCGAAAGGAATTCTGTTGATCACACCGGAATCGATTGAGGGCATGTTGGTGAATCGTCCTGGCGAAGCGCAACACCTCTTTAAAGGGGTGGAATGGATCATCATCGATGAACTGCACAGTTTTCTGGGGACGGAACGGGGTATTCACTTGCAATCGTTGCTGCAACGGATCAGCCAATTCATGCAATCGCCACGTTTCATCGCGATGAGTGCAACCTTAAACATGAAGGATTTCGGTTATGCGAAAGCCTTCTTCGGTAGCCCCCGGGACACGGATATTCTCGTGGACCGTGATAAGAATGATCTGCTCATCACGATAGACTACACGAGTGGCGAGGCAGGCCCATTCGTCGCGCGGGAATCCTTGGATGCGATCTACCAGTATTCCAAAACGGAAACGATGCTGATTTTTCCGAATTCCCGCAACAGGGTGGAAGAGATCACCCATAAATTGGATAAGATGGCAAAAAAAGAGAACGCACCTATCAGCTATTTTGCCCATCATTCTTCGGTGGACAAACTGTTGCGTGAAGAAGTGGAATTTTTTGCCAAAAACAACGAGGATCAGCTGTTCACAATCACCTGTACCTCCACCTTGGAATTGGGAATAGACATCGGATCGGTGGACAGCGTGGTGCAGTATGGTTCCCCTCCGTCCACTTCTTCGCTCAGCCAAAGATTGGGGCGCAGCGGACGGAGAACCCATCAAAGCATCCTGCACATTGTGGAGGACGATTCCTGGGAAATGCTGCAGACCTATGCCGCACTGGATTTGCTGGAGCGGGGTGAAATGGATGCGACGGAAATGATCGAGACTCCCTACAATGCTTTGGCGCATCAAGTGATGGCGATCCTTTTCCAAAAGGTCAGTATACCGATGACGCAATTGCTGCAGCTGAATAAAACCTTTCCGGTCTGGAGAGCAATTTCGGATGTTGATTTGTCGCTATTGATTGATTACATGGTGGAAATGGATTTCATCGAAATCATGGATGATGAGGCGATTGTCGGTTTGGAGGGGGAACGACTGCTGCGTTCCAGGGATTTCTACGCGTTGTTTTTCACGACCAGTGATTTTTCTGTCCATTACCAACACGAGCGCATCGGCAGTCTGCCGTTCACACCCGATATCCAAATCGAAAGCAAAATCCTGTTGGCGGGCAGGGTGTGGATCGTGAAAGACATCGATGTCAAAGCCAAGCGCATCATGGTGGAAATGACGAAAGAAGGAAGACCCCCGAAATTCATCAGCGATGAAGGCTTCGTTTCCAACGAAGTGCGTGAAAATATGGAAAAACTGTTGCGAACTGGAGAGTATCTGAACCTGAACAATGATAAGATCACACGCGATTTTGACTTTCTCAAGAGTACACTATACTTCGATGACGGTAATTATTGGTATGAGGACAATCAGACGAATATAGGCATTGTGACATTCAGAGGGACTAAGTTCAATATCGCATTGCTGCTGCTCATAAAGAGCATCGCCGCTGAGGGAGAAAAATATCAACTGCATGACAAACACTCCTTGATCACGGGTCCCGACATAAAAAAAATGGTGGAACGACTCGCTGGAGCGGATGTTTCCCTGGATACTGTCGTGGCGTATCTGGAGAAAAATGAGAAGGCCATCGAAGAGTTGACGGCCCATCAAAAATTCATGCAACTGGTCCCCACAAACTTGAAAATCAAATGGATTTTGAATAACTTTTTTTCGGTTTGAATGTGGGCGCGCTCCACATCACTGTGCTCCTGCGAAAGGAGGCTTCGCCGGGGTTGGGCAGACATTTGAGGTGGCCTGCTCCGATGACCAAGGCTTCGTCGGAGGTGCGGCCGAAGGTTACCGATGAACTCCGGCGAGCAGGGCCTCACCGGAGCAGGTGTTATGTTGGGAATCCCGTCATACCAAATACATCAACAAAAATCCGCCGATCTGATAGCTCAGTGTCTGGCGGATTTTTTTGTCTTGCTGCGGCGGGCGGTAATCACCGCACAGTTTTTAGCTTTATATTTTTCTGTTACTCTACAAAATACCCTCTCAATTCATCACTCACCTTTGGCAAATACTCATGCCCGTATTCCGGCAGCTCAATCAGCTGTTTTTTTGCATTGATCTTGTTGTAGGTAGCCATTTGCGTAATCGGAGGGACGACGGCATCCTGCAGGCCGACGACCCAACAGACTTCGGCTTGGATGCGCGGGGCGAAATGCTGGATATCGATGTATTCCAGGGTATCAAAGACTTCCTTTTCGCGTTTGTGGAGCGGATCGCGGAATTGGAACCAATATGGAATCTCCTCGAATGCCGAAGTCTGGGCTCCGAGCGCATAGGCTTTACGGTAGTCGGAAAGGAACGGGTAGGTGACGTAGACGCGATGAAGGTCGGGCACCAATCCGGCGCAGGCGATCGTCAGACCGCCTCCTTGTGAAGCGCCTTGCGCATAGATCTTGGTTTCATCCACAAAATCCAATGATTTGAGGATGCGCGCGGCGTGGGCCGTATCCAAGAACACCTGACGGTAATAGAGGTTTTCTTTGCCTTCCTCCAATCCGCGGATGATCAGTCCCTTCATGACGCCTCCTTTTGTCTTGGTACAGTCTTCGGAAAGCCCGCCTTGTCCTCTGGCATCCAATGCCAAGACGACGAACCCTTCCGCCACCCAACCGATTTTATCCTGAAAATCCCCCGAATCGCCATGGTACCCATGAAATTGCAGCATCCCTTTTAATTTCTGTCCTCCCGTAAACTTGGGGGTGACAAGCTGGCAATGCACTTCCGCGCCACCAACACCGATGAACGTTAGATGATAGAAGGTGGCGACTTGTGAGGGGATAGCCGCAATCTCCAACTTGTATTCCAACGGCAGACTCTCCATTTCACGCAAACCCTCTTCCCAAAACGCATCAAAATCCTGCGGGCGTATCCCACTTCCCTGATAATCCTTATAATCCATCCTGTATCCTCCCATTATTTTTACCAGCAATAGCTGAAATTTTTCAAACGCATCATGTACCCAAAAGTTAGACACATCAGTTCTTTACAAACCTGTCATTATGATGAATAATGATGATGCCGCATACATTAATAAATATATACTTTTAATTTTATATGTCAATATGTAGAGGAGGATATTATGGATTTCATTAACGGGGTCACGTTCGGATTTATGAGTCAGCGCGGGGAATGGGAGGATGAAGAGGCGTTCAAATCCTTGCGGCTGCTGAAGGAGCGGTGTGCAATCGACCATGTGATTTTGGCAGTGGTTGTCGAACAGCCGACCATCCATTCCACAGAAATTGAATGGCAGGCGGATTCCGTCTTATCGGATCGGGAAGTGATGGGGGTGATTGATTATGCCCATGAACTGGGGTTGAAGGTCATTTTGAAGCCGATGCTCAACGTAAGCAATGGCATATGGCGCGCACATATCAATTTTTTTGATCACGATGTTCCTTGCGAGCCGAAATGGTCGGACTGGTTCGCTTCCTATACCGATTTCATCAGCCATTACGCGGTTTTAGCGGAAGAGACAAAGTGCGAAATGTTCGTCATCGGTTGCGAACTGGTCAACAGCGATCGAAGGGAGCGGCAGTGGCGCGAAGTTATCGCTGCTGTGCGGAAAGAATATCAGGGTGAAATCACCTATAACTGTGACAAGTATCAGGAAAATCATATCGCCTGGTGGGACGCGGTCGATGTCATCTCATCTTCTGGCTACTATCCAATCGATAGGTGGGAACAGGAATTGCAGCGTATCGGACAGGTGGTTGAAAAGTACAACAAGCCGTTTTTCTTCTGCGAAGCGGGCTGTGCCAGTCGGACCGGGGCCAAGTGGTTGCCCAACAACTGGGAGCTGGATGGCAGCGTTGATTTGATGGAACAGAAAGAATGGTATGAAGAAATGTTCAAACAGACTTCACGGCATAAATGGGTCGGAGGATTTGGGCTATGGGACTGGAAAGCGCACCTGTATCAATTGGAAGAGTCCAACAAAGACAGCGATTATGCGCTTTTCGGGAAGCCGGCAGAGGAAACGGTAAGGAATTATTTTAAAAACAAATAATTTTATTTATAAAAGTATATACATTTAAAATTAAAAGTGATAATATGTATCCGTAAACGCTTACTAAAATTTGAGGAGGATTTAAAGATGAGAAGAAATACAATTTTTGGCAAAGCAGGTTTGACGATCGCATCATTGTTGGTATTGGCTGCTTGTGGCAGTGCAGCTTCGGAATCGGGCAGTAATGAAGAAGGTGTCGAAACAATCACGTTCATCAACCATAAAACGGACTGGGAAGAAAACGGCAAATGGGATGAGTACATGGCAGCTTTCAATGAAAAATATCCGGATATAAAAGTAGAAATCGAAACGATGACCGATTATGCAGGACAGATGAAAACGCGTATGAACACGGAAGAATACGGCGATTTGTTGATGCTGCCGGCTGATATTTCACCGACCGATTTCGAGCTGTTCTTTGAACCTTTGGGTGATAAAACAGAGTTGAGCGAGACCTATATGGGCTTGAACGATCGCTCCTTCGAAGGCGTACAATACGGTATTCCTACGCAGTTGAATGCCACTGGGATGGCCGTCAACATGAAAGTGTTCGAAGATGCTGGCATCACCGAATTCCCGAAAACACCGGAAGCTTTCGTTGCAGCTTTGGAAACGATCAAAGAATCCAATCCTGAAGTGACGCCTTTATATACGAATTACTCGGCAGGCTGGACGCTTTCCAACTGGGACTTCACCCGGACTGGGGTATCCGGCGATCCGGATGTGACGACGAAGATGGCGGAAGATTCAGCTCCGTTCGAAGTGGGCGACACTATGAACACGATTTATGATGTGCTTTTCCAAGTCGCTGAAAAAGGATTGATCGAAGAGGATCCTACGACATCGGATTGGGAACAATCAAAACTGGATTTGGCAAACGGTAACGTTGCAGTCATGGTTCTGGGAAGCTGGGCTGTGCCTCAGATCCAGGAATTAGCCGAAGGGCATGAAGAAGACATCACTTTCCAAACTTTCCCTGTCACAGCAGCTGACGGCAAGCAATATATGGGTGTCGGCGGTGACTATAACCTAGCCATCAACGTCAACAGTGAGCATAAGGAAGCAGCGCGTACGCTGTTGGACTGGTTGATCAATGAATCGGATTATGCCGTGGACAACGGTGGGTTGCAAGCAGTCAAAGGCGGCGACTATCCAGCTTCACTGAAAGCCAGCCAAGAAGCAGGGGTTGTCCTGTTGGAAGAAAACGCTGCTCCTGAAGGCAAAGAATCCTTGTTCTCTGACGTAAATAACATGTCTGAATTGGGCGTGGGTGCGACCGACTTGGAGAAAC
Organism: Trichococcus paludicola; assembly: GCF_003052295.1. GTDB lineage: Bacteria > Bacillota > Bacilli > Lactobacillales > Aerococcaceae > Trichococcus > Trichococcus paludicola. The sequence goes on from NZ_QBLC01000001.1 coordinate 499,012, forward strand.
AACGCATCATCGATGCAGCCATCGGAAATACGAATGAAACTTTTGAAGAAATCATGGAAGACTTTAATGCACGTTGGGCTGACGCCATCAAAGAAGTCAGCGGTAACTGATTGATGGAAGCAGGCGCCCTGGATAGGGGCGCTTGTTTTATAAATGGAGGGGAAAAACTGTGCAAAGAATTAATTTAAGCCAAAAAGCTGAGAAAAAATTACTCATCTTTTTATTTACGATCGTTCCGGTTTCTTTACTGCTGCTGTTTTCATATTATCCGTTGGTGAAGATGTTCCAGTACAGCCTGACCGATTGGAACGGGATTACGCCCGATCCGAATTTTGTCGGTTTGGATAATTACCGGACCGTTTTGACAAATCCAAAGTATTTTTCCGTATTCAAAACCAGTTTCTATTATTTCACCGCTACTTTCTTCCAATTGGGCATTGCGCTATTGTTCGCTACGATCCTATCCTTCAAAGTAAAATTTGCGAATTTTTGGAAAGGGATTTTGTTTTTCCCTTATCTGTTGAACGGAGTGGCAATCGGCTTCATCTTCCTCTATTTCTATAAAGGTGGGGGGACATTGGATACGGTCCTGACGTTCTTTGGATTGGAGGATCAGATCCAATTATGGTTGGGGAACCGTTCCATCAATAATATCTCGCTGGCTTTCACCTCCGTTTGGCGCTATACCGGTTTCAACTTTCTGGTTTTCCTAGGAGCAATCCAATCGGTCAATCCGGAAATTTATGAGGCAGCTGAAATCGACGGGGCCAACCAATGGGATAAATTCCGTTACATAATTGTCCCGAGCATCAAGAAAATCATTTTTTTGAACATCATTCTCGGAATCAGCGGCTCTCTCAGCGTATTCGATATCCCATACATCATGACGGGCGGATCGAACGGAACGACAACTTTCGTCATCCAAACGATCGCTACCGCATTCAAATATAACAAAACCGGTTTGGCATCCGCGATGGGTATCATCCTGCTTGGAATCGTGATTGTGGTCACGGTTGTCCAGAAACTGGCTATTAAGGAGGATAGATAGGCGATGGAAATGACAGAGATAACGCAGAAAATCATGAAAAAAGGCCGGAAATCGGGTTGGACAATCGGGAGTTTTTTCAAATATACCATCCTCTTGGTCGGGGCGATTGCGGCGGTGCTTCCTTTGTTGGTCGTCCTGATTGGATCGTTCAAATCCAATGAAGAATTCTTGACGACTGGCGTTTTGGCTTTGCCGCAGCAGCTGGATTTCTCCAATTATGTCACAGCGTTTGTGAACGGGCAGATGCTGACGGGCTTCAAAAATACGTTTTTCATCTTCATCGTCAGCATGGTCGGCAAATTGACGCTCGGATCGATGTTTGCCTACGTGATGAACCGCTTCGAGTTCCGCTACAAGAAGCTGATCCTTACCTTGTTCATGACAGCGATGCTGATACCAGGCATCACAAGCCAAGTCGCCACTTTCCAGATCATCGAAAGCATGGGTTTGTTCAACACAATCTGGTCGGTCATCGTCCTCAATTTGGGTACGGATGTCATCTCCATCTACATCTTTATGCAGTATCTGGACGAAATTCCGGTATCGCTCGACGAATCAGCCTATCTTGATGGGGCTTCGCATTTCCAAATTTTCTGGAAAATCATTTTGCCCAATCTGAAGGCGCCGATTGTGACTATGCTGATCATCAGTGGGGTGGGCGTCTACAACGACTTCTACAACCCTTTCCTATACATGCCGGCACGCGAGCTGAAGGTCATTTCCACTGCGTTGTTTGCCTTCAAAGGGCCATACGGAACCAATTGGCCGGTCATTCTGGCTGGCGTCATGATCGTGATCGTCCCGATCCTGATTTTGTTCGTCAGCCTGCAGAAATACATTTACAACGGCGTAGCAGGATCCGTGAAGTAAAGCCGAAAGGAGCAAGAAGATGGGAAAACAGTCAAGAATCGTACGCTTTGTCGAGCAGGTGTACCGTTTGGTTACCGGGTCGCTCCTCTATTGGAAGACACTCATCTTTTCAGGGGGCTTGTATGGTTTCGTGGACGCTGCCGACAGGCTGATGGCGTTCCTTTCATCGGCTGAGCCAACCAGAGCAGGAAAAACAGAAAGTTTGCCGCACAGAAAACTTCTTTCATTCACCTGGTGTGTGTTGTTCAGTATCGTTTTGGCTGGCTACCTGCACATCGGCAATGGCAAAAGGACCGAGATGACTCTGTTTCTCTGGATAACGGCCAGCACAGCATTCTTGTTGTATCATATTTTCTTGGTGACACTCGTCGTGTTGGGTAAGGAGAATGAGCCGCGGTTGTCGAATCGTATGCGCTACGCTCAAACTCTAGACCATATGTTCCGCAACCCGACGAAGGGCCTGTACATCCTGGTGCTTTCAGGCAGTGCGGTGTTGGTTGGTTTCTTCAATCTCATTCTGTTTGTTTTCCTTGTTCCGAGTCTCTACTGGTGGTTTTTGACCAAAGGAATGGGGCAACAGAAAAAGCGGCCAATGAGTGCGGCTGGTTCATCCTAATCCGAGGAACTGACCACTTGCCATCAATTTAAACAGGAGGTCCAATGTGACAAACTACATCCATATCAATGAAAACAACAAAGAATTCCATCTGACGAACGGGAAAATCAGCTACATCTTCCGCGTGATGGAACAGACAAACATCCTGGAACAGCTGTATGCAGGGAAGGCGATCAAGCACCGCGAATCGTTCGCGCACCTGATCGAAAGGGAAGTGCGGCCGTCGAACAATCAGGTGACGGGCGATCATACGACTTCCCTGGAGCACGTCAAACAGGAAATGCCTGTTTACGGAACGACTGATTTCCGCTATCCGGGTTTGGAAATCCGCTATCCTGACGGCGACCGCATCAGCCAATTCGAGTACCGATCCTATCAGGTTGAAAAAGAGAAAAAGAAATTGACTGATCTGCCGGCAACTTTCGCGGGTGCGGATGAAGCGACGACCCTGAGCATCCTGCTGAAGGATCGCTATTCCGGTCTTATGCTGACGTTGTCCTACACGATTTTCCATGAGCTCAGCGCGCTGACACGCCATGCCGAAATCACGAACACCGGCGAGGAGACTTTCCTGCTGGAACGGTTGATGAGCCTGAATGTGGATCTGCCGACGGATGATTATGATTTCATCCATCTGCACGGCGCTTGGGCGCGGGAGGCGCAACTGGAACGCAAACCGCTCATGACTGGCGTGCAGAGCGTATCGAGCACACGCGGCGCCAGCAGCCATGTGCACAATCCTTTCTTTGCCTTGGCGAAGAAAAATACGGACGAAAAGCAAGGGGAAGTGTTCGGGTTCAGCTTCGTCTACAGCGGGAACTTTTTGGCGCAGGTGGAAGTCGACCCGTATCATGTCACCCGGGCGATGCTGGGGATCAACCCGCATCAGTTCGGGTGGGAATTGGAGCCGGGCAGTGAATTTGTGACTCCTGAAGCGGTGATGGTATACAGCGATGCCGGTCTGAACGGGATGAGCCGAACTTTCCACGACCTCTACCGCAAGCACTTGATCAGTCCGAAATGGTCAGGCAAGAAGCGGCCGATCCTGATTAACAACTGGGAAGCGACGTATTTTGATTTCAACGAAGAAAAAATACTGGAGCTGGCAGCCGATGCCAAAACGTTGGGAATCGAACTGTTCGTTCTGGATGACGGCTGGTTCGGAGAGCGGGACAATGATGCCAGTTCCTTAGGGAATTGGACGACCGATCCGAAGAAACTGCCTAACGGAGTGGAAGGTTTGGCCGATAAAATCCACGAAATGGGTCTTCAGTTCGGACTCTGGTTCGAGCCGGAGATGGTATCGGTCGGCACACCGATCCATGAGGACCATCCGGATTGGAAAATCGGCCATCCGGATAAGATCATCTCGCATGGCCGCAATCAATTTGTGCTTGATTTTTCGCGTCCGCAAGTGGTGGAGAACATCTTCCAGCAGATGGATGCGCTCCTTTCGAGCAAGACGATCGACTATGTCAAATGGGACATGAACCGTTACATTTCCGAAGCCTACTCACAATCCTTGGCCGCGACAAAACAAGGGGAAGTGATGCACCGCTATATTCTGGGCGTCTATGCGCTTTACGAAAAAATCCTTGAGAAGTACCCGGACTTGCTGATCGAATCCTGTGCCGGCGGGGGCGGGCGCTTCGATCCGGGCTTGCTGTATTACGCACCACAGACTTGGGCCAGTGATGACACGGATGCAGTTGAGCGTTTGAAGATTCAATACGGCACGTCTATGGTCTACCCGTTGTCGGCAATCGGCAGCCATGTTTCAGCGGTGCCGAATCATCAGGTCGCCCGCATGACTTCCTTGAAGATGCGCGGCGATGTAGCCGCTTTCGGGACGTTCGGCTATGAATTGAACAGCACAAAACTTTCTGAGGTAGAAAAAGAAATCGTCCGTGAACAGGTTGCGCAGGTTAAACGTTGGCAGCCGCTGATCCATCAGGGCGATTTCTACAGACTTGAAAGTCCATTTGCAGGCAATACGACTGCCTGGATGGTTGTTGCTTCCGACAAATCGGAGGCTTTGGTCGGTGTCTACCATGTATTGGCGAAGCCGAACCCGGCCTATGAGCGGATTTTGCTGGAAGGACTGGATAGGGATGCTTTGTACCAAATCAATGGAGCAGCGCTTGCCCGTTATGGAGATGATCTGATGCAGATCGGCCTTTTGCTCGGCGGGAACTATATCGGGCGTGCGCAGGATTATTGGAGCCGCACGATGCCGGGCGATTTTTCAAGCCAGCTTTATCATTTACAAAAAATAGACAAGAGCGAGGATGACGGATAATGAAAATTGATTTTCCGAAAGATTTTTGGTGGGGAGCAGCTACATCAGGTCCCCAAAGTGAAGGGCGTTTCAACAAGTCCCATGCCAATGTGTTCGATCATTGGTATGAAGTGGAGCCGGATGCTTTTTACGATCAGGTAGGGCCTGATACGGCTTCAAATTTTTACAACAGCTACAAAGAGGACATCGCGATGCTGAAAGAAATCGGCCTAAATTCTTTCCGCACATCGATTCAATGGACGCGTCTGATCGATGATTTGGAGGAAGGAACTGTCAATGAGGATGCGGTCCGTTTCTACAATGCCGTCATCGACGAATGTCTGGTTCAAGGCATCAAACCGGTAATAAATTTGTTCCATTTCGACATGCCGATTGCATTGCAAAACAAATACGGTGGTTGGGAATCGAAGCATGTGGTGGATCTGTTCGCGAAGTTTGCCGCGCAGTGTTTCCGTTTGTTCGGAGACAGAGTGGAGGACTGGTTTACGTTCAATGAGCCGCTAGTGGTAGTGGATGGCGCCTATCTGTATCAGTTCCATTATCCAAAAATCGTCGACGGTAAAAAAGCCGTGCAGGTGGCCTATAATATCGCCTTGGCATCGGCCAAAGCAATCGCAGCTTTCAGGGAAATAAACACGAATCAGGCCGGGAAAATCGGCGTCATCCTGAATTTGACGCCATCCTATCCCGCGACTGAAGAGCCGGAAGATCTGGCTGCCGCCTGTTTTGCCAATCTTTGGATGAACGATATGTTTCTGGATGCGGCGGTTAAAGGCGCTTTCCCGCAGGAATTGGTGGCTACTTTCGAAAAGGATGGCGTCTTATGGGATGCGACACGAGAAGAGTTGCAGTTGATCGGTGAAAACACGATTGATGTGCTCGGCGTCAATTTTTACCATCCGAACCGTGTCCAACGTCCGTCCGTCTCCGCAGACAGTTTAGCGGTGGACTGGATGCCTTCGCGATATTTTGAGGAGTATGCGATGCCCGGTCGCCGGATGAATGTGGACAAGGGCTGGGAAATCTACCCGCAGGCCTTGTACGACATTGCTTTAAATATTCGAGACAATTACGGCAATATCCCTTGGTTCGTATCGGAAAACGGAATGGGTGTTTCCAGAGAAGAACGCTATTTGAATGCGGAAGGCGTCATTGAGGATGACTACCGCATCCAATTCATCCAAGAGCATCTTTACTGGGTGGCCAAAGGGATCGAAGAAGGCTCAAACTGTTTCGGTTATCATCTATGGACACCAATCGACTGCTGGTCTTGGGGAAATGCTTACCGTAATCGCTATGGTTTCATCTCTAACAATATCCACACGCAGGTGAAGACAATCAAAAAGTCCGGGCGCTGGTTTAGACAAGTCGCCGATACTGGCCGCCTCGATGTGCCCGATAGTATCGTAGAAAAGTGGGACGAACCTGCATTGGATTTTAACGCTGCACAATTGGCTTAGTAAATAATGAAAGATTGTCAGAAAGTCATGTTTTCGTTATACTAAAAATATAGACTTTTTGTGCGGAAATCTACTTTTTTTGGTGTTTCTCACGAAAGCTGTTATCGAGAGGAGCAGTGCGAAAATATGCAAAAATATATCATCATTTCCAATGATATTCGGAATAAAATTTTGAAAGGGGAATATGTTGCCAACCAACAGATGCCTTTTGAAAAAGATTTGTGTGTCCATTATGGTTCCAGCAAAATGACGGTCAAAAAAGCATTGGACATTTTGGTGACGGAAGGTCTGATCATAAAAAGAAGAGGCTCCGGTACGTTTGTGAAGGACCTGAACCCGGAAGAAATCGAACGGGTTGCTATGGCGAACCAATTCCGCGGTACAACAGCCCTCTATGCCGGGCAAAAAGTCGTCAGCAAAATCCTGAACTTTTCAGTTGTTAAGGTGCCGGAGCATGCTGCCAAAAAACTCAATATTGCCCCCGATAGTTTCGTCTACGATATTCATCGTGTCCGCTATGTGGATGATGAACCTTTTGTGATGGAAAAAATGTATATGCCGATCGACCTTATCCCGAACATCAAAGAAAAAAACATCAAGGGGTCGATTTACGAGTATATCGAAAAAGATCTTCATCTGAATATTCAAAGTGCCCATCGGACAGTATCGGTCCGCAAAGCCACGGATTTTGAAGCGGAGGAGCTCGGCTTGGAGAAAGGAGATCCTGTCGCGGTTGCCGAACAGAGGGGCTATCTGGACACCGGCAGTGCTTTCGAGTTTTCCACTTCCATCCATCGCTATGATAAATTTTCCGTCGAAATCGTTTTGACACGGAATTGATCGCTTGTCTTGCTGAAGAAATTGGGCACACATTCAGAATAGTATCATCAAGTAAACGGAGCGTGTGTGTATGAGTATAGTTGTGTTTGATATCGGCGGTTCCGCCGTGAAATTTGGATTATGGCAAGAGGATGCGTTAAGCGGCAAGGGCTATTTTGAGACGCCGAAAACATGGAATGAACTGAAAGCCGAGATGAAGTCAGTTTTTGATGGCTATGCGGCTAGTGTTTCGGTTGATGGCGTCGCGATCAGTTCGCCGGGCGCTGTCGACAGCGGTGCGGGAATCATCGGCGGCATCAGTGCGGTTCAGTACATCCATCATTTTTCAATCAGAACAGAATGGGAAATGTTGTTCGGCGTTCCCGTTTCTGTGGAAAATGATGCCAACTGCGCAGCCTTGGCCGAAGTGTGGTTGGGTGCTGCACGAGATGTGCAAAATGCGTTGTTCATCGTCATTGGATCCGGTATCGGCGGAGCGGTGATCGTGAATCGGCAATTGTTTAAAGGAAAAAATCTCTTCGGCGGCGAGTTCGGCTACATGCTGTTGGATGGGGAGAATACGCTGAGCAGATTGGGCAGTCCTGTCCAAGTCGCCGAGCGCTATGGAAAGGCGATGGAAATGCCTGATGGAGTGGTCGACGGGAAGTATCTGTTCGAAAGAGCGGAAGAATGCGAACCGGTGGCTGTAGCGTATGTGGATGGCATGATCGATGCTTTGGCGCGGGGTATTTATAACCTCTCAGTCAGTTTCAATCCAGATCGGGTCATCATTGGTGGCGGCGTTTCCGTCCGTGAAGACCTAATCGCGCGCATCCGGGAGCGGACAGCCTACCACCTGAAAGCGCATGGCGCGGAATCCGTCGATCCGGACATACAAGTCTGCACTTTCCGAAATGACGCGAACCTTATCGGCGCTGTTGCGCACTTTCGGCAGACGGAAGGTTTGTAGGAGTTGTAGGATCTGTTACGACTCGGCGGTTCGGTGGCTTGAACTCCGGTGAAGCCGTCGTTCGTCGGAGAAGCAGACATAATTTTGAATTTTAAGTGCAGAAGGGTGGCCTCATTTTGAGGCGGCCCTTCTTTACTTTTATCAGTTTTTCATGCCTTCGATGAAATCGATGGCGGAGTGCAGGATGCTTTTGTCGTTGTCGTAGGTGATGGCCTGCAAAGCTTCGTTGAACGGCATCCAGGCGAAATCGGTGACTTCGGCATCCTGTTTTTCAATCGTTTCCGTGTGGGCGAAGGCGATGAAGTAGACGACTTCTTTGATTACGCCGGGAGCCGGGGAGTAGCTGACGGATTTCCGGAAGGTGGTGCTTAGATCTGTGCTCAAGCCGGTTTCTTCCTTGATTTCCCTCAATGCTGTTTCGACTTCCGTTTCGCCTTCCTCAACATGGCCTTTCGGGAATGCCCAATGGCCGCCGTTTTCATGTTTGATCAATAATACTTTTCGGTTGGTGTTATCTGGGGAGAGCACGATGGCTCCGCATGATTTTTCTGATTTCATAGTTTATGCTCCATTCATTTGTTTCATTTTACTTTTTCAAAAACGCAGGGCGTCTATCATATCTTTCCGGCAATTGAGATAAGGCGAAGACACCGACACCACCGATACCGAGATGAACGCCCAGAACCGCGCTTACCCTTAATAAGACAAAGGAAGCATCCGGCAAGACCTCGCTCAGCATTGCTTTGAGTGTTTGTGCGATTTCTGGATCGCCCACATGGCTGATGGCAACGAGTTGATCTTGATAGGGACCGATATGGTCGACCGTTTTTTTGATGATACGTTTGTAGACACGGTTATGTCCGCGCAGTAGTTGGTCCATCACGATTTTGCCGGCCTTAACGGTCAACAAAGGCTTGATGTTCAGATTGTCACCGATGACGCTTGTTACTTTATTGATGCGGCCACCTTTCTGGAGCCAGTCCAGATTGGCGATTGTGAAGGAATAGGAAGTATACGCAACGATTTCTTGGATGGTTTGTGCAACTTCATCATGGGGATAGCCATTATCCAACAAGCTCAGGGCTTGGATGGCAGCCAAGCTAGCACCGCCGCAACCGCCTTGCGAGTCAATCAAGGTTAGCTTCATCTCCGGGAATTCTTCCCGGTACATCTCAAATACTTGGTGGGCTACTGCATGTGTTCCAGACATTGCGCTTGAGAAAGACAAATAAATCAGATCTTCGTTGGCTTTGCGATTGCGGTCCAATATTTCCAACAGGCTGGCGATGTCAATCTGTGAAGTCTGTGGCATCTCTCCTTTGCGCATCACTTCGTAGACGCGTTCCAAATCGATTTCGATGCCGTCCTTGTAGCTTTCGCCATCGATGATGATGTTTAACGGCAGGTACTCCAGTTTGGGATGCTTGCGCATCGCTTCGTTTAGGTCACATGTTGAATCTATTATTAATTTCGTCAAAATCTCACTCCTTATTTTCAGCAATAACTACCTGATCTGATTTGAGGCCCAACCGCTATGCGTTACGCTTAGATGAACAGCGGGGCCGCCGGTTTCATGCTTGATCAGGAGAACGTTTCGGTTGCCGTTATCGCTGGAAAGAACAATAGCTCCGCATGATTTTTCTGTTTTCATTGCTTATGCTCCATTCATCTGTTTCGTTTAAATATAGTATAACAAAAAATCGGACTACATCGCACCCGTATCTGACAATAATCTATAAGCCATAATTCGTTATTTCAATACAAATACCCGGAAAATATCCAAAACGTTCGTCTTTAACCCTGATAAATCCCTGAAATGTGAATTTTCTCATAATGAAAGCCCTTGTAATTCGGTATTTACACTTTACAATTGTATGTGATATCGATATAATTTTATTTGTCGTTAATAAACGAATTATATTTTGTTTTGCAATCATTAATGTTCGTTATCAGGAGGAGAAGCATGGAAGAGAAAGTACATACAGGCCTGACTTACGGTGTGGAAGACAAACCGGATTTAGGCACGACAATCGTTTTAGGGTTTCAGAACGTCATCACCGCTTTCGGTGGTTTAGTGGCAGTACCGCTTATCATTGCCGGAATCGCAGGTTTCGGGGTTGAGGATACTGCTTATATGGTCAGCGCGGCGCTTTTAGCTTCGGGCATCGTTTCAATTATTCAATCAAAAGGTTTCGGTCCGAAATGGTTCCGCGTCGGAGCAGGTTTGCCAACTATCATGGGAACTGACTTTGCTTTTGTGGCGCCAGCTGCTGCTGTCATCGGAGCGGGCGGCATCACTGCCTATCTTGGCGGAACGATGCTAGGTGCTTTATTGGAAATTATTTTAAGTTATTTCGTAAAACCGTTATTAAAATTTTTCCCCCCAGTCGTTACCGGATCAGTTATCTCCTTGATGGGGATGACGCTGATGTCCGTTGCGATGGGCTGGGCAGGTGGCGGTTTTGGATCTGAAGATTTCGGTAATCCTAGGAATATCGGTATCGCAGTGCTTGTGTTCCTGATTATCGCTTTGATCAACCATTACGGACCAAGTAAAATCGCGCCAGCTGCTGTATTGATCGGTGCCGCAATCGGCTATGTCGTCTGCATTCCGTTGGGGATGGTCGACTTCGGCCAAGTCGTTGCCGCTGAATGGTTCGCCTTACCACAATTCTTCAAATTCGGAGTTCCAGATTTCAAGCTTGAATACGCGATTCCTTTCGTATCCGGCTATCTGGTAACGGTCATTGAAACAGTCGGCGTTATGCAGACGTTGGGTGCCGTTACGGAAACAAAACTTACTGATGAAAGAATCGCTGCCGGCGTCCGTGCGGATGGTTTCGGATCGTTCATCGCGCCTTTCATCGGGTCCGGTCCAGCCGCTACATTCAGCCAAAATGCTGGATTGATTCCGTTGACCCGCAATGCTTCACGTAAAGTAGCCATCATGGGCGGTATCATCATGATCGTGATGAGTCTTTTCCCTAAATTTGCTACGCTGATTTCAATCATGCCGCAACCTGTATTGGGTGGTGCCGGCATCTTGATGTTCGGTACGGTTGCTGCTGCCGGTGTGCAATCACTGTCACGCGTTGAATTCAACAACCGCAACATGATCATCGTCGCTTCTGCATTGGGTGTCGGTCTGGGTGTTTCCTTTGTTCCGGATACTGTGGCGCAATTGCCGGGCATCTTGAGCGGCTTGTTCTCTTCCGGTATTTCTGCAGGTACAATCGTTGCGTTGGTGTTGAACATCATTTTGAAAGAAAAAGTCTAAACCTACGCTGCTTGAGCAGCTTGAATGAAAAGAAACACGTAAGCATCCGCTTGGCTGCTTGCGTGTTTCTTTTTGGATAAATGAAAGCATATTGAAAAGACGATATGCTTTTATTTAAAATATTCGAAAAATTATTTTGCGCGCTTTACTTCAATTCGATAGCCATCAGGGTCCGTCACAAAGAAATAGGTGGGTGTGCCGCCTGAAAGTCCTTTTAACTCACCTGTTTCGTAAGCAGAAGCTTTACAAACTTCATGCATTTTTTCTAAGTCACTGACAGTCACACCTAAATGACTGAAGCCATTTCCTACATTATATGGCTCGGCATCGTAATTGTAAGTGAGTTCAATTTGTACAGAAGAACCGGGAGAATTCAGATAAACTAAATCAAACTTATCTTCAGGGAATTTTCTGTGGCTGGCAACTTCAAAATCAAATAGATCAGTATAGAAGTTTAAAGTAGCATCAATATCTCTGACACGCAGGCAAATTTCAACGAGTTTTTGGTTCACAATAACATCCTCCAATAGTTTCTTATTTTCATTCTAACATGAATAGATCATATAGGCATTTTATTCGCCCCATGTTATCTTCTATATTGCTTTCTAATATATCGTTAGGAAAAAAGCACAGAGTTTAATCTGTTAATACGAGCATTCATGGACAAAATTGTCCGATAACCCGGAAGAATCGGACAACCAATCCGTAAATTGATAGGAGGTTGTCCGATAACCGGAAAGAATCGGACAACCAGAGCCCAGCTTACGATGCGGTTGTCCGATAATCCGAAAGAATCGGACAACCAGGCCCTGGACGATGATGCGGTTGTCCGATAACCCGAAGGAATCGGACACTCCGCCCGTAATTTGATAGGAGGCTGTCCGATAACCCGGAAGAATCGGACAACCAACGTCCATGACCAAGATATCGAATGCACGGTTATGTCCGTTTGTGGACGCATTCGCCCTGGACCCACACCTCGCGGATGTTTTCCGGACGGCTCAAGAAGAGGATTTTGTGCAACAGATTTTCCATGGAAATCCCTTCATCGAACAAAGGCAATTTGGCGTTCGGCGCGTTGACGTCGATCACTTGGACATCCCAGATGTAGTTTTCTTCCAAGCGCCCGATCGGCAGGCTCAAACTCTGCCCTCCGCCGGCAGTCGCATAGTAGAACGCTTCGTTGGCGGAAATGCGCGATTGTGGCAGGCCGCGTTCCGGAGCCACTAGCGACGGATCTACGCCTTCCTCCAGCATTCTCGAGGAGATGACTGCCTGGCGGATGTTGTCGAAAAGACTAGGGGAGAAGCCGCCGGAGACGTCCGTGCCCAAACCGATGTCTATCTCTTTCCGAGTGAAACGGGCCGCGGGAAGGACACCATTTGAGAAGCAGACATTCGAAATCGGACAATGCGCAATCGCGGTGCCGGTTTCGGCAAACAAATCGGCATCCTCATCCGAAAGGAAGACGGCGTGTGCCATGACCGCTTTATCCTGAAGAAGGCCCATCTCATGGAGCGCAAACGTGTCGCTCTTGTGCATCCGTTCGTGGACATAATTGTGCTCCCAATCGCTTTCGCTGCAATGCGATTGGATGTGCGTGCCATATTTTTTCGCCAACTCGCCGAGACCCGCCAATGCTTCGTCCGTGCAGCTCGGGATAAAGCGGGGAGTCACGACCGGGTAGACGCCTTGTTTGGTCGTCTTGTTCAATTCCTGGACTAGCTGGATGAAACTTTCCGTGTCCGCCAAAGCGGCTTCCGTGCTTTCATCCCGGTAATACGCTGGATTCTCTTCCTTATCGTCCATGACCACTTTCCCGACCAACCCGCGTTGACCCTTGTCGGCGCAAATCTGGGCCAACAGATAACTGGATTCTTTGTGGACGGTCGCAAAATAGAGTGCAGTCGTCGTTCCATTCGCCAACAATGTAGCGACAAGATCTTGGTAGACTTTGCGGGCGAAATCCAGATCGGAGAATTTCGATTCCAGCGGGAAGGTATAGGTGTCCAGCCAATCATGCAAAGGGATATCCATGGCTGTCCCGGCCTGCGCCCATTGCGGAGCATGGATGTGCAGATCGATGAACCCCGGCAGAAAATATTTCCCCTCAGCAAGCTCGTGGAATTTTTCTGTTCCGCTGTAGGCAGCCATGACCGTTCCGTAATCAGGTTCTTGCGGCTTCAGGATGCGCCGGATCACGCCTTCCTCATCCAGACAAAACAAACAATCATCCAATGCGCTCACTTCCTGGGGCGACCTGCTCGTGAAAGCCGCCCCCCGAAACACTTTAGCATATGCGTAATCCATCCTGATTCCCCCTAATCCTGTTTCCTTTCCTCCATTATATCACTCAAGACGAAAGAGCAGATCACGAAAGCAATCATATCTAAGCGCCGATTATTCAGGTATACTAAAAGAAAGAGAGTCATCAGGAAGGAATGAAGCAAGTGCCCGCCAAGATCATGGAACCCATTCTGCCAAAAGATTTACTTGAAGTAAATTTCGCCGACTGTTTCGATCCGGATGAACCATACATAGAGCATGCCCTTTTCAAAGATACTGCCATCGACCTTGGCGACAGACGAGGAGTGGAGTTCACCGAAGTCAGATTTCAGAACGTGACTTTCAGCGAAGCGACAGTGCCGCAATTGTACTTGCGGGATGTCGTCTTCGAAAGCTGCGATTTCGCCAATGTGCAGCTGGATGAGGTGACGATGAAACGGGTCCGCTTCGTGAATTGCCGCCTTATCGGCACCTCGATGACCGAAGGAGTCTTCGAGGATGTGCTTTTCCGCGAATGTAACCTGCAGATGGCGGCTTTGGGATTCAGCAAGCAGAAGAATGTCCGTTACGAAAACTGCCGTCTGAATGAAGCCGATTTTTATACCTGCAAACTGAAGAAAGTCGATTTTTCGGAGTGCGAGCTGTCCGGAATCAATTTCACGGGAACGCCTTTGAAGGCCATTGACATCAGCAGCTGCCGCTTCGAGCGCATCAGCGTTACACTTGAGGACCTCAAAGGCGCAATCGTCAATGAGGAACAGGCGTTGGACTTTGTCGTGATGCTCGGGCTAGTCATCAAAAAATAAAAAATGTGAAGGATAGAATAAGGAGGACGATATGGAGAAAAAAGTATTGGCAAGTGAACTTGCTTTGGCTATGGGCGTGCTGTGTAACGCCATTGCCGTGTCGTTGATGATCAAGAGTGAATTAGGAGTGTCTACGATTTCATCCGTGCCGGTGGTGTTGAATGAAATGTTTGCCCACGTGACGATCGGCAGCTGGAACTTTCTCTTCCAAGTTGTCCTTGTGGTGGTGATGGCTCTGATTACGCGGAAGTTTTTGGGATATGTCTTTTCGATTGCATTGGCATTGCTGTTTGGCTACCTGCTGGATTTCTTTGAATTGCTTTTTTCGGGCATCGTCGCAAACATGCCGCTGCGGATCGTGTTCTTTTTCACCGGATTTTTCATGTTGTCGCTTGGGATTAGCCTAATGCTGAATTGTCGTTTGCCAGCCCTTCCGTTCGACTTGTTTGTGCGAGAGATGTCCGAGCATTTCGGTCTCACCGTGAAACAGATGAAGACTGGATTCGACGCCACTTGCGTCGGGTTGAGCGTTGTCTTCTCGTTGTTGTTTCTGGAAGGAATCGCTGGAGTCGGGCTCGGGACCATATTCGCCATGCTGTTCACCGGCACGGTGACGCAGCATTTCGCGAACCTGTTGAACAACCGCTATGTTTTCCGTAAAATGATGACAACCAAAGAACGTGCCTAACGCAGTGGCTGCCTCCTAGCGAGGCAGCCTCTTTTGTCATCAGAAGTCAAAATGTCGTCCAAAAGGATGAATAAAAACAAAGAATCCATCTTTTTGATGCGGCGTACGGCCAAAAAGATGAATAACTAAAAAGAATTCATCTTTTCGGCGCGAAACGTGATCAAAAACATGAATAAACGCAAACAATCCATCTTTTTATCGCGGGATGCTGCTCCGCAGCACGCTAGTCATAAACCGAATAACATTCGTTTTCAAAAAAATGCTGTTCCATCAACGCACCAAATGAAAATGAGATTTTTTTAAGGAAAGGGCTTGCATCTTTTTGTTGGAAGTGCTAACATGTTGTTCATAGGATTGTTACTGGTTGTGCAGGCAAAACCTAAATTGATACGAGATGATGTGCACATCATTTGGTGTTAGTTTAGGTTTTTTTTAATGGAAGGGGGAATGGGGATAATCGATGAAGATTGAAAAAGTCTACAATAACAACGTGGTGCTGGCGAAAGCCGGAGATTCATCCGAAGTCATTGTGATGGGAAAAGGGATCGGTTTCCAGAAAAGATCAGGAGACGTTTTCGACAAGTCTTTGATCGAGAAGACCTTCGTCATCCAGGAAAATGATTCAGCAGATCAATTCAAGGCCATTTATCAGGATTTACCGCAAGAAGAATCAGATGCCATTTTTAAGATCATACAAGAGGCCGAGACAAGGCTGAATCATATCTTCCAAGCAAACGTCTACCTGACGCTTGCCGACCATATCCATTACGCCATCCAGCGGACAAAGGAAGGGATCGTTTTGACCAACCCTTTGGCCTTCGAAGTGAAGAAGTTCTATCGACGGGAATACGAGCTCGGCAAAATTGGGCTTGAACTTATCGCGGAGCATACAGGTGTCATGATGGCACCCGATGAAGCAACATCTATCGCGCTTCATTTCGTGAATGCGCAGAAGGAAGGGCAAATGATCGAAGAGACGATGAAAGTGACCCGGATCGTTCAGGACATCCTGAACATCGTCCGCTTGCATTTCGGAGTCGCTTTCGATGAAGAATCGATTTCCTATAATCGTTTCTACACTCATCTTCAGTACTTTGCGCAGCGGGTCGTCATGGGAGAAGTTTTCCAGACGGCTCCGGACACCTTCTTGGTGGAGCAAGTGAAGGCAAACTATCCGGCTGCCTATACGTGTGCCAACAAAATATCGACCTATGTCGGAGCTGCCCACCATTTTCAAGTCGGGACCGACGAACTTGTTTACCTCACGATCCATATCCATCGGGTCGTGCAGCAAAAGTAAATACTTAAATGCTCTCAAGAGGATTGTTACTGGTAAAGCAGGCAAAACCTAAGTAGACAGCGGGGAAGAAATTCCCATGCTCTCTATTTAGGTTTTTTTTATAAAAAATAATAGAAAAAGAGGGATATAACATGAAATATGAAGAATTAGCAAAAGACATTTTGGCTCATGTGGGCGGCAAAGAAAACGTCCGTAGCTTGGCTCACTGCATCACGCGTCTGCGTTTCAAATTGGTTGACGAAAGTAAGGCGGACACTGATTATTTGAAGAAGCTCGAAGGCATCGTTACCGTCATCCAAAGCGGCGGACAGTATCAAGTCGTCATCGGCAATCACGTACCGGACGTATACGCAGCAGTCAACGCAGTCGGCGGATTGAATGGCGGCGGCGAAGTGGAAGCAGAGGATGAAGGTCCGAAAGGCAGCCTATTCAATCAGTTCATCGATATGATCTCGAAAATTTTCCAACCGATCCTGGGACCATTGGCTGCTACGGGGATGTTGAAAGGTGTGGCCGCAATTTTGGTGGCTGCGGGCATATCAACTACCGATGGGGCATATGTCCTGATTCAAGCAGCAGGTGACGGATTCTTCAACTTCCTGCCGATTTTCCTTGCCTTCACCGCCAGCAAACATTTCAAAATGAACAGCTTTACGGCGATGGCAGTCGCAACTGCAATGGTCTATCCAGGCTTGGTCAATCCTGCTGGAATCGATCCATTGTACACTTTATTCGCTGGTTCCATTTTTGAATCGCCGATCTACATGACATTCTTGGGCTTGCCGGTCATCATGATGAGCTACGCTTCATCGGTTGTGCCGATTCTGTTGGCCGTCTTCTTGGGTTCCAAAGTCGAAAAGGTCTTGAAAAAAATCATTCCGGATGTCGTGAAATTGTTCATGGTGCCTTTCTTCACCTTGTTGATCGTCGTTCCATTGACTATCTTGTTTGTCGGACCGCTTGCCACATGGGCTGCAACGTTGCTTGGCGCAGGCGTATCCTGGATCTATAACTTGAGCCCGATCGTTGCAGGCGCTGTATTGGGCGGTGGCTGGCAAGTATTCGTCATGTTCGGTTTGCATTGGGGCTTGGTGCCGATCGCAATCAATAACTTGGCGACACAGGGTTATGATCAACTATTGTCTACTGTATTAGGTGTTTCTTTCGCTCAGACAGGTGCAGTATTGGCTATTTTGTTGAAAACGAAAGAAGCAAAAGTGAAACAATTGAGCATTCCAGCTTTCATTTCCGGCTTGTTCGGAGTAACTGAGCCTGCTATCTACGGTATCACTTTACCGATGAAACGTCCGTTCCAATTGAGCTGCATTGCTGGTGCCATCTCCGGTATCGTGGCAGGTATCTTCAAATTGACAAGCTACCGTATGGGCGGTATGGGCGTCTTCTCATTCCCTAGCTACTTGGAAGCAAACGGATCAATGACCTTCAACTTCTGGGCTTCCATCATCGTATGTGCAGTAGGTTTTGTTGCCGGCTTCATCCTTGTCTTCTTCTCAAAAATTCCAGTTCTTTACGGAGAAACGGAAACTGCAGCAACTGCAACAAATACAGCAACAACACTGAACACAAACTCTGTAGTTGTTGAAGCAATGAAAAAAGATTTGAGCGCAGCAGCTGAAAAAGATTTGGTCGCTAGCCCAATGATCGGCGAAATGGTTCTATTGTCAGATGTTCCGGATGAAGCTTTTGCGACTGGCGCACTTGGTAAAGGAATCGCGATCCGTCCGACTGTCGGCGAAGTCTATGCTCCAGCAAACGCAACTGTAACACTTTTGTTCCCGACGCAACATGCGATCGGTTTGACGACTGAAAACGGAACAGAAATCCTGATACACGTCGGAATGGATACGGTCCAATTGGAAGGGAAAGGCTTCACGAGCCATGTGCACCAAGGCGATAAAGTAGTAGCTGGCCAATTATTATTGGAATTCGACATCGACTTTATCCAAAAAGCAGGCTATGAAATCATCACACCAATCATCGTAACAAACAGCAATGACTACCTGGATGTCATCACGACGAAAGAATCAAAATTGACTGAAGGCGACTATCTGCTGACGGTCATCGCATAAACGAAAAGTATTCGGGAAATCAATCTCAACCGCAAGCAATATTCCTGGATAAAAACCAGATATCCGGGGAAAAAACCTAGACCGCAAGCCATATCCCCGAATAAAAACCAGATATTCGGGGGATTTGGTTTGTGGTCTCAGGCGCCCGAACCGATTTGGATAAGGTTTCAAAATTCAGGGCTGTCCAGCAACCGGGCAGACTTGTGCATAAAATAGAACCAGAAAAAGAATAGGAGCGATCACATGCAAACAGTATTTCCAAAAGGATTTTTATGGGGTGGCGCAACAGCCGCTAACCAATACGAAGGTGCTTATAATGTTGACGGAAAGGGGCTTTCTGTTCAGGACGTAACCCCTCAAGGAGGATTCGGGCCGATCACTGATGGGCCTACACCCGACAACATGAAATTGGAAGGGATTGACTTCTACCACCGCTACAAGGAAGATATCGCCTTGTTTGCGGAAATGGGCTTCAAAACATACCGTACATCCATCGCTTGGACGCGCATTTTCCCGAACGGCGACGAAACGGAACCGAACGAAGCCGGCTTGCAGTTCTACGATGATCTGTTTGACGAATTGGCAAAATACGGCATCGAGCCGCTGATCACTTTGTCCCACTACGAAACACCGCTGCACCTTGCCCGCGAATACGATGGCTGGGTTAACCGCAAAATGATCGGTTTCTACGAAAACTATGTGCGCACGGTCTTCACGCGCTACAAAGACAAAGTCAAATACTGGTTGACGTTCAATGAAATCAACTCGATCATCCACGCGCCATTCATGAGCGGCGGAATCGCGACACCGAAAGATCAATTGTCTAAATCCGATTTGTACCAAGCTTGCCATCACGAATTGGTAGCAAGTGCCTTGGCAACAAAAATCGGCCATGAAATCAATCCGGACTTCAAAATCGGCTGCATGGTCATCGCTATGCCGACGTATCCGTTGACTTCCCATCCCGATGATATCATCGCGGTGATGGAAGCGGATCGCCAAAACTTCTTCTTCTCGGATGTGCATGTACGCGGCACGTATCCTGGTTACATGAAACGCTATTTCCGTGAGCACGGCATCGAGCTGAACATTACGCCGGAAGACGAAGAAATCCTGAAGAACACGGTCGATTTCGTTTCCTTCAGCTACTACATGAGTTCCACGGAAACGGCAGATCCTGCCAAGAGAGCAGCAGGCGAAGGCAATATTTTGGGCGGTATCCATAATCCATACTTGGAGGCTTCCGAGTGGGGCTGGCAGATCGATCCAAAAGGGCTTCGTGTTATCCTGAATACTTTCTGGGATCGTTATCAAAAACCATTGTTCATCGTTGAAAACGGCTTAGGTGCAGTCGATCAGCTGGTTGAAGGCGAAGACGGCCAAATGACTGTCAACGATGACTACCGCATCAACTACCTGAACGATCACTTGGTGCAGGTTGCGGAAGCAATCGCAGACGGCGTCGATCTGATGGGCTACACAACTTGGGGCTGTATCGATTTGGTCAGCGCTTCGACTGCAGAATTGAAGAAACGTTACGGCTTCATCTATGTCGACCGTCACGACGACGGATCCGGCACGTTGAACCGTTACAAGAAAAAATCATTCAACTGGTACAAAGAAGTCATCGCAACAGACGGCGCCTCTTTGGTACGGAAATAGGAGGAATAGCCATGTCTGCAGATAAAAGATTTCCAGAAGGTTTCTTCTGGGGCGGCGCTACAGCTGCCAATCAATTTGAAGGAGGTTGGGACGCTGATGGGAAAGGCCCGTCGGTAATCGACCAACTGACCTGCTCGCGCGATTTTGCCGAACGCTTTGCCGGAGTCGGCGATTACTATCCTTCGCACATCGGCATCGATTTCTATAACCGCTATAAGGAAGATATCGCTTTGTTCGCCGAGATGGGCTTCCGGATGTTCCGGATGTCGATCGCTTGGTCGCGGATTTTCCCGAATGGCGATGAACTGGAACCGAACGAAGCGGGCCTGGCATTTTACGATGATGTCTTCGATGAATTGGCGAAATACGGCATCGAACCATTGGTGACGATCTCCCATTTCGAAATGCCGCAATATCTGGTCGACCACTACGGCGGTTGGAAAAACCGCAAGCTGATCGGCTTCTTTGAAAGATATGCGACTACTTTGTTTGAACGCTATCAAGGAAAAGTCAACTATTGGCTGACCTTCAATGAAATCAACATGGCGACGTTCCTGCCGCAGATTTCGATCGGTTCGAAAGCTGAAGCGGGAGAAAGCCAGGAAGAAATCATGTACCAAGCCTTGCATCACCAATTCGTCGCCAGCGCTTTGGCGACGAAGGCTGCACGGGCAATCGATCCCGACAACCGCATCGGCTGCATGATCGCCTACGCACCAGTCTATCCGTTGTCGGCAAAACCGGAAGACGTTTGGTCTGCGCAACGGAAAGAAGAAGAGAAACTGTTCTTCTCAGATGTCCATGCCCGCGGTTACTACCCGCCGAGCAAACTGGCTTACTTCGCCTCTAAAGGCATCAACGTTGCGTTCGAACAAGGCGACGAGGAAATCTTGGCTGCACATACTGTCGATTTCATTTCCTTCAGCTACTATGCTTCCAGCGCTGCCAGCTTTGCGCAATCCGGCGTGCCGGGTGAAGGCAATGCCTTGATGGGTGAGAAGAACCCATACTTGGCGGAATCGGAATGGGGTTGGCAAGTCGATCCATTGGGTCTGCGCGTTTCTCTTAACACCTTCCATTCCCGTTACCAACTGCCGCTGATGGTAGTCGAAAACGGCTTGGGCGCTGTGGATGAAATCGTCGACGGCAAAATCCATGATGATTACCGCATCTCCTACCTCCGTGACCATGTCAAAGCGATGCGGGATGCGATCGTGCTGGATGGCGTCGATCTTGTTGCCTACACTTCTTGGGGCTGTATCGACCTGGTTTCAGCCGGTACGGGCGAGATGTCGAAACGCTACGGTTACATCTATGTTGACCGCAACAACGACGGTTCAGGCAGTTTGGATCGCCTGAAGAAGGATTCCTTCTACTGGTACCAAAAAGCCATCGCCAGCAATGGTGAAGATCTGGACTAAACAAATACAAAATCCCCTGCTTACGCATATAAGTGCGTGAGCAGGGGATTTTATTTATTGTGAAAATAAGCGATAAAATCTTAAGCTCCGGTGAACGACGGCTTCGCCGGAGGTCGGGCATTCCTATGTGGCGTTTACTCCGGAGAAGAGATGCTTACCGGAGTTGGATTGCTTCAGAATGCTCTCTCCTCCGGCCAGGGGATGGTGGCCGGAGGAGGGACAAGATTTGGGCAGAGAAACACACTATTTACCGGGCTGTATTAAGTTTGGTCTGTATCTCAGTCAATTTTTCCCAAAAAGTACTCGAATACCGACAGATCGTCCGTCAATTCCGGATGGAAAGCCGTGACCAGAATCTGGTCGTTTTCGGCCGCTACGATCTTGCCTTCGAAGCTGGCCAGCACCCGTACGCCTTTGTTGACGGAGCGGATGTAAGGGGCACGGATGAAGACGGCTTCCACCGGTTCTGCGATGCCTTCAAAAGGCAGCAGGGCTTCGAAACTGTCGACTTGGCGCCCGAAGCCGTTCCGTTCTACTTCGATGTCGATGAAGCCAAGCCGCAATTCCTCAGGTGCATGACTGCTGTCCGTGCTGCAAAGAATCAATCCAGCGCAAGTGCCGAAAATCGCTTTGCCAGCTGCGAAAAATGCTCGCAATGGTTCCTCCAAATGTTGTTCGCGGATCAAACGGCCGATGGCGGTCGATTCGCCTCCTGGGATGATCAGCCCATCCAGCTCCGCTAGATCGCCAGGCAGTTTCACGGCAGCCGCGGTGACGCCCAATTTAGCCAGTGCCTGCAGGTGCTCTGTGACGGCACCCTGCAAGGCCAATACGCCGATTTTTTTCGTCATGTTTACCAGCCTCTTTCTTGCATGCGTTCGGAGGCGTGGAGTGTGCTGATGTCGATTCCTTTCATCGGTTCGCCCAAGCCTTTGGAAAGTTCGGCTAACAAGGCATAGTCTTCGTAATTGGTTGTCGCACGGACGATGGCACGGGCGAATTTTTCGGGATTTTCGGCTTTGAAGATGCCGGATCCAACGAAGACGCCGTCCGCACCCAAGCTCATCATCAAGGCAGCATCAGCTGGAGTTGCGACGCCACCGGCAGCAAAGTTCACGACAGGCAATTTCCCGAGCAGTTTAATTTCCTTGACCAATTCGTAAGGGGCTCCGATTTCCTTTGCGAACGTCATCAGTTCATCGTCCGATTTCGTGATCAACTGGCGGATTTGCCCGTTGACTTTTCGCATATGGCGGACGGCCTCCACGATATTGCCGGTCCCCGGCTCGCCTTTTGTACGCAACATCGAAGCCCCTTCACCAATTCGGCGCAAGGCTTCACCCAAATCGCGGCAACCGCAGACGAAAGGAACGGTATAGTCCGATTTCAAAAGATGGAATTCCTCATCGGCAGGGGTCAGCACTTCGCTCTCATCGATATAGTCGACGCCCATCGCTTCCAGGATGCGCGCTTCCGTGATGTGGCCGATGCGGGCTTTCGCCATGACGGGAATGCTCACGGCGTTCATCACTGCCTCGACGATGGTGGGATCCGCCATCCGGGCAACACCTCCAGCGGCGCGGATATCCGAAGGCACGCGCTCCAAAGCCATGACCGCTACGGCTCCAGCCGCTTCGGCGATCCTTGCCTGCTCCGCATTCACGACATCCATGATGACGCCGCCTTTTTGCATTTGGGCCATCCCGCGTTTTACTTTTTCTGAACCGATAATTTTTGTTGTCATAAATATTCCTCCTGGTTTTAAATGATAAAATGATTAAATAATGGTTAAATCATAATCCAATTATCTTGGAACACCTACATCCAATTGGACTGTTTCCGAACCAACCAATTTGGTGTATAATGATTAAAAACCAAGGAGAGTGAAGGAATGGCGGAGTGGAGACTGGATCTGGATAGGGGCATGCCGCTCTATCAACAGCTTATGCAGCTGATCGAAGAGAAGATAAAAGCCGGTGATTTGGTCCCCGGTCGAGCCTTGCCGGCGGAACGCAAGCTGGCGGAGGAACTGCAGGTCAACCGATCGACCGTCATCCGGGCACTGGAAGAGCTGACGACTCAGGGGATCCTCATTCGTAAAAGGGGCAGCGGAACGTTCGTAAATCCGAATAAATGGGGAATGCAGACAAGGCCCACCATCAATTGGCGGACTTCCTTGACGCCGGATAATCTTTCGGTGGACACCCCTTATCAAAGGAACGTCAAACAGCTGTTGGCTCAGCACAGATCGCGCGAAATTCTGGATTTGGGAAACGGGGATTTGCCGAAGGACCTCCTGCCGGAACTGAAGATCCCGGATATTTCGCTGGGGGAAATGTTACATGGGGAAGCCACATTCATCCGGGAAAACCGAGGAATCCAAGCAACGAGGGAAAGTGTCCAAAATCACCTGCAGAACGCTTACGGGATGACTGTCCCGCTGGAGGAAATCTTCATCACTTCGGGAACCCAGCAATCATTGTTTTTGATTACGCAAGGGCTGTTGAAGCCGGGTGATGCGATTGGCATCGAAGCTCCCTCTTATTTCTATTCTTTGCGGTTATTTCAGGCTGCCGGTCTGCGGATTATTCCGATTCCGATGGATGGCGAGGGAATGACCGTCAAGGGGCTCCAGGAAGCTTCCTTGCAGTATCCTCTGAAGATGATTTTTCTGAATCCGATTTTCCAGAATCCGACAGGGACGGTCATGAGTCCGGAGCGCAAACAGGCCGTCCTTGATTATTGTTTGCTGAAGCGCATCCCGATTGTTGAGGATGATGCTTACGGCAGTTTTATTTTTGATGAAACGGTCGATAACCGTCCGTTGAAAAGCTTGGATAAACGACAACAAGTGCTTTATCTGGGTTCTTTATCCAAATTTGCCGGCCAGCATATCCGGATTGGTTGGATGGTTGGACCAGCCGCCATTATCCGGGAATTGGCCGACATTCGGGATCAGATCGACTCCGGATTGAGTTTCTTGCCGCAACTGTTGGCTGACCATTATTTGGCGAGCGAAATCACAGACCATCTCCCAATCATCATTACGGCTTTGAAAGAGCGCGCTGGCAAATTGCAGACGTGGCTCAGAAACAGATATGGACCGGAAATAAGTTTTGAACCGGCAAAAGGCGGCTACCATCTATATTGTCACTTCGCCAATAAAACCGATGCCGAGATGGATGAATTGCTTCAGGAATTGTTGAAGGAAAAAGTGGTGGTGAAGGAAGGCAACCAATTCGGCGACCAAAAAAATGCAGTCCGTTTCAGTTTCGGTCATTTTGTGGAGC
The DNA here is from genome assembly GCF_003052295.1 of Trichococcus paludicola. Taxonomy (GTDB): domain Bacteria; phylum Bacillota; class Bacilli; order Lactobacillales; family Aerococcaceae; genus Trichococcus; species Trichococcus paludicola. Next base: position 523,914 of record NZ_QBLC01000001.1, read on the forward strand.
GAAATGGAAATTCATGAGTCCGTTTTGGAACGGACGTCCTTACATTTCCGCTCCTGTTTGCTGGGCAATATTCTTTAAATGAAATGAAAATGAAAAATAAATCGAGATTCATGTCAGGAAACCTTCCGTAAAGATAACGGGAGGTTTTTTTGCTTGGAATCCTTTATGTATCGAAGATTTTTCTTGTTATTGCAACCATGTTCCCAAAACGATGTGAATGAAGCTGACATCGGATAACAGAAAATGTCCTATACAGTGTCAACAAATGTTTTTTGTTTGCCTGGTAAATCTATATAATCAAACCATCGAAGTTACAAAAGATATGACAAGTATGCATGAAAAGGGGAGCGAGCGTTATGACAGGAACAACATCACTTACAGAAACAGAATTGAGATATCAATTGCCGGAAATCATCACTGCGGCATTGCCGGGGGAAAAGGCAGCAGCCATACTGGCACGGAGATCTGAAGCGATCCCTCCTTCTTTGACATGCGTCTACCCGGTTGCGATCGCGAAGGCAGAGGGCGCCATCATCGAGGACGTTGACGGCAACCGCTTTTTGGATTGGGTCGGAGGCGTAGGCGTTCTGAATATCGGCCACCGCCACCCGAAAGTGGTCGAAGCGGTCAAGCAGCAGGAAAATGATTATTTTCATGCGATGATTAATATCCTTACGAGCGAAAAGTATATCGAATTGGCTGAAAAAATGAACGACATCGTACCGGTGAAGGGTTTCAAGAAGCGGACATTCTTTGCGAACAGCGGTGCGGAAGCAATCGAAAACGGCGTAAAGGTGGCGAGAGCCTACACGAAACGTCCGAATGTCATCGTATTCTCTGGTGCATTCCACGGGCGTACGCTGCTGACGACGCACATGACGGCGAAAAAAGCCAACTCGATTGGCTTAGGGCCATTCCCGGATGGGATATTCCGCGTGGATTATCCGAACCTTTACCGCAAACCGGCCTATTACACGGATGAAGAGGCAGTCGCCTATTACATCGAACGCATCAAACGCGCCTTTGACGAGTTGACGCCGGCAAGCCAAGTTGCAGCCATTGTATTCGAACCGGTGCAGGGGGAGGGTGGTTTCATCCCGGCTCCGATCGAGTGGGTCAAAGCTGTCCGCCAGATCTGTGATGATAATGGCATCATGATGGTGACGGACGAAGTGCAGACCGGATTCGGGCGCACAGGCAAACTGTTCGCATCTTCCTACTACGAAGAAGCCGGCTGTGCACCGGATATCCTTTGTACGGCAAAATCAATCGCAGGCGGGTTCCCGCTCAGCGCCATCGTTGCCCGTGACGAAATCGTCAAAGGGATTGGGGGCGGATTGATCGGAGGCACCTTCGGAGGCAATTCGGTATCCTGTGCTGCGGCACTTGCGACGATTCAAGTCATCGAAGACGAAAATCTCTGCGAACGTTCATTGGAACTGGGTGCAGCCTACACTGCCCGCGTTGAGGAATGGCAACAGCAATACAAAGAAATCGGCGATGTGCGCGGATTGGGCGGCATGATCGGCGTCGAATTCATCAAAGATCGACTGACGAAGGAACCCGCTCCGGAATTGGTGAACGCACTGATCCAACAATGTGTACAGACCGGCCTGATAATCGAAAATGCAGGTACCTACGGGAATGTGGTCCGTTTCCTGGCTCCGTTGGTCATGACAGATGAACAGTTGGAGGCCGGCCTTGCCATCTTTGAAAATGCGATCGACGCCTTGTGCACAAAGTTAGCATAACTATCTGAAACCAATGGGGGAATATTATGTCACCGTCAGCTGAAATCATGGATTTTGAATTTTATAACCCTGTCCGGATCGCATTCGGACGGGATCAGGTCAAAAAAATCGACAAGTTTGTGCCTAAAGATGCAAACGTATTGATCACCTACGGAGGCGGCAGCGCCAAACGCTCAGGCACTTTCGACCGTGTCGTGGAGGCTCTGGGCGACAGGGAATGGGGGGAGTTCGGCGGCATTCCGGCGAATCCGGTTTTTGAATACCTGATGGATGCTGTAGAGAAAATCAAAACGGAAGGATACACCTTCCTGATCGCGGTAGGCGGCGGCTCGGTCATCGACGGCACGAAATTCATCGCCGCAGCCAGCCTGTTTGAAGGCAATCCGATTGATATCTTCGCAAGCGGAGTCGGCAAAGGGCTGCCGGTTGAAAAGGCCATGCCTTTCGGGACGGTTTTGACGATTCCTGCCACCTCCTCGGAAATGAACCCGATCACCGTCGTCAGCTTCGAGGAATTGCAGGCAAAGGTGAGCATCAAAAATGAGAACCTCTTTCCGGCATTTTCGATTCTAGAGCCCGAGTTGACGTACACGTTGCCGAAAAGGCAATTGGCGAACGGACTCTCCGATTCCTTTGTCCATGTCATGGAGAACTATCTGACCTATCCGGTCGGCGCGAAACTGCAGGATCGTTGGTCTGAAGGCATTCTGCATACTTTCATCGAAATAGGCCAGGAAGTCCTGGCGGATGAAGAAATAGACTACAACACGCGCGCGAATTTCATGTGGACAGTGACGAATGGCTTCAACGGCTTCACAGCTTCAGGGGTGCCGGGAGACTGGTCCAGCCATGCGTTGGGCTACGAAATTACCGCTTTGAACGGAACCGATCATGCCCGTACGCTTTCGGTCATCCTGCCTGCCACCATGAAGGTACGCAAAAAGGAAAAATGGGATAAATTGCTCCAGTATGCAGAACGCGTATGGGGTGCTACGGAAGGTGACGATGAGGCGCGGATCGATTTCGGCATCCGCAAAACCGAGGAATTCTTCCGTTCGTTGGAAATGCCGACCCGATTCAGTGAAATCGGCATCGAAGAGACGGACATCGACTATATGGTGGAGCAACTGGAAGTCCACAAACGCGATCGCCTTTCGGAACGCGCTGACCAGACACTGGACATCAGCAGAAAAATCTACGAAATGGCACTGTGATTTTATAGGGGAATTGAATTTATGCTAAAATAACCCGCCAAAACCATTTTGACGGGGAAAATCAGTTCAAATCACAGTCAGAAAACCCGCCAAAAGTACTTTGGCGGGGAACAATGGCCTTGGACACCACGAGATTCCCCACCAAAACCGGTTTTGGCGGGGAATCTTTCCGTGAACTCGAACCCCAGAACAAAAAACGATACCGCCAAACCACAAAGAAGGGACCGTCTCATTTGTAGACGGTCCCTTTTCGCATTTTATCAGTGGCCTTCCCATTCGGAATGGAAGTCCTTCAGGAACTGTTCCATCCGAGTGTGGCGGGCGATCGCCTTTTGTTTGCCGGCTTCCGTATGCATGCCGTCCTTCAGCAGGAGCAGTTTTTCGTGGAAGTGGCCGATCGTATCGCTGTCCGGATCCCCACCGTGCTCGGGATCATAAAGTGGCCGGTCTTTGTGCCCACCGTATGCAAAAGCGCGCGCGATGCCGATTGCGCCGATGGCATCCAAGCGGTCGGCATCCTTCACGATCCGGCCTTCGATCGTTTCCAAAATATGCTTGTTTTTCCCTTGCTTGAAGGAAAGATTGTTCACGATGTAGATGACCTGCTCGATGATGGAATCGCTCAGCTCGAAAGGTCTGAGGATGTCGGTGATGATGGCTTCGCGGTCGGCATCAGTGTAGCCGAATTTGTGGTCGGCGACATCATGCAAAAGGGCCGCCAAGCCGATGATGAGGCGATCGCCGTTTCCTTCCGCTTCGGCAATGTCCATGGACGTGTTGTAGACCCGGAGCGTATGCCACCAATCATGCCCCGTAGCTTCGTTCCTCAGCTTTTCTGCGATGACATGTTTCACATCTTCGATAATGATTTCATTGCGCATCTGGATGCACCTCTTCCTTGGTTCGGTTAGGTTTCTTGCAACTTGGAAATAAGCAGTTTCCGGAAGGTATGCCGATCAGCATCCGTGAATGGCTTCGGGCCTTTTGTGCGTTTGCCGCTTTTGCGGACCATGGCGCTCATGTACCGGTCTTCAAGCAGCCGTTCCATATTGCTTTTGTCGTAGGCAAAACCTTTGTGATGGAGAACGGTCAGTCCTTTCGGCAAAGCCAGGGAGGCCAAACCATAGTCCTGTGTGACCAGCAGATCGCCTCTTTTTGCGAGCTGGATGATTTTGAAATCAGCTGCGTCCGCGCCCGAATCGACGTAGACCGTCTTTACTCCGGGCGGTTGGGGTGCATTGGAAAAGTGCGCAAAACTGGTGACGATTGTGACCGGTATTTCGCGTTTGATGGCTTCTTCTATGATGATGTCTTTTACGGGACAAGCATCCCCGTCGATCAATATATTCATGTAGCGCCTCGATTCTGTATCTATCTGACTCTATTTTACCAAAAAACGGGGCGGATTTCTCGATGATGTGTGTGCCTAGATGAAGAAACGAAAGGAATATTACCGGCAACTCCGGCCAAGCGCGGTTGGCCGGAGTTGCGAGTGAAATCCAGCCGCTACCTCCGGTGAGGAGAAATTGGCTGGAGGAGAGCATATCTATGCATCCTCAGCTCCGTCGACGACTGTATTCACCGGAGGATAGAACTAAACCTAGCCCAACACCACAAAAAAAGCCGGCGGTCCGGATACATTCCGGACCGCCGGCTAGGCGTTTAAACATTCTTGAATCAGTTCAAGCCCAGGATGGACTCGACGCTCTTCTGCATGTCATCGGAAGCGATAACGGTGTTGTGGCGAACTTCTGCATGCAATAATTCTTCGATTGCGGCTGGGAAAGCAACGCCGCTCAATTCTCTTAGGCGGTCCAACATTTCTTCAATCGAATCATCCGAAAACTCGGGATCAATGGCATTCAGGACAGCTTGCGGGAATTTATAAGGGCTGGCAGTCGACGCGATGATGATCGGAGTGTGATCATCGGTTTCAGCTACATACGTGTTGGCAACATGCGCCGCCACAGCTGTGTGTGGGTCGATGACATAGCCTTCAGCATGATAAAGCGCAGCAATCTGAGCACTGACTTCTTCTTCTGTCGCGTAATCGGCATAGAAATCCTTTGCTTTTTCCTTCATTTCTTCCGTCACTTCGTAGCGGCCGATTTCCTTCAATTGGTCCATGAAAGTTTGGACAGCTTCCGCGCTCTCATTGGCCAACAGGAACAATAGGCGTTCCAAGTTGCTGGAAACTAGGATGTCCATGGACGGGGAAGTCGTCAAAATGAAGTCGCGGTTACGATCATAAGCGCCTGTCTCAAAGAAATCGACCAAGACTTTGTTTTCGTTTGAAGCGATGATCAGTTTTTGGATCGGCAAGCCCATTTGTTTTGCGAAGTAAGCAGCCAAAATATTCCCGAAGTTTCCGGTAGGGACAACGACGTTCATCGGTTCGCCGGCAGCGATAGCGCCTTGTTTCACCATTTGGCCGTAAGCGTAGACGTAATAGACCACTTGCGGGATCAGTCGTCCGATGTTGATGGAGTTGGCTGAGGAGAATTGGAAGCCTGCTTCATCCAAACGTGCCGCCAAGTCTGCGTTTCCGAACATGTTTTTGACGTTCGTCTGTGCGTCATCGAAGTTTCCGTCGATTGCTACAACGGAGGTGTTGTCGCCTTTTTGCGTCACCATCTGTTTTTCCTGGATGGCGCTGACGCCGTTCTTAGGATAGAAGACGATGATGCGTGTGTTCGGCACATCCGCGAATCCGACCAAAGCCGCTTTTCCGGTATCGCCGGAAGTAGCTGTCAGGATCACGATTTCTTTTGTGCTGCCGTTCTTTTTGGCTGAAGTCGTCAATAGGTGTGGCAAGATGGAAAGGGCCATGTCCTTGAACGCGATTGTCGGGCCGTGGAACAATTCCAAGTAGTGGTGTCCGTCGGCTTTCACCAATGGGACGATGCTGGAGTCGTCAAATTTGTCATCGTAAGCTGCGTTGACGCAATGTTTTAATTCTTCTTCAGTGAAGTCGTCAAAAAAGTTTTTCATTACTTCGTAAGCTAATTCTTGGTAAGTCATGTCGGCTAGGCGATCCAATGCGATGTCCAAAGCCGGAATGTGATCGGGTACGTACAATCCGCCGTCTGGCGCTATCCCTTGTAATATTGCTTGTGAAGCCGTCAGTGTTTTTTCTGCATTTCGTGTGCTATGATAGGTCGTCACGGATTCAGTCTCCTCTACATTATTCTCATTTTTAAATTAAAAATTTCTCATAAAGAGTATGCCACATTTTCGTTGAAAACTCAATAACATATCGAAATGCGCGCTGTTCTTATGCACATTTTTATGGAAAAACTCCCCCGTTCAAGCAAATGACGGGGGAGGGAACGGGTGTGGTCAAAAACAGGTTCAAGGGCGCTCAACGATCATGGCAATGCCCATTCCGCCACCGATGCAAAGGGAGGCGAGACCGATCTTCGTATCAGTCCGTTCCAGTGCATGCAGCAAGGTTACCAAAATCCGGGATCCGGATGCGCCGATGGGATGGCCCAAGGCAATGGCGCCGCCGCTGATGTTGACTTTTTCCTCGGGCAAGCCCAAATCCCTGACTACGGCGATGCTCTGGGAGGCGAACGCTTCATTCAATTCGAAGAGGTCGATGTCCTCCGCACGCAGCCCGGTCTTCTCCAGTACTTGTTTGATGGCGTAGTAAGGCGCATAGCCCATGATGGCAGGGTCAATACCGGTTTCGGCATAGCCTTTGATTGTTGCCAGATAAGGGATGCCTTTCGCTTCGGCTTCCGATTTCGGCATCAGCACCAAAGCGGCCGCTCCGTCATTGATTCCGGATGCGTTCCCGGCAGTCACCGTGCCGTTCTTTTGGAAAGCCGGCCTCAATTTACCCAAGCTCTCCATCGTGACATCTTTGCGGATATATTCGTCCTCGGCCACGACCGTCCGCTGATTCTTGCGGTCAGTGAGGATGACAGGCGCGATTTCTTCCTTGAAGTAGCCAGCTTCTTGGGCGGCAGAAGCCTTTTGTTGGGAGCGCAGCGCGAAAGTATCCTGCTCTTCGCGGCTCACTTGGAATCTTTCCGCCACCGTTTCGGCCGTGATGCCCATGTGTTGCTGATCGAACGCATCCATCAGGCCGTCGTGCACAAGGCTGTCGATGGCGTTGATATCGCCGAGTTTGCTTCCCCAGCGTTGGTTCGGCAAGAGATAGGGAGCTTGCGACATGCTTTCGGTGCCTCCGACAACCACCGTTTTGGCATCGCCCAGACGGATGGCTTGGCTCGCGAGAATGATTGCTTTCAAACCGGAGCCACAGACTTCATTGATCGTCATGGCTGTTTTTTCATAGGGGATTCCGGCTGCGACGGCAATCTGCCGCGCCGTGTTCTGGCCTATGCCTGCCTGCAGGACGTTCCCGAAAATGACGGAATCCACTTCTTCAGGGGATAAACCGGAACGGTTCAACGCAGCTTCTGTGGCTGTTTTCCCCAGATCCACTGCGGTACAATTTTTGAGGCTGCCTCCGAATGAACCGATGGGGGTTCTGGCAGCACTGACAATTACGACTTCTTCCATTAAATGTCTCCTTTTTTGTATTATTTTGGGTAGAATTATTTTTATCGACCTTTGATACTTCCTATTTTACGTGACTAAGCGCTCATAATGATATAAGAATTGGTAAAGAATTTCAAATTATATACAATTTTTCGATAAGGGTTTTGTAAGATATCTTTAATTTGGTGGCCTGAGGTTGTTTTTTTGAGCGGTCTGGTCTATCATTTGGGATGAGAGGCATCAAATAAGTTATATATGAAAAGTAAGGGGTAGTTGTCGTGAAGATTGGGATAGATAAGATTGGCTTTTATGCGCCGCACTTCTTTGTGGATATGGAAAAATTGGCGGAGGCTCGGGGAGTGGAGCCGGCCAAGTATACGATCGGCATCGGGCAAGAAAAAATGGCTGTCGCGCCCATAACGCAGGACGCTGTTACGTTAGCCGCGAATGCCGCTTTACGCATCATCGATGCAGAGGATTTGGAGAAAATCGACCTGGTCATTTTTGGAACGGAATCCGGCATCGATAATTCGAAATCAGGAGCTGTCTATGTACACGACCTGCTTGGGATCCAGGAACATGCCCGTTGCATCGAATTGAAACAGGCGTGTTACGGAGCGACTGCCGGCATTCAATTGGCTAAAGGCCATGTCGCATTGAATCCGGAAAGCCGAGTATTGGTGCTCGGTTCGGACATTTCCCGCTATGGAATCGGCACGGCCGGTGAAGTGACCCAAGGTGCCGGTGCAGTGGCTATGATCATCAGTGCGGAACCGCGCATCCTGGTACTGGAGAATGAGAGCAGCTATTTGACCGCTGATGTGATGGATTTTTGGAGACCCATCTACTCGGAAATGGCTTTTGTCGACGGTAAATATTCAAATGAGCAATACATTTCGTTCTTCCTGAACACTTGGGAAGAATTCAAAGCGAAATACGGCGCCACGTTGACTGATTTCGAAGCAATCTGCTTCCATCTGCCTTACACGAAGATGGGGATGAAAGCTCTGCGCGAAGTGCTGGACGAAGGTTCCGAAGCGGACCGCGAACGACTGTCGACACATTACCAAACCAGCACAATCTACAACAGAATCGTCGGCAATATCTATACGGGTTCACTTTATCTGAGCCTGCTGTCCTTGCTGGAACTTTCCGACGACCTGAAGGCGGGCGACAAAATCGGTCTCTTCAGTTACGGATCGGGAGCGGTTGGCGAGTTCTTCGCAGCCACACTGCAGGACGGATTCAAAGAGGTTTTGGCCGCCGCTGAGCACGGAAAATTGTTCGCAGGCCGCAAAGAAGTAACAGTCAAAGAATATGAAGAAATCTTTTCCCACGTTCTGCCTGTCGATGGTTCAAGCATCGAATTGGATGTGGCTGCAGATCCTGCAACCATCTGCATCGAAGGAATGGAAGACAACAAGCGCATCTATCTTAATAAAACCAGATGATCGCATGAATGAAGTGAACGAAGACAGCACGCCCTCAGCCAGATTACTGGTGATGGCGTGCTGTTTTTGATTTTTTTTGATTTTGGATGATTCGGGGGGCCAGCTCCTCCGGCCAAGCCGGCCTTGGCCGGAGGGGAAACAATTTTTGGTCCTGTACTCCGGCGAAGCCGCCGCGATCGGAGGAGGAATTAAATCCGACACCTCTACTCCGGCGAGGCGAGCCTCACCGGAGGAAAAACTGGAATCCGGTAAGGGAGCTCGCTCTGCGAATCTCCGCCAATCGCGGCGTTACGCCTCAATCGAGTGCGTCCGCACCGCGGATTTGTGCCAAAAGTTCCTGCGCAGTCGCCAGATTCATATTTTTTTCGCACTTAAGCAACTCCGATAGCTGTTCGATTTCGTTCCCGACAGCTCCGGCGCTGATCGCCAGTGAACGCGAATGCAGGCCCATATGTCCCTTTTGGATGCCTTCCGTCACCAGCGCTTTGATGGCGGAGAAATTTTGCGCCAACCCGACTGAGGCGATGATGGACTCAAGTTCGGATGCGGAACGGTAGCCGAGGATTTCTTTCGTCATTTTGGCGGCAGGATGGAAATTGATGGACCCGCCCACAGCTCCAATCGGCAGTGGCAAAGTCAGACTTCCGAGCAGATCCCCGTTTTCCGCTTTTTTCCAGGTTGTCAGCGAACGGTACTGTCCACTGCGTGAGGCATAGGCATGCGCCCCAGCGGAAATGGCGCGCCAATCGTTTCCGGATGCCAACACGATGGCATCGATGCCGTTCATGATGCCTTTGTTGTTGGTGACGGCGCGATAAGGATCAACGTAGGCGAACTGATAAGCCTCAATCAGCCGGTCGCGTACTTCTTCACCGGAAAATGCACCTTTGGTCAAAAGTGCAGCCGGTATCCGGCATTCGGCGGTCGCCAAGCAGTCGGTCGCGTAATTGGTCAGGATTCCCATCAAAGCTTCGCCGCCGGTCAAACTCTCCAGATAAGGGATGACGCCTTCCATCATCGTATTGATGATGTTGGCCCCCATCGCCTCCAACGTCTCGACATGGAGATGGACGACAAAAAATGCCGGTATCCCTTCAACATCATCTGCAGGAAGAATCCTAACGCTTACGCGACGGGCACCGCCGCCACGCTTCACGATGGAAGGGTGGGCAGCATTGGCCACTTGCAGGATCTCTTCCTGATGCGAGCCGATCAACTGTTCAGCAACACTGCTGTCAGGGACATTTTTCAAGGCTACCTGGCCGATCATGATCCGTTCTTGGATCGTCGTGCGGAACCCACCCGCCTTGGCGATGATTTTCGCGCCGGCACTGGCCGCAGCGATGACGGAAGGCTCCTCGATTGCCATCGGGACGACATAGTCTTTTCCGTCTATCAAAAAGTTCAAGGCGACACCGTAGGGCAAATCGTACGTGCTCAATTGATTCTCGATCATATTGTCGGCGATTTCCTGCGGCAACTGTAAACCTTCCTGAAGCTTGGCAGTCGCTTCTTCATCCAGGATGCCGGCCGACTGCAAGGCAGTGATCCTTTCGGCTGGGGTTTTATTATAAAATTTCTGAAGATGATTGAATTCCATTTTATGCTCCATTTCCCGAGTGTTTTGACGTGTAATCAGTGTCTGTTTCCTATATCATTTTAGCATAGAACATTCCTGATGGCATCAGCCGTCAAGCGCGTCGCCCTTAATGGGAAAGAATCCGACCAATGCCCGATGACGGGCAGGCGCACAGGCGTGTATACTGAATACATTAAGAGAAAGCGAGGGAGCGCATTGGATACGATCAGCTATTATATTAAAGAAATCATCAACGCAACTGGAAAAGGGTTGAAGGGGTACCTTATATCAGCCGTCAAATTGGCTGCCATCAGTTTTATCCTGTTATGCATCGGGTTCCTGTACTTTGGCGTTGATTTTTGGTTCTTGAAAGCTTTGGGCATCGCGGTTTTCGATCTGATTCCGATTCTGGGGAGCGGGATGGTGATGATCCCTTGGGCGGTGATCCACCTGCTGCTGGGGAACACGTCGCTGGCTTGGCAAATTGGACTGCTGTACATCATTCTGGTGGTCGTCCGTCAGATCGCGGAGCCTTTCATTACCGGTAAGGAACTCGGAATCCGACCGCTGTACACGTTTCTCGCTACCGTCATCTGCATCCTGATTTTCGGGCCGCTTGGAGCCGTTCTGGGTGCAGTGGTTGCTGTTGTGATAAAGGCGTTTTTGGAAGTATCGAGTGTCAGCCGCAACAATTATGACGAACATCGTCGCTGAAAAGAGACAATATTTCACAAGCACGGGAGAAAAGACTTCTTCCGTGCCTTTTTATTTTGCCGCGCTTGTTTCTAAAGGATTCAGCCACTCATTTCTGATGAAAAAAAATAAGTAAAAACGCACGAATTGTCTTGACCTGAAGGAGTCTATGCCTTAAGCTATGACTTAATGAGAATGGTTCTCAATTAGTGTTGGGAAATTATTATTGCTGAAGGAATGGAGGGGACGATTTTGACGAATGTAAGGGACTTGCCAATTGGTGTCACTGCAATTGTGAACAAGATAACAGGACAGGGCGCTACCCGAAGAAGACTCATGGACATGGGGATCACGAAGGGCACTGGCATTTATGTCAGAAAAGTTGCTCCATTAGGCGATCCGATCCAAGTGATGGTGCGCGGATATGAATTATCGATACGCAAAAAAGATGCCGAGATGATCGAAGTTACGTTCGGGGAGGAAAAATGATGGGGAAAACCATAGCGCTGGTCGGAAATCCCAATAGTGGGAAAACGACTTTATTCAATCATTTGACAGGTTCCACCCAACGCGTCGGCAACTGGCCGGGGGTGACGGTTGAACAGAAAGCCGGCACATTGCTGCATGACGGCGAAACGCAGGTCATCGATCTGCCGGGCATCTATTCGCTTTCCCCTTACACGATTGAGGAAATCGTCACGCGCGATTATTTGACGCTGGATGCACCGGATTTGATCATCAATATAGTCGATGCCTCCAACTTGGAACGGAATCTTTACCTGACTACCCAATTGATGGAATTGCATCTGCCAATCGTGGTCGTCCTGAACATGATGGACATCGTCGAAAAACGGGGAGATCAGCTGGACGTCGCCGGATTGTCGCGCGCATTCGGATTGCCGTTCGTAACGATTTCGGCTCTGAAGGAAAGCGGTTTGGAAGAGTTGTACAAGGCCATCGCGGAACCGACAGCTGTGGCCGAACCAATTGCGTACAGCATCGTCGTGGAAAGCATCCTTGATACGATCGAAGACATCATTGCTCCATTGGTTCCGAAAAAATTGCGTTGTTACTACAGCATCAAGCTTTTCGAAAGGGACGGACAAACTTCCGGGAAACTTGCGATTCCCGAGGACGGCCAGACTGTCATGGAAGGCCTGATCAGCCGTTATGAAAAGGAATTGGACGATGACTCCGAGGCGATCCTGATCAACGAACGTTATAAATTCGTGACGAAGATTACACGCCAAGTGCTCGTTAAAAATAGCGACAAAGCTTCTTTCTCGGTCATGATTGATCACATCGTAACCAATCGTTGGCTTGGGCTGCCGATTTTTGTCCTGATCATGTACGCCGTCTACTACTTCGCCATCACGACTGTCGGGACGTGGGGGACTGATTGGGTCAACGATGTTTTGTTCGGAAGCATCGTGCCAGGTATCGTGCAAAGTTTCTTTGACAGCATCGACATCCATCCTGCAGTCAGCAGCCTTGTGGTTGACGGTGCCATCGGAGGCGTCGGTGCAGTTCTGGGCTTCCTGCCGCAGATGGCTGCCTTGTTCCTCTGCTTGACCTTACTGGAGGACAGCGGCTATATGGCCCGCGTCGCTTTCGTGATGGATAGGGTTTTCCGTGGCTTCGGCCTTTCGGGTAAATCATTCATTCCGTTATTGATCGGTTCCGGCTGCTCGGTCCCGGGCATCCAGGCTTCCCGCACAATCGAAAACCTGCAGGATCGCCGTATGACGATTCTGACCACTTCCTTCATCCCATGCGGTGCGAAACTGCCGGTCATCGCCCTGATTGCCAATGCCATTTTCGGTGGCGCATCCTGGGTGGCCTTGTCGATGTACCTGTTGGGAATTGCGACGGTTATCTTTTCCGGCGTACTGCTGCGTAAGACAGCCATCTTTTCCGGGGAAGCTTCGCCATTCGTCATGGAATTGCCGATGTATCACTGGCCGCAGTGGAAAAGCATTTTCCGTGCAGTATGGGCCCGTTGTTTGGCCTTCGTCAAAAATGCGGGAACGGTCATTTTCCTGAGTGCGAGCTTGATCTGGTTTCTTTCTTCCTTCAACTGGCAAATGCAGATGACGGTTGAAGGCGACCAAAGTATCTTGGCTCAGATCGGCGGTGGAGTTGCGGTACTCTTCGCACCATTGGGTTTCGGCTCTTGGCAAGCGACGGTGGCGACCATCCAAGGACTGATTGCAAAGGAAAATGTTGTCGGCACATTTGGTGTACTGATGGGGACAACCGGCTCGGAGGCGGAGGTAGCTGCCGCATTCAGCACGCTGTTCAACCCGGTTAGCGCAGTATCATTCCTCGTGTTCAATATGATCTGTATGCCGTGTTTCGCGGCTGTCGGAGCGATGCGAACCGAATTTGGCAGCTCTAAATGGACGCTATTCGGCGTCTTGTATCAAACTACTTTGGCTTATGTCTTGGCCTTCATCATCAATCAGCTCGGATCCGTAATCGTGTTGGGCATGCCTTTCGGGTTGGGAGCCAGCATAGCTGCTGCAACAGCGGCAATATTGCTGTTCCTGGTCGTCAGACCCGCGCCTAAAAAAGCTTCCCCGATGTGGGGCAGCTTAGCGAAACCGATGGTCAAATAGGAAGAGGAGGAATAACTTATGAATGTTCAATCTTGGATTGTTTTATTGTTGTTTATGAGCCTGATGGGGTACATCTTATTCCGTCAAATCCGTTTGATCGCGAGCGGCAGGAAGAAATGCAATGCCTGCACCGTAACGGTTTGTCCGATGAATGAGCCTGCTCCGGTAGAGGCTGAGGCCAACTGTATTGCCGGCACCGCACTGATGGTCCATCTTGGTGTTGCGCAAGTGAACACGTCGGCAGAAAAGCACTGCCCTACCTCCCAAATCATCAAATAATAAAAATGAACAGCAAAAAAAGTCGGTGCCTCAATCAAAAACGATTGAGGCGCCGACTTTTTAACTGGGGATAAGGCCGGCTTCTCCGGCAATAAGAAAACATTCACCCGGAAGCTCAGCCGGCCGCAACAGCCTTCATTCGGAAAGATGCCGTTTTGCCCCTGTCAGGTCCCGGATGGATTTGGCCTGCTGCACATATTCCAGGACGCCCATATAAGTGCCGTTCTCATCGCGGAGCGCGCAATAATTCACGACGATGAACTTCCCGTTTTCCTCATACCACATAGTTTCCTGGTCTTTCTTTCCCGATTTCAGGTCCGAAACCAGTTGCCTCATGAGCGCGACGCTCTTTGGAGGATGGCAGTTATCTACTTGCCTTCCCAGTGCGGATTTCGTGCGCATGAAAATTTTCTCGTCTGGTCCGTCATTGTAATATTTCACGATGCCATCCGCATCGATGAAGGTGAGCTCCAACGGTAATCTGTTCAATATCATTTCCAGCTCCTTCACCGTCAGAAAGCCGGTACCAAAGGCGATGTTGCCCTCTGGAATGGAACCCATTGCTACTTCTGTTTCAAAAGCGGCGCGTTCAGGCAGCCATTGCGATTCCGGGTGGATGATACAATAACCAATCTCATCCGACTCAGCAGCAATCTTCAGCCAATCGTCTTCAGTGAAAGAGTCGGATACCATCGGCAAAAGGATGTCTTCCTCTTTGATGAACATCTCCTTCATTTCCTGCTGAAGCGTTTCGAAGGTCACTTTGAGGGAATCCAGCTGTCTTTCTTCCAACAACCATTTAAATTTCTTGTACTGTCCTCGGATCTCGTCGTCCACCCCCCACATCACTTTCGGTGGAGCGGTCATGCCGTAGCGCTCCATGATCGGGAAAATGGCATATTCTTTACGCGCGTAATGCTTATCGAAGCCCCAGAGGATATCCAGTTGCCTGAGCAGCCCGGTTTCCAGAGCTGAATCATGGTCAGCCAGATAACTTTCCAAGAGGCGCGCAATCCGATCGAGAGTCGCTTCTATGGCCACATTTTCTTCCTTCAGCACCCGGATCGGATGCCCTGGTTTCTCGCTATCCGGAGAGGGGGCTTGCCCATAGGTCACTGCATCGGCAAATAAATCGGCGTGGATCGAGCAAAGCCGCTGGATCTCCTCGACTGCGATGCCTTGTTCGATCAGCCTACGCTCCAACATCGAAATTTCCAGAGCGCTGACCGTCGCGAAATGTTCCTGGAATTTCTTCTTGATCTGTTCGTAGTCATCGCCTGCATGGAGACGAAGAATCAGATCCTTCAAAATTGCTTGGCGATGCTCCGATTCTTCTTCCCGGGTGCTTTTTTTGATATCTTCTTCCATTGTGATCCCCTCGCTTGACTTTATTCATCCCGAAGCAGAAGGCAGTTGAATTCAGGGTCCAAAAACAGTCTAAATATACACAAGGATTCATTTCCATTGTTAATCCCATTTTAGTGCGATTACTGACGCAAGACAAACGATACGGTTATGAAGTAGGAAATATTTTTAGACCTAGAGGAAAGAAAGACACTGCCGGCATGCTATAATATTTCATATTGTTCTAGGAGTGAATAATCAACGCCGACTCCTTTTTGGAGATTGGGGTATGACTCTGGATGAAGCGAACGGAATTATAATCGGAAAGGGAGTACAAAATAGATGAATTATTGCATGGAATGCGGAACAGAACTGGAAGGGAAATTTCTGGAGAACGAAGGGAATATTCCTTATTGCAATAGTTGTGAGGGGTATCGATTCCCTGTGTTCAACACGGCTGTCAGCATGGTCATCCTGAATAAGGAACAAAATAAAATTTTGTTGATCAAACAGTACGGCGGGGAGGATTATATTCTCTGTGCGGGATACGTCAATAAAGGCGAGGATGCGGAACAGGCAGCGGCCCGTGAAATCGCCGAAGAGCTCGGGCTGCAAACGGTTGGAGTGCGCTACAATAAAAGTGAATATTTTGAAAAAAACAACACATTGATGCTGAATTTTTCCTGCATCGTCGCGAACGAGCACCTTGATGGCATGACGGATGAAGTTGATCAGGCGGAATGGTTTTCCATCGAAACGGCGCAGACAAACATCAAAAAAGGCAGTTTGGCTCAGCGCTTCCTGGAAAACTATTTGGAAAAAAGCCACGGGCTGGAGCCATTTACTGTTGTGAAGGATTCCTTAGCAGTATAGTTCAGGAATTAATTTGGTGCAAACAAAAAAAGTTTCGGTTTTGACGTTCAAAACCGAAACTTTTTTTGTAGGTAAGCCTAAACTTGATGAAACCTGTAAGTGTGCCAATCAAGTTTTTACGCTTATCTGATTTAAAGATTATTCAGTGACTTTTTCAGCTTCTTCGGCTGGAGCTTCTTCTTCTTCAACCTCTTCGGCTACTGGAGCAGAAACGACAACAACCGCTTCCTCTAGGTCGGTAAGGATTGAAATGTCTGCATCCACTTTGATATCGGCAACTGTTAAAGTATCACCGATGGTCATTTCATTAACAGCGATTTGGAATTCGGTAGGGACATTGGTAGCTTCCGTTTCGATTTCCAATTCGTTCAATGTTTGAGTCAAGACACCTTCTTTGACGTCTTCACTACCGACCAAGTGAATCGGAACAGTCATCGTCAATTTTTGGCCTTTTGTGATTACTTGCAATTCGACGTTTTGGATTTCATTCTTCAGGGCAGCCTGTTGGATGTCCTTAAGGATGACTTGCAACGTTTTTCCGCCGGATATGCTGACTTCAAAAATCGCATTTTTACCTAATTGCTTGAGCACTTCGTCAAAATCTTTTGCATCAAGTAATACTGGAGTTGCTTCAACATCTTTACCATAGATGACTGCAGTCAGTTTCTTGTCCAATCTTGCACGCTTTGCTGCAGATGAGCCAACTTTTTCGCGTTTCTCTACTTGTAATTTCATATGTTTTCCTCCTGGAAGTATACCTGTACTGGCTTGGATTTGAGCTGGATATAGAAAATATAACGTCAGCAAATAGATAGTACCTCTATAGCATACCGCATCTCAGGCCAGATAGCTAACGATAAGCCTTTTGCTTCCTCTGGTTTCAAGCTTTTGACGCAAGGGTTTACCCTGATAAAGCGTTGCTGTATAGCGAAAGCTTGGGGTCCGAAAAAACATTCCGAATGACCAAGCTTTCGTCATGTGTTTTTGTTTATTGTGCATATAAGTAAGTCATCACATCTGAGCCGATTGCCTCGAATACCGGTGCGGCTTCATCGGTCGCGTTTTGCCAACCATCCGTCAAGACGGCTACGATATAATTCTGGCCGTCCATCGACAGGATCCCGGCATCGTGAGATACGTCATCCAACAAGCCGGTTTTGTGAGCAAAGCTTACTTTATCAGTGAGGCCGGTGTTCAGGGCATAAACGAGTTCCTGGTTGCCCAATAGTCGGAGAAAGTACGCTGTGCTGGATTCTGAAAGCAATTCGCCATCCAACAGGCGTTCCAATAAGAAAGCCACTTCGGCTGGGGTTGTTTCCAGATCGCCATTGTAATAGACGCCGTCGGATTCCAGATAAGGGTTAAAACTCGTGGAAACAAAACCTTGTTCATGGATAAAGGTCTCGATATTTTCCCATCCGATCAGATGCGCAAGTTCCTTTGCGGGTTCATTTGCCGAAACAGTGATGGTGCTGGTCAGGTAATCGTCGATCGTTGCGCCATCCGCCATCTGATCCTGCAGGGAAAATGCACCGGCATCGACCTGTTCAAGGATAGCGTAGGTCAGAAACAATTTGTACAGGCTCGCACTGGTGAAGACGCGGGACGCGTTGGTCGTGACGGCTTCGCCGGTCTGCTCATTGATGAGGACAAAGCCAAGCTGGCCAGGGTAGGTTGCATTCAGATCATTCAAATCTGCCGCTAAATCTTCTCCGGCTGTCGATATAATCGTGCTGCTCTGGAGAAGCGCATTTGCTTGCGCTATGCTGGTCTCATCAGCTTCAAATACTTCATCAGTCCCTTCATCAACCGCGTATGCGACATCTGTCGTTAGGGTCTGGGCTGATGCGGAACTTTCCCCTTCTTGGGAATTTGCCAAATCCCACAATAGGAACGTGACGCAACCTGCAAGGAACATAGTAGATAGGAAAAGCGCATATTTTTTCTTTAATTTTTTTCTTTTTTTCATAGCAATTACCTCTTCTGGGGCTAATTTCTGCCAATGACCGGAAAGAGGGAAAGGTTGGCCTCTTTTCCAGATCGCTCGGCTAGGAAAGATATTTTTTTGATGTATGTTTATTTCACGGATGCACCGGATACGGGCATTGAGTTGCCACCCATGCCACCCATTTGTCCGCCGCTTTCTTCAGTTGTGGCGCTGACCTCGACGGTGGATGAACCGCCGCTAAAGGACGTATCTTCATAGATACCGGTAGTGGATTCTCCGGAAACTGTTCCGCCAGTTGTGATTGTGTAGGCAGATCCGTTGACCAGGTCAGGACTAGAGAATACAAGCGACTGAGCCGTTGTAGAAGCCTCAAAGGTCATGATCACTTCTCCGTCCGGCCCAGTGATTTGGATGGCTTCATCCGCAGCCAATGGGATAGAGGATGTGAACAGGAAGCTTTGGGTTGAGGTCGAAGAAGGGCTCATCGCCATTCCGGAGCTGCCGACCCCAATCAGAGTGCCGCCATTCATGTTGAACGTGCTGTCGTAATCCAACGTACCGTTCATGCTGTCGGTCGGACCGTTGACGATCACGGTACCATCGTTCATTTCGATGCTACCGTTGCTGTCGAGTCCATCGCCGCTAGCGTTTACCACTAGGGTACCGCTATTGATAGTCAAGCGTCCTGCTCCTTCTGCGGTCGAGGTGAACGTGTTTTCGCCAGGGCGTCCGCTGACGGCCGACGCATCGTTTCCACCGGCTGTGTTTACACCGTCATCCGTTGATGTCAAAGTGATGTCTCCGCCATTCAGCGTGATTTCGGTAGCTTCGATACCTTCATAACTTTGATTGATACTAAAGGTTCCGTCATCGATTGTCAAGGTGTTGTCGGCATGGATACCATCATCCCCAGAAGCAATCGTGAAGTCTCCGCCTGTGATTTGGATTGTGTCATTGGTATGGATGGAGTCATCGGATGTGTCCAAGACGAAGGTACCGCCGGAAATCACTAATGATCCTGTCGCTTTCAAACCTTTGGCACTAGTTGTTTCTTCAGTGGTAGTTGTGGCTTCGTCTTCAGCAGGTGTTGCCCATGTTCCCCAAGCTTCGCTCTCCGTACTGCTATTCGCGCTGCCGCCGTCGGTTGTAATCGTAAAGTCTCCACCAAGGATCTGCAGATCTGTTGCGGCTTGGATGCCGTCGGAAGCTGCCTTAATAGCGAAGGTACCTGATTCGATCGTCAAAGTTCCTTTGCCTTCTTCTTCTTCATTTGTGGACTGTAGTCCGTCGCCGCCTGCATTGATCGTGAAAGTACCGGAACTGATGAAGAGCGAATCGCTTCCTTTGATTGCGTCGCCGACAGAAGTGATCTCATAGGTTCCTTCTGCGATGGTCACATCATCTTTACCTTTGATGGCATGAGCATAATTGGCATCGACGATCAATGTTCCCGTTCCGTTCAGGATAAGGTCGGATTTGCTGAACAGGGTCGCGTCCGGCTCGTCTTCACTGTCTTCGAAGGTATAGGTTGCTCCGTCGCTTAAAGTATTGGTCGTGCCTTCAACTAAAGTGATGGTCGCAGAGTTGGCGCTTTTCACATAGATGGCAGCTCCGGTGGAATTCGTGATGGCAGCCCCGTCTAGAACGATCTGGACATCGGCTTCATCGACTGTTTCGACACGGACTTGGCCTTCGCTCAAGGTTCCGCTAAGGATATACGTACCTGGTTGCGTGATGGTCAGGATGGAACCATCAGCTGCAGCTCCGGATCCATCGACTGTGATCGTCTGATCGGAAAAACTGATTGCTGTGCTGTTTTTTTCTGAATAACTGGAGTCTGGCACAAGGGTGGATTCAACGGTCGCCTCAGTGGTCGAGACGGCACTGGATGCTGTAGTGGTGCTTGCTTCCGTCGAGCAAGCGGTCAATAAGGCAAGTGTGCCTGTTAGGGTGAGGATTTGTGTAAGCGGTCTATTCTTTAAATTAATTATAGTACTTTTCATGGGATAAATCTCCTATTCTAGTGTGTTTTTTAGTTGATTGGATTTGCGTTTCTATGTCTAGCTTCACGGGTTAGCCCTTCGGAAAGGGTAAAGGAACCCCTTGTCTCTGTGAGCCAAGGATACTGTGCGACTAACCTGCTGACGCAGGAAGTCTCTCAGCATATTGCGCTCTACGATGCTCAGTTGCATGGGAGTCTTAGGGATTCATCCCTTAGAGTCCCAGTACAAGGTGACCGTAGGGAACGTTGCAAGTCATGATTTCCTAAAATTCTTTCAGGGCTGAGCGAACCTGTTCAGCTTTTCCTATCCGGCTTGGTTGCCGTTGTAGCTGACCAAAGTGGCGTTTTGGACGCCTTCGATGGCGCTCAATTCATTCATGAAGCTTGTTTCGTTGTTCTTGACTTTTACTTCATAGATCAATTCCGGTTGACCGTCCGTGATGCTCTTGGATTTAACGATGATTTTTCCGAAACGGTTTTTGATGATTTCGGTGGCCTGCAATTCAGCATTCTCATTCTCCAACTGCAACATCAAGATGTAAGGGGCCGAAGAATCGACTTTTCCTGTCAGAACGAGCAGGATGACAGTGATGAATGCAGATCCGAGGAAAGCCAGAGAATACAAGCCAGCTCCTAGGATGATGCCGACGCTGATCGACCAGAAGAGGAAGACCAGGTCAAGCGGCTCCTTGATGGCGGTACGGAAGCGGACGATGGAAAGGGCACCGACCATCCCTAGGGAAAGGACAACGTTGGAGGTTACAGCCAGGATGACGAAAGTGGTCAGGACCGACAATAGTACCAACGACGTGTTGAAGGGTTTCGAATACATGACGCCGGCGTAGGTTTTTTTATAGATGAAGAAGATGAATAGTCCTATGAAGAGCGCCGATAGCAGGGAAACTGAAGCCGCCGCGATGGAAAAGTCGGCAGTTTCTTCCAAAAAGCTGTTTTTAATGATATCTGTAAATGTTGTCATGTGAATATTCCTCCTGGTGTGGTTTAAAATAATATTCCCTGCTTCTTATATGATGTCTAGCTTCACGGGTAAGCCCTTCGGAAAGGATAGAGGAACCCCTTGTCTCTGCGAGCCAAGGATACTATTCGACTACCCTGCTGACGCAGGAAGTCTCTCAGCATATTGCGCTCTACTATGCTCAGGTGCATGGGACTTTTAGCGATTCATCCCCTAGAGTCCCAGTACAAGGTGACCGTAGGGAACGTTGCGTGGCACGATTTCCTAAAATTCTTTCAGGGCTGAGCGAACCCGTTCAGCTTTTCTCAAATTTGGTTTAAATGTCTTCCAATTACGTATTTTGAATGCGAGGTGCTGTTTGTTTCTTCTGTCTGCACCAGGCTTTGGATCCATCCCGGCAGATAGTTGTCGAATTTTACTTCCAGTACACAATCGATCCCGGGTTCCCTTATTCCGATTCGGCCATCGTGGAAGAAAGAGGAAACTTGTGTGCTGGCGTGCATATCAAAATCGAGTGTGATGCGCGTATTCCCGGGGCCATAGGCGAAGGCTTCGCGTTCGTAAGTGATGATCACTTTTGGTTCCATGCATTGGCTCTTGCACTTGGCATAAAATTCTTGGAGCAACGGGTGGCTGGCATCGGTAAGGCAGTCATATTTTTTTTGGATAAGCTGATCGGCCACTTCTTTCGTAATGCAGGCGCTCTGTTTATAACCGACAGCGCCATCCTTGACTTTTTTTTCCAGGCGGATAAAGGAAGCGTCGTTGTTGTAATAACGGATCCGAAATTTTTCGCGATAGCTGCGGCCATCCTCTTTGTCCCAAAAAGCATCATCATAAATCGTGTCAAAATAGAGACTCCTGATGCTGTAACTGTTGCCTACTGAATTCTCGTCATGTTTTAGGACCTTTCTCAGACGGCTAGTGAGGATGACTTTGTTCTTTTGGGAAATTTCGTGTTTGAATTCATTGCGGTAGCATATTTCGCTCATAACGCTCGACCTCGTTTCTTGTTTCTCTTGATGTCCTTATTCTATGCCGATTTGGGAAACAATTCTCCGTAAACAGGGCTGAGAGTTGTTGTAAAAATGGGGCAAATTGAGCGGAAAGATGCGTAAAGTTGAAAGAGTGTCGAATCCCAACACAAAAAAGGACCGAAACGCTGGCCTATGGGGGCGGGCAGCGTTTCGGTCCGTGTTCTTATATTCTATTAATTAGATTTGTTTTGTTGCGGCAGGATGATCGTGAAAGTTGTTCCTTTTGCGGAGGACATGACTTCAATGCGTCCACCATAGGTCTGCACGATCGATTGGACGATGGAGAGCCCAATGCCGTGCACGCCTTTATTTCCTTTGTAGAAGCGGTCGAAAATATGCGGCAGATCTGTCTTGGAAATCGGTTCGCCATCATTGTAGATTGTGATCATGATCCTGTTGTCTATCTCCTTGCAGCCCAAGCGGATGACGCTTGTTGCGTAACGAAGGGCGTTAGAGATGAGATTCTGGAAGGCCCGCTCAAAATCCCGTTCGTCATAGTGGAACAGGACAGGGGCTTTCTGGAAGTCGAATTGCATCTGCAGATTTTTCTGATCGCTGACGCTGGCGTAGCGTTCCGCGGTATATCCCAAGGTCTCACGAATGTCATTTGTGCTGGTCAATCGATCCGATGAACGGGTCTCCAATCGCGACAGGTAGAGGATATCCTCTACAAGCGTACCCAGTTTGTCGGTCTCGTTCTTGATTGCGATGGCGCCTTTTTTGTCATCTATGATGCCGACTTCGATGCCTTCTGCATTTGTCTTGATGATCTGTAATGGAGTCCGCAGTTCATGGGAAGCGTTCTGGAAGAACGTGCGCTGATCGGCGTCGTACAGCTTGAGTTTTTTGGTGGTCTCGTTCATGGTCGTCTTCAGTTCATGAAGCTCCAGATCGACGAATTCCTCATCAATCGTCTGGTAGTTTCCTTCGCCAATTTCTTTCGCGAACAAGGCTAGCGTCTGCAACGGTTTCGTGATTCGTGAAACGAGCAGATAGGTGATGGTGGCGATGGTCACCAGTCCAATCAGCATGATGATCAAAAGGATCTGATTCAGGTTCTGCTCGAAGACGAACAGATCGGACATATTCAGGAAGAATACCGCATAGGTCCCTTCCTCCTCAGCGTTGGGAGCGATGGAATAATAGTAAAGATTATCCTCCAATTCCAAATTCCCATCGGCTGTCAATGCCAGCCTGATATCGGAGCTTTCCAGTCCGGAAACGAAATTCGTCAAAGCATCATCCTCACTGAATCCCGTATCCTGAATCTGCGGGAACAGTATTTCAAAATCTTCGGAAATGATCGTCTTTTGGACACTGGAAGCGAAAGCCGTATGCGGTTCAGGATTTTTTTCCCGGGGCTCATCCACCATCGTCCCATCCGATGCAGCGGGTTCCGGGTCCAACTTTTTGTCCCCATCGAAGGGGCGCTCGATGTAATTTTGTCTCGCTTCGGCAAGTAGGGAGTCCGCCGTCTTTTCGATGTATTGGGTGAAGAAAAAATTGAACACCAGATAAATGAAGGCAAAGACAGCCGCCAACAATAAGGTGACGGTCGTCAGAAGCCGGATCTTCAAACTTTTTTTTGATGTCTTCATCCTGTAGACGACTCCTTCACGGTGAAGCCGAATCCCCAAACAGTCTCAATCTCGACTGTGGAACCGGCCAGTTTTTTGCGCAGTCGCCTGACCGTATCGTCGCAGGCCCGCGTCTCGATGTCCTTGCCGTAGCCCCAAATCGAATCCAAAAGTTCATCCCTGGAAACGGCGCGGTTTTTGTTTTCTATAAGATAAACGAACACATTGTATTCATTCGGTGTCAGGTTGAGCAATGCACCATTCTGTTTGACGGACATAGCGGCCAGATCGATTTCGATATCACCGATCCGGAGTGTCGCTTCTTCCTGACGGACCGGCAGGCGTTCCTGATCCATCTTGATGCGGCGCAGCATCGCCTTCACGCGCATATTCAGGGCGATGGCACTGAACGGTTTTGTGAAATAATCATCGCTGCCCAAGTTGATGCCCGTCGCATAATCCATGTCACTGTCTTTTGCGGTCAGGATGATGATCGGCACCGAACTCGCATCGCGGATTTTTTTGGTGATTTCGAAGCCGCTCGATCCCGGCATCATCACATCCAGGATGACCAGGTCCGGTTGTTTGTTCAGGAAAGCATCGTAGAGCAGGTCGCCATTGGGAAAGTCGGAGACCACATAGCCCTCGCTCTCCAGAAACGTCTTCACCGTCAAACGGATGCCATCTTCATCTTCTGCAATATATATCTCTTCATTCATAATTTAATCCACCCCATTCTTGTATCCAGTATAACCGATTTTCATTGGGAAGATTACGAAAAACTGTGGCAATTCTGCAGAAAATGCAATGGGCAAAGCCTATTTGACAGCTCTTTTAAAATTAGATGGCATATCGCTCGGACAAACTGGTAAAATAGCATATAGTCCTTCGAGAAGTCGGGCTGTGAATTTTTGATTTTTGGAGGAATAAACAAATGACCTTTACACATAGAAACGCAACTTTAGACGATGTGGAAGATATCGTCGCCATCTACAACCAGACGATCCCCAGCCGGATGGTGACGGCCGATCTGGAACCGGTGACCGTCAAACAAAAAATGGGCTGGTTCCTGGACCATTCGCCCAGCTACAGACCAATCTGGGTTTTTGAAGAGGATGGGAAAATCTGTGCTTGGGTGAGCTTTCAGGCTTTCCACGAGCGCGCTGCCTACGACAAGACGGCGGAATTGAGCATCTATATCCATGAAGACTACCGCGGTAAAAAAATGGGCACGCAGATCATGGAAACAGTATTGGCTGCTTGCGACGAGTTGGATATCACCAATTTGGTCTGCCTCATCTTCGGCCACAATGCACCAAGCATCGGGTTGATGAAAAAATTTGGCTTTGAACAATGGGGATATTTACCAAGAGTAGCCGAGCTCGACGGCATCGAACGCGACCTCGTCTATTTGGGCAAAAGAGTGCGCGACTGACCTTAGGAGCGGCAGCTGATGGGATGATGTTCCGTTGCCGATTCCGTTTTGCGGGTACAGGAACACGCGTCAATTATCTATCGTAAGCGACTATGTTGAGGATCGCTCATGATAATTCTGTTGATATATTGTTAACATTGCGTTATTTTTATTGCGGCCTCCATCCTTTTAGTATAATTAGTAAGTAAGTTTTGAAAATTATTTTATAAAGGATGGATGGAGCATGTGGTTTTTATTTGCGATAGTTTCCGTTTTGGCTTGGGGCACAGCGGATTTGTTTTATAAAAAGGGAAGCAATCCGAAAGATAGATACAGTTATCTGAAGATCGTCATCATGGTTGGTGCGGTCATGGGTATCCATGCGGTCTATGTCATGCTGACTTCGGGCGTGGTCTACGATCCGAGCAACATGATCACCTATCTGCCGGTTTCGGCGTTGTACATCTTATCGATGGCGGTCGGTTATGCCGGATTGCGTTTTCTGGAATTATCGATTTCTTCACCTGTACAGAACTCGTCCGGCGCGATATCGGGCTTGCTGACTTTCATTTTTCTGGGGCAATCGATGACCGGTTTGCAGTTTTTTGCGGTAGGCTTGATCACGATCGGCGTCATCTTACTGTCGGTATTCGAACAGCGGTTTGCCGAGGCGGAACGGAAAGAGAACAAGGCAATGGTGGATCGTAAGTACAAATACGGCGCGATTGCTTTGTTGTTCCCTCTGGGTTATGCATTGATCGATTCCCTTGGGACATTCGCGGATGCGTGGGTCTTCGACCGAGGAATGGATGAAATGCAAGCGAACATTTCCTATGAATTGACTTGGTTGATCGTAGCTGTTGTGGCTTGGATCTATCTTATCTTGATCAAGAAGGAAACCTTTGCCTTGCGCGATCAGAAAGACCGCGGTTTGGCAGCGATCTTTGAAACATTAGGGCAGTTTTTCTATGTTTTTGCGATCAGCGCAAATGCAGTCATCGTTGCGCCGCTGATTTCTTCCTATAGTATGGTTTCTGTCATCCTTTCGCGGATCTTTTTGAAAGAAAAACTGACCGCAAAACAATACGCAGTCATCGCGATGATCATGGTTGGGATCTTTATCTTAGGATTCGAGTAAACCTAACGATGATATAACTAAGGGCGTCACTAACATTGCTGTATAGGCAAAAGAAGAGCACTTCTCCTCGTTACATATGAGAGAAGTGTTCTTCTTTAGCGTATGTATTTCTATTTGTCGGGTTTGACGGATTAAGATGTCAGAGCTGTTAGGCTCCACCAAACTGCTTATTTATCAGAAAAAAATCCAGTTATTATTGCAAAAAAGCTTAATAATTCAGCTGAAATACCGACAATGGTATCGTATGACTATGCGATATAATATAACGGAGGTAAAAATTCAATGGGTGTCATAATTGCATTGGTGGTAAGCTTTGGTGCGTTAATTATTGGTTTTTTAGGAGAAGGCGGACACGTTGGTGCATTGATATCATGGACACCTGCTCTGATTGTTTTTGGTGGTACAATAGGAAGTTCCATGCTCGCTTTTCCGATGAGCGATTTAAAAAAAATTGGGCGTATTATGAAATCAGGATTATTGTATGAGCACAGGGATTTACACCAACTGGTCGCATATTTTTATGAATTATCGGTCAAAAGTAAGAAAGACGGCCTATTGAGTTTAGAATCCGAGGTATCACTGAATCAGGATGCCGATCCTTTTTTGAAAAAAGGGATTCAATCGCTGGTTGATGGAGAATCATATGAATCGATAAGCGATTCGCTTGGTAATGAAATCGATCGCATAGAAGAAAGACATAAAATTGGGGCCGCGATTTTTAATTCTGCAGGCGGGACAGCACCTACCATGGGGATTGTGGGTACCGTTTTGGGACTGGTGCATGTACTTGAAGGATTGGCTGAAGCAGATATGTCGAGTTTAGGAAAAAGCATTGCATCAGCTTTCCTTGCAACGTTATACGGATTAGCAAGTGCAAACCTTATTTTTCTGCCAATGGGTAACCGATTGAAAATAAATAATCAAAAAGAGCTCTTAGAAAAAGAATTAATATTGGAAGGCGTTTTATTATTAGAAAAAAGAGTGAGCCCTAAAACTATTCAAGAAAAATTAATGGGTTTTCTGAATGGCGATGAAAAAGACGAGAAAAGTGGCTCAAATGTGGCTGTTGCTAAAGAAGTGGTGAGTGCTACATGAGTAGACGCAAGAAGAAAGAAGATGAACACGATAACAGCGAAAGATGGCTTCTTTCTTATGCAGATTTCATCACTTTATTAATGATTTTTTTTGTTGTCATGTATGCTATGAGCCGAATGGATCAAGGCGATTCGTCAAAGTTGAAGCATTCCATCAGCGCTGAGTTCGGCGCGATATTTGAAGACAATGGCGGAGAAAAACCAGTCGATATAGGAGACGAAATATCATCGGGGCAACATGCAGAGCAGGCGAATTCGCAGACAAGGGAAAATGAAGAAGGCGCGACGTTATCGGAAGGCGAAAAACAAGAGCAAGTCAAGGAACTGATTGATGAATACATAGCCGAAAATTCATTATCGGATGATATCACAACCTCGATTGAAACAAGAGGATTGGTCGTAAGTTTTAATGGCTCGATGTTCTTCGAAAGCGGTGAAGCAGAGATTAAAACAGAACAGATTCCCAGTCTTGTGGAAGTAGCAAAAGTATTAAATCAACCTTTCTTAGAACAGAGTTATATAAGGGTGGAAGGCTATACAGATAACATACCCATGAAGAATGAGAAATTTGATTCGAACTGGGATCTTTCGGTAATGCGCGCAAGCAATGTTGCAAAAGCGATCATCGATCAATCCGGTATCGATCCGACAAAAGTATCTGCAGTTGGATATGGCGAATATCGCCCGACAGGAGATAACAATACTTCCGAAGGCCGCGCCCAGAATAGAAGAGTGGACATACTAATTCTGGATTCGGAGTTCAACGATACTGAGAGATGATTAAATAAATTCTGGGGAACACCTAAAGCGTGGCGATTTCCTGAAGATGAATACCCCAGAAAATCAGTTAATTGGGATATTCATAAATATAAAATATTTAGAGCACATTCAATGAGTGCAAGAGAATGGCCTCTAGAGGTGGCAAAAAGCGGTCGGCTGGGGTGGTCGCTTTTTTGCGTTGTAACAGAGTACTTGGGAACTAAGGGGGGCACTCGTTCTCCGGCCAGATGAGGCTTAGTCGGATTGCCGGAAGAGGATGGGTGCTTCAAATCCGGAGATCGGTAATCTGGCCGGAGAAGCCCCCTGAATATTTTCCTCCAAATCAGGGGGAAGACATTTTCACCAGAGCTGTCATTCCTTTAACATCCTTCCTTTTTGTGGATTTCGATAAAATATAGGATAATAACAGTGAGAGAATGCGAAGGAAGGGAACTCATATGGAACTGCCGGTAAAAGCAGAAAAAAGGAAGGGTTTGTTTGGTCTCAGCCTGGCTGGAGGCGGCCTGAAGTCCTTTGCGCAGCTTGCCGTCCTTCATGATCTCGAGAAGCATCACGTCAAAATCGACGCCGTCGCAGGCACCTCGATGGGGGCGGTCGTAGCTGCTTTGGTGGCCTGCGGACTAACGGCATCCGAGATCGAGGAAACCTTATTGGAAGAGGAACGGGAATTTGCGGATCGCGGCGTTTTCAGCAGGCCTGCCTATCTGCTCTTTCAGCATGTGCGCGAACACAATAACGGCTTCGTTGAATTGCAGAGTCTGCAGCAGATGGCGTGTCAATTGTTTGAAAAAATCGGCTGCCGGATGCTTTCCGACTGCCGGTTGCCTGTCGCAATAACGACCGTCGACATCCATACAAGCGAGTTGATTGTTTTCACCAACAAACCGGAATTTTTCACGAGTCTGACCGGAGATTGGCTCATCTACCCGGAGGATATCGAATTGGGAAAGGCCGTGGCAGCATCCTGTGCATTTCCGCTGGTCTTTTCTACTGCGGAAATCGACGGTAGACAGTTGGTTGATGGCGGGGTGATGATGAATTTGCCTATTCCTCTTTTTGATCGTTCGCTCTTCAGCGTGTTGATGTCCGTATCGATGATCTATGATGCGGTCGACCGGCAACTGGAATCGCCGTTCAATGTCGCGATCCAAAGTTTGGATATCTTGATCCGGCAGATGGATCGCCAAATGACGAAGCAGGCGGATATCCAGGTGAACTTCCCGATAGAACCCCAGCTTGTTTTTAAAGTAGGTGCCGGTCCGGAAGTCATCGCCATCGCTAATGGGATGCTGCGGAATAATCCAATCGACTACAGAATGTTGGAAACACATCGACAGCAGGGATGAGGACGAAGAGGAATAAAGCTGCGCAGCCAGCCGGAAGGAGGTCCGCAACTCCGGCGAGCAACGCCTAACCGGAGTTGAGGCGGCCTGCCTTCGACAGCCAGCTGGCGCTTCCGCCCTCCTAGACTGAATCGCACCAAAAAAACGCACAATCGGCTGATTGTGCGTTTTCGCCTACATATAATGATTAGTCTTCGGGCCAAACTTCTTTGGCGATTTCCACAACGTGGCGTACTTTAGCCCATTGTTCTTCTTCCGTCAGCAAGTTGCCTTCTTCGGTGGAGGCGAATCCGCATTGCGGGCTCAACGCCAATTGATCCAAAGGAACGTATTTGCTGGCTTCTTTGATGCGGGCTTTGATTTCTTCTTTGTCTTCCAATTCAGCTGTCTTCGAAGTGACCAGGCCTAATACGATACGGCCTTTGCCTTTGAAGAAAGCAAGTGGCTCGAAGCCGCCGGAACGATCGGTATCATACTCCAGGAAGTAACCGTCAAAGCTTGTTTGTCCAAACAATTCTTCTGCGATCGGATCATATGCGCCTTCCAATGAGTGGTGGGATTTGTAATTGCCGCGACAGACATGTGTCGTTAAGATAAGATCAGCAGGTTTTGCTTCGATGATGGCTTGAACATTCTCAGCAGCAACGCGTTTGGAAGCTTTATACTCTTCCGAATCATTCGCAAAGTTGCAAAGGAAGCCCCAGTGCACATCGTCCAATTGCAGATAACGACAGCCCAGGTCGTAGAAAGCTTGGACAGCGTCGATGTAGGCTTGTTGCACGTCCGCTTGGTACGCTTCAACCGAAGGATAGATCTCTTCGTTGCGGTAGCCTGGATAGAAAACTTCGTTCGGGCTAGGGATCGTGAATTTCGCCACGCCTTGGTCACCGACGATTTCGTTCAATGATTTGAAAGCAGCCAGGAAAGGGTGGTTCGGATTGAAGGAGATTTTGCCGACGTTACGGAAGGCGTACTTGCGGACTTCCACATCCCCGAAGTCATAGCCGTGTTCCGGTACATAGCCTTCAAATCCGTTCAGGTTTTCGATGAAATCGATATGCCACCAAGAGCGACGGAATTCGCCGTCAGTGAAACCTTTCAAGCCGTTTTCCTTTTGATCTTTGACCAATTTCGTGATTTCTTTCGTTTCCACTTGGTCCAAAGCGGCTGCGTCGATTTCGCCGGCTGCAAATTTCAAGCGTGCTTCCTTCAATGGTTCTGTGCGTAAAAAGCTCCCTACCTGGTCGGCTCTGAATGGTAACGTTGTTGTCTTTTGTGCTGTTGTCATGTTAGTTTCCTTCTTTCAATTTTTATTTTTTTGTCAAACGATATTGTACAGTAAAAAAATACGCCCCCGCACATTGCTGTGCAAGGACGTATGATTGCTCATCGTGATACCACCTTGGTTCAGGGTATGCTCGCGCATACCCCCTCAGTCAGTACGCAAGACGACCGTTCTGTCTTGTTATACTGCGGCATTGTAACGTATGCGGACGTGGTTTGCTGAGGCCCTAAGGCGTTCGCAAACCAATCACTCTAAGACCATTTTCTGGATGACTTTCCTGTCCTCTTCTCAGCTGCCGAGGTTCTCTGTGCATTTCCGTTATCCGTACTCTTCTTTTCACCGTGAGGTTGTTTGAATTTATATACATAATAACAACACGATTAGTAAGTGTCAAATTTTTTCTCATGGAAAATTCATTTTTTTGTAATTATTTCTTCTGCGTACTCTTCGTAGAACATTTTTTTCGTCTGGATGAAGCGTCTGAAGTCGTTCAGCAACTGGAACAGGATGGCACGGTTTTCGAACTCCGCACGGGTGGCCGGCAACTCGCTTTCGCGGAATGATTGCAGCAATGAATCGATGTCCTCCATCAGATAAATCCCGGTGTTCTGCTCATGCAGTTGGGCTGCAGTCAGGAAGAACAGGCCAGCCAAAATCTTATTTTCGCTTGTCGGCAGCGCGCACAAGCCGAGGTTTGTGGCCATATATTTCAGGATGGTGACCTGCTCGCTGCGCATATCGAAGTAGCGGATATTATAGGTCGATTGGTCCAGCAACTGATTGTCGAATTCGGCATAAACGACCTGCCTGTATTTTTCCAATTGATCATCCAATTCGTCCAATAACCGGCTTTGATTGCGGTCCTCCCCCTCGCGAAGGGCGACGCTGAAACTGTGCAGCACTTCCTTCATTTGCGTCTCCACTTGTTCCCGAAGCAAAATGATCTGGCTCGCTTTGGAGGGCATATACAGATTGAATAAAATAGCCACGCCGGCGCCGATCATCATCAGGGCGAGTTCGTTCAGTAGCCAAGGAAAGCTTGTCTGCTTTTCCAGCAACAGATGCGTCACAAGCACCGAACAAGGCGCGATGCCGGATTGAAGATTGAAACGGTAGGCCAAAGGTACGTAAAACAACAGGTAGACGCCAAATACGACGATGTGAAAGCCGAAGAGGCGGAACAGGATCGTCGCGATTGTCAATGCCAGCACCGTGGAGGCAATCCGCTGCAGTGCCGTCAGAACGGAGGATTTTTTGGTGTCCAGCACGCTGAGGATCGCGATGACCCCGGCTGCAACGGAATAATTCAACTGGAAAAATTGCGCAATCAGAATGGCGATGACTGTGGCAAAAGCGATTTTGATGGTGCGATGGTTCAAACTCATGGGCGACACTCCTTTCCTCTAGAATAGTGGATTTTGATGCTTTTGACCAGTGTTTTCGGAAGCAGGGAAATCGGGGCTTAATTTACGCCAAAAAAGGATTTTCTAATCAAAAAAACACTATATCTCGTTTTACAGGCATGGTATGATACTAAATGTTGTTCCGCGAACTAGCGGACCGGAAGTTGGAAAAAATACGGAAATAATCAGATAACACCAAAGGAAGGGATATGATTGAGCGTGCTTGTAATGGCCGGAATGATAGGTGCTGGAAAGTCGACCTACACTGAAATGATTTCAAGAAGATTGGGGACGGAGGCCTTTTTCGAAAGCGTCGATTACAATCCAATCTTGGACAAATTTTATGATAATCCACAAAAATGGGCCTTCAGTCTTCAAATATATTTCTTGAATACGCGTTTCCGCAGCATCAAGGCTGCTTTGACCGATGACAATAATGTCTTGGATCGTTCCATTTATGAGGACGCTCTGTTTACGCGGGTCAACCATCTGCAAGGCAACATCTCCCAAGAAGAGATGGATATCTACAACGACCTGTTGGCCAACATGATGGAAGAACTGGAAGGAATGCCCAAAAAAGCGCCGGATTTGCTGATCTATCTGGATGGTTCATTCGATACGATTTTGGATCACATCCGCAAGCGCGGTCGTGAATTTGAGCAGATTGAGGACGATGCCGAGTTATTGGCCTACTATGAATTGCTTTTCAAAAATTATGAGCAATGGTATCAGGAGTACGATCAAAGTCCAAAAATCAAAATCAACATCGATACGTACGACATCGTCAATAACAGCGGTGACGAAGAGCAGGTCATGGCCATCATCGAAAAAGCGCTATTGGAAGTCCGCGGCGAAGAGGCCGAATTGACTTTTGTAGGAAGCAATATCGTATAAGTGACTGATCGTTCAGGTTGTCATCAAACAGCAGCAGTGCCGGTCGGTGCAGCTGCTGTTTTTTTGGCGAGAAGGCATAAATTTTTCGCGACGGACTGAAGTATATTCTTGGTTTATATACTATAATTAAGAAATGGATTTAAACGACAGTTGAAGAGGATGGAACCAGACGATGGCGGCGGATAGGGCAGAACAAGCAGTGAATGTGGAGCAATGGCAAGCAATCAACGAACGGGATCAGCGTTTTGATGGAGAATTCTTTTACGCGGACAGGAATACGCAATTGTACTGCAAGCCGTCCTGTCCTTCCCGGCTTCCGAAATTCAACCATGTCTGCATTTTTATTTCAGCCGAGGCTGCCGAGGCGCATGGCTATAGACCTTGCCGCAGATGCAAACCTAACGGCCTGGCCGTTACGGATCTGGAATGGGCTGGTCAGGCCGAACGCTTTATCCACAGCCATTATCCAAATCCCTTGAGCGTGAATCGTATTGCCGAAGCCTGTCATGGACCCTCGTCGGAACTGCAGCAGATCTTCATCCGAATCTATGGCGTTTCGTTGATGGATTATTTGGATCGTGTCCGGATGGATCAAGCGCGCTATTTGCTGATTCATTCGGGACGCTTCATCAAGCAGATAGCGGAACTGGTCGGGATGTCCTCAGCGGCGGAATTTTCCCGCAAATTCAAGGAAAAGGAAGGCATGGCGCCGACCTTATACCGCCGGCGCGTGCGCAAGCGCGAAAGAGAGCAACGGTCCTGACGACCTACTATAGTAAAAACAAAATAAATTGAGAGCAAAACAGCAGGCTCACCGATCAGCGGTAAGTTGCTGTTTTTTGTTTTTGGTTAAAATCATTTGACACAAAACGTCTACAGATGTAAACTTACTTCAGAAGCAAGAACCAACAACGAAAGGATGAAAAAAATGACCGATTCGACACAGAAGAAGATAACCGACGCTGAATGGGAAGTGATGCGGGTTGTCTGGACAAACGGGAAAGCGACCAGCCGAGAGATCATTTCGGTTTTGCAGGAAAAAATGGATTGGAAACAAGCCACCGTCAAAACGTTGATCGGAAGACTCGTCGACAAAGGTTTGTTGGCGACGGAACCAATCGGCAATAAATTCATCTACAGCGCAAACGTATCCGAACAGGAAAGCGTTGGCGGCGCTACCGAAGACCTTTTAGCGCATGTCTGCACGAAAAAAGTCGGCAGCACGATAGCCGAACTGATCGAAAGAGCGACACTGAGCCATGCTGATGTTGCCCTTTTGGAAAAAGTGATCGACGCCAAAAAACGGATGGCAGTCGACGAAGTGAAGTGCATGTGCACGCCAGGACAATGCAACTGCAAACAAACCGGTTGCGTACATAAGGAGGAATTGCCCAATGGAAAATAAAAGTTATGATATAGAAGGCATGAGTTGTGCATCGTGCTCACAGGCCGTGGAAAAAGCGGCCGCAAAAGTTGCAGGCGTTAAGGAAGCGACCGTCAACTTGGCGACCGAGAAGCTGACGGTTGCTGTCGATGAAAGCCATTTTTCAGAAGAAATTCTGAAGAATGCCGTCGATGCAGCGGGCTACGTTATGGTGGCAAACAAAAAGGAAAAGACATTTCTGATCGAAGGCATGAGTTGTGCTTCGTGTTCCCAAACCGTGGAAAAAGTCACTAGAGCCGTCAATGGCGTCTCTGATGCATCCGTGAACTTGGCTACCGAAAAAATGGTCGTCTCTTACGATCCGACCGTTCTTCATGCGGGGGATATCGAAAAAGTCGTGGCCGAAGCCGGCTACAAGGCTATCGAAGAGAGTGCTACTATAGAAGAAAGCGACCAAAACCAAGCGAAAAAAGAAAAGCACATCAGAAATATGTGGAGACGTTTTTGGCTCTCGGCAGTATTCACGCTTCCGCTTCTGTATCTCGCGATGGGCCACATGCTGGGCTTGCCGTTGCCGATGAGCCTCCATCCGAATATGTATCCTGTCACGTTCGCGCTCACGCAGCTTGTGCTGACGATTCCAGTGATGGTGCTGGGGACGAAATTTTTTACAGTAGGATTCAAGTCCTTGTTCAAAGGCCACCCGAATATGGACTCGCTGGTGGCATTGGGGACCAGTACTGCCTTTCTGTATAGTCTATATGGCACATTTGCGGCAATCGGAGGGAACAACGAACTTGTCATGAACTTGTACTACGAATCGGCAGCTGTCATATTGACGCTGATCACGCTCGGGAAGTACTTCGAGGCCGTTTCAAAAGGCAAGACATCGGAGGCCATCAAAAAACTGATGGGCTTGGCTCCTAAGACAGCCCGCGTCATCCGTGATGGCAATGAGCAGGAGATTAAACTGGATGCTGTCATGGTAGGGGACATTTTGGTTGTCCGCCCAGGCGAGAAAATGGCTGTCGATGGGAAAGTGACGGAAGGCCTGACATCCGTCGATGAATCGATGCTGACAGGTGAGAGCATGCCGGTGGAGAAAAAAGCGGGTGATGTGATCATTGGCGGCAGCATCAATAAAAACGGAACGATCCAATACCGTGCCGAAAAAGTCGGGAAAGATACGGCCCTTGCGCAGATCATCAAGTTGGTGGAAGATGCCCAAGGTTCAAAAGCGCCGATCGCAAAACTGGCTGATACGATTTCGGGCTATTTTGTTCCGATCGTCATCGTGCTCGCTGTTCTGGCCGGGCTGGCTTGGTACTTCCTGGGACAAGAATCCTGGATTTTTGCACTGACCATAACGATTTCGGTATTAGTAATCGCTTGTCCTTGCGCTTTGGGCTTGGCGACACCGACCGCCATCATGGTGGGTACCGGCAAGGGTGCCGAAAACGGTGTGCTGATCAAAAGCGGGACGGCTCTGGAAGTGACCCATAAAATCCAGACAATCGTTTTCGATAAGACGGGGACGATCACCGAAGGAAAACCGAAAGTGACGGATGTTCTGGTCCGTGAAGGGCTGGATCCAGATGAATTGTTGCTGCTGGCTGCATCGGCTGAAAAAGGGTCGGAGCATCCACTTGGAGAAGCCATCGTTCGCGATGCCGAGGAGAAAGAGCTGTCTTTGTTGAAACCATCCGCCTTCAATGCGCTGCCGGGCTTCGGTATTGCTGTCACAATCGATGGGAAAGAGCTTCTGTTGGGAAATGAAAAATTGATGCTGAACCATGCAATCGGACTCGGTTCATTTGCCGAAACCTCCCACACGCTGGCGGAACAAGGCAAGACACCGATGTACATCGCAATGGATGGGGAATTGGCCGGCATCATCGCCGTTGCCGATACTGTGAAAGCAAGCAGTGCGGCCGCAATCAAGAAACTGCGTGGTATGGGTATCGAAATCGCGATGATAACAGGCGACAATAAGCGTACGGCACAAGCCATCGCCAAACAAGTCGGCATTGACCGTGTCTTGAGTGAAGTATTGCCTGAAGACAAAGCGGAAGAAGTCAAGAAGCTGCAACAGGGCGGCCGCAAGGTCGCCATGGTCGGAGACGGCGTCAATGATGCACCGGCCTTGGCCCAAGCCGACATAGGCATCGCCATCGGATCGGGGACGGACGTCGCCATTGAATCGGCGGACATCGTGCTGATGAAGAGCGACCTGATGGCAGTAGCCACAGCTGTTGAACTCAGCAAAGCGACCATCAAAAACATCAAGGAGAATCTGTTCTGGGCATTCGCCTATAATGTCCTGGGCATTCCTGTCGCAATGGGAATCCTGCACGTCTTCGGAGGTCCCTTGCTGAATCCGATGATCGCCGGAGCAGCGATGAGTTTCAGCTCGGTGTCGGTTGTATTGAATGCATTACGTCTGAAAGGATTCAAACCCTCCGTCTCAAAACGGTAAGGGAATATCATATATAGAGAAAAGAGGAAACGATGATGGAAAAAGAATTGATGCTTGAAGGAATGAAATGCGATGGCTGCGTAGCGACAGTCAAAGAGAAATTCTCTGCGATTGCAGGTGTGGAAGAGGTAACAGTTGATCTGGAAGGAAAGAAAGCAACAGTCAAGACGAACCAAGACATTTCCGAAGTGACTTTCAATGAAGCATTATCCGGAACGAAATTCAAAGTAACCGGCAGCAAATAAGTAAAAATAATGCACAGGCTCCCTCAATGATTGCTGAGGGAGTTTTTTTTCGCACAAATTTGTACATTTTTTCTATTTGGCTATTGTAGCGATCACAATTTAGGAGTAGAATGAAACATGCAGTCCGGTCGAACAGACCAGCATGCGGGCGTAGTTTAGTGGTAAAATGCGACCTTCCCAAGGTCATGTCGCGGGTCCGATTCCCGTCGCCCGCTTACGGAATTGAATGCATCTTAACCTTACCGATAAATTCGGTAAGGTTTTTTTATTTATGTTTACAATAAGCAAATGTTTTGTAATAATTTTTGGGCATTAAAAGCGGATTAGGTCCGATCTGCTTGAGAAATGACACGCATTGAAACATATGTTACAGCTGTAACCACTGATAAATCAGTGGTTTGGATATTTTTTGACAGGAAGTTTGTGAAAAAAGACAGCTATTGTGCCAATTGTTACAAATTGATTTTCTATATTACGACAGCGTAATATTTGACTTATGTTTGTAAAGTAAACAGTTATTTGAGACAGTCACGTTAAGATGGAATAACAAAGAATGTATTTTTAACTTTGGCGGTTTGATTCATGATAGGATTGTCTCTGTTGAAAGAACTCCGATCGAGACCTGGATAAATACTTCATTTATCAAATAAAAAAGGTCATGAAGAGTATAAATTGCAATACGAAAACATTGCGAAGAGAAGAAAGGGACAAAACACACATGAAAAACTTCAAATCTAGATTATTCGTAACGAGCGCAACTTTAGCAGCCATCGGTTTTATGGCAACAGCGAACCCTACACAAGCAAACGCAACAGAATATACTTCATCCACTTGGACAGCACGTACAGCAGACCAAATCAAAGCAGATATCCAAAACTTGGAGAGCGGCAGCAAATACACTTTCCAATGGGGCGATACTTTATCAGCAATCGCATTGGCGACTGACGTATCAGTGAATGCCTTAGTTGATGTCAATAGCATCGGAAATGCAGACATGATCATTGCCGGCAACGCAATCGTATTGTCAGCGGACCATAACATCGTGACTGTTGAACAAGACTCAGAAGTGAAGAGCTACGATGTCAGCTCTGAAGAAGCGGTGGAAGTTGAAACACCCGTTGAAGCAGTTGAAGAAGTTCAAACAGCTACACCAGTTGCAGCACCAATTGCAGCACCCGCTGTAGAAACATATGTTGAGCCAGCCCCAGTAGCACAAACGGCAGCAACGATTTACCAAGCAAGCTACTTCTTGTATCAAGTAGTCCAAGCAGAAGCAGGTCCAAGCTACCAAGAAAAATTGAACGTTGCATCTGTTATCATGAACCGTGTTGAATCTGGAATCTGGGGCGGAACGACTATTGATGCTGTATTGTATGCATCAGGTCAATTCTCAGTAGTTTCAAACGGAGCTGCATCAGCAGAAGTACCGACTGCTGACACAATCCAAGCAGTAAATGAAGTATTGAACGGTTACCGTTCAACTTCAGCACAAAGCTTCCGTGCTTCAGGCGATGGCGTAACAAACGTATTCTTCTAAAAAATATAAACAATTCTGATAGTACAAAATATAAAGCTGGACCCACTGCGGGTTCAGCTTTTTTGATGTGACACCCTTATCCTTACAACAGTAACCATGCGCTCCTTGTGAGGAGTCGCCTGCTGATATAGAATAAGGAGGAACTATTCAGCGAAAGTAGGAGAAAGTTATGAAAATAAAGCAGTACAGTGAGTTATTATTCTATATTCCGTTGACGTTGCTGATGATAGCTGACTTCTTTCCGGACTCCTATCTGTCCAACGGCTTTGTGATGAAAGTGAACATCGGGGTGTTGGTCGCATTGTTCGTTCTGTCCATCGTTCTGAAACGATCCCGGAATGTCGATGATGCCCAAAAAATCAATGGGCAAATTTTTGCACTGGTCTATTTATTGTCTTTGATGGCATTGTTGACGCTGCTCGGCGGGACCTCACAATCAGGATTCGGCTTCGACAATGTTGTTGTCTGGTTGGTGGTGCTCATCTCGATTGCCGAAATCATCTCAAAAAAGAAAAAATTGAATCACTGAATAAAGAAAGAAGCCGAAGAGGAATTCCGATAAAAGCGGAAGTTCTCTTGGGCTTCTTTTTAAATTTACACTTAAATGTTGATGTTCAAGTTTACCGGACTAAATTTGGAAACCAGATTGCGGATACGGGATCCAGCGATTCCTTTGATCGGTTCGACGACTTCTCTGATTGCGACATATTTGTCTACGTATGTTACGACAAAACTTTCTTTGTAACGCGGCAGACCGCAACGGCTCACCAGGAACATATGCTTGAGGATGATATCACGCTCCAGGGAGCTGATTTCAGTGATGCGGCAAGCATTTTCGCAAGCGATTTTC
Source organism: Trichococcus paludicola (assembly GCF_003052295.1). Classification (GTDB taxonomy): domain Bacteria; phylum Bacillota; class Bacilli; order Lactobacillales; family Aerococcaceae; genus Trichococcus; species Trichococcus paludicola. Next base: position 563,611 of record NZ_QBLC01000001.1, read on the forward strand.
GGATGGGCATCTGCATGAGCACCGATATTCAGCTGCGCGACAGCATCACGATCTTCATGGAAGAAGTCGTGCAACAAACCGGCACGTGCAGTGGAACGGGTATCCAGATTCCATTTTTTTGCAAGCTGGTAACTCTTGTAGGATACGCGGATCGAATGTTCCAAACGATTGGTGAAGTGGTGGTGGGTAATGGTCTCCATGTGCAATAATTCTTCGTGATAGATGAGATCTTCGACCAAAGCAACATATTCAACATCATTTTTCCAATGGGATTGTGTCATCTGCATGCTTATTCTATCATCCTTTATGTAAGTAGTTGTGTTTTTATTTTTCATGATGCCCATACTATACACCCACAGCAGAAAAAATGGAAGGGACTCATTGTGTTTTTCTTCACTTTTACTAATTTTTAAATTGTTTGTCATTTGGCTGTCACATCCGCTATTTTGCGAATTGGCGTGTACTTTTAGGAATTCCAGAGTAGAATAGGGAATATAAGAACGGGAAGGGGCGTCGAATATGGAAAAAGTGGAAGGACCTTATCACTTATTGAACGATGAACTAGTAAAAAATACTGACGGCGAAAGCTATCCGGAATTTGAAGGCCGGACGGTATACGAAGTCATCCGTGTCGAGGATGGGATTGCGATATTTTTGGAGGATCATCTGGATCGTTTTTTCCGGTCCGCTGCTTATCTGGATTTACCACTACCAGCTACGGCGGAATCCATTGAGAACCGTGTCTATCGCCTGATAGCTGCCAATCAGGTGGGGAATCAGAACCTTAAGTTCATTCTGGGGAAAACATCAAAAAGCGAAAGCATTTTGTGGATCTTTTTCACCCAGAGCATCTACCCGCCAAAAAGCTATTATGAAGAGGGCATCGCGACGAGCCTGTTCCGTATCGAACGATTGGATCCGAACATCAAGCTTGTCCGTTCGGATTACCAGAAAGCCGTGCTGCAGGAACGGGCAGATAAAGACGTTTATGAGCTGTTGCTTGTGGATGGAAATGAGGAAATCACGGAGGGCAGCCGCACGAATGTCTTTTTTGTGAAAGGAAAAGAATTATACACGCCCCCTGCAAAAGCGGTACTCTTGGGAATCGTCCGCAAAAAAGTATTCGAAATCTGTGAAAAAAGAGGGATTCCGATCAATGAGACAGCCATCCCCGTCGAGTGGGTCAATGATGCTGAAGGAGCCTTCGTTTCAGGAACCGGAAACAACGTGCTGCCGATATCAAAAATCGGAACGGTTGCGATTCCGACGATGGACAATCTGATTGTGCGTACAATCATGGCAGATTATGCCGAAATGGTCAGAGTGTATAAGGAAGAAAAGAAACATAAAAAAAACATTGTTACCCTTTGTTGATATCAAGTTGACAAGAAGCGCGCCAGCGGTTAAACTGAATACAGCATTGAGACCATCACTTCGGTTCAAGTGGTGGTTTTTTATATTCTAGAAAAGTATAAGATTATTTTGTAATCAAAAGTGCATCACCATAGGTGTTTTACAGGATAGCAAACTATTCTATGCATCTCAACATGGTGGCTAGCTTCACGGGTTAGCCCTTCGGAAATTAGATAAATCTGACCCATTGCGCTCTACGATGCTCATTTGCATGGGATTCTTAGGGATTCATCCCTTAGAATCCCAGTATAAGGTGACCGTAGGGAACGTTGCGAGGCCAGATTTCCTAAATTTCTTTCAGGGCTGAGCGAACCCGTTCAGCTTTTCTTAAAGAGAATGGAGGGAAAGAATGTCAACAAAGGAGAAAGTCCTCCAGTTTCTGGAGCAGCATAAAGGCGAAAGCATTTCCGGCCAAGATTTGGCTGATCAATTGGAAGTATCCAGAACATCTGTGTGGAAAGCAATCAATGGCCTGAAAAAAGAAGGCTATCAAATAGAAGCAACTACGAATAAGGGGTATCAGCTGTCCGTTGAAAGCGACTTGTTGTCGGAGGCAGCCATTGTACCACTGTTATCAGAAGCGCTGAAAGATCACCGGATCATCGCACATAAAACGATTGATTCGACCAACCTTGAGGCCAAACGGATCGTCAATGAAGAAGCGACCTTCGAAGGCGTGATCTTATCTGAAGAACAGACAAAAGGCAGAGGGCGCTTAGGTAGAGTTTTCTACTCGCCGAGCGAATCGGGCTTGTACATGAGTTTGGTGTTGAAGCCGGTCGCTGATCTGGATAACGCCACTTTGATCACGACTGCCGCCGCTGTGGCCGTCTGTCAAGCAATCGAAACATTGACCGGAAAAGAACCACAAATCAAATGGGTGAACGACATCTTCATGGATGGCAGGAAAGTCTGCGGCATCCTGACGGAAGGGATCATGGATATGGAATCGCGGACGATCGGAACGATCATTTTAGGGATCGGCCTGAACTTCCGGGCGCCTGAAACGGATTTTCCGGATGAAATCCAGTCAATCGCCGGCACCTTGTTCGATTCAAAAAATGCCGTGGTGACACGGAACCAAATGGCCGCCGAAATACTCAATCGTTTTTACGTCCTTTACCCTGATTTGGCATCCCGTTCCTACCTGGACGAGTACCGCAAGCGTTGCTTCGTCTTGGGTGAACAAGTTACTTTCCCGCAAGGAAACGAAACGATCGAAGCCAAAGCGATCGCGATTGATGACGATGGCGGACTTATTGTAGCATTGCCGGATGGGGAAACGAAAACCCTGACCTATGGCGAAATCAGCATCAAAATCAAAAAGAGAGAAGGAAATTAACATGAAATTATCAACAAGAGATTTGACCCAAATAAGCATATTTGCAGCTTTGACATTCGTCAGCGGCTTCCTGAGCATCCCCGTCGGACCCGTTCCGATCACTTTGCAGACACTTTTGGTGCTGCTGACCGGATTCTTCCTGCGTCCGAAAGCTGCCTTTTTTGCGCAACTGCTGCCTTTGTTACTGAAATTGTTGCTTGGAGGATTCCAAGCCTTTTTGACTCCTAGCTTCGGGTTTGTGTTTGGATTTATTGCAGCGGCTACTTTGATTTCCTATCTCGTGCATAATAAAGAAGGAAGCTTCTTGAATTATGGGATCGCAGCTGTTGCCGGCACGATCGTCATGTACGCAATCGGTTTGCCTTACATGGCGATGATCCTGAATGTTGTCATGGGCAATCAATTCGACTTGGCCGCAATTTTCCAGATGGGCATGTTGTTATTCATTCCGGGGGACATCGCTAAAGCCGTTTTGGCCATCATCCTGGCTGATCGTTTAAAAGGTCGTGTGCGCGTATTCCAACATTGATTTAGGTTTTTGCAAAAAAATAACTGATTCAAAAACATCCAAAACCGTTGTCTGACGGGGCTGGATGTTTTTTCTTAAAAAAATATCTCGAATTCGTGAATATATAACTTGAAATACATTTCGGGATGTGGCATAATGATATTAAGCTTACGAAATGTAAGAGAGATGAAGGTGAGTCCTTCATTGAAAAACAAGTGATGGAGGAAAAAAATTGGAAAATACATCTATGATATCTCGAATTAGTAATGCTTTATTTGGAAATAAAAATACAACAATAACAACAGACGAAAAGGGGAAAACAACTATGAAAATCGGAATTATCTCAGGAAGCGTACGTGAAGGAAGAAACTCAGCAGCAGTATCAGAATGGATCCATGAATTTGCCGAAAAACGCAATGACGGCGGCATCGAATACGAAATCGTTGCTTTAGCAAATTATGACTTGCCTCTATTGGGCGCTAAATTACCGGAAGACCGTCAAGCGGCAGCTGGCGCAGCGATCCAAGCTTGGTCAGAAAAAATGGCTTCATTTGACGGATATGTGTTTGTGACACCTGAATACAACCATGCAGTCGGTGGCGCTTTGAAAAATGCATTGGATTTCCTGAAGCCTGAAGTTACCGATAAAGCAGCCGGATTTGTAGGATACGGAAGCTTGGGCGGAGCCCGCGCTCACGAAAACATGCGTGTTATCCTTGGTGAATTGAGTGTAGCAACTGTGCACACAACAGTAAACTTCTCATTGATGACTGATTTTGAGAACATGAGCAATTTTGTGCCGAACGATTATCATGCAGGCAATGCAACAGCGATGTTCAACGAATTGATCAAATGGTCCGGAGCATTGAAAACTATCCGCTAATAGTACAGAAGAATATGAATAATGAGAGGAGGCCGCCATTGTTACATGGTGGTCTTTTCGCATTCTCGGACAAATGCTTCCTTCACCTTTCGTCCATTGATTTTCTGAAAGCAAGCGTCTATACTGAAACGTACTGAGCTTGCAGAAAAGCAAGTATTCGAATCACGTAATCAGGATACACGTTACAACAGTTGGAGGAGATAAAGTGGTTTTGTTGGGAAGTTTGGTCAACAGCGCTGCCATCGTTTTGGGAGGCAGCATCGGTCTGGTTTTGAAGAAAGGTTTATCGGATAGGTTAGCCAACGCGGTGATGAACGCTTTGGCACTATGCGTGTTATATATAGGTGTCAGTGGCATGTTGAAAGGTGAAAATGTTTTGATTACCATTCTGTCGATGGTTGCGGGTACTTTGGTAGGCGATGGACTCCAGTTGGATAAAAAAATCAATCAGCTCGGGGACGCAATCGAGAAGATGGTTGCTTCACCTAACGAAGGGGTTTCAGTTTCAAAAGGTTTTGTGACGGCAAGTCTGTTGTTCTGTGTGGGCGCGATGGCAATCGTCGGTGCACTACAGAGCGGTCTGACCGGAAATCATGATACGCTTTTCGCGAAGTCCCTGATCGACGGCATCGCAGCCATCGTGATGGCATCCAGCTTGGGCATAGGTGTATTGCTTTCAGCCGGGCTGATCCTAATTTATGAAGGCGGCATTTCGCTTTTTGCCAACGTCCTTGCGCCGCTTTTGACGGATTCTGTGATCAACGAAATGACCTGCGTGGGCTCGCTCCTGATTGTCGGCCTGGCTTTGAACATGTTGAAGCTGACGGATCTGAAAATCATGAACTATGCGCCGGCAGTCTTTTTCCCGATTCTTTTCGGATTATTTATGTGATTGCAGAATAAAGACGTTCCCCAGTGGGCGTCTTTTTTGTATAACGACTCTGACTCCCTTATAATCGGTATCAAGGAAAGCCATCGGAAAGGGGACGGGACTATGTGCGGACGTTATGCACTTGAAGCGACAAAGAGGGAGCTATGGGAAAGGTACCTGTTGGGGGAAATGGCAGAGGATGTCGAAGAGCGTGCGGAAATATTTCCGACCAACAGCACACCGCTGATAGTGCCGGGCAACGAGTTGGTCCATCATCGTTGGGGCTTTGTGGAGCCTTTCGCGAAGCGCCCTTTGATAAATGCCAGAGCGGAAACAATCCTTGAAAAACCTACGTTCAGCCAGCCGTTCCGGACAGCGCGTTGTCTGGTTCCGGCGACTGCATTCTTTGAATGGGAGAAAGTCGGAGAAGAAAAGCTGAAACGGAAAATTGCCGTATCGGATATCCCAGTTTTTTCGATGGCTGGCATATTGAAGACGTATCAGGATGAAAATGGAAAAACTTTCACGGCTTTTTCCATCATCACAACTGCCGCCAATGAACAGATGCGTGCCATCCATGATCGCATGCCGGTGATACTGGAACCTGAAGATGAAGCCTTTTATCTGGATCAGAAGGCTGACCCAAAGCTAGTTTTGAAGTTGCTGAAACCTACAGAACATCGCCTGCTGATCGAATGAGTAATCGTTAATTCTTTAAAATGAGAATACGCTAATCGGAATTTAATTTAATCGTTGACATCCTTATTTAATTCTTATAAACTGAAAGCAAATAACTAATGTGCTAGAAGGATTTATGCAAACGCAAACAAAAGTGCCGCAGTCCCATCATCAGTAAAAGCCCATTTGGATAATTCTATCTGAATGGGCTTTTTCGTACTAGGGACTAGCGATTGATTGCCTAAGCAGTTCTCGCACAAAATCAAAAAATAGGGGGAAATGAAATGATTGGAATGGATTGGAAAAAGAAAGTAGCGACAACCTTGGCACTGACTTCTGCCTTATTGCTTGGTGCATGCGCCGGCGGTACAGAAGAAGCGACGGATTCTTCCGCAGCAAGCTCAACAGTATCAGCGGATGCTGTGCGTATCGGAATCCTGCAGATCCTTGAACACGAATCCTTATCGGCAGCACGCGCAGGTTTCTTGGAAGTTTTGGAGGAAGCCGGTTATGATGAAGGCGACAATCTGATCGTGGATTACCAAAATGCCCAGGGTGACCAAGCCAACCTGCAGAGTATGGCAGAGCGTTTAGCCGGCAACAATGACCTCATTTTAGGGATTTCGACACCAGCTTCACAAGCAATAGCAAACGCTGAAAAAGAAAATGCAGTCCTGTTCACTGCCGTAACCGATCCGATCGATGCCGGGCTTGTGGCAAGTGCCGAAGAGCCGGGTGCAAACATCACCGGAACAAGCGACCAAGCACCGATGGACAAACAGATCGAATTGTTGTTGTCGATCGTACCTAGTGCGGAAACAGTCGGTATCATCTTCAACTCCAGCGAGATGAATTCAATTGTACAGAGCGATCAAGCGAAAGCCTTGTTGGAAGCAGCAGGCGTGAACGTCGAAATCATGACGGTAACTTCCACAAATGATGTCCAACAGGTGATGGAGTCATTGGTACAAAAAGTGGATGCGATTTATATCCCAACGGACAATACATTATCCAGCACGATGGCTACAGTCGGCCAAATCGCTATGGAAGCCAAAATCCCGGTCATCCCTGGTGCGACTGAAATGGTTGAAGCTGGCGGATTGGCTACTTACGGCATCGACTTCAAGGAATTAGGACGCCAAACAGGCGAAATGGCTTTACAGATTCTTGAAGAAGGCAAGCTTCCTTCCGAATTACCGGTCCAATTCCCTGAGACGCTGCAATTGGTCATAAATGAAGAGATGGCTGAAGCATTGGGCATCGATCCAGACAGCATCAAATTGCCGGAATAAATTATCCATTAAAAAACGAGGCTTTTCCACTGTGTGGGAGCTTCGTTTTTTTGTACTTTCCCGGATTTTATCGCTCTGCTCCGGCGAGGCTTCCCTCGCCGGAGTTTGACTAACTTTAAGAGTTGCCTCCTCCGGTGAGTGCGGCTTCGTTGGAGGAGAGGCCGCAAGTTACCGGCGAGCTCCGGTGAAAGGAGCCTAACCGGAGCTAAGGGACCGCACGCAGCCTATCGCAGTCCACTAAGCTCCCCCGATTCCGCACACCGTCACATGATTTTGTAAGGAAACAGCAAAAGGGGTTGACAAAAGAAGCCGCTTTGCATAAAATGAGAATACGATAATAAAAATTAACGAAAAATTAGAAGGCTACAAAAAAAGAGGAGGGGATCGTCATGGAAGATGCAAACGTATCAGATAACGTAATCATGGGGACAACCCCTTCTTTTAACAGCTTATTATTATAGCAGGGCTTGGACACTGAAATATCAGTCGTTTGAGCCCTGCTTGGCATTGACAAATAATGGGGCTGAAGCGATTATTTATTGACCTTCGAAATGCATCCATTATTTGTGGATGCATTTTTTTTCGAAATTTACTCTTATTTATTTTTAATCAAACAAAAAAACGAAAAAGAACCGGAGGAAAAGACCATGACGGAAAAACAGTACATTCAATTCTTTGATACGACCCTGCGCGATGGGGAACAGACACCTGGTGTGAACTTCAATACGAAGGAAAAGGTGCAGATTGCCTTGCAGATGGAAAAATGGGGGATCGATGTTATTGAAGCAGGATTCCCGATCTCTTCAGAAGGCGACTTTGAAGCGGTAAAGGCGATTGCCAGTGCTGTCAAAAACATGACGGTAGCAGGTCTTGCCCGCTGTAACGAAAAAGACATCGATGCGGCCTACGATGCTTTGAGGGATGCAGTCGATCCTCAGATCCATATTTTTATCGCGACCAGCCCCATCCACATGGAATACAAACTGAAAATGAGCAAAGAAGAAGTACTGGCCTCAGTAGCCCATCATATTGCCTACGCCAAATCCAAATTTGAGAAAGTCCAATTCTCGCCGGAGGATGCGACCCGTAGTGATTGGGACTTCCTGGTTGAAGTCATTAATCTGGCCATCGAAAAAGGCGCAACAGTCATCAATATCCCTGACACGGTTGGCTACACCAATCCGACTGAGTTCGGCAACCTGTTCAAATACCTGAAGCAAAACGTAACCCGCTTTGATGATGTGATCTTCTCTTCCCATTGCCACGACGATCTGGGTATGGCAACGGCTAATGCCCTGGCTGCAGTCGAAAACGGCGCGCTGCGGGTGGAAGGGACCATCAACGGCATCGGCGAACGTGCTGGGAATACGGCACTCGAGGAAGTTGCAGTCGCTCTTCACATCCGCAAAAACTATTATGAAAAAGAAACCGGTATGGTTCTGAAGGAAACGAAGCGCACGAGCGATTTGGTCAGCCGCCTTTCTGGTATGCCGATTCCGCGCAATAAAGCCGTCATCGGTGGTAATGCCTACGCACACGAATCAGGTATCCACCAGGATGGTGTTCTGAAGAATCCGGAAACCTACGAAATCATCACGCCGCAATTGGTTGGTGTGGAGCACAATTCGTTGCCGTTGGGTAAACTTTCAGGCCGTCACGCCTTTGTGGATCGGATTGCGCAAATGGGCTATGAAATCAGCGACCCCGCAGAAATCAAAATATTGTTCGCCCGTTTCAAAGAACTGGCTGACAAGAAGAAAAACGTGACCGAAGAGGATATTCATGCATTGATGGTCGGCAAATCAATCGAGGACGAATCAGCCTACGAGTTGAAACGCCTGCAAGTGCAGTTTGTGAAGGATGGTATCCAAGGAGCCATCGTCGGCATCCAGGACAAACGCAACAAAGACGCGAAGATGCAGGATTCGGCAACCGGGTCAGGAAGCATCGAAGCCATCTACAACACTATCAACCGCATCCTAGACCAAGAAATCATTTTGAAGGAATACAACATCGAAGCCATCACGGGTGGTAAAGATGCGCAAGCAGAAGTGCATGTGGTCGTGGAGGATGAGGACGGCAAGAGCTATAACGGCACAGGCATCGACTTCGACGTCCTGACGGCATCAGCGAAAGCGTATATCCAAGCCAGCGAGAAAGCAAAAAATAAACAGACAATAGAAAAAGTATCAGCACATTTCTGATGAGGGGGAAAAAGTAAGATGAATTATACGATTGCAGCATTGCCCGGAGATGGCATTGGACCAGAAATAATGGAAAGCGGACTGATTTTGCTGGAAACACTCGGCAAAAAATTTCAACATGAATTCAACGTGACGGTTTACCCATTCGGAGGAGCCGGAATTGATGAGACCGGCGATCCGATTCCACCACAAACAATCAAAGGCTGTTCCGAAGCTGACGCGATCCTTTTGGCCGCAATCGGCGGACCGAAATGGGAAAAAGCCGAGAAAACGCCGGAAGATGGCCTGTTGCAATTGCGTAAGACTTTGGGACTTTTCTCGAATATCCGCCCGATTTCAGTGAGCGACAGCATCGCCCACCTGTCCCCGTTGAAGACGGAACGCGTTAAAGGAACTGACTTTATCGTTGTCCGCGAATTGACAGGCGGCTTGTACTTCGGCCAGCCGAAGCATTGGAATGATGAGGAAGCGACAGATACTCTCTTCTATAAGAAGAGCGAAATCGATCGGATCGTCCGCCAAGCTTTTGACATCGCGATGACGCGCAGCAAAAAACTGACTTCCGTCGATAAAGCGAACGTATTGGCCAGCAGCAAACTGTGGCGCAAAACAGTCAATGAAATCGCAACAGAGTATCCGGAAGTTACCGTCGATCATTTGTATGTCGATGCGGCTTCGATGAAAATTATCCAGGATCCGACTTCATTCGATGTCATCGTTACGGAAAACATGTTCGGGGACATTCTTAGCGACGAAGCATCCGTCATCACAGGCTCATTGGGGATGCTGCCTTCCGGAAGCCATGCGGTGTCCGGTCCATCCTTATATGAACCGATCCATGGATCCGCACCGGACATCGCCGGAAAAAACACCGCGAACCCGATGTCGATGATCCTGTCCGTTGCCATGATGCTGCGCCAAAGCTTCCAGCTGCATGAAGAGGCGGATGCGCTTGAAAAAGCGGCCGCTGAAGTGATGGAGGCCGGTTTCCTGACGGCTGATCTGGGTGGCACGACGACAACGACAGCATTTACTGAACAAGTGAAAGCCATTTTGGAAAAGTGAAGGGGAGTACACAATATGAGCAGAACACTTTTTGATAAACTTTGGGACAGACACGTTATTACAGGACCAGAAGGTGAACCACAACTGTTGTATGTGGACCTGCACTTGATCCATGAAGTCACTTCACCACAAGGCTTCGATGGCTTGCGCGAAACCAATCGCCCAGTCCGCCGCCCTGATAAAACGATCGCAACAGTCGATCACAATGTGCCAACTGAAGATATCTTCAACATCAAGGATCTGATTTCGAAGAAACAGATTGAAGCGCTGCAGAAGAATTGCGAAGAATTCAACATCCCGTTGATGGATATCGGAACAGCTAATCAAGGAATCGTGCACATGGTCGGACCGGAATTGGGCGCAACCCAACCAGGGAAGATTGTCGTCTGCGGAGATTCTCATACGGCTACGCACGGTGCTTTCGGAGCGATGGCATTCGGTATCGGCAGCTCGGAAGTTGAGCATGTGTTTGCAACCCAGTCGATTTGGCAGAAGAAACCGAAATCGATGGGTGTCAAAATCACCGGGAAAATGCCTGCAGGCGTCTATGCGAAAGATATCATTCTGCACCTGATCGCGACTTACGGTACAGCCTTCGGGAGCGGCTACGCGATTGAATTCTACGGGGATACCGTGGAAGCTTTGACGATGGAGGAACGGATGACGATCTGCAATATGTCCATCGAATTCGGGGCTAAAATCGGCATGATGGCGCCGGATCAGACGACCTATGATTATCTGCGCGGCCGCCGTTATGCACCAGAAAACATGGAGAAAGCCATTGCCGATTGGGAGACGCTGAAGAGCGATCCGGATGCTGTCTATGATACTGACATCTCCATCGAAGTTTCCGATTTGGCGCCTTATGTAACATGGGGAACAAACCCAGGCATGGGCGTGCAATTCGGCGAAAAATTCCCTGAAATCCAGGACAAGAATGACGAGCGCGCATATAACTACATGGATCTGCAACCTGGCCAAACAGCTGAAGAAATTCCCTTGGGCTTTGTCTTCATCGGCTCCTGTACGAATGCACGTCTGTCCGATCTGATCGAAGCCGCGAAGTACGTCAAGGGCGGCAAAGTTCCTGCTCACATCCAGGCTATGGTCGTTCCGGGCAGCCGGACAGTCCGTGATGCAGCCGCAGAGTTGGGCTTGGACAAAATCTTCATCGATGCAGGATTTGAATGGCGCGAACCAGGTTGCTCGGCTTGTTTGGGGATGAACCCGGATAAAGTGCCTGCAGGCGTACACTGTGCCTCGACTTCCAACCGTAACTTCGAAGGCCGTCAAGGGAAGGGTTCGCGGACGCACTTGGTCAGCCCGGCCATGGCAGGCGCTGCAGCAGTGAACGGTAAATTTGTGGACATCAGAAAGGAAGCAGTGACTTATGGAGCCAATTAAAGTACATAACGGTAAAACCGTTGCCTTGATGAACAACAACATCGACACCGACCAAATCATCCCAAAAGTATTTCTGAAACGGATCGAAAAAACGGGCTTCGGCGCTTTCGTTTTTGATGAATGGCGTTTCCTGAAAAACGGCGACCCGAATCCGGAGTTCCCTTTGAACGATGCCGACCGCCAAGAAGCAACGATCCTCGTAACAGGGGATAACTTCGGCTGCGGCTCTTCCCGTGAACATGCCGCTTGGGCATTGAAGGATTACCGTTTCCGCGTCATCATCGCCGGCAGTTACAGCGATATCTTCTACATGAATTCCTTGAAGAACGGTTTGTTGTTGATCGAATTGCCGCAGGACCAACGTGACGCTTTGGCGCAAGTGCCGGCGGATGAAACCATCCAGATCGACTTGCCGAACCAAGTGGTGAGAACCAGCACAGCGGAGTATCCGTTCGCCATCGATCCGACTTGGAAGCACAAATTGGAAAACGGCATCGACGACATCACCGAAACGATGGCCTATAAAGATGAGATCGATGCGTATGAAGCAAAATGGGACAATATTTACGCATAATCGAAGAAGCGAGAAATTTCCTTCAATTGGAGGGAAATTCTCGCTTGTTTTTTTGAAGTGTTGTAAGATGGAGGTGCGTCCGGGCATGTCAAATATGACGATATGTTGTCGTTGTCGCTAAAAAAACATTATCCGATACTGCTTTATGTTATAATATCTTGTCTGTCGTTAAGCCCCGATTTGAGGATATCTGCAGAAAAAGGCCCGCAGGATGGATGAATGAATTTTCCCTACAGGAGGAATGAATAAGATGAGTAGAGCTTTAATTATTGGTGCCGGTGGCGTTTCCAACGTCGTATGCCATAAATGTGCCCAAAATTCAGAAGTGTTCGAAGAATTTATGATTGCCAGTCGTACAAAATCAAAATGCGATGAAATCAAAGATCGGATCGAAAGCGGCATTTATGCGGGACGTTCCAAAATCACTACGGCCCAAGTGGATGCGAACAACGTTCCTGAATTAGTGGCGCTGATCAATGAATACAAACCGGATATCGTGATTAATGTGGCTTTGCCATACCAAGACTTGACCATCATGGATGCCTGTCTTGAAACAAAAACAGATTATGTCGACACAGCGAACTATGAACCGGAAGATACAGCTAAATTTGAATACAAATGGCAATGGGATTACCGCGAGCGTTTCGAAAAAGCTGGCATCACCGCTTTATTGGGATCCGGCTTTGATCCGGGCGTAACGAGCGTATTCTCTGCCTATGCACAAAAACACCATTTCGACGAAATCCATACAATCGATATCCTGGATTGCAACGGCGGCGACCATGGTTATCCATTCGCGACCAACTTCAATCCGGAAATCAACATCCGCGAAGTGACCGCCAACGGCAGTTATTGGGAAAATGGTAAATGGATCGAAACGGAACCGATGGAAATCAAACGCGAATATAATTTCGACCAAGTCGGCCAGAAGGATATGTACTTGCTGCACCACGAAGAAATCGAATCTTTGGCTTTGAACATCAAAGGCATCAAACGCATCCGTTTCTTCATGACTTTCGGCGAAAGCTACCTGACACATTTGAAAGTGTTGGAGAACGTCGGTATGACGTCCATCGTGCCGATTGAATTCGAAGGCAAACAAATTGTGCCGCTGCAATTCCTGAAAGCCGTATTGCCTGATCCTGCTTCATTGGGACCGCGCACCAAAGGCAAAACGAACATCGGTAACATCTTCACCGGCATCAAAGACGGCAAGGAAAAGACATACTACATCTACAACGTCTGCGACCATGAAGCATGCTACAAGGAAGTCGGCTCGCAAGCTGTTTCCTACACAACCGGCGTCCCTGCGATGATCGGGGCAGCTATGGTCTTGACCGGGCAATGGAAGAAACCAGGTGTGTACAACATCGAAGAATTCAATCCGGATCCATTCATGGAAGCGTTGAACGTCTATGGCTTGCCTTGGCAAGAGGACTTCAATCCTACCTTGGTCGATTAGGAGGTACGGATGGATACAACAATCGATTTCCAAGCCTTGCCGACACCCAGCTATGTGGTGGATGAAACCTTATTGCGCCGCAATCTGGAAATTCTGAAATCGGTCAAGGATCAGACGGGCTGCAAGATTTTGTTGGCCCAGAAAGCTTTTTCGATGTATCATTTCTACCCTTTGGTCGCGGAGTATCTGGACGGCACGACCGCTAGCTCTGTCCACGAAGCGCAATTGGGTCATGAAGAATTCGGCAAAGAGACCCATGTCTTTGCGCCGGCTTTCAAAAAGGAAGAAATGGAGGCGTTGCTCCCGATAGTGGATCACATCGTCTTCAATTCCCCTAACCAAGTGAAGCTGTATGCCGAAATGGTTAAGAACAGCGATCGCTCAATCGAAATCGGCCTGCGCGTCAATCCGGAGCTGTCCACTCAGGACTATGCACTCTATGACCCAGCCAGTCCGTTTTCCCGGTTGGGTACGACGGCTGTCAATTTCGATGAAAGCCAAGTCGAACTATTGGATGGTCTGCATTTCCACACCCTTTGCGAACAGGGTTCCGATGCCTTGGAAGCGACACTTGTCGCATTCGAAGAGAAATTTGGGAAATACCTGCATGGCATGAAATGGGTGAACTTCGGAGGCGGACACCATATCACCAAAGAAGGCTACGACATCGCCAAGTTGGTGAAAATCGTCAATCACATCAAAGAGAAATATGACGTGCAAGTCTACTTGGAACCTGGCGAAGCGATTGCATTGAATGCGGGCTTCCTGGTTGCGAGTGTGCTGGAGACGACCTATAACCAGATGAACCTGGCCATTCTGGATACATCGGCAACTTGCCACATGCCTGACGTATTGGAAATGCCTTACCGTCCGTTCATCATCGATTCAGGTGAAGCGGATGAAAAGGCGCACACGTACCGTTTGGGCGGGCAGACTTGCTTGGCAGGGGACGTCATCGGGGATTATTCCTTCGATGAGCCTTTGAAGGCGGGTGATCGCCTGATTTTCACTGACATGGCCATCTACTCCATGGTGAAGAACACGACCTTCAACGGCATCCAATTGCCGGCCATCGCGGCCCATACGGTCAAAGACGGCACGAAAGTCATCAAGACCTTTGGATACGAAGATTTCAAATCACGACTATAGAGTTTTGAATAGGGGAGCTGTCTCTGATGAGGCAGCTTTTTTGCTGTCCTCCGGCCAACGGAGGCTTGGCCGGAGGTGAGAACAGCATCCATATGGTGTCCTCCGACGAGCAGAAGCTCAGCGGAGAAGAGACCGATCATTACCGGTCTGCTCCGGCGAACAAGGACTCGCCGGAGGAGTGGGGGACCCAATTGGCTATCCTCCGGGGAAAGAGTGTTCGCCGGAGCTGGGACACGCAATTCAGGCATATCCTCCAAAAACTAAATAAGCCTGTGATAAATTTTTTGTTAAAGTGACAAAGCCGGATAGGTTCGGTATAATCAAATTGTCTAATATTGCGCAGAACTCCAGTAGAAAGGGGAATGACATGAGGGGAAAAATGTTAGTGACATCGTTGGCCGTACTGGGTTTATGGGGGTGCGCGGATCAACCGGATACGGTTTCTGAAGTTGTATCCGTGGATACCTCTACCGAACAAAAGGATGTACTTACCGAAAAAGATGAGGCAAAAGTAATTTCCTTCATCGGAGTCGGTGACAATTTGATCCACGATTCCGTTTTCCGGGATGCGGAACTGGCGGACGGAACCTACGATTTCAAGTCTATCTACGAGAATGTGGTGGAGGATATCGAAGAAGCCGATATTGCTTTCCTGAACCAAGAAACGATCAGTGCCGGGGATGATTATGCCTATTCCGGCTATCCGGCGTTCAATACACCGCCCGAAATCGCTCAGGACATGAGTGATCTAGGCTTTGATTTGGTCAACGGCGCAACGAACCATGCATTGGATTATGATTATCCTGGCGCCCTCAATTCCCTAGCCGTCTGGAATGAACAGGAGGATGTCGTCTACACGGGCATTTATGAGAGTCAGGCGGACCGTGATGAAATCCGGACAATCGAGAGGGAAGGCGTTACGTTCTCTTTCTTGACCTATACATACGGGACGAATGGCATTCTGCCCGATACCTCCTATCGTGTTTCATTCTTTGATGAAGCACTGATTCGCCAGGATGTATCCAATGCCAAAAACGTCAGTGATGTCGTTATCGTATCGGCACATTGGGGTGATGAAAACACGCAGGAAGTCAATGACATGCAGCGCACTTATGCACAATTATTCGCCGATTTGGAGGTCGATGTCGTTATCGGTACCCATCCGCATATCCTTCAACCGATCGAGTGGGTGACAGGCGTGAATCAAAATCAAACACTGGTGGTCTATTCACTGGGAAATTTCATCGCGCATTCGCTTACTGATTACAATACGCTCGGCGGCATGGTGACTTTTGATTTTGTCGTTGCTGATGACGACGATATAACCGTCGAAAACGTCCAATTCGAGCCTACCGTTTCGCATTATGTGGCGGATCCGGGAAATGTCGAGAACTCAAGACGTGATTTCAAAATCTATAAGTTGGAAGACTACTCGGAAGAGTTGGCCTCAGAGCATGGGTTGAACGGTTATGAAGGCTTGGAAATAACGCCGGAAAACTATCTTTCCATCGTGAAGAACGTCATTCCAGCAGAAATGCTGGAGTGATCAAAGAAGTACCGTAAAATGACTTACTGATAGGAAATCTAAATTATTAAAAAAAAATTTCCACTGGAAAGTTTTTGCCGGAGATCATGTGGATGTAACTGCGGCTTTTTTCATTCATAGTGGGTTTAGGGATTTCATTTTTTCGAGACGGCGCCTTAGCTTAGGGCGCCTTTTTTATTTGGCGCAAAATCCAGGCCATAGGATACTGTACGAAAAGTACGACCTGAGTTGCTCTTTTTACTGATGTTGTTATCTTTTGTGAAACGACCTGAATGATGTTAAGATGAATATGAAAGCGATGACAGTTTTTTTGTGGTTTAAGGGGGAATGAGCTATGGATAAGGAAGTTCATCAACTGGTCGAAATCGCTGAAATTGCGATGCAGGCGAACGATTTTGCTCATGCTGAGAAAAAATACATCGATGCTTTATATTTATTGGATGATCCCAAATCTGATGAATATCAAAAAGTCGTAAACAAGTTGGCCAAGTGCTATACTGCACAGAAAAATTTTGCTGGTGCCAAAGAATGTCTTGAAGAATTGTTATTTTATGCGAAGAAAAACAAAGACCTGGAGAAGGAAGCCGAGTATCTTCATTCCTTGGCGGTGAATACCCGTTCCATGGAGGAATACGATTTGGCGTCTCTGATGTGTGAGGAAGAGATTACTTTCAGGCTGACGCATTTCCCTGATGATTATTGCGGGTTGGCCCGAAGCTATCATGAAGCGGCCATGCTGTCATTGTTGCAGAGAAGTCCGATCAAAAGCAAAATTAATCTGGACAAGGCGAAACAGTATGCCGATAAATCTGAAAATGAGGAATGTCAGGCCGGCATCATGCGCGGGCTGGGTGATTATCATTTTACCCTCAATGAATTGGAAAGAGCCCGGGATTCCTACCTGGAAAGCCATGCCTTATACATGGAAAATAAAAATGAAGAAGCGGCAGATGAATTGTTGGCAAGGTTGAAGCGCGTTGAGGACGTTCAGGGAGAACAGTAATGGGCAGATTTAGACTGCACAAATCCATTCTTATAAAGAAAAAAGCAACCCGTTTCCAGATTGCCTACATTTTTTACAGAATAGATAAAATATCTGAAGGTGACTTGAAGATGTGATCGGCATCGAAGCCTTCTGACGTATGCGAGCCCCATTCCGCCAAGCCGAATGCAACAGCGGCATTGCGTGCGCATTGATTGTCATAAATGGAATCCCCGATGTAGATGGCTTCATTTTCGGCAACGCCTAATCTGCGCAAACATTCGGTCAAAGGTTGACCGGAAGGCTTGTGTTCTTCGGTATCGCTGGATGTGATGATGACATCAAAATAGTCATCCAAACCATATGGCGTGATGTTCAGCTCGTAACTCTCTTTTGTCTTGGAGGTGACAATGCCCAGCAGGTGATTGTTTTCCTTCAAATAACGCAACGTATCTTCCATTCCGGCAAAGATACTCACGCTGTCCGCATAAGTTTTCGACCGCGCGCTCCACTTCGGATGCAGATCGGCAGCTTGTTCAGGTGTGAAGCCCAAAGATTGCAAGCCTTCCATGCCCGGTATGCCGAAAATCGTACGCATGTCTTCCGATGTTGCATGTCTTCCGGCGTGTTCCTTAAGGACATCATCCAGACCTCTGAAAATGGAATCTTCGGTGTCCACAATTGTACCGTCGACGTCAAAAATAAATGTATGAATCATATAAACAGCTCCCTTGAAATAGTCCATATCATTATAGCACAGCTTGGAACAGTAATAAAACAGTCCGGATTGATGCAAAGGCATTAAAATAAGGTTACAATGTACCGTGTTCGTTTGGAAACTGGGCCAATTGGTTATATACTATACCTTTAGGAGCAGGAACTGTTGCTAAAAGAATAATGTCGGCGTTGCCGAGTTTTTATAGAGTAAGGGGAATTGAAACATGGCTTTAAACGAGAAAGAATCAAAAATACTGAGCTACATTAAGGAAAATCCTTTCATTTCGCAGCAAGATTTAGCTACAAAGATTGGCTTGTCACGTCCCGCGGTGGCAAACATCATTTCCGGCTTAGTGAGACGGGGATACCTTTTGGGGAAAGCCTATGTCATCAATGACACGCGACCAATCGTCTGCATCGGTGCTGCCTGCATTGATCGCCGCTATTTTGTGGAAGGCGGCCTTATTCATGGACAATCGAACAATGTCACCTCACAGACTTCAATCGGAGGAGTTGCTCTCAGTATCGCTGAGAATCTGGGCAGGTTGCAGGAAGATGTTGTCATGCTATCTTTAGTCGGTGACGATGCAGAATGGCATACGATCGAAGAATCCATGCGCCCATTGATGAAGACGTCTGAAGTTGAAATGGTTCCTGGCTTTTCGACTGGCACGTTTATGGAAGTCATCGACGAATCGGGCAAAATGATCATCGGATTGGCAGAGATGGATATCTATGAATACATGCAGCCTAAATGGTTGTTGAAACATCTGGCGACGCTGAAGCGGGCGAAGACGATCATAATCGATTCGAATTGTCCGAAAGAAAGCGTGGAGCACTTGCTTGAGATAGGTGCAAAGTACAATATTCCAGTCGCCCTAGTCAGCGCATCCTTGCTGAAGCTTTATAATATCCCGGAAAATCTAAAAGGATTGAAACTGCTCATCACAAAGCATGACGAAACCGAGAAACACTTCGGGATCGAAATCAAGGATGATGCATCCTTGCGTGAAGCCTTGCAACTTTGGATGGACCAAGGCGTTCAACATGTCATCATCACCAGAAATAGTCAGAGCGTCGGCTATGCCAGCGGAAAATACGGCATGCACGTCTACGACCTCAAGAACAGCGATAAAGACAGTGACACCTACATCTGGGGAACGAACGAGGCGCTTTGTGCCGGAATCGTTTATTCCTACTTGAGGACTGATGATATTACGGAAATGATCCAGACTGGCTTGGTGAATGCAATCATGTCATCAAAATCAGCCTACAAAGTTCGCCCTAACTTATCCCAAGCGACCCTCCGAAAAGATGTTAAAGAGATCGGTCAATTGGAAAGCAGAGAAATTTAGATGGATAAGAGCTATCACTTCAGGTGAAATGAAGCTATCCCCCGCTGAGATGTTGATAGGGGTAACAAGATAACTAAAAAAGAGCCTGCCATCCGGGCTCTTTTTGGTTTGTAAATTTATCAACCGAAGGGCGGCTAATCTTTTGTTTCTTCCGTAAGTATAGTAAAATATGAGTAAGGAAAGCGTTTTCTGGTTGATTATTCCAAAGGAGTGAGTTTGAATGAATCATTATAAAAACATATTGATCCCGGTGGACGGATCGGAGGCTTCGATCAAGGCGTTCAAACAGGCGGTCCATATCGCTGAAAGGAACGATGCTGCGCTTTATCTTATTGCGATACTGGATAAACAGAACAATGCCGAAGAAGCCGCACAGCTGCAGAAAGACAAGGACTCTTTATTCGATGAATTGGACAGATTCGCGCGGGCAAACGGGGTCGCGGTACACAAGGAAATGCGCTCAGGAAACGCTAAGGAAATGATTGCGAAGACGCTTGTGGAAGAATGGAATTGTGATTTGATTGTAATGGGTGCGACCGGTAAGGGCACCATCGCAAAATTGGTGGTCGGATCGGTGACGAACCATGTCATCAAACATGCGCCGTGTGATGTATTAATTGTAAAGGAAAATTGATCAGACGCTTTTGAACCAACGAATCAGGAGACGCAAAAAAGTCCAGTTACGTAAATGTAGCTGGACTTTCCTTTGTCTAGAGGATAATTTTTGCGGTACTGCCTTCCGCCGTGCGGTTGACTTCGATGTGGACCGGTATCCGCGTCTTCAATTCCTCGACGTGTGAGATGATCCCGACCAAACGTCCACTGCTGTTCAGGGAGAACAGCGCTTCGATTGCGGAATCCAATGATTCGGGATCCAGTGAACCGAAGCCTTCATCGATGAACAGTGTATCGATCTGGATGCCGCCGCTTCGACTTTGCATCACGTCGCTGAGTCCAAGCGCAAGCGCAAGGGATGCCTTGAAGCTTTCACCGCCTGATAACGTTTTGACACTGCGGGTTTGCCCTGTGTAATGGTCGAATACATCCAGGTCCAGACCCTTGGCTCCGGCACCTTTTCCTATGTCCTCCTTGCGCAACAACAGATAGCGGTTGTTGGTCATTTGTTGGAAGCGCAGGTTGGCGGCTTCGATGATTTCTTCATAATAGATTGCCAGCACATAGCGTTCGAAGGAAATATAGTCGGTTTCTTTGGTACCGTTGGCGATATCAGACAATGTCCTGTATTTTTGGTAATCGGCAATGATCTGCTGCTGCTTTTTGTAGATTGCGGCGATTTCTTGGTCCGCTTTTTTGAGCATTTGGATGTCGCCTGCGAGCTGGTCTTTTTGCTCTTCCGACTCGCGGATGGCATTGTCGAGAAGTACTTTTTGATCGGCATAGGAAGCAATTGACTGATCCTGATCCAGTGCTGCTGCGGCTTTCCTTTGATCGTGCAAACGGGTCGCAGTGACGTTCAGGTCGTCTTCATGCGCGCGTATTTTTTTCTGGAGATCCAGACACAGTGACTTGTCCAAAATCAGCTGGTTGAAAGGCTCTTCCAGACCGGCAGCGGCCAACATGGTTGCATATACCGCTTCAGCATCCAGCAAAGCAGTGGTGGCTTCCTCTACCTGAGCTGAGTAGGTGGTGCGGTTGGCAAGGCAGACTGCTGTCTGTTTCTCGAGTTCCAGCAGCTCGGTTTTCAGTTTGTTGTAGTCGCTTGTGCCAGTTTCAATCTTTTCGTTCAGCTGCAGAATCTCTTTTTGAACGGTTGCGAGCTCCTTGTCGCCCAGAACTTGTTTATCCTGGTCAATCTCGACCAGCAGATCCCGGGAAAGGGTTTCGTTCAAGAGCAACGTCTGCTGAAGGGCAAGGCAGTTCTTGTCGATTTCTTGCAGCTTCGCTTCGGTGTCGGTTTGCTCTTTGAAGAGGGCCTCTTCTTCATTAAGTACTTTCTGCAGCTTTTTCAGCTCCAACAGGAATGCTTTTTCTGATGCGATCTCCTTATCGCGTATTTCTCTCTGTTCTTCCTTGTAGATTTCGAAAGTTTCAGATAGAACGGCGAACTCATCGAATAGGTCAGCCAGTTGTTTGCTGATGCCGGAAAGTTCCGCAGTTGCCTGTTGGTAATCCGCATAGGCCTGATTCCGTTTCTTCTCCAGCAGCTCCCGTTCCTGATCCGAGAGTGTCTCCGCCGTTTTTTGCGCGGGTGCGGGATGCTCCGGTGAACCGCAGACAACACATGCTTCTCCGCCAACCAACTGTTCGGCTAAGATGCCGGCGATGTTGCGGTTGTATAGGAGGGTTTCATCCTTGAACTGTTGATCGATCGTCATGTATTCTTTTTCGAGATTCAGGAATCGCGCGGCTTTTGCACGTTGGTCATCCAGTAATTTTTGGGTTTGGGCAATCCTCTTGTGGAGCTGGTCGGCTTGCTGCACCTTCATTCTGCAAGCACTCAATTGCTCTTGGATGATGGAGGTGTCCTTTTGAGCCTGGTTCACAGCCGCAAGCTTCTGCTGGCACTGTTCCTGATTTTCTTTTTGGGCTTGTTTGAGTTCCATTTGTTTCTGCAGTTCTTTCGTGGCATCGCTGCAGACTTGTTGGCATCTGGTAAGTTCTTTTTCTTTCTTCGCCAATGCAATAAGCTGCTTTTCCTGTTCCTTCACAGCGTCGACCTGCTCACGCAAGCTTGGAATCAGGGAAAGGGCACGTTCAGCTGCTTCGAACGCCGGTTTTTTATCGTGTGCAGCCTGATTCAATTGGTCAAAAAGATCGTCATTTTGTTTGGCTTGTTCCTGTTTTGCATTCTGGTTTCTGGATGCTGCAACGCACAGCAATCTTTTTTCCTCGGCTTTGACGGCTTGTTCATGGCGATTCAATTGCCTTTTCCAATCGACAACAAAAGCCTCTTCTTCCTCAAGAACTTTCTGCCTTGCCTCCAGCTGGGCGATGTCTTCCAGCAGTTTGATGGTATCGGAAGCGGATTGGCTTTGTGAACGCAAACCCGTGAGCTGCCGTTCTTTGGCGTTGCGTTCTTCTTCGAGCGCCGCCAGCAGTTCAGCGATCCGAACTAGGATGCGCTCGGTGTCCTGCAAGATGAGTACTTCCTGCAGGGCGTCATCGTTTATTCCGGAAGCAAAGGAATAGGCGGTCTGCAGGGAATCATGGGCGGAAGTCGCTTGGCTCTGGAGCGATCTGGCTTTCTCCTTCAGTTCCTCCTGGAAACTTTTCAAGATTTCGGTCCCGAAGATGTTCCGGAAGATCGTCTCTTTTTCGTTGCTGTTCGATTCCAGCAGTTTTTTGAATTCCCCTTGCGGCAGCATGACGATCTGTTTGAACTGCTCATAGTTCAAGGAAAGCAACTGCTCTATTTCCGCATTGGCATCGCGCGCTTTTGTCGTCACGGTGTCATCGTGATAAAAGGCCACATCAGCCAAAAGATTGATGATTTTCCCGCTCTTCCCAGGACCCATCTGGGCAGGGGAACGTCGGACTCGGTAAGTCTTCCCGTTGTATTCGAAGGTCAGATCGACGTAGCAGACCGACTCCTCCGTTGCGAACTGGGATTTGAATGTGTCCTTTTCCCGACTGCTGCCGCTGGCGACGTCGTAAAGGGCGTAGGCAATGGCGTCGAAAATCGTGGTTTTGCCGGCACCAGTTGGCCCGCTCACCAGGAACAGCGTCTGGTTCTGGAATTGCGTGAAGTCCAATACGATCTTTTCTTTGTATGGCCCGAAGGCACTCACTTCTAATCTTAAGGGTCTCATCTAATCTTTCCTTCCCAAAGCGGCAAAGACATCCGCAACGATTTTTTGACCGGATTCATCCAATTCGATGGCGCGGTATTGCTCATAAAAGTCCTTGAACAGATCCGGGTACGACAGCTGTTGTAGATCCTCCCGGTTATGCTGCAAGGCCACTGATTCGGTCTCTCTCCGGCTGACGTATTCAAGGCCCATCGCCTGCGGATAGCGACGGCGCAATTGGTTCATCGCATCCAGCACATATTCCGTATCCTCCAGTTCAAAAAACAGGTAATCGTCGGATTGGCCGTTCATCAACTCGGAAAATGTGCTTCTGATCGTGCGCATATCGCGCAAAGGCTTGATGCGGAGGGGTTCGATTTCCAGTTTGCCTTTTTCTATCGTTACGATACTCGTCTGCTTTTGATGCGGGGTTTCCGATTTTGAATACTTCAGGATCGAGCCGCTATACCGGACTTTGTCGTTTTTGACTTTCTGGGCCTTGTGCAGATGGCCCAGAGCGACGTAATCAAAGTCCTCGAACAGCGACACATCCACGTATTCGGAAGTGCCGATGCTGAGCGGACGTTCGGAATCGGAGGGCTCGCTCGTGTCGTTTCCGGCTTGGATCACATAGCCGTGCGCAATCAGGATGTTTACTTCATCCGGGTTCATCGTTGCTTTGATGGTCGCCAACTGCGCACGAACGGCATCCTCCATATTTTTGATGGTGTCATCTTGAAGCGTTTCCCGGACATAGACGTGATCCGCAAAGGGCAGCAGATAGAAGTTGGTTCCCTGGAAGGCAACTTTTCGGATGGCCTCTTTCTTCATGGTTCCTTCTATATAGAGGCGGCTCTCGGCCAGCAGATCGGCGGCATATTCGATCCGCTCGTTGCTGTCGTGGTTGCCGGCGATGACGAATACAGGCACGCCCAATTCCTTCACCATCCTGGTCAGCGTCCGGTTGGCAAGCGCCACCGCTTCTTTCGACGGCAAAGCGCGGTCGTAAAGGTCTCCGGCCATGATGATCGCATCGATTTCTTTTTCTTTGAGTGTTTCTATCAGGTTCATCAAGTAATGGCGCTGGTCATCCAGCATGGAAAAATCATTGACGATTTTGCCCAGATGCCAATCGGCTGTATGCAGTATTCTCATGGGAAAGTCTCCTGTCCATCGGGTTAGTATTTGTAATAAAAAAGTTGCGCGTATCTTATCGGTAAGGCAAATAAGTTCATCTACCATTATAACAGACTATCCTGGAGGCGAGCAGGGACAAATGCAGTGGAGTGAGTGAAATGCTAGTGATGTGGACGCTTTTGGGCTATAGTATGGATATGAAGATCAGGATAATAAAGCAGTTGAAGGAGGAGCCGAAATGGATCTGGGATTAACGAACAAAGTGGCGCTGGTCATTGCTTCGAGCCAAGGATTGGGCAAGGCAGTGGCGAAGGAACTCGTCAAAGAAGGCGCGCACGTCATGCTCACGAGCAGAAGCGAAGACAAGTTGGCTGAAGTGAAAGAAGAACTGGAAGCCTTGCATGGCGGAAAGGTCGCTTATTTTCCTTGCGACATCACCAAAAATGAGGATATCCAGAAGCTGGTGGCAAGGACGCATGAAGTGTTCGGGAAAATTGATATCTTGTTGAACAACGCAGGCGGTCCGCCAAGCGGGACATTCGATTCTTTTTCCGATGAGGCTTGGCAACAGGCTTTCGAATTGAACCTGTTGAGCTACATCCGGATCATCCGCGAAGTGCTGCCCGATCTGCGCAAAGAGGGCGGTCGCATCGTCAATATCGCTTCGATTTCGGTGAAGACGCCGTTGCCTAATCTGGTGCTTTCCAATACGTTCCGGAACGGCATCGTCGGCCTGAGCAAGACGCTTGCCGATGAACTGGCGCCTGACAATATCCTTGTGAATGTCGTTGCACCGGGAAAAATCGCAACCGATCGCCTGAAGTATCTGAATGAAGCGAACGCCAAAGCGAAAGAGTTGCCATTAACGGAAGTCGACAAGAACGCGATTGCAGGCATTCCTTTGGGCCGTTACGGTACACCGGAAGAATTCGCGAAAGCCGTCGTTTTCCTTCTTTCCGAGGCGAATACGTACATCACCGGCAGCACACTATATGTGGATGGCGGGGCAGTCAAAGCGATTTGAAGCCGAACCGCCATCCGAAACAGACAGGAGAATGAAATATGGGACAAGTAATCATCAACGCAGACGATTTTGGTCTCACAAATGGCGTGAACTACGGCATCATCGACAGTTTTTTGTACGGCATCACCACCTCGACGACTCTGCTGGCGAACGGAGCCGCATTCGATCATGCAGTGGAATTGTCATCCGATCATCCGGATCTGGAAATCGGGGTTCATCTGAATTTGACGCTCGGGAAGCCACTATTGCCTGATGCAGACAGCATCAGTGCCAATGGGCGTTTCCAAACTCGGGAATATGTGCAGCAACATGCGGCGTCGCTGGATTTGGATGAAGTTTATGCGGAGTGGCATGCGCAGATCGAAAAGGTGCGCAAAGCGGGCATCAAACCAACGCATTTGGATTCGCACCACCATGTGCATATGGTGGAGCCGCTCAACAAAGTCATCCTGTCGTTGGCGATCCAGTACGATTTGCCGATCCGGGACCACTTTGAAGGCAGCCATGGGGTATTGCACACGGATCGTCAATTCGATCTCGGTTTTGCAGCTGAAAAACCGCAGGCTGAATTAGGGATGAGCGTGATGGAAAAATTGGATGACATCATGGCCGTCTTGGAAAAAGAAGACACCTCGATTGAATTGATCGTCCATCCCGGTTATGTCGACGCAAGTCTTGAACGCGTGAGCAGTCTTCAAAAAGAACGGGCCTACATGGCGGAATTTTTGATGCATTCCGACTTTGCAGATCGGATTCGGGAAGATGAGGCAATCCAGTTGATTTCGTACTCTGAATTGAAAGAATAAAGATGCTTGTGATAAAGGCAGCTCCGATCAGGGGTTGCCTTTTTACATTTATTACTAAATTATAATTATTATCATTAGTGAAAATGGAGGAAGTAGTGATAGAATAGAGGAATGAAGTATAGCCAATCTGTACAGCGATTTTTGGTGTTCGCAACAGTTTCGGCCGCAATTTGAATGATAAAGGAGTAATTTAAAAATGGCATTATTGGAAATGGAACATCTGAGTTTTGTGTCAGACGGCAAAGTCATTCTGGACGACATCACCTATTCGCTGGAGGAGGGTGAGTTTCTCTCGATAACCGGCCCGTCCGGAAGCGGCAAAAGCACACTGTTGAAAATCATCGCGACGATCCTTTCGCGTACTGAAGGCGAAATACGCTACCATGGCAAAACGCTGGATGCGTACGAACCCACCGAATACCGCAAGGAGGTTTCCTATACGTTCCAGACACCCGTTTTGTTCGGAAAAACCGTACGTGATAATTTGGTCTTTCCTTACGAAATCCGCAAAAAAGAATTTGATGAAAAGAAAGCCATATCCTATTTAGAGTCGCTCGGGCTGCCGAAGGAATACTTGGATAAAGAAATCAATACCTTGTCCGGCGGGGAAAAACAACGAGTCGCTTTGATACGTAATGTCTTGTTTCAACCGAAAATCCTCTTGCTCGATGAAGTGACGAGCGCCTTGGATGAAGCGAATCGCCAAATCATCTGGAAATGGCTCGAGGAAATGCGGGAGCATGCCGATATGACGATCATCATGGTCAGCCATAATGAGGAAGAATCCAGCTTGGCGGATAAGAACATCCATATCGTTGCAGGTAAAATCGTAAAAGGAGAGGGGAATTAAGATGGATCTACAAGTCAGTCCAATCACGCTTATGTTGAGCTTTTCGTTGGTAATGGTGGGAGTCTACATCTCCTACAAAGAAAAATTAGGCACGGCCAAAGACATATTGTACAGCATTGCCAGAGCCGTTGTGCAGTTGATTGCGGTCGGGTACGTGTTGACGTATCTGTTCAACGTGAACAATACAATCGTTACCTTGGTGATGGTCGCTGTCATCGTCTTCAATGCGTCATGGAATGCCCATAAACGCAGCAACAGTATCCCAAATTCCTTGAAGATTTCGCTTATCGCCATCTCTGCTTCAGCGATTTTGACGTTATCCATCTTGGTGCTATCGGGTTCCGTCAAATTTATCCCATCACAGATTGTGCCGATCACCGGCATGATAGCCGGGAATGCGATGACGACCATCGGCTTGTGCTACCGCAACCTGAATTCCTTGTTCCGTGATCAGCGCCAGCAGATTCTGGAAAAACTGTCTCTTGGTGCGACTCCGAATCAAGCATCGCGCACAATCTTGAGGGAGACAATCAGATCAGGAATGCAGCCATCCTTGGATTCCGCCAAAACGGTGGGCATCGTATCCTTGCCGGGCATGATGTCGGGTCTGATGTTTGCCGGTACCGTACCGATGACAGCCATCATGTATCAAATAATGGTGACTTTCATGCTGGTGGCGGCGACAAGCATCTCCTCCTACATCGCCTCTTTCTTGGCATACCGCGAATTCTACAACGACAGACAGCAATTGCGCGTCTGACGCTTCTTAGTTTTTCGGTTGGTCCGCTCTGAAAAGTGTGGTATCCTTTCTATTATAAAATTGATTTTGGAGGGAAAACGTTGAGCGGATTAATCTATCGCAGCACCCATCGCATTAAAGGCTATGAATGTGACATCACCGGTGAGATAACTTTGCCATCGCTCGTCAACCTGATGATGGACTTGTCGGGCCAACAAAGCGATTCACTCGGGAACACGAATGATCAGATGTCCGAAAGAGGACTCAGTTGGATCATCGTTCAGTACGACATGCAGATCGAACGCATGCCGCACCGAGGCGAAGAAATCATTCTGGAAACAGAAGCGATGAGCTATAACCGTTTCTTCACCTATCGCCGCTTCCGAGCTTACGATGAAAGCGAACAACTGTGTGTGGAAGTGATGACGAACTTCGTCATGATGGACATCGAGACCCGTAAAATGGTCCAGATCCAAAAAGACCTGCTGACCGTCTATCAGGCCGATGAAATCCGGACGATGGTGCGCATGCAGAAGCCGATCCAACTGGAGCCGGAAAACCGCAAGGAACAGGATTTCCGCGTCAGATACTTGGATATCGACTACAATCGCCATGTCAACAACGCGAAATATTTCGATTGGATCATCAACACGATCGATCCGAAATTCATCATGGATCACCAGATGGCTGCCGTTACGATCAAGTACGAAAAAGAGGTCGAATACGGCAACAGCATCACCAGCGCCATGTCAATGAAAGAAGCGGAGAACGGCGAAATCATCACCGCGCACCGCATCATGAACGGCGAAGACCTAGCCTGCGAAGCCCACATGATCTGGAAAAAAGTTTAGAAAAGCGGAACGGGTTCGTTCAGCCCTGAAAGAAATTTAGGAAATCTGGCCCTGAATGAGCATCGTAGAGCGCAATGGGTCAGATTTATCTAATTTCCGAAGGGCTAACCCGTGAAGCTAGCCAACGTTTTGGGATGCATGGAATATTTTATAACCCTGTGCAACACCAGAGGTGAGGCACTTTTGGAATTGAAATATTCTATTAAACAAAAAGAGGAACAACCCGAACGCTCGTCGGTTTGTTCCTCTTTTTCGTGCCGATTTTATGCTTGATCTTTATAAAGTGCGTTGATTCTTGCTTGGACATCCTTATCCGCCAAGAAGTCTTCGTAGGTTGTTTCCATTCTGTCCACGACGCCGTTTGGAGTCACTTCGATGATGCGGTTCGCAGTAGTGTTGATGAACTCGTAATCGTGTGAAGTGAACAACAACGCCCCTTTGAAGGCGATCATGCCGTCATTCAAGGCGGTGATGGATTCAAGATCCAAGTGGTTCGTCGGATCATCCAATACCAAGACGTTTGCTTTGGTAAGCATCATTTTCGATAGGATGATACGTACTTTTTCTCCCCCGGACAGGACAGAAACTTTCTTCATGACGTCTTCACCTGAGAACAGCATGCGGCCCAAGAAGCTGCGCAAGAAGGTATTGTCGTCCTCTTCTTTGCCTGCGAATTGGCGCAACCATTCCAAGATAGTGATGTCGGCAACCGGGAATTCATTCGTGTGGTCCTTCGGCAAGTAGCTTTGTGACGTTGTGACGCCCCATTTGAAGGTACCGCCGTCAGCTTCCATTTCACCCATCAAAATTTTGAAGAGGGTGGTAGTAGCGATATCTTTGCGGCTTGCGAAAGCGACTTTATCATTTTTGTTCAAAGCAAAGCTGATTTTGTCCAAAATTTTGACGCCATCGATTGTCTTGGAAAGGTTCGAAACGATCAGCAAGTCATTACCGATTTCGCGTTCTGGTGTGAAGCCGACGAAAGGATATTTACGGGATGATGGTTGAATATCATCCAATGTGATTTTATCCAACGTCTTTTTACGTGAAGTCGCTTGTTTGGATTTCGATGCATTTGCACTGAATCGCGCAATGAAGTCCTGCAACTCCTTGATCTGCTCTTCTTTTTTCGAATTGGAATCGGCTGCTAGTTTAGAAGCCAATTGACTGGATTGCATCCAGAAGTCATAGTTACCGACATAAAGTTTGATTTTTCCGAAGTCAACGTCACACATGTGCGTACATACTGTGTTCAGGAAGTGACGGTCATGAGAAACAACGATGACAGTGTTAGGGAAGTTGATCAGGAATTCGGATAACCATTCGATGGATTCTTTGTCCAAACCGTTTGTCGGCTCGTCCAATAGCAATACGTCCGGTTTGCCGAATAATGCTTGCGCCAGCAAAACTTTTACTTTTTGCGGCTCCAATAGGTCGCTCATCTGCTTGAAGTGCAATTCTTCACCGATTCCTAAACCTTGCAAGAGACTTGCAGCATCGGATTCGGCTTCCCATCCATCCAATTCGGCAAATTCGCCTTCAAGTTCGCCGGCTCTGATGCCGTCTTCCTCAGTGAAATCAGTTTTTGCATAGATGGCATTTTTTTCATCCATGATGGCATAAAGACGTTTGTGACCCATGATGACAGTGTCCAGTACTTGATGGTCTTCGAAGCCATAGTGGTTTTGGTTCAGTACAGCTAAACGTTCATTTGGATCCATAATGATATCTCCGGTGGTGGGCTGGATGACGCCTGATAAAATCTTCAAAAAAGTAGATTTTCCAGCTCCGTTGGCACCGATGACGCCATAGCAGTTACCAGGGGTGAACTTTAGATTGACATTGTCAAACAGCTTGCGATCGGAAAATTGTAGGCTGACATTTGATACGGTAATCATTTTTTTACATTCCTCAATTCTTGTTTATAGTCAATTAATTCTAGCATATTCCTGAAAAAATAAAAGGATTTTACATACTGTTTACAAAAAACGAGTAAGATTGTTTCTTTTGTGGCAATCATTTGTGCTCGTTTATTGTAATATTGCCGTTATTTTGCGGATGACAACCAGTACTCGTGCGATAGTTTTAAAAATGAGAAATTGGTAAGTTTTTTTCGGTTAGCGCTGCCAATTATAGTAACAGAGGAAATGCCATGATAGAATGAACAAAATTGAAACAGAAAGTTGGCTGAGACTTAATGGATAAGAAATTATCGAATAAAGAATATCTATACATAGGATCTATGCTCTTCGGCTTATTTTTCGGTGCCGGCAACCTGATTTTCCCGGTCCATATGGGGCAATTGGCTGGTCAAAACTTGATTCCGGCGATATTAGGGTTTATCGTGACGGCAGTGGGGCTGCCGTTTCTGGGTATCGTGGCGATGGGGCTGTCCGGTAAAGAAAGCCTGCTGGAAATGGCGAGCAAAATCCATCCGAAATACGGGGTGTTCTTCACAGCGGCACTATACCTGACGATCGGACCTTTCTTTGCGACGCCGCGTACCGCGACCGTCTCGTTCGAGGCAGCCTTTGCGCCTTATCTGGATCCTTCGATGACAAAAATGGCGTTGTTCCTGTTCTCGTTGCTTTTCTTCGCGGCGGTGCTGTGGTTCTCACTGAAGCCATCGGAAATTTTGAAATGGGTAGGCAAGGTTCTGAACCCGATTTTCCTGGTATTTCTTTCGATTCTGATCCTCTTCGGCTTTTTCGCGCCGATGGGGACAGCGAGTGAAATCCCGGTGGATGCGAGCTATCAGATAGGCGCATTCTTCAAAGGCTTTTTGGAAGGATACAACACGATGGATGCGCTGGCTTCCTTGGCTTTCGGCATCATCGTCGTAACGACGATCCAAGGCTTGGGCGTCACAAAAACGACTACCATCGCGAGGGATACGATAAAAGCCGGAACGATCAGCATGCTGTTGATGGCTGTCATTTACGGTTCGCTGGTTTACTTGGGCGCAACAAGCCGTGGTGTTTTTGAAATAAGCGACAACGGTGGCATCGCTTTAGCGCAGATCTCAAACGAGTACTTCGGAATGTTTGGAGCTGTCCTGTTTGCGGTCATCATCACCGTGGCCTGTCTAAAAACAGCAATCGGGTTGATCACGGCCATCAGCGAAACGTTCGTGCTTATGTTTCCCAACTCATTGGACTACAAAAAATACGTCTATCTTTTCACAGCCATTTCCTTCGGGTTGGCGAATCTGGGCTTGAGCCAGATCATCGCGTTCTCGATTCCGGTGTTGATGTTCCTATATCCACTCGCGATCACTTTGATTTTACTGTCGATCATGAGCAGCCTGTTCAATGACCGCACGATTGTCTACCAGATGACGACCCTATTCACGTTGCCTTTCGCGACCATTGATTTCCTGAAAGCTTTGCCGCTAGGAATCAAGGACGCTGTCGGCATGAACGGTGTCATCGCCTGGGCCGATTCAGCGATCCCTTTATCCGATATCGGAATGGGGTGGCTGATCCCATCCGTAATCGGGTTTGCGATCGGCTTGGCAATTTCGAAAAACAATCAAATAGCCTAATAACGGCAGAAAAAGAAGATCAAGAGCGCGCAGCTCTTGACCTTCTTTTTTTCTGCCGTTATTTCTTGAATCTACGTTGGATTTTTTTTAACCAAGAATCTTTTTCGGAGAGTGTTGGGATTTCTTTTTCTTTATTCGCCAGTTCCATGAAGTACTTTTGCGCATCCACCGCTGGCTTGTCGTTGCGGACGTGCCGGTAGGTCCCGTCAGGATATAGTTCGCGCGCTTTCGTGTTGTCCGCAAGGTAGACATCCATCAAGGAAAGGATTTCCTTCTTGATGGCTTTGTCCAGGATCGGAAACTCTATTTCGACGCGTTTGATCATATTACGGGTCATCATGTCAGCGGAGGACAGGAAAAGATTTTCATCGCCATTATGATGGAAATAGTAGATCCGGCTATGCTCCAGGAAGCGGCCGACAATGCTGCGGACATGGATGTTTTCGCTGACGCCCGGTACTTGGGGCTTCAGGCAGCAGATGCCGCGGATGATCAGATCGACCCGGATGCCGGCTTGGCTGGCTTCGTACAGTTTCATGATGACGCGCTTGTCGGTCAAGGAATTCATTTTTGCGAGGATATGCCCATTCCCGAATTGATTGTGGGAGGCGATTTCGTCGTCGATGTACTCAATGAATGAATCGCGGATTTCAAAAGGCGACACATGCAGATGATTGTACTCCGGCTGATCCGAATAGCCGCTCAAGTAGTTGAAGAAGTTTGTTGCATCTTCGCCGATCTCCTTATTTGCGGTGAAGATGGACATATCGGTATAAAGTCTGGCGGTCTTATCGTTATAATTGCCGGTTGCCAGATGGACATATCGAACAATCCGGTTATGCTGTTTCTTTACGACCATCGTGATTTTGCTGTGGGTCTTCAAGTGGGTCATCCCGTAAAGGACATGAGCACCGGCTTCTTCCAATTCTTTGGCCCATTGCACATTGTTTTCTTCGTCGAAACGGGCTTTCAGCTCGACAAGCACAGTGACTTGCTTGCCGGATTCGGCTGCAGTCTTCAATCCTTCGATGATCGGCGAATCTTTGCTGACACGGTAAAGGGTCTGCTTGATGGCAATCGTATCTTCATCTTCAGCGGCGCTTTTGATGAAATCGACGACCGGATCGAACGAATCATAAGGATGGTGCAAGAAGACGTCTTGTTTTTCGACCACATCAAAGATGTCTTTTCCGGTCAGATCTCTTGGTGTTACCGGAGAGAAGCTAGGGTATACGTCTTCTGGCGAAGCAATCGCCAGATAGCGCGTCAATTTGCTGAGGAAAGTAAGATCCAACGGGCCATCGATCAGGTAGACATCGCGATCATCAAGATCCAGTTCAGTCTGCAAAAAACGCACGTCTCCCTGGAGAGACTCGATTGTATCGCGGGTGTCGACTTCAAGTCGGACGGCCATCCCGTTTTTGCGCTTCTTCAGGTAATCCTGGATGACCAAAAGCAGATCATCCGCACCATCTTCATGCAATTCCAAATCCGCATTGCGGGTGATCCGGCAGCTGAAACTGTTTGTGACGGTGAAACCTTTGAATAAGGTATGGATGAAATGGCGCACGACGTCTTCCAGCAGGATGATGCCGATGTCGCTTTTGTCCTCATCCAACAAGATGAACCGTTGCAGCGGAGCGGGAACAGGCACTATCGCAACTCGGGTCGTGTCCTCCTTTTCCAAATTGACAAAAATGTGAATCAGTTTGTTGTTCAGGTTAGGGAAGGGGCGGTATGCATCGATCCCGAGCGGCGTCAAAGCAGGGAAAATTTGCTCATGGAAAGTTTCTTCTATAATCGCGAATTCACTTTTGGATAGGTCGCTGATTTTTTTGATGCGGACATTCTTTTCAGCCAATTTATTCAAAAGTTCATAATAGTACTCATATTGTAAGGCGATATTTCCATTGTTTTTATCAGAGATGGCAGACAACTGTTCAAGGGGTCTCATATCGGTTTTGCGGTCAGTCATATGGTAGCCAAGTTTGAACTGATCCTGTAATCCGGCAACCCGAACCATGTAGAATTCATCAAGATTGGAACTTGCTATGGATAAAAAGTTCAGCTGTTCAAGCAAAGGGTTCTGAGGATCTTTCGCTTCCTCAATGACACGTTTGTTGAAGTCCAGCCAACTCAACTCTCGATTGAAATAATAATCTGCATGAGCGAGATTGGGTTTACTATCTGATTCCATTATATTACACATCCGTTCGTTCGATTTGTAAGCTTTATTTATAACATAATTTTGTTAAATTTTTGTAAATACAATGTTAAGTTTACCACTCAAGAGGCGCTCTATATGCTTTCGTTGACGCTCGGCGCGGTACTCTTCGGCAAGGATGTCACCTTTATAATAAAGCACCAGATCGTGCCCGTTCTTTGTCTTATTGATTTTGATGTCTTGGATGACCTCCATATGGGAGTCATTGATGGCATCAGCGAATTTGATGATGCCGCCGAATGATTGCAGCTGATCAATCTGGGTAACTGTATACCAATCCGTATAGCCCAACAGGTACTGGTTGACGAGCGACCGATTTTTGAAGCTGGCCAATAAAGCGATGCTTACCCGTTCCTTGTGGCTGATGCCGTTCAAATCGCTGTTGGAAATGATGTAGAAAGTATGCTGCGAGCTGGCGCCGGTCTCGACGAATTGACCCAGATAATAAAGGTAGCTTCCAAAATGCAACAGTTTTTCCATGTCTGGATTCTTGTCAAAAATTCCCAATCGGCACAATTCCTCATATAGCATATCGACCAACTTCACTCTTTGCTGGGCGACGTGTGCCAAGGTGTGGTAGCTGGCGGCCAGCCTGCTGACTGTTTGAGCCGCGATATTGAAAACGCTGAAGGCTTTGTTCTCGTACTTGTTATTGAGAAATTCCATCACGATGCCTTCACGCAAGCCTTTGTTACTGAACAAGAACACGGGGGCCTTCACTTCATCAAAGAGGGTATTGAATACCACGTTCGCGGGGATGATCAGATCGGTGCGGTCTCGGCTCAGCCCATCCAAATTCTGCAGCTGCGGAATGCTCAATGACTGGAACAAATCCACTGTCATTTGGAGGTCATTTCGGTACATACGGTAACCGTGCACGCCCGCTAATCGATAATTGACTTGGCGTTGGTGGACATTTGCGATGCTGCGGGCAGAGCCGCCCATGGCTACAATCGGCACTTGTTTTTTGCTGAGCCATTTGATCGATTTGAATTGCTCTTTCACAAATTCCTGCATCTTTTTTATCGCTTTCGGGTCGTTGTGATCTTTGCCGTCGAAGAACATCTGCTTCAAGGTCACGACCCCGAACGGGAAGCTGTGGTATTGCAGGAGTTCTTTATTTTCATAGTAAGTGACTTCCGTACTGCCGCCACCGATATCGATTGTGATGCCGCTGGGGAATTGGGTCGTATGGAGAACGGCATAATTCCCATAATAGGCTTCTTTTTCTTCCGGCAACAACATCATTTCGATGCCGGTCTTCTTGCGTACTTGCGCAATAATGTCAGCCCGGTTGGTCGACTGTCGGATGGCGGCTGTCGCTACCGGCATCAGCGTGCTGACTTGGTACTGATCAGCAACAGATTTGAAACTTTTCAGGACTTTGATGAGTACATCGATCCCTGCTTGGGACATCTTTTTCTTTTTGTCCAAATACTGAAACAGTCTTGCGGGGGTCTTAATATTCTGGACCTGGAACATCGTAAAGTGTTCATCGATTTCAAAGATGACCAAACGGATAGTGTTGGATCCGATATCGATTAAACCTATTCTCTCTAATAACATGAGTGTCTCCTTCTGAATCCCGGATCTTCCAAGATTCCTCACTTTCCATTTTACTGGAATTCGGTAAGTTTGTCATAAAATTATATTGTTTTCAGTTACTGTTTAGGCAAGAAAGGCAAAATGATGTTACGGAAAGGAATCTTATATTACAGAAAAGTTACGAAGCCGCTCGTTATAAGACGAAATGACTGTTGATTGAATCATTTGAAATGAAACAGTAAAAGGAATGCAACCCTCCGTTAAGGGAAATTCGATATAATAAAGGAGCATTTTCCAACGAGAAAAGAGAGGCGTGAGATTTTGAATCATAAAAAGCGTATAGGGAAACTGATGTTGGCCGGCTTGGCAGCAAGTCTGACCCTTTCCATTACACAAGTTCAAGGTTCCACCTTAGATACCTTAACCCAAGAAGAACAAAAGACGGAAGCTCAAATCGCTTCTGTGGAAGTGACAATAGGTGAAACATTGGCATCAATCAACCTGAAGCAGATGGGGATTGATGACTTGAAGGCACAGATTGTTGCAACTGAAGAAAGCCAAATCGAAACAAAAGCGGCGATCGAAGCGCAAAAAGAACTTATCGCGTCGCGTAAAGAACAGCTGAAAACGAGGTTAGTTGCCT
This sequence comes from Trichococcus paludicola, assembly GCF_003052295.1. Classification (GTDB taxonomy): domain Bacteria; phylum Bacillota; class Bacilli; order Lactobacillales; family Aerococcaceae; genus Trichococcus; species Trichococcus paludicola. The sequence goes on from NZ_QBLC01000001.1 coordinate 600,168, forward strand.
TGCAGATTTCGGATGCAACGAAGAATCAGGTATTGATGCTGCTAGATTCCGAAAATTTTGCCGATTTCATCAACAGGGCCTATGTAGTCGGTCAATTGCAGGCTGCCGATAATGAACAAATCGAATCTGCCATTTCCGAAGAAGAGAAACTAACGGCATTGGAAGAACAGTTGGCTGAGGAAATCCAATCAGTCAAGGCTGCAGAGAGCCGCCTGAATTCCGAATCCACTGCGTTGGCGGAAGAATTGACTTCTTTGAAAGGCATCCTTTCCGAAAACCAAACCGTGTTGTCTCAGGTGAAAACGGAGTATGCCGATGAAGCTGCCCGTTTGGCTGCTGAAGAGGCTCAAGCCAAAGCTGATGCCGAAGCGGCTGCAGTCGCAGCCAAAGCGTCAGAAGAACAACAAGTTGCGGAATCGAGCAGCGCCGTCACGGTTGCAGAATCAGCGTCGTCGGCAGCTTCCTCTTCCGTTCAAGAGAGTGCTGTCGCATCATCCGCGCAAGCACCGGTTAGCCAAATCACAGACAGTTCCGTTGCCGCAGTTGAAACCGTGTCAGTTGTGACTGTAACTACTCCAACAGTGACGGAAACACCTGCTGCCCAGAGCAAGACATTGGTCGTATCGGCAACAGCCTATTCGCGTCACGAAGCAGGCCTATCCAACTTTACCGCTACAGGCATCGACTTGTCGGTCAATCCGATGGTTATTGCGGTTGATCCTTCCGTGATCCCGCTGGGAAGCTTAGTCAGCGTACCGGGCTATGGCATCGCGATTGCCGGGGATACCGGTGGAGCGATCATAGGAAATAAAATTGACGTGCACATGGAAGACCTGAACGCCGCGCTTTCATATGGCAGACAGACTTTGACAATCACCATACTGCAATAAAAAGGAAGAATCGGGCTATCTCACGAGTTGAAGGGATAGCCCGATTCTTTTTAATTTGTTGCAGAGGCTCAACCTCCTGATCTCTCCACCTCCCCACCTCCGATGAGCGAAGATTGGCCGGAGGTGAGGGGATGGAATCTGTTGCTCCTCCGGCGAGTCTCCCTTCATCGGAAGTCGCATCACGGTCGTCTTTTCAGCTCCGGCCAAGCAAAGGCTTTCCGGAGCTGCGGGGTACATACACGCATGGTCATACTCATCCCCATACACATTCATGTAAGTTCACGTACATGCACGCGCCACCTACCAATCCATTCTCGTTTTCCGTATTTCCAAAAAAACAAAGGTTGCCCCAATATAGTTGAGGCAACCTTTGTTTTTTGTGTGTGCGCCCGGCATGGGTGATAACTTGGTGGTGAAAGTCCACTACAGGC
>NZ_QBLC01000002.1 GCF_003052295.1 Trichococcus paludicola
GACACCGCCCTTTCACGGCGGTAACACGGGTTCGATTCCCGTACGGATCATTGTCATGACCTTTAGGTCATAATAAAATTATCGCGGGGTGGAGCAGTTGGCAGCTCGCCGGGCTCATAACCCGGAGGTCACAGGTTCAAGTCCTGTCCCCGCAATTGATTCTTATTTCAGTTGAATGAAGGATCTACTATCGCGAATCCGATTCGCGTCATGCGCTTTTGAAGGGCCTATAGCTCAGCTGGTTAGAGCGCACGCCTGATAAGCGTGAGGTCGATGGTTCGAGTCCATTTAGGCCCATTTGTACTATCTTTATGGTCCGTTGGTCAAGCGGTTAAGACACCGCCCTTTCACGGCGGTAACACGGGTTCGATTCCCGTACGGATCATCATTGCAAAGCACTCTTTTGAGTGCTTTTTTCTTACACGTAAACAGGCAGCTGCACCCGTCAATTCGACTGGTGCAGCTGCCTGTTTCTGTTAGACCAAGAATAGTATGGAATAACCCAGCGTGAAAAGAAAACTGTAGTTGGACAGATAATGTTCAATTCTGAGGGCGGCTTGAAATCTTTTTTTGAATAAAGGAAAGACCAGTAGTGTGGACAATCCGAATAAGCTGATGGCCCATAGCGAGCTGCTGAGATTAAATATTTGAAAGATTGCTGTGGCATAGGCTAGCATGAAGGAAGTCATTTTCAGAAATTTTGAGTGCTTCAGAAGCAGTTGTTGATAATAAGTCATTGGGCGATCGCTGCCTGTGGTATTTTTGATTTGAATCTGTATCAAACAAAAGATATGGAACAGGATCAACGGAAGCAATTCGTATTGCAGCTGAAGTGGGATAAAGTTTGCTTGCGAAAAAAAGGATACAGATGAGAGAATCAATATTTTAAAGAACGGTCTCAGCAGTATCTCGTAAAAAGTGTTTGTCATACTGTACGGATAAAATTGTAAGATCGAGTAAACAAAATACAGCAAAAGAAGGGCAGCCAGGATCACATTCGATAAAGAGAAAATGATGGTCAAAGATCCGATCGAAAGGATCACGAAAAACAGTATCATTCTATAGGGAGGTTTGGTGCCGGCTTGTTCACTCTTTGAAAGGAGCCGTTCGAGGGCATGGGTTAACATCAGAAATAGATAAAGCATGAAAAGCAGCAGATAGTTGGGTCCGTTGAATGTCATTCCTCTCCATGCTCCGAAATGAAGCAGCGTCAAAGGGGCTGTCAGCATCGCCAAAAAGGTGTGGTTCATCAGGTGCATGAATTGTCTCTTGATTGTCAGCATAATCTCTTCCTTCTTCATTAATGGGTACAGTTAGTGTATCATCTCATACATATTGCGCAAATTCATCATAGGTTAACGTCATTGTGATGTCAAGCTACTTAAGAGTCATAAGCGCCCAAAAAAGTTTCGCTGCGTATTTTTGCGCGCACGATCCATGGCACAATCCATGGCACAAAAATGAAATTCTCTTATTTTTTGTTGCTTTTTTGATGATGATAGCGTATATTAGGTATGTTGCTTTTCAGAGGCTAATTGCAATATCCCGATAGGATTCACAATATGTGAAGACGCCTTGTAACCAAAAAATGGGGGAATGAAAAATGGTAGAAAAAAGATTATTTACTTCAGAGTCAGTAACGGAAGGTCATCCGGATAAAATCGCTGATCAGATCAGCGATGCAATTTTGGATACACTGTTGGCTGCTGATCCATATGCGCGTGTTGCTTGCGAAACGATTGTCACAACAGGATTGGTAGTTGTCTTTGGTGAAATCACGACAAGCGCATACGTAAACATCCAACAGATTGTCCGCGATACTGTAACTGAAATTGGTTATACACGTGGTAAATTTGGTTTTGATGCGGATAATTTGGCTGTAATGGTATCTTTGGACGAACAATCCGACGATATCGCAATCGGCGTCAACGAATCATTGGAACGCAGAGAGCTAGTGACTACGGATTACAATGAAATCGGGGCAGGAGACCAAGGTTTAATGTTCGGTTTTGCGATCAACGAAACGGAAGAATTGATGCCTTTACCTATCTCGCTTAGTCATAAGCTAGCGAAACGTCTATCTGAAGTCCGCAAAGACGGTACTTTGGAATACTTAAGACCGGACGGGAAAACGCAAGTTACCGTGGAATACGATGAGAACGGCAAACCGAAACGTGTGGATACAATCGTTTTGAGCACGCAACATGATGAAAATGTCACGTTGGAACAATTGAAAAAAGATATTTTGGAGCATGTCATCCATGCGGTCATCGATGATTCATTATTGGATGCTGACACTAAATACTTCATCAATCCTACAGGACGCTTCGTTATCGGCGGACCTAAAGGTGATTCCGGTCTGACTGGAAGAAAAATCATTGTTGATACTTACGGTGGGTATGCGCGTCATGGTGGCGGAGCTTTCTCAGGTAAGGATGCTACAAAAGTTGACCGTTCCGCAAGTTATGCGGCCCGTTACATCGCTAAGAACATTGTTGCGGCTGGGTTAGCTACAAAATGCGAAATCCAATTGGCATATGCGATAGGCGTTGCTGAACCCGTATCGATTGCGATCGACACGTTCGGTACAAGCGAATATCCAGAAGCTACTTTGATTGAAGCTGTACGCAAAAACTTCAATTTGACACCAGCGGGTATCATCCAAATGTTGGATCTGCGTCGTCCAATCTTCAAAAAAACAGCAGCGTACGGGCATTTCGGCCGTGCCGATGCTGACTTCACTTGGGAGAAGACGGACAAAACTGAAGCTTTGCTTTCATATGTCCAAGCTGGCAAATAATAATAAGCACAAAAAACTGCAACTCGTTTGCAGTTTTTTTGTGCTTATTTCTATTTCATATACGGCGTTTTCTTTTTCTCGATGGCAATCAAAATCGGGGGCTCATTCATCTGATTGATGAAGCCGTAGTACAGGACCTTGAATGATGCTTGATTCAAACCGCTGATGTAATCAAGCAGTGCCTTTTTCTCCACCATGCCGCCCGGATGCCCACTGTATACGACCAAAAGGATGTAGCTGCCGATCCGCAGCCTAGGCAACAAAGCGCTGACCGCCGTGATGGTCGTATCCTTTCGGGTGATGACAGTTTTGTCGGCTCCATGCAGGAAGCCCAAGTTGAAGATGGCACCGCCGACATCAGCATGATCGTCCAAAACATCCGCGAGTGTTTCGTGTCCTTGGTGAAGCAGGGTGACCTGATCTATCAAGCCAGCCAACAATAGCTTTTGTTTCGTGTTTTCGATGGCTTGTTCCTGGATGTCAAAACCGATCACTTTTCCTGCCGCTCCGACCAACGTAGCCAAGAGGACCGTGTCACTCCCGTTTCCGACAGTGGCATCGATGACGAGATCTCCCTTACTGACTGTTTCTTTAAGTAGTTTATGACTGAAGTCCACTGCGGACAACAACATGTTCCTCACCCTTATTCCTGATATTGTAGATTCCTTGATAGGTATTGCGACGTTCCAGTTCATGGTCGATTGCGTTCAGCACTTCCCACTTTTTGAGGCTCCACATCGGACCGACAAGGGTGTCTCGCGGTGCGTCACCTGTGATGCGGTGGATGACGATTTCTTGCGGAATGACTTCCAGTTGATTGCATACGAGTTCAACATATTCGTCTTTCTCCAATAACCTTAGCCTGCCTTGATGATAATCCCGAAGCATTTTGGTATTTTTCATCAAATGAAGCAAATGAATCTTGATGCCTTGGATATCCGAATCCAGCATGACACGGTTGACGCTTTCCATCATCATATCATGGGTTTCTCCAGGAAGCCCATTGATGAGATGGGTGCATACTGGGATATTATGCGCACGAAGTTCTTCGACTGCTTTCAAATAGGTGTCATAGGAATGTGCACGGTTGATGATTTTGCTTGTTTCTTCATGGATGGTCTGGAGTCCCAATTCCACCCAAATATAGTAACGCTTGTTCAGTTCCGCCAAATATGCGATCGTTTCCGGCGGCAGGCAATCTGGACGTGTCGCGATCATGATACCGACCACGCCTTCCTCATTGACAACTTGCTCATAACGATGGCGCAGAGTATCCACCGGAGCGTGCGTATTGGTGAAGTTCTGGAAATAGGCAATGTAACTCTTTACATTCGGCCATTTTTTGTGCATCATATCGATGCCTTTGCGCAATTGGACAGGCAGCGGGTCGATCCGGTCTTGAGCAAAATCGCCGGACCCGGAAACAGTGCAGAAGGTGCAACCGCCGTGTGCGACAGTGCCGTCACGGTTCGGGCAATCAAAACCGCCGTCGATAGCGACTTTGAAAATTTTTTCGCCAAAGTGTTGTTGCAGATGGTAATTCCATGTATGGTAACGTTTATTTGTGTCACTGTATAAAAATTGATTTGTCAATACTTTCACCTCACCATCCATTTTATCATGATTTTTGGCCTATCAGTAGACTATTTGACCGTGTGTGTTACATTTAATGATAGGCCAAAGAAGAAAAGGGCTTACTTTTAAGCAATGGAAAGGATTGTTACAGTTTTATTTCAATTGTTAAATATTAAATATGGTTATGAAAGCCATTCAAAAATTTGGGAAACAAACATATAATAGGTATGTTGGATAATTTTCTTAAAAGAAATTTAAATTATGCTCCATCATTTTAGAAATTCAGATGTTTTTCACTGCCAAAACGGCAGTATTTTAATAAAGGGAGTGGTATATTTTGGTGTTATCCAGAAACGAACGCATTACCCAAAAGAAAAAAGAACAATTGATCAATTCTTTTATCACCACGAATAAAAGACTGAAACGAAGCGTAGCGGTATTGAGTACGTCGTTCTTTATGACAACTGTCGTTAAGCCAGTCCAACTGGTTTTGGCAGCACAGTCGACTACACTTGGAACAACGGATACAAAAGTATATTCCACAAATCCCTTTTTGAATCAGATTATCCCGTCCGCGACCGTAATAGCCGCCCAAAATGATTTATATGCCTCCGTGATGATGGCCCAAGCCATTTTGGAAAGTGGCTGGGGTACAAGTGCTTTATCGACGGCTCCTAACTATAACTTGTTCGGAATCAAAGGGAATTATGACGGAGAATCCGTCAACATGGGTACATTGGAAGACAGTGGTGGGCAGAATTACTATCCAATCAACGCTGAATTCAGAAAGTATCCTTCCTATGCGGAATCCCTGCAGGACTATGCAAATCTTTTGTCCAACGGGACCAGCTGGAATCCGACTTATTATGCGGGTGCTTGGAAGAGCAATGCAGCCAGTTATCAGGACGCAACGACTTACTTGACCGGCCGTTATGCGACAGACACAGCCTACAGCACCAAATTGAACAGGATCATTGCGCAGTATGGGTTGGATCAATATGACAACTATCAACCTGTCGTTGAAGATGAAGTTGAAGAACCGGATGCTGGCAATGTCGACTTCGAAAAGCCGACTGAATCACCTGAACTTCCGACTGTAGAGCTTCCGGGGAGTACAGACGAAGATACTACAGAACAAGAGACACCGGGTGCACCTGCTGAAAATACAGAAGACGCCGAAACACCTGAAACACCAACAACACCGGATACTCCGGTCCAAGCGGGGGCTGCAGTCCATGTTGTCCAATCCGGCGACACGTTATATGCTATCGCTAAAAAATATGGGATTTCTTTGGTCGATTTGTTGACGCTAAATAAATTGAATTCCAATATGATTTATGTAGGCGATCGACTGGTGCTGCCTGAAAGTGTCGTAGTCGAGGATGAGACACCTGCGGAGGAAGTGGATGAAGAAACAACTTCACCAACCACACCAACTGAAACACCGTCAGACACGACAACTGCGTCTTATACAGTAGTCGCTGGCGACACCCTTTACAAAATCGCGAACGCAAAAGACTTGACAGTCAGTGAGTTGAAAAGCTTGAACACGCTGACGGGCGATACCATTTACGTAGGCCAGAAGTTATTGTTGGGCAAAGCGACAACGACTACACCGGGTACAACCGAAAACGGATCAAACAGCAATACGGGGCAAACGACTACCCAATCCTATACCGTTAAATCAGGCGACACACTGTGGTCGATCGCGAACGCTAACAGCATGACCGTCGCTGCATTGAAGAACGCAAACAGTCTGACGTCCGATGCAATCTATCCAGGTCAGCTTTTAAAAACAACCAGCACTTCGACAGGCACTACCACACCAACTACCGGTACGAATACGGGCACTGCGGGAACCACTGTCACAGGAGCTTTCATTAAACCAGCCAGCGGATACATTTCATCTCCTTTCGGATACCGTACGTCGCCCATCAATGGTGCGTTGGAATTCCACAGGGGCATTGATCTTGCAGGCAGCGGCAATATATCCGCGTCACAAGCAGGCGTTGTGGAAGTCGCTACTTATCATTACAGCTACGGCAACTACGTCGTCATCAACCACGGCAAAATAAATGGCGTGACCATCAAAACGCTGTATGCGCATATGCAATCCGGGCTTTCGGTATCTGTAGGACAGACCGTCAGCCAAGGGCAAAAAATCGGCGTGATGGGAACTACCGGCAGCTCGACAGGAGTGCATCTGCATTTCGAAGTGCAGGAAAACGGGACCGTCGTCAATCCGGTGAACTACATCAATGGCACCACTAATGTGACACCTGGAGTGACAACACCATCCACACCAACAACAACGCCATCGAACGGCAGCAGCGTCGTTGTCGTGTCCGGAGATACTCTTTGGAAACTTGCGACCGCGAACGGCATGACGGTTGCAGATTTAAAAACATTGAATAACTTGACTAGTGATGCGATTCTGACGGGTCAAGTCTTGCTTTTGAAGAGTGCGGCTACGGTAACACCAACCACACCGACAACTCCAACCGTGACACCAGGATCAACAACCGGTAAAGTAACGGTAGCATCTGGCGACACGCTTTGGAAACTCGCGAATGCGAACGGATTGAGCGTATCCGAACTGAAATCCCTGAACAATCTGACGAGTGACGTCATCGTTCCAGGCCAAACATTGTTGCTAAAACCAACTACGACAACACCGAGTGTGACGCAACCGACGACACCAACAACGCCGACAACGCCTTCTACAGCAAGCACGACCACGGTAGCGTCCGGCGATACGCTTTGGAAAATCGCGAGCGCCAACGGTTTGAGTGTAGCGGCCCTGAAAGCATTGAACAGTCTTAGCTCTGATGTCATTTTGCCAGGCCAAGTGTTGACGCTTAAGAGTGCAACAGTCACAGCACCGACCGTTACACAGCCGACGACAACAGCGCCGTCAACGTCCACGACGACGAGCACAATCACCGTGGCATCCGGCGATACGCTCTGGAAAATCGCGAATGCGAACGGCCTGACAGTTGCAGGACTGAAAACACTGAACAACCTGAGTTCCGATTATATTTATCCGGGGCAATCATTGAAAGTGAAGGCCACGGTTACGACCGGGAATACTTCGACCGGTGTAACGACGCCTACTGTAACAACACCTTCCGTTCCGACTGTCACGAACAAAGTGTACACAGTCCAAAAAGGGGATACGCTCTATAAAATCGCATCCGCAAATGGCGTTTCGGTTGCGGACCTGAAGACTTGGAACAACCTGAACACGGATATCATTTTTGTGAACCAATCTTTGAAAGTGGCTGCAGCGACAACTTCAGCGCAGGTTTCAGCACCAACTACAAGTGCTCCTGCGGCATCCGCTAATACGTACACTGTCCAAAAAGGCGATACTTTGTACAGCATCGCCAAGAAAAAAGGCGTTAGCTTAGCGGCTTTGATTGAAGCGAATGATATTACGTCCAACATCATTTATATCGGTCAAGTAATCAGCTTCTAATCTCAAAAAGGATTGACTTAGGTAGGCATCAAGTCTTGATGAAATGAGTTTTATTTGTTAAAATAGCAGATGAATCAATTCATAACTGAAAAAGACATAGAGAAGGAATAGTAGGGAACAGCTTTTTTGAAGAGAGTGCATGGGTGGTGAAAATGCACAAAGAGCCTCCTGAACTCGCCTTTGAGTTGTTCCGCCGAAAGAAAAAGTAAGCGAAACCGCATCGCTGCGTTATAGGCATGATAAGGAATGCAAAGACATTCAATATAGGTGGTACCACGAAAAAACTCGTCCTATAGGCAGAACCAGTGATGGATGCTGCCTATAGGGCTTTTTTTATGGACCATTACCTGTTTGGATGAATGAAAAGAAAAGGGTGTTGCTGGAAATGGGCTATACGCATAAAACGATCGAGAAAAAATGGCAAAAATATTGGGCAGACAACCGCACTTTCAAAACGACCGAAGAGGGCGGGAAACCGAAATATTATGTATTGGATATGTTCCCTTACCCATCCGGCCAAGGATTGCATGTAGGCCATCCGGAAGGCTACACGGCGACGGATATCGTTGCCCGCGCAAAACGCGCGCAAGGATTTAACGTATTGCATCCGATGGGTTGGGATGCTTTCGGATTGCCGGCTGAGCAATATGCGTTGGACACCGGTAACGATCCGGCTGATTTTACCGAGCTTAACATCAAGACCTTCAAACGCCAGATCCAATCATTGGGATTCAGTTATGACTGGAGCCGCGAAATCAATACGACAGATCCGAGCTACTACAAATGGACGCAATGGATCTTCACAAAATTGTATGAACAAGGTTTGGCCTATGAGGCGGAAGTTTCCGTCAACTGGTGTCCGGCGCTCGGCACTGTACTTGCCAACGAAGAAGTTGTCGATGGCGTAAGCGAACGTGGCGGCCATCCGGTCTACCGCAAACCTATGAGACAGTGGATGCTGAAAATCACTGCCTATGCAGAACGCCTGCTGGACGATCTGGAATTGGTGGATTGGCCTGAAAGCATCAAAGAAATGCAACGGAACTGGATTGGACGTTCAGAAGGTTCGAACGTCACTTTCAAAATCAAAGACACGAATAAAGACTTCACGGTCTTCACGACCAGACCGGACACGTTGTACGGTGCTACCTATGCGGTTATGGCACCTGAATTGCCATTGGTGAAGGAAATCATGTCCGGGCAACAGGCCGAAGCCGTCGAAGCTTATATCGATTCCATTTCACTGAAGAGCGATCTTGACCGTACTGAGCTTGCAAAAGAGAAGTCAGGAGTATTCACTGGCGCTTATGCAATCAATCCGGTGAACGGCAAAGAAATCCCGATTTGGATTGCCGATTATGTTTTGGCGACATACGGAACCGGCGCCATCATGGCCGTTCCTGCCCATGACACCCGCGATTATGAATTTGCCAAAAAATTCGAATTGGAAATCATCCCGGTCCTTGAAGGCGGAAACGTCGAAGAGGAAGCCTATACGGAAGATGGTTTGCACATCAACTCCGATTTCCTGAACGGTCTGGATAAAGCGACAGGGATTGCGAAAATGAACGAATGGCTATCCGAAAACGGATTGGGCGAAAAAGTTATTTCCTATCGTCTGCGCGATTGGTTGTTCTCGAGACAGCGATATTGGGGCGAACCGATTCCGGTCATCCATTGGGAAGACGGCACATCGACAACGGTTCCTGAGAATGAACTGCCGTTACTGTTGCCGAAAACCGATCAAGTGAAACCGAGCGGCACTGGGGAATCCCCGCTTGCCGTCATCGCTGAATGGGTCAATGTAGTCGATCCTATTACCGGCATGAAAGGCAGACGCGAAACCAATACAATGCCGCAATGGGCAGGCAGTTCATGGTACTTCCTGCGCTTCATGGATCCGCATAACCGCAATGATCTTGCTTCAAACGAAAGACTGGACTATTGGCAGAACGTCGATCTATACATCGGTGGTGCTGAACATGCGGTGCTTCATCTGCTGTATGCGCGCTTCTGGCATAAATTCCTTTACGATATCGGCATCGTTCCGACGAAAGAGCCGTTCCAAAAGTTGTACAACCAAGGCATGATCTTGGGCGAAAACAATGAAAAAATGTCCAAATCCAAAGGGAATGTCGTCAACCCGGATGACATCGTGGAAAGATATGGCGCAGATACACTCCGCATGTACGAAATGTTCATGGGACCGTTGGATGCATCATCGACATGGAGTGAAGGCGGCATCGAAGGCAGCCGCAAATTCTTGGATCGCATTTGGCGTCTGCTTTTGGATGAAAATGACAAGATGCGGGACCGCATCACAACCATCAACACGCATGAATTGGACAAGGTTTACCATCAGACAGTCAAGAAGGTAACCGAAGATTACGATAATCTGCACTTCAATACAGCAATCTCACAGATGATGATCTTCATCAATGAAGCCTACAAAGTGGATGCATTGCCGTTCGAATACGTCACTGGCTTTGTTCAATTGCTAGCGCCAGTTGCGCCTCACTTCGGTGAAGAGCTTTGGGCGAAGCTGGGCAAACCGGAAGGCATTTCCTATGTTGCATGGCCAACTTATGATGAATCTTTCCTTGTCGAAGACGAAATCGAAGTCGTTTTCCAGATCAACGGTAAAGTGAAAACAAAAGAAATGGTTCCTTCTGATATTTCCAATGATGACATGATCGCATTGGCATTGGAAAACAGTGTCATCAAAGATGGCATCGAAGGCAAAACCATCAGAAAAACCATCGCCATCCCAGGGAAATTGATCAATATTGTAGCAAACTAATCCGAAAAAATAAAGAGAACGCACACCCCAACGCTGACGGGGTGTGCGTTCTCTTTAATTATTTGTGTTCTTTTAAATAGGCTTCTGAGGCCATACTTAAGGGATGATCAACACTTGACCGACACGGATAAGATTCGGATTGGTTATGCCATTTGCGTTCACGAGCTGCGTGATGGTTACGCCATAGCGGAGCGCGATGGCATATAAAGTATCCCCGGCTTTGACTGTATAGGACGTTCCGGTTGTAGGTGTCGTTGGAGTCGTCGGCGTTCCGGTGCCAGGTATCGTCAACACTTGGCCGATACTGATCAGATTCGCGTTAGCGATGTTATTGGCGGTAACGATCTGTTGGACCGTGACCCCGTACTGCAAGGCGATGGCATACAGGGTATCCCCGGCTTTGACTGTGTAACTGGTCCCGGTTGTGGGCGTTGTAGGAGTCGTAGGTGTTGTAGGCGTTCCGGTGCCAGGTATCGTCAACACTTGGCCGACGCGTATCAGGTTGGCATTGGTCATGCCATTTGCATTAACGATTGCTTGGACCGTCACACCATACCGCAAGGCGATGGCGTACAGGGTATCCCCGGCTTTGACAGTATAGGATGTTCCGTTTGTCGGCGTTGTAGGAGTCGTGGGCGTGCCTGTTCCCGGAATCGTCAACATTTGTCCAACGCGGATCAGGTTGGCATTGGTCAAGCCATTGGCGTTAACAATCGCTTGGACCGTCACACCATAACGCAAGGCGATCGCATAAAGGGTGTCCCCCGCTTGGACGGTATAGCTGGTTCCTGAACCGGTTCCCGGAGTGCTAGTAGTGTTCATAAGCTGAGAGAGGGTCACAAACGAGTAGCCCATGGCCCGCAACTGATTGATCATGTTAGGCAAAGCGGCGTTCGTTCCGTTGGCACCGTAACCGGCATGCATCAATACGATGGCTCCCGGCACGACATTGTTGATGACACGGTTGTAGATATCAGTGGATGAATTGCCTGTCCAGTCGAGCGAGTCGATTGTCCACTGGAAAGTGTAACTATATCCGGCGTTTCCGACTGTTTGCAAGACGGTACTGTTATAGGATCCGAAAGGAGCACGGAAGAAAGGTTTTGTGCTCTTGCCGGTGAGGTTTGCGATGATTGTTTCGGTGCGATTGATTTGATTTGTCATCTCGGTCGTCGATACCGTTGTGAAGTCCGGATGATTGTAGGAATGATTTCCGATATCATGACCAGCTGCGACAATGTTCTTGATTGCTTGCGGATGATTTTCAGCACCTTGACCAGTGAGGAAGAAAGTGGCTTTTACATTATTGGCTGATAATGTGTTCAGAATTGATTGGATATAATATCCGTCCGATCCATCATCAAACGTTAAGGCAACAACCTTATTGGATGTGGAGCCTTGGTATATGATCTGCGAGGTAGCAGCCAAAGCAGGTGTTGCCGAAAAGGTGAAGAAAAGCAGGAGCGAAAGGAAGAATCCGAATAAATGTCTGAACCCCCTTCTTGAGGTGTTCATTTTTATTCCTCTTTTCTATTGCAGACTATGCGACTCGTTTGACGTGACAGCGTTGAAAGCCAAGTGCCGGTGAATGTGATTTTGGCAAAAAAAGGGATTAGCTTAGTTCTTTTTCACACTTACATTTTACCATAAACGTTTAGGTGATGATATGAAAACGCATGCAATTAAATGGGACATTTAGCTTGGAAATGTCAGGGAATATTCCGAATTGTTAGGATTTTGCAAAATAAGACTGCCATAGATTGAAAAAAAACGGATTTTTGGTAAAATACTTGAGTGATGGTATTATTATCTTTCATTCATCGGGAAGAAAGCGGGTTGCAAATGTCAACAGATAGAAAAGTTAACGAAGAAAATGAAACAACCAACAATAAGATGGTGCAAGGGACTTTTTGGATGACATTCGGGAGCATTTTTTCCCGATTGATCGGCGCACTCTACATCATCCCATGGAACGCCTTGATGGGCTCGACGGATGCGGCCAACACGGCCAATGCCCTTTACTCGATCGGCTACACACCTTATCAGCTGTTCCTTTCGATCGGGATAGCAGGCTTCCCTGCAGCGATGTCCAAGCAGGTGGCCCAATACAATGCAAAAAATCAATACCGCACCGGGATCGACATCTTCAAGAAGAGCATGTTCTTCATGATTTTGACGGGCGCCGTCAGTGCCGCATTGATGTATGGATTGGCACCGATGATCGCTGAGAACAGCCCGGCCGCTTCACCTGAAGACGGAGCATTGGTAATCCGGGCCTTGGCACCAGCTTTATTGTTGGTACCAGGTATGAGCTTGATGCGCGGTTTTTTCCAGGGCTATCAGGATATGGTGCCCTCAGCGATTTCGCAAGTGTTCGAACAGGTCGGCAGGGTAATCTACATTCTGGGCGCCACCTACATTGTGATGCAACTTATGGATGGCAGCATCGCCACAGCTGTTGCGCATTCCACTTTCGCTGCGTTGGTGGGAGCGATCGTTGCAACCATCATCCTGCTTTTTTATTACAAAAAGAAAATGGCCGAATATCAGCCATTGATCGCCAACAGTGAACCTTCCAGCAACATTCAGACGACTGCGGCCATCAAGAGCATGCTTCAGGAATCGATCCCGTTCATCCTGATTGGCTCAGGCATCACTTTCGCCAAGCTGATCGATCAGGTGACGTTCAAACCAATGATGGAGAACCTGACGAGCTACACAGGTAAGGAAATCGAGGATCTTTTCGGACTGTTCAGTTTCAACGCCGACAAACTTATCATGATCATCGTTTCATTGGCGGTCGGGATGGCCACAGCCGCGGTGCCTCTGATTGCCGCCGAGTTCACGAAAGGAAACTTCCGTGTGCTGCAGAGCCAGGTGAGGGAGATCATCCAACTTTTCGCTTTCATCATGCTTCCGGCATCATTGGGGATGATGGTCGTTTCGGAACCAATCTACAACGTGTTCTATCCGCTTCATCCGGTAGGTCCTACGCTATTGGCGGTATCGGCTTTAATGAGCATCGTTTTGGGACTGTTCACGGTTCTCGGATCGATTTTGCAGTCTTTGAGCCGACATAAGACAATGATCTCCTATCTGTTGGTTGGACTAGCGGTTAAAGTGGTCATGCAGTATCCGATGTTGGCTTTGTTCGATACGGCAGGCGCATTGGTTGCGACGACGATTGGATTCATCGTGACGGTACTCTTGAGCGGATGGAAAATCTATCACCTGACCCATTTCGGGCTGGTTGACACGTTGAGAAAAACCGGGAAAATTTTGGCAGTCGCCTTGGTCATGACGGGCGGCGCGTTCATCGCCTTGAAAGCCAGCATGCTTGTCATTCCGATTGATCGCAAGTTGACGGCACTTGTGGTTGTCGCCATCGTAGCGGCAGTCGGAGGCTTCGTCTACTTGTTCCTGACCCTGAAATTGCGCATCGCTGATGACATTTTGGGCGCCAAAGCGAACGGCCTGCGCAGAAAAATGCGCATCAAATAAGAAAAGCGGTTCAAGCCCGTTCTGCCTTGAAAGAAATTTAGGAAATCTGGCCTCGCAACGTTCCCTACGGTCACCTTATACTGGGACTCTATGGGATGAATCCCTTAGAGTCCCATGCAAATGAGCATCGTAGAGCGCAAAGGGTCAGATTTATCTAATTTCCGAGAGGCAGGCTTGAAACGCTAGACATTTTGTTGGATAGTGAAACTCATAAGGGTTGTGTAATACACCAATGGTGATGCACTTATGAATAAAAAGTGTGCCTACAACAAATTTAAAAGAAACCGAAAAGCAGCCTTAGTGGGTGCTTTTTGGTTTATAAGGGAGAAAAAATATGCGTTTGGATAAACTGCTGTCGAATTCCGGATTCGGATCCAGAAAAGAAGTCAAAGTGTTATTGAAAAAGAAATTGGTGACGGTCAATGGGGAAATTGAAACGAAACCCGAAGCCAAGGTGGACAGCGAAAAGGACACCATTCTTGTCGGTGGCGATCCTGTCAGCTATCAGGAATACATTTACCTGATGATGCATAAGCCGCAGGGCGTCCTCAGTGCTACCGAGGACAATCATCAAAAGACGGTCATCGACCTGCTGGCTTTCGAACTGCATCAGCAGGAACTCTTTCCAGTCGGCCGGCTGGACAAGGACACGGAAGGCCTGCTGCTGTTGACGAACGATGGCCAATTGGCGCATTTCTTGCTTTCGCCGAAACGGCATGTGGACAAGATCTACTTCGCGGAAGTTGCCGGTCGGATGACGGAAGAGGACCAAAAAGCCTTTGCTGAAGGTCTGATACTGGAAGATGGCTACCGTTGTCTGCCGGCAAAATTGGAGCTTCTGCGCTATGATGAAGAAAAAGATTGCTCAGAAGTAGAAATCACGATCAAAGAAGGAAAGTTCCATCAAGTGAAACGAATGGTGCTGGCCTGCGGAAAAGAGGTCACTTTCCTAAAAAGGTTGACAATGGGGCCCTTGCATTTGGACGAGCAATTGGAAAAAGGCGATTACCGTCCGCTGCGTGATGAAGAACTTGCGGCATTGCGGGAACATCTGCCGGAGTCGATTAAAAAAGGTTAAGATTTTGCGGATTGTTGGGCCTAAATACCAAGCTTTTATTTGGTTATTTTGCCAAAAATGATATGATGATAGCATGATATTTTAAGTTAGGATGTGCGCGTATGGAAATCAATTGGAAAAAAGAAGTGGAAGTCAGAAAAACAGAACTGCTGGAGGATTTATTCACATTATTGCGGATCGACAGTGTGCGGGACGATTCGAAAATAACACCTGATGCTCCTGTCGGACCCGGCCCTAAAGAAGCTCTGGAGGCCTTCTTGGCTATCGGTGAACGGGACGGCTTCACTACGAAAAATGTCGGTAATCTGGCCGGACACATCGAATTTGGCGAAGGTGAAGAATTGATGGGCGTATTCGGCCATGTCGATGTTGTGCCTACCGGAACTGGCTGGGATACAGATCCTTTCGTGCCGGTCATCATCGATGACCGCATCTACGCCCGCGGATCCAGCGATGACAAGGGGCCAACGATGGCTGCCTATTATGCATTGAAGATCATCCGTGACTTGAAATTGCCAATATCCAAAAAGGTCCGTGTCATCATCGGAACGGATGAAGAGAGCGGCTGGAAATGCATGGATCACTATCTCGAAAACGAACGGATTCCGGATTTCGGCTTTTCTCCGGATGCCGAATTCCCGATCATCAATGGCGAAAAAGGCATGCAGACTTTCATGGTCCAATTCCGAGGCGACAATAAAGGCGGCAAGAACGAGTTGTTGAGCTTTGATGCAGGCCTGCGCGAAAACATGGTCCCTCAGGATGCGACTGCCGTATTCAGCAGCCCGGAGGCCGACAGAATTGAGCAGGCATTCGCTGCATTCCTTGAAAACAATCCGGTCAAAGGGACGATTTCTGTGGAAGGGGAACAAGTTACAATTGAATTGATCGGAAAAGCCGCTCATGGCATGAATCCGGCTGCGGGCGTGAACGCGGGCACGTATCTTGCCACTTTCCTGAACAAATTCAACTTCGGCGGACAAGCGGCTACATTCCTCGAATTGATCGCGGAACGTATCCATCTGCAGCATGATGCACAGAAATTGAACTTGGCTTATACGGACTCGGTCATGGGTGAATTGACCATGAATGCCGGCATTTTCACCTTCACACCGACAACGGGTGGCGAAGTGGCAATGAATTTCCGTTATCCGCAAGGCGTTTCTGAAGAAGGCATCGAAATCAAGTTGGAAGCGGCTTTGGCCTCCTATGGCGTGACGATCGCAAAAGGCGGACACGGCAAATTGCCGCATTACGTGCCGGCTGACGACCCGTTGGTCAAAACGTTGTTGGCTGTCTACGAAAAACATACCGGCCTGAAAGGGCATGAACAATCCATCGGCGGCGGAACCTACGGGCGCCTGTTGGAACGCGGCGTTGCCTATGGCGCGATGTTCCCGGACAGCGTCGATACGATGCACCAGGCGAACGAATTCATCGCTCTGGATGATCTTTTCCGCGCGACCGCCATCTACGCGGACGCTATGTACGAATTGCTGAAATAAACAAACTGTTTCAGTTTTATAGCAAAAAAAAAAAAAAACAGAAATGCTGTTCAATCAGCATTTCTGTTTTTTAATATATCCACCTGAGTCCGATTTATCTTCCCGAAAAATTCCGTCTTCTGGGAATTTCCCATGGCGTGTAAAGAATCGCCCAGACGATGAAGATGGATCCGAGGACCGCCATCAGGTAACCGGGTGTTCCCAGCCACATGTCGAAAAGCACAAGCACCGTCCCTTTTTCTATACGGTTCAGGAACATATAATTGCTGCCGATCATTTGGTTGACCCAGAAAGCTACTCCGATGAAAGGCGCTGCCAGATAAATGGAATGCGGCAAGCTTTTGAAATCAGGGCGAAATCCACCACCGAACACAAAGAGCAAAGGGAGCAGAATCAGCAGCAGGTGAGTCAGTGCATATTCCACAAAATTGAAACTGAAGAGAGGGTAAGTCCCCAGATTAGGGTTTGCCATGGCAACCAATCCGCCCGGTAAACTAAGTCCATACATGAATTCTTTCAGCAGCCGATTGTTTGAATAAACGGCTGCTGACCCCATTATTGCCGATGCGCTGCAAAGGTGAAGAGGAAGCAAATTGCTCAAAAAGAAAGAAAAATTACCGAAAAAGGCACACCAAATCCAGCGCGAAAAATATAGCATAATCAGTAAGGCGGCTATCGTCATTTTTATATTTCTTTGGCCCAAATCAGCCTGCTTGCGATAGATATGGATTGTCGAATAGATGATGATTGCAGATAGAACAAGGACAATAATATGAGATGAGCTAAATGTTTCCACGCCCATCCCGCTTGGCAAATCTGATTCAAAAGTCCAAAAATAAGACATACTTAAGCCCTCTTCCACGAATAAATGAATGAATTGGAGTACTTCACGACGCTAAGCTCGTTCGTCTTAATTTTACTGCTTATGTTTGCTCAACGCCATATACAGCAGTTGTTGTCATTATGCTTTTCAGATTTGCAGTCTAACTGATGTTAAGAACTGGTAGCAGAGATTTGCCAATTGCGCTTCTTTTCCTTAAAATGAGGGGTGAAGGCTGACCATTGCAGTAAAAAATATTAAAACAGCCCATACCAAAGAATCGAAGGGAGACCTGTAATCATGTCATTGAAAGAAAAAGTGAACAAAGACTTCATCCAAGCTAGAAAAGACAAAGACACATTGAAGGCAGATGTCCTGCGCTTGATCAAAACGGAGTACGATTCTTTCTTGATCGACAAAAAACGCGAGATGACCGAAGCAGAGGAAATCCATGTTTTTCTGAAGGACATCAAGAAAAACAACGAAGCCATCGAGTACGCGAAACAAGTCGACCGCACGGACCTGATTGAAGAGACTCAGAAAAAATTGGCCATTTTGGAGGCTTATGTTCCTAAAATGATGGATGAAAGAGAAGTCCGTTTCTTTTTGGCCGAAAACGGCATAGCCGAGATGCCGTTGAAGGATGCGATGAAATTTGCCATGCAGGTACTGGATGGCAAAGCCGATAAAGCGTTGGTCTCCAAAATCATCAAAGAACTGTTGGCAAAATAATGCATCAGACAAGAAAAGGACTGTGCGGCTCCTGCAGCACGGTCCTTTTCTGAAGTGAAATCCAAGATTCCTCCGCTCTGAATCGTTCGAGTGATCAGTTACAAGCGAATAATCAGTCTTTTTTGATCCATTTGTTTCCGGCTTTGTTTGTAGGCGGAAGTCTGTGCCCTTCGACGATGTGGACTTCTTTGCTGCCGGTAATTTTGCCACCTCTAGGGCCGACTTCTTTGTAGACGCCAGGAGGAAGATTATCCGTTCCTGGTTTGTGTAAATCTTTTTGATCGATTTTCATGCTTTTTGCTCCTTTCTTTCCTGAAGAGCGATGGCGGAGGTGCTGCTTGGTACAGGTTAAGTATATCGCTGTAAGCGCGAACAATCAAATGATGGCTGTCTTCGCAAAGAATTGTGCAAATATGAACAACATTTCAGGATTTTCGACTGTCGTAACAAATTGAAACACAATTGTCATATTTCTATCATGTAATGGTATTTTAACTTTGATATACTTCATCTCGTAGAAGAAACAGGAGGAGAAGTATAATTGGGAAAAAAACATATAGCGTTGTTCGCATCAATCTTATTGCTTAGTCCGATTGCAGGTGGATTTACTGCTCAAGCGGCTACATTGGAAGAGTTGCAACAACAAAAAGATGCTTTGCAATTAGAAACGAATACGATTCAATCGCAGATTGAAGAAAAATCAAATTCATTGAATACTTTGGAATCCGAAAAATCAAATTTGGAAACAAAAGTAAATGAACTTCAATCGCAATTGGATGAATTGATGAACCGATTAGCCGCTCAAGAGCAAAAATTAGCGGACATCGAATCAAAAATTTTGGAATTGCAAGCTGAAATCGAAGCATTACAAGTGGTCATCGACCAAAGAACCGAAAAATTAAATACGCAGGCTCGTTATATCCAAACGGATGCGGGCGTTACGGATATAGCTTCAATGCTGTTGTCTTCAGAGAATTTTTCTGACCTAGTCGGAAAAATCACGGTCGTTTCAAAGATTGTGACTGCCAATAAGGATATTGTTGAACAACAGGAAGCGGATCAGCAAAAAGTTGAAGACAGCAAAGTGGCTGTTGAAGAAGAAAAACTTGCTGCTGAAGCATTGAGACAAGACATTCTGATTTCAAAAAATAATGTCGTAGCCCAAAAAGCTGAGATCGACGTCCAAATCGCGCAAGTCATCGAGAACTACGAATTGACTGAAGCCGAGAAAAATGGCTTGGAATCAACAAGAGCTGACTTGGCTGCACAAACAGAAACAATCAGTAATGACATGGCGGCTGAACAAGCCCGCATTACTGCTGAAGCCATCGCAGTAGCCGAGGCAGAAGCAGCAGCCATCGCAGCGGCGGAAGCAGCCGCAGCAGAAACGGCAGCTAATAATCTGACTGCATCAGCAGCACCGACTACGACTGCATCCAGTAGTTATACTGTGAACTCTAGTGGTTTCATAAAACCAGCCAGTGGATACTATTCATCGCCGTACGGATATCGTCTTTCACCAATAACTGGTGGCTATGAATTGCATAGAGGGCAAGATATTGCAGGCAGCGGAGCGATTTCAGCAGCGCAATCCGGTACAGTGGAGACAGCTACTTATCATGCAAGCTATGGCTATTATGTCGTCATCAACCACGGCACAATCAATGGCGTAAACGTTAAAACTTTATATGCCCACATGCAACCAGGGTTAATGGTCGCGCCTGGACAAACCGTCAGTCAAGGACAACAAATTGGAATAATGGGTACAACAGGGGATTCAACTGGGGTTCATCTCCATTTTGAAGTTCAAGAAAATGGTGGACTAGTTGATCCGCTTAATTATATCGGTGGGTAATATATATATAAATTTTGAAGAGATTGGGAGTCCCCAGTCTCTTTTTTTCTGCCGTTGGATGAAAAGGCAGTAGTAAATGGAGTATAATAAGGAATAAGTTGAACTGAGGAGTTACAAAATGGAAAAGATAGTATCGATGAAAAATCAAAAAGTTAAACAATGGAAAAAACTTCAGACCGCTAAAGGCCGGAAAGAGGTGGGAGCATATCTGATCGAAGGGACGCATCTTTTGAAGGAGGCCATCAAAGCAGATGCGAACATCCAAGAAGTCGTGATGACAGAAGCTTTTCACCAACAGTCGGATTTGCTGATTGAGGAAAGGAACATCATCGTCGTTTCTCAGGAAATCCTTGCCAGCCTGGCTCAGACGGAGACGCCCCAGGGAGTCGTTGCAATCGTTCAGATTCCTGAAGCCGTTCCGATTTCGGAATACAAAGGCAAATATATTCTTTTGGATCAGGTTCAGGATCCAGGAAATGTCGGCACCATTATCCGAACAGCGGATGCTGCCGGGTATACAGGGGTCATTTTAGGGGAGGGATCGGTGGATCTCTACAATGACAAAGTGCTGCGTTCCATGCAAGGAAGCCATTTCCATCTGCCTATTTATCGTGGCGATCTGCAAGAGTTGATCCCCGAATTGAAGAGCAGCGGGATCCCGGTCTACGGTACCGAACTGAATGAAGCGGCCGTCGATTACCGGACCGTTGCCCCGACCGATGCGGTAGCGTTGGTGCTCGGCAACGAAGGGAATGGCGTTTCAAAAAAAATATTGGCATTGACGGATCAGAATCTGTATATCCCGATTTTCGGCGAAGCCGAGTCTCTGAATGTCGCAGTTGCAGCAGGAATACTGCTTTATCACTTCGTTGGCTGAAGAAAAGCATAAAAAAAACGCTATATTTTCAATTAAACGTGAAAAAGTGTTGCCTTTGTGAAATTCCTATCCTATTATAGGAAACAGACATGAACTTTTTGTACGCTTGCAAGCTGGCTGGCGAATTCTTCACGCACATCATTCGTGATTATTTTCTTATTCGGATGGAATGAAGCGGCGGCTATAAGCATTTTTCTGAGGGACTTCTTCAGTCAGTGCAGATTGCGAAACAGGATGCTTATTTTTTGTAAACATTTTGTGACAAAAGGCACATTCCCTTTGACAGGGGAAATGAGGGTGTTTATAATAGGTCAAAGAGGTGAAGGCTGTGAATGAAATGCTGGAAGTAAAAAAATGTATTTGTCCAAAGTTTGAAAAAACATTCTCTATTTTAGGGAAAAAATGGACCGGCTTAATCATCGAAGTCTTGATGGATGGAGATAAACGATTCAAGGAATTGGCCGTGCAGATACCTAATGTCAGTGATCGAGTATTAGTTGAACGCTTAAAAGAGCTGGAAGATGAAAAAATTGTGGTAAGAACCGAAAATCCTGCAGCGGCAATCAAAGTGATGTACGGGTTGTCCGAAAAAGGGAAAGCTTTGAACAATGTTATGCTGGAAATCCAAAATTGGTCGGATGCTTGGGTCTGAATCTGAACTTGACGGAAACGGCATTTCCGGGTAAACTGGCAAAGTAAGTAAAATGAATATGAAAAGCGTTGAAGGGAACCTTCACGATCTGCAGCTTTTTTCAGGGAATATTGGCCATTGACTGCGAGCCTTTATAGAAGCCGATTGTGTTTTTTCACTCCCCGAGCTGACTTTGGGATTTGCCCCGTGCAATGAATAAAGTTCCGGTTTATTACCGTTAAACAAATGAAGTGTCGTTGCTTGCAGCGAAACAAGGGTGGTACCACGAAAATCTCGTCCCTTACCAGGGATGGGATTTTTTTGCATTTTTTATGAAAAGGGGACAGAACATGGAATTAAAAGCGAAATTAGAAACATTACGTATAGATGCCTTACAGCAAGTCGAATCTGCAGAGGATCTGCAGGCATTGAATCAAGTCCGCATTTCCTATTTAGGGAAAAAAGGGCCGATCACAGAAGCTTTGAGAGGGATGAAGGATTTAAGCCCTGAAGAGCGCCCCGTCATCGGAACGTTGGCGAATGAACTGCGCGACGACATCGAAGCCGCCATCCAAGCCAAAAAAGATGCGCTGGAAATCAAAAAAATGGAGGCCGAAATCGCGGCCGAAACGATTGATGTCACCTTGCCTGGCAGGAAGATCGCGCAAGGCACGACACACGTCTTGACGCAGATCAACGAAGAAATCGAGGATTTGTTTTTGGGAATGGGGTACAAAATCGTGGATGGTCCAGAGGTGGAACAGGACAGCTACAATTTTGAAAAGATGAATCTTCCTAAGGATCATCCGGCCCGCGATATGCAGGACACTTTCTACATCACCGATGAATTGTTGTTGCGTACGCATACGTCGCCGGTACAAGCGCGCACGATGGAGAAACACGACTTTTCCAAAGGACCATTGAAGATGATCAGCCCGGGGAAAGTTTACCGCCGCGACAGCGATGACGCGACCCATTCACACCAATTCCATCAGATTGAAGGATTGGTCATCGGCGAGAACATCACTTTGGCTGATCTGAAAGGCACGCTTGCCGTATTCGCCAAAAAATTGTTCGGAGAAGAACGCGAAATTCGTTTACGTCCAAGCTACTTCCCGTTCACGGAACCATCTGTCGAAGTCGATGTCAGCTGTTTCAAATGCGGCGGGTCCGGTTGCAATGTCTGCAAGCAAACCGGTTGGATTGAAATCTTGGGTTCAGGTATTGTCCATCCCAATGTTCTGGAAATGTCTGGGATTGACTCAACGAAATATTCCGGTTTTGCTTTCGGACTTGGGCAAGAACGTGTAGCGATGTTGAAATATGGTGTTGATGACATCCGTCACTTCTACCAAAATGATATCCGATTCTTAAGTCAATTCGATGTAAAGGAGTAACATAATGAAAGTTTCCTATAAATGGTTAAAAGAGTATTTAGATTTATCTGATGTAACACCTGAAGAATTGGCTGAAAAAATGTCCCGCACGGGTATCGAGGTGGACGACGTCGTATATCCTGGCAATGGCTTGTCCAAAATCGTTGTCGGTGAAACGTTGTCCGTGGTCGACCATCCTGATTCGGACCATCTGCATGTCTGCCAAGTGAATATCGGGGCTGAGGAACCGATCCAGATTGTCTGCGGCGCGCCAAATGTGGCTGCCGGCCAGAAAATCATCGTGGCTTTGCATGGCGCACGGATCACCGGCAATGCAAAAATCAAAAAGGGCAAGATGCGCGGCCAAGAATCGAATGGAATGATCTGTTCGTTGGCTGAATTGGGCTACTCTGAGAGTGTGGTTTCAAAAAAATATGCGGACGGAATTTTTGTACTGCCTGCTGAAGCGGTTCCCGGAACGGAAGTAGTTGACTTGTTGGAACTGGATGATGCGATCCTGGACATCGATATCACACCGAACCGTGCCGATGCTTTGAGCATGCGCGGATCCGCCTATGAAGTCGCAGCCATCTACAACAAAACGCTAAAATTCCCGGAGGCTCCTGTCTCCGAAAAGACAGGTTCCGTTGCGGATTACATCAAAGTTGCCGTTGAGGACACGAACGATGCGCCTGCCTACCATATCCAGGTGATCAAAGATGTAAAAATCGCGGAAAGCCCGCTTTGGCTTCAGAACAAATTGATGAACGGCGGCATCCGCCCGATCAACAACGTAGTCGACATCACGAATTATATCCTGTTGGAATACGGCCAGCCTTTGCATGCGTTCGACTACGACCAAATCGGTTCAAAGGAAATCGTCGTCCGTCGTGCCAAAGCGAACGAAATGATGACGACGTTGGATGGAGTCGAAAGAACGCTCGACACGGATAACATTGTCATCACGAACGGCATTGCGCCGATTGCAATGGCGGGCGTCATGGGCGGTCTGGATTCGGAAATCACCGATGAAACCGTGACTGTCGCTTTGGAAGCGGCATTGTTCAATCCGGTTTTGATCCGCAAAACAGCAGGGAAGTTCAACTTGCGCAGTGAATCGAGTTCCCGTTTTGAAAAAGGCATCAACGTAGCGACGATCCGCACAGCCGGACAACATGCGGCTGAACTGATCCATGAGTTGGCTGGAGGCACTGTCGTTGCCGGTACGGCTTCCGTCGATACTGTGGAAGTGAAGGACACGGAAGTGGTCATCACTTTGGAAAAAATCAACCGTTCGTTAGGGACTGCCATTTCCAGCGACGAAGTGACTGCAATCTTCAACCAGTTGGGCTTTGCCTCGACGTTTGACGGCGAAACCTTCACGGTTGCTGTACCGCCGAGAAGATGGGATATTTCCATTTATGCGGACATCCTGGAAGAAGTCGCACGCATCTACGGCTACGACAACCTTCCGGAAACATTGCCGATCACACCGGCTTTGCCAACTGCATTGACGCCTAAACAACACACGATGCGCATCACCAGAAGATTCATGGAAGGTGCGGGACTGACCCAGAACATCAGCTATGTCCTGACTACCGCCGAAAAAGCGCGGGAATACGCAGTCGAAGACAAGGAAGGCATCCGTTTGGCTTGGCCGATGAGCGAAGACCGCAGCACGCTGCGGATGAACTTATTGAGCACGCTGCTGGACAATGCCGCTTACAACGTTGCCCGCAAGAACACGGATATCCAGTTTTACGAAATCGGTCGCGTCTTCTTCCCGTCAGCTGATCGCGTTTTGCCGATCGAAGCGGAGCGTTTGGCCGGCGTGATGACAGGAATGGCCTACCAAAAAGATTGGCAAATGGCTGCTGAATCCGTCAACTTTTATCATGCTAAAGGAGTATTGGACGGGTATTTCGAGACGATGGGCCTGAACGATCAGATCCGTTTTGAAGCTGCCAAAGACCTGAAATGGATGCATCCAGGCAGAACGGCTGCCGTCTATCTGGGCGATACCTATATCGGTTATGTCGGCCAGGTTCATCCGGCAACGGCAAATGCCTATGACCTGAAGGAAACCTATGCCTTCGAAATCGATTTTGAAGCAATCATCGCCGCACCGAAGGAAGTGATCACACAGCAGCCAATCCCTAGATTCCCCGGCGTGACTCGCGATGTAGCTTTATTGGTGGATGAAACCGTCACACACCAGCAGATCGTCAAGACCATCAAGGAAAACGGAGGGAAATTCTTGAAGGATGTCCATCTGTTCGACATCTATCAAGGCAAAGGAATCGAGGACGGCAAGAAGTCGGTTGCTTATTCCATGGCATTCCTGAACCCTGAAGCGACGCTTGTCGATGAAGACATCAACAAGGCCTTCACCAAATTGGTCGCAGCTTTGGAAACCGAATGCGGAGCAGCAATCCGTTAAGGGAACCAGCTTGCCTCATTTTACTGAACAACAAAAAAACGATTCGCCTTTTCTTAGGTGAATCGTTTTTTTACTATCTGTTCGCCAGTCGGATGGCTTTTTGGGTATTGGCAAAGTGAAGCTTCGTGTATTTGTCCAACAGTTCCAAGCCGCCTTCACGGTACATTTCGGCAGCAATCAGGTCGACGTTGGCGCCGGCGCCTGAAGGGATCGGATAACCGGAGGCTGCGGTCATGTCAGCCAATGTCTTCAGAAAGTAGTAGCGGGCGATGATGGAAGCCGCCGCCACCGCCAGATGATGGGATTCGCCTTTTGTTTGAAAATGAATGTTCTCCTTCACTTGCACCTTTTGGTCAGAAATATGCTTGAAATACGTCGAAGGCAATTCGAACTGATCGACCAAGATCGCTTTGGGTTTTTCCGGAGCTATTTTCTTCAAAAGCTGATCGAGGACTTGATTATGGAGCAACGCCTTCATTTTGCCTTGGGACATCGTCGGCTGGACTTCATTGTATTTTTCGGGCATCAAGTTGATGACGCTGTGAGGGACACACTGCAATAATTGCTTTGCAATCGTAATGATGCGGGCATCGGTCAGTGCTTTTGAGTCCTGGACGCCCATATTTTTCAGCAAGGGCAATTGTTCGGCAGACGCGTAGACAGCGCAGACCGTCAATGGGCCGAAATAGCTGCCGTTACCGACTTCGTCGCTGCCGATGACGGACCAGCCGGGAAAGCCTGCTGGGAGCCCGGTTTTGCTCGGAGCCTCTTTGTTAACGCCGTTTTTTGCGACAGTGGGTTTTGAATTCCCATTCTTCTCGCTGGCGGATTGCCACTGCGCCGCTTCGCTTTCGGCGTTTTGGCCTTGGAACAGCACTTTTCCGGAATTATAACCAGTGATGGTGGTTTGGTTCTTTTTGGCTGTGAAAAGGCTGTGGGGCACTGGTTTGACAGCATAATCTTGATAAAAGACGGCCATCTTTTTAAGTTGGCTCGTCGTTGATTTCAAAACGACATTCGACATATTCTCATCCTTGCTCTATTTAATTTTTCTGTACAACTTCTTAATCGTAGCATCCCTTATTCTATCACAGGAGAGGCAATTCTTGATGGTGAAATGTGATGGAAAATAACTGCTATTTTCGACAAAATGGAAGGTTTGCGAACAGGAAGAGGTTTATACTGCAATCTGCAAGATTTATGTTAAAATATATTAGACAGTTTTTTAATGGAGGTCTTTGAATATGACGGAAAACAAAAGAAGATTCAAAACAATCATAGCAGGGAAGACCTATACGATTGTGGGAAATAAAGCACCTGAGCATTTGACTGCGGTATCGGAATTGGTCAATGCGCAGTTGGAACAGATCAAACAGGCAGCCCCGGCGCTTGGACGGGAGGAGCGCGGCATTCTCGTGGCCGTGAATGCCATTTCCGATCAGATCACGAAACAGTTGGAGATGGAAGAGTTACTATTGAAGGTGGCAGAGCTTGAGAAAGCTTTGCAGGAAAACAGAAGCGTTACAGAACCTGCTTCCACTCAGGAAACAGAACAGGCCGAGGCAGAGATGTCTTTAGTCGAGGCGCCACACACTCAAACGGTTGCCGACGTCGAACAAAAAATAGATGCCGTTCCTCTGGCGGAAGAGAAAGCACCTAAAAAAGCAAGCGAAACCGAAGCAACAGTCGTCGAAAGGCCTGAAAAGGTCCAGTTTGCTGAAAAGATGAGCGGGAATGCTCCAACAAAGAAGGCATTGACTAACTTTGCTGGGAAAAAGCGCGATAACGAGAGCCAAACCGTGACTTCTATGCCAGCGACAATCAGTGAATTGCAGCAAGCTGCCCGTGAAGCCAACGACCTGCCGGCCAGAAAATCCAATTCAAAATTGACGAAGACGACAACTGCTTCCGAAGCAGCGTTGAAACGGGCTCAACACAGGACGCAAGTGCGTTCGGCTTTGGGTGTCAACAGGAATGCTGAGAATGCCATTCCGCCTTACACTAAAAATCAAGAACACGATGGGAAAAAGTAGAAAAAAGACTGTAGAAATCAGGTGAAAAAATGCTTACGTTGATAATAGTGCTCTCATTATTGTGGGGCATCTATACTGGCGTCAGAAGAGGGCTTATTCTGCAGGTTGTCTACACCGTAGGATATTTCATTTCTTTCGTGGTCGCTAGAGAATACTATGCCGTCGTTGCGGAAAAAATCGATCTGTTGGTCCCGTACCCATCCGTAGAGTTCGGCAAAGAACTGATATTTTACTCTGAACAGGTGTCCTTTGTCCTGGATCAGGCGTTTTATAATGGATTAGCATTCATTCTGTTGTTGTTCGCAGGTTGGCTTGTCACGAGATTTATCGGGAGCATGCTGAACTCTTTGGCGTTCTTCCCGATCATCAAACAGCTGAATGAGCTGGGCGGCGGTATACTCGGATTCCTGATGCAATACATCGGAATCTTCCTTTTGCTGACCCTCGCATCGATGATTCCGCTGGATTTCATCCAACAACTTTATGTCGAAAGCGATCTTGCGGCTTGGATGGTATCCGAAACGCCATATTTCTCACGGTTGATCTATGACTGGTGGATCGGCATCATTCAGTAACAGAATGTTAATTTAACGGAAGGGACTGTATAGTGTACTATATCGTCCCGTTTTTTTGGAGAAGCACTTTTTAGGAGAATCAGATGAATAATAAAATAAGTAAAACATTAGAGTTCGAAAAAATAAAACAACAACTCCAGAATTTTGCCGCAACCGACCAAGGAAAAGATGAGATTCAGGCATTGCGGCCCGAAACTGATCCAGAAAAAGTCGTTGCTTTGCAAGATGAAACGGAAGACGGAAGAAAAGTTTTGCGCCTGAAGGGTGGGATTCCGATGCCGAGGCTGAAGTCCATCCGCAGCCATCTGAAGCGACTGGAGATAGGCGGAACCTTGAACGGAAAAGAAATCGCCGAAATCGGTCGGGTTTTGTCGACTACAAGAGAAATTATCCAATTCTTCCAATGGTTCGATGACAACGAGATTACCTTCTTTGTCCTGGATGAACTGGTGGACAGGCTGGTCGTATTACCTGAAATCACAAGAAAGATCCAAGCAACCATTTACGAGGACGGCACAATCCAGAACGATGCCTCACCTGCATTGAAGGGGATCCGTACAGGAATCAAGCAGGGCGAACAGAATATCCGGACCAAACTGGATGATATCATCAGAGGCAACAAAGCGTCCTACCTCAGTGATGCCATCATCACGATCCGTAATGACCGTTTTGTGATTCCGGTCAAGATCGAATACCGTAATCAGTTCGGTGGGATTGTCCACGACCAAAGCTCAACGGGTCAGACGCTTTATATCGAACCACAAGCCATCCTGGATCTGAATAATCATTTGCGCCAGCTGGCGGCACAGGAGAAAGCGGAAATCGAGCGGATCTTGTATGAATTATCGATGGAAATCGAGCCATTTACGCAGGAATTATACGGGAACAGTGAAGTGCTGGCGACTCTGGATTTCATCAACGCAAAAGCGCGTTATGCTGATTCCCTGAAAGCGACACGCCCGATCATCAGCAAGGAGAATCATATCGCCATTTGGAAAGCCAGACACCCGCTTATCGACCAGAATGATGTCGTCGCGAACGACTTGATCCTCGGCGAAGCGTACCAAGCGATCGTTATTACCGGTCCGAATACCGGCGGAAAGACGATCATGCTGAAGACACTTGGGATCATCCAGATGATGGGCCAATCCGGTCTTCAGATACCGGCGGATGAGGACAGCCAAATCGGCATTTTCACGGAGATTTTTGCTGACATCGGCGACGAACAGTCAATCGAACAGAGCCTGAGTACGTTCTCTTCACATATGACGAATATCGTCTCGATCCTTAATCAGATCGATGACAAAAGTCTCGTGCTCTTGGATGAGTTGGGTTCCGGTACCGACCCCCAAGAGGGTGCCTCGTTGGCTATTTCGATTTTGGACTACATCGGCGGCATCGGCAGCTATGTCATGGCCACCACGCATTACCCTGAACTGAAGGCCTACGGTTACAATCGCTCCGGAACGATTAATGCCAGCATGGAATTCAACGGAGAGACGTTGGCTCCGACTTACCGTCTGCAGATAGGCGTTCCCGGCCGAAGCAATGCCTTCGATATCTCGAAACGACTCGGGCTCAACCCAAACATCATCAATCAGGCGCGCAGTTTCATTGATGTGGACAGCCAAAACCTGAACGAGATGATTGCGGATCTGGAACAGAAGCGACGCGTCACCGAAAAAGAATCCCTGCAACTCCAAACGCAGTTGGAAGAATCCGATAAGCTGTTGGCCGATCTGAAGCGCGCCAACGAAAAGCTGGAAACCAATAAGGAAAAAGCCATCGAAGATGCCAAAAAAGAGGCCAACAAGTTGGTCGACACGGCGAAAGAAGAAGCGGAATTGCTATTGCAGGAAATCCGCGAAATGCAGCTGAACATGGGGAATTCCGGCAGCATCAAAGAACACGAACTGATCGATCTGCGCAAGCAATTCACCGATCTGCGTCAAGAGGAGTCTTTGGTCAAAAACAAAGTGTTGCGTAAAGAAAAAGAGAAAAAAATGTTCAAACCCGGCGATGAAGTCATGACGGAGACGTATGGCCAGCGCGGCACACTCGTGGAAAAGAAAGGCAATGCCGAATGGGTCGTGCAGATGGGGATCATGAAGATGAAGCTGCCGGAATCGGATCTCAGGCTGATCAAAGAGGAGCCGCAGCATCAAAGCAGGCAAAGGCAGATCGCCACTGTCAAATCGGCTTCATCCAGTCACGTGGCGACGCAGCTTGATCTTAGAGGCCAACGCTACGAAGAAGCATTGTCTGAGGTCGATCAGTATTTGGATGCCGCTTTATTGGCCGGCTATCCGCAAGTAACGATCGTCCATGGAAAAGGCACAGGCGCTCTCCGCAAAGGTGTGGGCGATTTGCTGAAGCGTCATCCCCAAGTGCTGTCCTACGAATATGCAGCGGTGAACGCCGGTGGAAACGGCGCGACGATCGTGACATTCCGCGGCTGAGCAGATTGATTGGTACTGAGCAAAACCTCTGCTATAATTGGAACATAAAGAAAGCATTTGAAGGGAGCAAACACAATGGTGAAAATATTAACAGATGCAAATTTTGAGACAGAAACAAAAAATGGGGTCGTGCTAGTGGACTTCTGGGCGACTTGGTGCGGACCTTGCCGCATGCAATCACCAATCATCGATGAATTGGATGCAGAAATCGGCGATAAAGTGACCTTCGCCAAAATGGATGTGGATGCTAATCCGCAAACACCAAGCCAATTCGGC
Source organism: Trichococcus paludicola (assembly GCF_003052295.1). Lineage (GTDB taxonomy): Bacteria > Bacillota > Bacilli > Lactobacillales > Aerococcaceae > Trichococcus > Trichococcus paludicola. Next base: position 30,812 of record NZ_QBLC01000002.1, read on the forward strand.
ATCATGGGGATCCCAACGTTGTTGATAAAAAAAGATGGACAAGTCGTACAAAAATTAGTCGGCTACCATGCAAAAGAAATGCTTGAAGAAACGCTTGAAAAATATATCTAAACAATAAGAAAGAGTTGCCGTCGTCCTGGTATTTCAGGGTATCCGGCAACTCTTTTTTCTTTGGGTGTTCCTGTTCATTCAACGAGAAGGGTGATGATGACTTCTTTTTTCTTGTCTTTTCCTACTATGATTTCTGCTTTTGCTTCACAGGGGAGGCCGGTCGTCATCTGGATTTGTTGCGCCAAAAATCCAGCTTCCAGTTGGAAGGAGGCCTGATCGTTTTGGGTGCGGACAGTGACCAGATCACTATCCAGACGGTATTGTTGCGCATTTTTTTCTTTTTTGAGTAGTTCCAGCTGTCCGAAACCGCAATAAATCATCGCTTCATACAGATCTTCCTGACTTTTTAATGGGAATTGCCGAGCCAAATCTTTTCCGGCCCAATACAATATTTCATTGGTATGTTCACCAAGAATGTTTCCCAGAAGGTAATCCCTTATCAATAAATAGGAGAAGTGTTCGTTATCGATAATACGGGCATTTTCGTTTTCAGGATTCAAGTGATTTTTCCCCCTTAATTGTACACTTCATTATACACGTATTTTAAATAGTGACTAGAGCCTATTTTCAGGCGATGCCTATCAATGGCGTTTTTTATCAACATCAGGCATAATAGGGTTAAGAAATCCAATACACAACTTGAAAGGAAGATGTTTATGTGGAATGCTAAGAAAGCTTTGGGATTGATGCTGCTATTGATTCCGGTCTTCAAATATATCTCGGACTGGAAAAAAGAAGAGGAGCAACGCCGTTTGCTGAATGGCTGAACAGGCTTCTCCATCCATGCCAAAAATGAAAACTCGTTATACCGCATTACGCGATATAACGAGTTTCGTTTGTGATTATGACCTGATACCATGTACTCTATTGATGTTCAGCCCAAAAAGGATGCCGTTCCCGGGTGCAGTAATGTTTACCGCTTCCTCGATTTGGCTGATGATTTTTTCGGAATATTCTTCCTGGGTCAACACCAGCAGGATTTCTTTTTCCGGTTCTAATGCCAAATTGAACAGCTTCTTGTTCTCGTGCATACCGGATCCGCGGCCGGCAATGACGGTACCGCAGTAGGACTCTTCGCAGCGCGCGCTCTCGAATACGCGGTCGATCATTCCTTTGTCGACTACGGTTACGATTGATTGATAACTCATCTGTGTGTCCACTCCTTTTCCTGATTATTGAAATTGAGCCAATTGTAGCATAGATATTTTTGAACGGCCAATAATCGGCAGTGGCCTTGGGAAAAAGAGACCCTATTTTCCGTAAAAGCGAAGCGATTTCGGATGAAATTTGCCTCATTTTCACCAAATCAGTGCATCTTAAGGTAAAATAGAGATACGAAAACAAATAAAGGAAGTTACTGCATGAGCAAAAAAGCAATCGGTTTTATTGACTCTGGTGTCGGCGGCTTGACCGTCGTGAAACAAGCAATGAAACAACTTCCCAATGAATCCATTTATTATCTGGGGGATTCCGCCAGATGCCCCTATGGACCAAGGCCCAAAGAAGAAGTGATTCAATACACATGGGAAATGACACAGTTTCTGCTGAAGAAAGATATCAAAATGCTGGTAATCGCCTGCAACACAGCGACTGCAGCTGCCTTGGATGTCATCCGCGACCGCGTGGACATTCCCGTGATCGGCGTCATCAATCCCGGGAGCCGTGCGGCAATCAAACATTCAAAAAATGAGCGCATTGCCGTAATCGGCACAAAAGGCACCATCAACAGCGACGTATATAAACAAACCATCAAGGACAAAGACAAGGGTATTTCGGTCATCAGCATGAGCTGCCCCAAATTTGTGCCGCTTGTGGAGAGCAACCAATACAACGGATCAATCGCCAAAAAAGTGGTTGCGGAAACGCTGAAACCTTTACTGAAGGAATCTGTTGATACCCTCATTCTGGGGTGCACGCATTATCCGCTTTTGACACCGCTCATCCAAAATGTGATGGGGCCTTGTGTAACCCTTATCGATTCCGGCGCTGAAACGGTATCTGAGGTGAGCACCCTCTTGGATTATTTCCGTTTGGCGGAAAGCTCACACAACAAGGAAGCATCCGAATACCGATTTTATACGACTGGTTCGCCCAAACTATTTTCGGACATTGCAGAAAACTGGCTCGGACAGGGCAATTTTACGATCGAAAAAGTTGACTTGGTACATTTGATTGAGAATGATTGAGAAATGAGGGATACGATGAACGCAACTGAAAAAAAGAAAATCGTAATAGCAACCAAAAATCCGGGAAAAGCCAAAGATTTCGCCGTTCTATTTGAACCAAAAGGCTATGAAGTCGTGACTTTGTTGGATTATCCGGAGATTGAGGATGTTGAGGAAACCGGCTATACATTTGAAGCCAATGCACGGAAGAAAGCTGAGACAATCGCCGAATTATTGGGTATGACAGTCTTGGCGGACGATTCGGGCATCTGCATCGATGCGTTGGATGGTCAGCCAGGTGTGTTTTCAGCCCGTTTCGCCGGTGGAGCGAAAAGCGATGCCGCCAATAATGCGAAGGTGCTTGCGATGCTGGGGTCCCAGAAGAACCCGTCCCGAAAAGCACACTTCCATTGTACGCTGGTGTTGGCCCACCCTGATCGGGAGAGTCTGGTTGTCGAAGGGGATATCGCAGGTGAAATCGCCGAGTTTCCGAGCGGAGACAATGGTTTCGGATATGATCCTTTGTTTTATTTGCCTCACTTAGGCAAGACGATGGCGGAATTGAGCGATGTCGAAAAAAATCAGATCAGCCATCGTGCGAATGCCCTGAAAAATCTCGAAAAAAGTTGGGCAGCTTGGCTGGAAAAGGAAGCGGACTAGATGATAAAAATACTTGCAGTCAGTGACAGCCACGGTAAAAAAGACATTCTCAATGAGTTGATTTTGCGATATTCGAATCAGGTCGATCATTTTATCCACTGCGGTGATTCGGAATTGAACAGTACCGATCTGATCTGGGGGGTCATGTCCACCGTGATGGGGAATTGCGATTATGATTATCAAATGAACGACGAATACCGATTCCAGGCCGGCGACAAAAATGTGCTGGTCGTTCACGGGCATCGTCATTCTGTGAGAGGCTCCGTAGCTGGTTTGAAAGTAGCAGCCCAGCAAGCGAACGCTTCGCTGGTATTTTATGGGCATACCCACATTGCCAAAGCGGAACAGGGGGATGGCATCCTGTTCATCAACCCAGGCAGCATCAGTCAACCACGAGGCACACTGACTGAAAAGACTTATTGCATCGTCACGTTGAATGATCAAACGGCCATTGTAACCTATTACAATGACCACCATCAGGAAATGGTCGATCTGAACAAACAATTTCAATTACTTTGATCACATGCAATAAAGGTGGCACTGACGGCTTAGGCGCCGGATGAACACCTTTTAGGAGGAATTAAAAATGATTAGTAGCGAAGTAGCCGGGTTATTACTGGACAATGACGCGTGCGGGGATCTGATGATCCATGGAGAAAATGTCGCCAATGTGCATTCTTCAAATAACCTGAACCATGCGTTTCTAGTACTGTCCCAAGTGAAGTATTCTGTCATTCCCGTATTGGATTCGAAGTCCCGCATCAAAGGTCTGATTTCCATACCGATGATCATCAAAGCCATTACCGAAATCGATGCAATCCGCTATGACAAGCTTGAGACACTTACGGTCCAAGAAGTGATGGACCGTAATGTACAGACCATCCGCCCATGGACGGATCTTGAGGATATCTTGAATTATCTGATCGATCACAATTTCTTGTGCGTTACCGAAGATGACGGCAAGTTTATCGGCATCATCACGCGCAAAGAAATTCTGACGAGAGTAAATCACCTGGTGCACGGCCTCCACCGCCTCTACAAGTTTGAGAAAATCGAGGAGAAGGAAGAAGTGGCATCCGAAAGATAGATGCCGCTGTCTCCTTCAGCACCCACCCCACAACAAAAAAAAGTGCGCACCGCCCAATGATTTGGCGGTGCGCACTTTTTTAGGCAGCTTATGCTTTCGGCGCGGTGTACGGCATAGCCGGAATTTGGATGCCGGCTTCCAACAGGGCTGAGCGGTAGCTTCCCAGGAACAGGTTTTGAATGGTGAACTGCTGCCCATTCAATGTATAAAAAACCACCCGATAGGCAAGTTGACCATTCCCTTTATCGGTAATGCCGACAACATTCGGACCTTTGACGATCTCCGGATGTTCAGGCACAATCCGCTCGTTGACGGCATGGATGACCTGGTCGACGGTTTCGAAATCGGTATCCGGATACAAGAGAATATCAATCATTGCTCGCATATCATTTCGGGACAGATTGCTGATGGTCGTTATGGTATGGTTCGGCAAAAAATGCAATGTTCCATCAAAACTCTTGATTTGTGTCGTTCGCAGCCCTACGTTTACGACAGTGCCGTCGATTCCGCCGATGACAACATGATCGCCGACATCAAATTGGGATTCCAGGATAATAAAGAATCCATTGACGATATCATTGATGAACTGCTGTGCGCCCAGACCGATAGCCAGACCCGCAAGACCGGCACCGGCAACCAATGTAGCGATCGGAACACCCATAATGGAGAGAACTCCGTAGGTCAAAAAGAAAAACAGAAGATAACGCAAACCATTCTCCGCTATTTTATAGATGGTGGTAGCGCGATTCTGCGTGATATGTTTGGTCAATATTTGTTTTTCGAAAGTCCGGTGCAACACGTAATTGGATAAACGTTTTAAAGCAAAAAAGATGAGCAACAAAAAAATTAAGGTTATGCCTTTCGAAATAAACAGGCCCACAATCTCTTCCCAGGCGATGCTGTTCCACCATTTGACAAAAATGTTTGGATTCGTCACCACTTCCCCTATCAAATCTTGCGCAAGAGCACTGTCTTGTATACTTGCATCAATCATTTATATCCCTCATTTCTAAAACAGCTGTTTCCATTGTATCAAATTACAAGGTTTATGAAAATGAAGATAGGATTACGTTTCTTTGAAGAAAGCATGTCTAAAGCGGAGAAATCCATATTCAGACGATTTGACATTATCTAAAGGGGTTTCAATAGCATATCGGAAATGTCTATGGTATCATTTTATTATAAATGAAATAAATCTTATAAAAATTCGTACAATGCTTTGACAGATGTGAGTATGAATTAAGAAGGAGTGAGTACAAATAATGGGATATGGTGAAATTGCAGCTTTGATTGCTGCACTAGCTTTTGCGGTATTGGTGGTTTTCATCATCTTGGCATTGAGAAAAGTCACTGACATCTTAGGCGAAGTTGAAAAAGTTACCCAGGAAGCCAATAAAAGCCTGGCGGTCATCACAAAAGATGTCGATCACTTGTCAATCGAAGTTGAAGGCTTACTGAATAAAGCCAACACGTTGGTGGACGACCTGAACGGAAAAATCAGCAAGACAGATCCTTTATTCACCGCAATCGGCGATTTGGGTGTGACCGTTTCCGATGTGAACCAATCAACCAGAAATTTGGCAGTATCACTTAAAGGCGGAGGAAAAGGCGTAAAAAGCACATCGGGTTCCTCTACTGTCGGAAAGCTTGGCCGGACGGCAATGGCAATTGCCCGCCAGCGGCAAGCGAAGAAAGAAACAAAGGATACAAAGTTCAAAACTTACTAAAGAGCCAACCAAATCATAAACGAAAAGGAGAATGAATATTATGACAAAAAATAAAGGCGGATTTGTATTAGGGGCAATCATCGGTGGGGCAGCGGCAGCTATAACTGCACTATTGTTTGCGCCAAAACCAGGCAAAGAATTGCGCGATGACATCACTGAGGAAGTCAATAATCTGCTTGATACAGCACGCGATTATGCAGACATCGCTGTCGAGAAGGGCAATGAGTTCATGGATGTTGCCAAAGAAACGTCGGAAGACATTAAAATCAACTTGAAGGATACCACTTCATCCATCAAAACGCAATTCACGGAAACGACCAAACATGTCGGTGACGATTTAAAGAAAGCGAAGGACGAGATCAGAGAGAAAGCCACTGATGTGAAAGAATTTGCATCCGTCATCGCTGAGGAAGGCAAAGAAGAAGCTGCAGCTGTTACGGAAGAGAAAAAAGCCGCAGTGGAAGAAAAAGTTGAAGAAGTCAAAGACAACGTGGAAAATATCTAAAAGCAACACAAAAAAAACAGGCTTGCTGCCTGTTTTTTTGTGTTGTTTGACGAGTTATTCCGTTGTGCAAGTATAACCAACTAATTGATCAGTTTTGAATAGGCGTCGATGCCAGTGGGCGTATGCGTGAAGGATTCAAAACCATCCGCACTCACAAATCCGCAATCCTCGACTCTGACCCCGATATCCCCTTCGATATAGATGCCTGGCTCGATGGAAAAACACATGCCTTCCGTAAGGGCCAATTCATTGCCTTCCATGATGGATGGGTATTCATGCACGCCTTGACCCAAACCGTGACCCAGACGATGGTTGAAGTAGCGGCCGTAGCCCGCATCCGCAATGATCTTCCGCGCTGCGGCATCCAATTCGCCGGCGGTTATGCCAGGGCGAACTGCAGCCATCGCTGCATCATGGGCTGCCAACACCAAATCGTAGAGCTCTTGTTGGCGCACAGATGGCCTGTCACCAAAGAAGAGCGTGCGTGTCACATCACTGGCATAGCCCTCGTGCATGGTTCCCAGATCGAACAGCACAAACTGGTTTAGCTTGAGTTTGGTGTCGCCGGGAACGCCGTGCGGACTGGCTGCATTTTCACCGAACAACACCATGGTGGTGAAGCTCATTTCGGCTACGCCTCCTTTTTTCAGTTGGTATTCAATTTCTGCTACGACTTCCAGTTCAGTGATGCCTTCGCGCAGCGTATTGGCGCCTATTTTGAGTGCTTCGTCAGCCCATTGGCCCGCTTCCTTCATGAAGGTCAGCTCTTGTTCCGTCTTGATCAGGCGCATTTTTTGAAGCGTTTCGCTGATGTTATGCCCGAAAGTTGCTGTCGGGAAATGTGTCCGCAAAGCTTCCATGCGTTCAACAGTCAAGAAATCTTTTTCGATGGACCAGTCCGATAGCGGCGAATGACGCTCCTTTATGCTGGTTGCCAGTACAGTCCAAGGATCTTGCGTATCCGTGTAGCTGACCACATCAAAATCAGCAGCGGTATTCCGCGCATCATTTTCTTCCAGCGCAGGGACAAACAGCAGGGGTTTTGCATCCTTAAATAGAATGGCCGCCAAAATCCTTTCATGTGGATCGCTCCTGTATGAAGAAACGTAAAAGACATTTTTAGGATCATTGAGAAATACGATATCGATATCTTGTTTTTTCATTAAATTGATAACGGAGTTTAAAGGCATTTTTAATATGACACCTTCCTTTCTTTAGTATTATAGCATATAATGAGGGTTCGATTTTTGATATTTGCAATGTGAAATTTTCATGAAAACTTTTATAAAACGCTTGCATATCTCATGAAACAATGGTAAATTCTTTATAAGCTTGTAAAACAATCAATATTTACAACATTATGTTGAATAATGGAAAATAAAAAATTGAAAACAATTGAGATAAGGAGCAACATAAATGGAAAAACAAACGATTACAATTTACGATGTCGCTCGCGAAGCAAATGTCTCCATGGCAACTGTTTCCCGCGTAGTGAACGGTAATCCCAACGTAAAACCATCCACAAGGAAAAAGGTATTGGAAGTCATTGAACGTTTGGATTACAGACCGAATGCTGTTGCCCGTGGTTTGGCAAGCAAGAAAACAACTACAGTAGGGGTTATTGTCCCTGATGTCACTAACTTGTTCTTCGCATCTTTGGCACGCGGAATCGATGATATCGCTACAATGTACAAATATAATATCATTTTAGCGAACTCCGATCAGAATGACCAGAAAGAAATTCAAGTATTGAACACCTTACTTGCCAAACAAGTGGATGGCATCATCTACATGGGCAATAAGATCACCGATGAGTTGCGCGCAGAATTCTCCCGTTCCAAAACGCCGGTCGTTTTGGCGGGAACAATCGATCCTGAACAACAAGTTGGAAGCGTCAATATCGATTACATCGGCGCAACCGAAGAAGTTGTAGCGAACATGATTGCGAACGGCAAGAAGAATATTGCTTTCGTATCAGCATCGCTTTCCAATCCAATCAATGGTCAGCATCGCCTGAAGGGATACAAGAATGCTTTGGTCAATGCAAACATTGCTTTTGATGAGGCTCTTGTCTTCGAATGTGAGCCGACTCTTCAAAATGGTGAACTATTGGCTGAACAATTACTTGAAGCTGGAGTGGATGCAGCATATGTAGCTGGTGATGAACTTGCCATCGGCCTGCTGAATGCTATCATTAATGCAGGTGTCAACGTCCCTGAGGCGTTTGAAGTCACTGCCAGCAACAATTCCCGCATAACTGAAATGGCGCGTCCGAAATTGACGTCCATCATGTTGCCGCTGTATGATATCGGTGCTGTTGCGATGCGTTTGTTGACTAAAATCATGAACAAAGAAGACATTGATGAAAAATCCATCATCCTTCCTTACAAAATCGTCAACAGAGGAACAACATTACCTAAAAAGTAATTGGTCCTTCCGAATGACAATCAAGCCCAAAAAGCCCCGCATCTGTTTCGGATGCAGGGCTTTTTTCTGTCCCTTGCAGAAAAGGATCGCCTGGAAGCACCTTTGTTTCGACAGGACAAATAAGTAGGGGCAGCAAATGAAAAAGCTGTCCCGAATGGGACAGCCACTATCTTATTACTCAGTTGCGGAGGGTTCTTCAGTCTGCGGGGATTCCGCTCCGGTTTCTGTTTCCGCTTCTGTTTCTTCAGTTGTATCGTCGGTCTCCGGATCAGCAGGTGCTTCTTCTTCAGCAGCATCATTGGTAGCGTTATTTCGGTTTGCCGCGGGGGCAGACGAAGCTGCGGCCGCATTACGTCTCGCTGTTGCTTCAGCCAAATAGCTGTCCCAAAAGTCTTCCAGATCTTTATCGGTGGCGCCGGGAGAGAAATAGTAGGAGATTGTTTTTGGTAAATCATCAACTTTGAACAAATCAGTCCTTGTGCTTCCGTTAAGGGTGACAGACAATCCGTTCGCAAACGAAACGGTTCCCGCCAACGTTCCTGTTTCAGCCAGGACCGATTTTTCGACAATCCCTTCCGGTTGCTGATGTGTCTGATCGGTTCCGAGGATGCCCGGATTGATGCTATAGATCTTGTTGGCGATTTGGGACCAGTAATTCAGATTTCGCCCGGTTGGTAGTCCTTGATTGTTAGGGTCATAGAAGACATGTTCCCCTTTGTAATTGTCATACCCCATCCAAGAGCTGAGCGTGACGGTGGGGGTGCTGGCGATGAACCAGATGTCACGGTTAGCTTCCGATGTTCCGGTCTTTCCGGCCCAATCGGCGCTGAAATTCAGATAATTGTTGATCGACCTGCCTGTGCCATCGGTGATGACGTCGCGCAGAATGTCCAAAGTCAGATAAGCGGTGTCTTGCGAGAATACTTCCGTCGTTTCGGACTCGTGCTGATAAATGACATTCCCGTGCTTGTCCGTAATCGTTTCGATCAGATAGGGCGAAACATGCCCGCCTCCGGTTGCGAAGGTCGTGAAGGCACTGGTCTGTTCCAAAACGGTAGGGCCATCATTTGTGGCTCCGATCGCTAAGGATGGATTGCCGTATTCCGATTCGTCGATCGAGGTGATGCCCATTTTTTCCAGATATTGCCCCGGATTCATACCTTTGTCGTTCATGGCGACATAGAGCTTGATTGTGGGGTTGTTTTTTGATTGGTAGAGCGCTTGGCGAGCGGTCATGTAAGTATTGGAAATGGTGTCGCCGAAGTTCGTAGGCTCCCATAGTGTGCCATCGGGCTGTTTGATGCTTATTTTTGTATCAGGCACCATCGAAGCAGGGTAGATAAGGTTTTGTTCGATCGCCGGAGCATAGACCAGCAACGGCTTGATCGTTGAGCCCGGTGAGCGGTTAGTGCTGAACACGTGGTCCACTTGATTGACCGAAAAATCACGGCCTCCGATGAATCCGATGATTTTACCTGTCTGGTTCTCGATCAATACACTACCTGTTTGGGCAAGCTCAGTAACTTCTTGCGTGACCCCATCTGCATCAACATAGGTATCAACGAATGTTTCTCCCAAGGTTTGCCCGTATTCGGATGCGACTTCCTGCATGCCGTTATAGATGTCTTTATCAATTGTGCTGTATACGTTATATCCTGATAAACGTAGCGCATTATCCGCATTTGCGTAATATTCGTTGTACAGTTCGGTGTCTGCTTCCAGATCCTCCAAGGTGAGGTCATTCCCGGCAGCAGCTTGCTTCATCAGTACCAGGATTGCCTCGCGTTCGACGGCTTGATATAGGTAACTGTTCCTGTCCTCTTGCGTGGCATAGGCAGCTACGAAATCTTGAGTTATGTCGTAGGCGATTGCAGCATCATATTCTTCTTGAGTGATGTAGCCTTCGCTGAGCATCCGGAACAGTACAGTGTTTTTGCGGTTAAGGGCCGCGGTCAAATCCTCTTTTCTTTCGCCGTATTGCGTGAAAGGAGTATAGGTATAAGGATTCTGCGGGATACCCACCAAGAATGCCGCCTGAGCCAAGGAAACATCGGATGCATGGACGCCAAAGATTCCGTTGGCGGCTTCCTCTATTCCTGCGATATTGGAACCGCTGCTGTTTCGTCCAAAAGGTGAGACGTTCAGGTAAGCAGTCAGTATTTCATCTTTTGTAAAGAAATTTTCGAGCCGTAGGGCCAATAAAATCTCATTGGCTTTGCGGGAAAAGGTCACTTCATTCGTCAATATCTGCTGTTTGACGAGTTGCTGCGTCAGGGTAGAACCGCCGCTTTGGCTGCCCAATCCAGTCAATTCAGTCACCAATGCCCTTAAGATAGCCTTCGGTACGATCCCGTCATGCTCATAAAAATTTTCGTCTTCCGTTGCGATGAGCGCTTCTTTGATAATCGGAGAGATGCTTTCCGATCCGATAGTGGTCCTGACCAAGTCGGTGCGTATTTCTGAAATGGCTTCGGTGTTTGCGTAGTACATAGTCGAAACAAGTTCAACATTACCGATGTCTTCCGCCATGCTTTCGTATGTTGGGGCAGTCTCTTTTGAAATCAAATTGGCAAAGTACCCCAATCCGGCGCCACCGCCAAATATGCCCAACAGGAGGCCCAATAGTATGATTCCGGTTAAAATGTTCCGGATAACACCAAAAAAAACATTGAAACCGAAAGCTCCTTTTGAAAGAAGAGGCTTCATGTTTGTTTCCGTGTCCAGTTTGCGTTTCATTCTCCGAAAAGTTACTTTGCTTTGATCCATACGTTTGTGGGTCTTTTGCTCCCAAAGCAAGGCTTTTTCCTTTGTTTTTGCAGCATTTTCTTTTGTAAAAATCCGCTGGAGGCTGCCATTTATCGATTGCCCAAGACGTTTAAAAAATTCCCCGGTCTTTTTCAGCCATTTTTCCGCTTTATTTCCATCTGGATTGTTCATATATTCCCTCTTTCCTTTTCAGGTGGTCACTTATTAGTATAACAAAAAAGCTTTGCCCTGACTATTACATAGCATGAACAATCACTAAGTCCGAGGAAACCAAAAAATCAGCAAGGAATAGTCTCCTGGCTGATTCCATTGCTGTTATGCTGTTGTTGCGGTTGAACTCTCTAATGTCTCTCCGATGGCGGCCAAACGCTCTGCCACGTCAGACTCCGTCAATTGATTGCGCTGCACATAATAATTTGGCTGGTGAACGCGGCATTCATGCGAGCAGCTGCGCAAATACTTGTGTTCATTCTCCTCGGAACACAGCATTCTGCGGTTGCAACTTGGATTGGCGCAATTCGCGTAGCGTTCGCATGGCGTACCGTCGAACCAGTCTTTTCCGACTACGACATGTTCGACGCGATTGATATCGACACCGATACGCTCATCAAATACATACATTTTTCCATCCCATAGCTCCCCTTTGACCGTTTCGTCTTTTCCGTAGGTAGCGATGCCGCCGTGCAGTTGGCCGACATCTTTAAAACCTTCTTTGACGAGCCATCCTGAGAATTTTTCGCAGCGGATGCCGCCGGTGCAATAGGTTACGACGCGTTTTTCCATAAATTTTTCTTTGTTGTCGCGAATCCATTGCGGCAATTCACGGAAGTTTGCGATATCCGGACGGACAGCCCCTCGGAAGTGGCCGAGATCAAACTCGTAGTCGTTGCGGGCATCGATCACGACTGTGTTTTCGTCAAGGATTGCATCGCGAAACGCTTCCGGAGATAAATATGCGCCAGTCATTTCATTTGGATCAAGGTCGTCTCCGCCAAGGTGCAACGATACGATTTCCTGACGAGGGCGGACAAACATCTTTTTGAAAGCATGGCCGTCCGTCTCGTCAATTTTGTATGTGATGTCGTTGAATCGGAAATCTGCATTCATGTGCGCGATGTACGCTTGCGTCTGATCAATGGTCCCGGAAACGGTCCCGTTGATGCCTTCTGGTGCGACCAAAATTCTTCCTTTTAAGCCGATCTCTTTGCAGAATTCTAGATGTTCTTGCGCGAATGTTTCTGCATCCTCTATCGGTGTATATTTATAATAGAGTAGGACACGATAATCTTTTGTCATACTGCTCCCCCTAATTCAATGTGGTTTACTTCGAACGTTATGAAATTATACACATTTTGTAAGCGGAAAGCCAAGAATATGCTCAGTGACGAAAAAAGAGCGTCACGCTTTATTGGGGAGGCGTTGCATGCTAAACTTACGGTGGACGTTTAAAGAAAGCGAGGGAAAATAAGATGGGCATTTGTACACTGATCGTAAATCCGTCGTCCGGCGGCGAACAAGCTACTGGCTACTTGGACTTGATGCGGACGCAGTTGAGCGAAATGTTTGAAGAGGTCACCGTTAAAGACACCGAAAAACAGGGAGATGCCGAAGCGTTTGCGTATGAAGCGGCAACCCACGGCCATGACGCAGTTTTCTGCATGGGTGGCGATGGAACAGTCAATGAAACCATCAATGGGTTGGCGGCTGCCGGAAAAACCGTGTCTTTCGGGTTTGTTCCATTAGGCACCGTCAATGACCTTGCAAGAGCGATTGGTATCCCTTTGGAACCGGAACAGGCTATCGCAATGTTGGACAATGCAGCCTTGGTAGATCTGGACATCGGCAAGATCAATGATCGCTATTTTGTTTCTAATGTCGCTGCTGGCGCGATCCCCGAGGCTGTCGAAGGGGTCAGCGCAGAAGAAAAAACAAAGTATGGTCCGCTGGCTTATTTCATAGAAGGAGGAAAAGCATTAGCGAAACAGACCATGCATCGTTTCCGCATTACAGTGGATGGAGAGACTTTTACACAGGAATCGCCACTCATTCTGATTTCTCTGACGAATTCTATCGCCAGCTTCGAAAGTTTCATGCCACAAGCAAAAGTCGATGACGGCAAAATCAGAATGGTCGTTTTCAAGGAGTTTAACCTGCTGGATTCGGTGAAATTATTGCCGAAGCTCATCAGAGGCGAAATCAAAAATTCGGATTCTGTCATCTACAAATCCTTCAAACAGGCCACTATCGCTCTTGAAGATGGCGATAGTTTGATCACCAATGTCGACGGTGACAAAGGCCCTTCATTTCCTCTAGAAATCGAGATACTGCCTTCCTTCATCAAAGTTTACGGGCCGGCAGCCATTTGAATAAAAATAAATCCCCACGACCGATGTTATTCGGGTCGTAGGGATTTATTTTGCCTTCAGATATAGTTTTCAGTCAAACGCATGAATTCTTCCACGTCTCCCGCCATGATCTCCAAACCTTGGTTCCAGAACTCCGGTTGCGTGATATCAGCACCCAGATGCTTCATCACCAGGTCTTCCGTCGTCATAGATCCGGTATCCCGCAGCAGCGAAATATAGGTTTCTTCAAAATTTCCAGTCTGCTTCAGCGATTGTGCGTAAATCCCCAGACTGAACAGGAAGCCAAACGTGTAAGGGAAATTGTAGAATGGCACATCATCAATGAAGAAGTGTAGTTTGCTCGCCCAGAATAGGGGGTGATAGTCACTCAAAGTTTCTTGGTAAGCCTCCTTCTGGGCAGCCTCCATCAGACCGGACAAACGTTCCGCAGTGACAAAACCGTTTTTCCTTTCGGTGTAGAATGACTTTTCGAAAAGATAACGAGCATGGATATTGAGGAACATGGCCGTCGCATTTTCGAGCTTCGTATTGAGCAAGGAAATTTTTTCCTCATCGCTGTTTGCCTCTTTGACAGTAGCAGCGCTGATGATGGTTTCTGCAAAAGTCGATGCCGTTTCGGCGACGTTCATGGCGTAGCGCGTGTTGAGGTCAGGCAGGTCGCGCATCACGTGAGAATGGAAGGCATGGCCAAGCTCATGGGCCAACGTGCTCATATCGCTTGCCGAACCTGTAAAGGTCATGAAAATCCGTGATTCTTTTGATTCCGGATAATCTTCGCAATAGCCGCCAGGTCTTTTCCCGGATCGGTTTTCGGCTTCAATCCATCGGTTCTTGACGGCATCCAAGGAAAAGTCAGCCAATTTGGGACCGAAACTGGCAAAGTGTTCGATGATGTAATCGACTGCTTCGTCGAAGCTGAAGGTTTTTGATCGGAAACTGCCGAGCGAAACAGGGGCATCGACATCATACCAAGCCAACTTATCCTTGCCCATCAGCGCGGCTTTGCGGCCCAAAAACGAAAGGAACGGCTGTTTGTTGGCGCTGATGGCTTGCCACATCGTATCCAAGGTCTCGCGTTTGATGCGGTTGTAGCGCAAAGGCTCTGCCAAGAAATCCTCATCCTGGTGCGCCTCGAAATCCGCCAAACGAAATCCTTGCAGGTGATTCAGTGTATCGGCGAATGCAGGCGCAAGGGATCTCCAAGCTTTTTCCCATTCGACAAATAGTTTTTTGCGCACGCTCGGATCAGGGTCGGCATACATCCGGTTTATCGCTTGGCCGGCGGACAGTTCACTCAAAGTTCCGTCAACCTCCTCAAAGGAAATTTTGATGAAGGATACGAGCGTGTCATAGTGCGCACTCCAACCATTGAAACCATCGACACGCAAAGTTGCCAGCAAGGCTTCTTCCCTGTCTGATAAGAGTCGGCGGCCTTGTTGGCGCCATTCCGACAGAGCGAAAGCAAGCGGTGAAAAGGCAGGCTTTTCAATCAACAGCTCCCAATCGCTTGCTTTGACTGCGGTTATTTTTTTCTTCAGAGTCGTTTGAATAATCGTTAATTTGCTGTACAATTGAATTATTCGCGCATGGATTGCGCTTGCATCCAAATCCGAGACATCGGCTGATTGCACACCCGTTATGAAACTGTTGCATTGCATCAAAGCTTTTGCGTAAAGTTCCTCATAATGAAGCAAATCCTGAAAAACAGGATATTCCGGTTTATCGCGTTCGGGTTCCCAAGCGTTTGCTGCGGATTCAAAATCCTTCAATCCATCTTGGATCGCCTTTATCTTTTCTTGAAGTGCGGGCGAAGAACTGCCTCCTTCAAAAAATGAGTCCAAATCCCAGGTAAGGCTATATTTCATGCTTTTCATCCTCTCAGGCTGAATTGTCTAACTTAATGCCATAAATACATTATATCCATTTCCGTCAAAAATAAATAAGGAATTCTCATCAGGAAAGGAAAAAAACTATATGCAACGAGAAAAAAACAGCAATTCATACATAGTAGGCGCCATTCTGATCATGGGTTACCTCTATTACCGCGCCACCTTCCAACAAGATTTATATGCGTTGCCGAACATCATTGCGAACCTTCTGCAGGCACAACCGCTTTCCGGGTTATTCGCAACGTTCACCTTCCGATACGGGGAGCAGGTTATCAGCATGGAGGCATTGGGCTACTTCGGCTTTCTGGGATTCTTCGGCAGCAAAATCTGGTTGTTCCTTTCCTATTCCATCCTGGCTTATCTTTGGTACGGCGGGCTTTCCGGGAAGATGCGGGATGCCTTTACGCCTTTCGTTGTGGCGCTGTTGCTTTCCGTGAGCTACGCGGCTGCGGATGAATTTCACCAGTCGTTTGTATCCCCTGCATTTGCGTTGAAGGAAGACGTCATTTTGGCAAGCATAGCAGTAATTATGGCAATAATCGCCGGTTGGTTCTTCCTGACTGCCAGAAAAGGCAGAAAGTGAATTGCCATAAGCGGTTACTTTTGATAAAATGATTGAGTAAATTAATAGATGAGAAGAGGGATCTGAATGTCAGGACATTCAAAATGGAGTAAAATCAAAGGCGCAAAAGGCGCTGCGGATCAAAAACGAGGTAAAATTTTCCAGAGATTATCGAAAGAAATATATATGGCTGCAAAAAACAGCGGTCCGGATCCCTCATCTAACCCGAGCCTGCGCTTGATGATCGATAAAGCGAAAGCAGCGAACATGCCGAACGACAACATCACCCGCGCCATCAAAAAAGCTACATCTGCTGGAGAAGGCGAAAACTATGAAGAAATCACTTACGAAGGTTACGGCCCGAACGGTGTGGCTGTCTTGGTCCATGCTTTGACAGATAACCGCAACCGTACCGCCACAAACATCAGAGTCGCTTTCAACAGAAATGGAGGGGCTTTGGGCGAATCCGGTTCAGTGAGCTACATGTTCGACCGCAAAGGCTATATCGCGATTGAGCGTGAAGACTTGGAAGTGGATGAAGACACGATGTTGATGAGTGTGTTGGAAGCTGGTGGGGAAGAGTTGCAGACAAGCGATGAAGTATTCGAGATCTACACAGATCCTACCGATTTTGATGCCGTTTCCGAAGCTTTGAAGGCAGAAGGCTACGTGCTGGCTGAAGCGGAAGTCACGATGGTTCCGCAAACTTTGTCGACAATCGCTGAGGACAAAGAAATCCAATTCAGAACGATGCTGGAAAAACTGGACGAAGACGATGATGTCTCCGAAGTATTCCACAATGCTGATCTGGACGAAGAAGAATAACATTTTTCAGATAATCAAAACCGGTTACCTACCTTGTCGATAGACAGTGGTGGGCAATCGGTTTTTTTGGATTCGGCCTGTCCGCTGGGCGACAACCCCGTTCCTGCAATCGCTTTCTTCGGAGCCTTGTAGTATAATTTAGTTAGCCGAAGTCGATTTTTCCAAGGACTTTTCGAACAAGGCTCTTAAAGAGAAGCTATCATTATCCGATCGGGATAAACAACGAATGGGGGAACAGCAGTATGGCAAAAATAATATTTGTGATTGCACCTGAAGATTTCCGCGATGAAGAGTTATTCATGACCCAGGAAGAAGTTGCAAAATGCGGACATGAGATGTGGATCGCCAGCCACAAGACCGGGACCTGTATCGGTGTGCATGGCGGAATTGCGCAGTCGGATCTGTTGGTTGAGGATGTCGACACGAACAGTTTTGATGGTGTTGTGTTCGTTGGAGGCAAGGGAAGCCGCGTTTTCTTCGACGATCCGCATGCTTGGATGCTGGCACAGGCGATGCATGGGCAAGGCAAAATGGTTGCGGCCATATGCATCGCGCCGGTCATCTTAGCGAATGCCGGTTTGCTGAAGAAGAAAAATGCGACTGTTTTCGAATCCGAGGTTCCGGCTATCGAAGCCAAAGGGGCTATTTATACTGAGGTTGGTGTGACAGTCGACGGCAATCTCATTACAGCAAGCGGTCCGGATAAAGCAAAACAATTTGGATTAGAAATTTGCAACTATTTGGCGGGATAAATCGGAAGAACGGCTGTTTTTGAGGAATTGGAGGCGGCAAAGGATATGGAAGAGTTGAAAACCAGAATCGAGCTGTTGAAGGGACAGGATCCCGTCAAAATGCAGGACCTGGAAAGGAAGTACGGATTACTGAGGTTCGAGCTGCTGGAAGCGAAGAAAGCAGTGGAACTGCATGAAATCGCCCTAGCGGATTTGAAAGGCGAATGGATCAAAGACAATTCGGATAAGAACCTTGCCGTTATGCGCGAGGAAGAACAGAACCTGAAGATTGCCAGATTGAGCTACAACGCCGCAGTGGAGAAGATGGACATCATGAAGACCGTCGTTTTTCTGCTTTCTTGAATGGGTAATTTTTACAAATAAGATAGCGTTCATAACGAAAAAGACCGGCAAGGACATTTTAAATGGTCCCTTTCCGGTCTTTTTCGTTATGCAGTCGTTTTGTGATCATTCCGACTGTTCGTCGATGAAATCGTTGATTTTTTGCTGATACTGCTCATCCGAAATCAGATAAGAGAATCCTTCGCCGATGACGCTTTGGGCTTCGCTGATGGTGAAGAAAGCCTTCGGATCGATGGCTGTCACAATCCGGTTCAGCGGCATCAATTGCTGTCTGTTGACGACAATCAGGATGACCTTCTTCTGGCTTTTGGAGTAATAGCCTTCGCCTGCTAAAAAGGTCATTCCACGGCCGATCTTTTTATCGATTGCCTCCGCGATTTCCTGATGCCGCTCCGAGATGATCAGGACTTGTTTCTTCGGATTGAACCCTTCCAGGATGAAATCCAGCACTTTCGTTTGCACATAGAGATGCACGACAGTCAAAACGACATTCTCAAGGCCGATTACGAAGATGGAAGGTCCGACCACAAACAGGTCCAATATGACCAGTGCGACACTGGTGCTCCAGCCGAGATATTTATTGAAAATCAAGGCGATGATATCGGTCCCGGCCGTGGAACCTCCCGCTTGCATCACGAGGCCCAGTCCTGTGCCGACCAAAAATCCGGAGCAGAGCGGCGCCAAAATGATAGTTTCCATAGGATAGCGCCAAGCCGCCGTCAGATAGAGAAACACCGACATCAGCAGCGTGGCCAAAAGCGTCAGTCTCATGGTCGATTTTTCCAAAAAACGGAATCCGATGACAAGGATGATGGCGTTCAATAGGAAACTCGTGATGGCTACCGGGATATCCATCGTATAGAAGGCCAACAAACTAATGCCGGTCACACCGCCTTCACCAAGATGGTTCGCAACGGAAAACATATTGATGCCCAACGCGAACAGAAATGTTCCGATTGCAATCAAAAAAATCGATCCAGTAACGTTCTTTTTCAAACAATTCACCTCCCTTGCATTGAGTGGTCCCTTCAAGTATCTGCGTATGAGACCGCTGTTCACGCCAATATAACATATTTTATACTAAGTTTCCTGTCCGATAAAGAGCGGACTCGAGGATTTTGCAGAAGCTATAAGTGACGGCAAAATAGAAATGAGGTGATGATATGGAAGAAAAAGCAGAGAGCCTGTTGGCCGATGCGATGCGGCTGGGTGTTTCCGACATCCATCTGCTCCCTTATGAAGACCACTATGAACTCTTTTTCCGCGTGAGCACCGGATTATCGAAAGTATCGGTGTATTCCATCGAAAAGGGTGAACGATTGATTTCTTATTTCAAATTCCTTTCGAACATGAATGTGGGCGAAAGGCGGAAACCCCAATCCGGTGCAGTCAGGTACCGGCTGAACGGCAAAAAAATTGAACTGAGGCTGTCCACCATCGCCAATTTCCGCTACCAAGAGTCGCTTGTGATCCGCATGCTGTATGCCAATCCGGGTTCAGATCCGGGTTTACACGCATTTTTCCCGGCCCAGGAGGCTGAGTTGCTCGAATTGTTGGACCACAAGAGCGGGCTGGTACTGTTTTCGGGACCCACCGGATCCGGAAAAACGACCACCATCTATCATTTGCTGCGCAGGAAATACGCCGATGAACCGCTGCAGATCATTACGATGGAAGATCCGGTCGAAATTGAAGAACCGCTGTTTCTGCAGGCGGAAGTGAACGAAGCTGCGGGCATCACATACGACTTGCTCATCCGCCAATGCCTGCGCCATCATCCGGACATACTTGTCATAGGCGAAATCCGGGATGAGGAAACAGCCAAAATGGTTGTGAGAAGCGCATTGACTGGGCACTTGGTGATCGCAACGATTCATGCCAAAGAGTCGTTCGGGGTATTGGAAAGGCTGCGGGAACTGGCGATTTCTTCCGAACAAATGAAGCAGACGCTGCTTGCTGTCGTCTCCCAACGTCTGATTGCAAAATATTGTCCGTTATGCTGCGGTAAGTGCACGATTCACTGTTCCCATTATCAGGTAAATGAAAAATCGGCTGCCATCTACGAAATATTGGCAGGCAACCAACTGCAGAATCATCTGCAGAACAAGGAGGATGGAAAGCGGTTTGTCACACTGAATGATAAATTGCGCAAAGCCTATGCATGTGGATACATTACGGAAAAGAATTACCTGGAGAATATCGTCTGAAAAACGTTGGCAGGCAAAAGAGCAGGCTTATTTTCTGAGGCGCTTGGGTGAATTGCTGAAGGAAGGCTTTTCGTTGTCCGAAGGGCTTGCTTTTCTGAAGATGATGCAGCCGAAGCGCGTGGATGATATCCAGCGCATGCTGGCCAAACTGGAAACAGGCATCAATCTTGCGGACGCATTGGCTGGATGCGGCTTTTCGGAGCAGGTGGTTTCGCAGCTGCGGCTTTCATTCCTTCACGGGAAATTGACGGAAACTTTGCTGTTTTGTTCAGACTTCCTGACGGAAAAGGACAAACAGCTGCATAAGCTCAGAAAAGTCTTGATCTACCCGTTGTTTTTGCTGGTGTTCGCGAACGGGATGCTGATTGCAATCAGGCAGGTCCTGCTTCCCAGTTTAGAAACGATGCTGGTGCCCTCGGAGCAAGGTTCCGGCGTGATGGTCCGCATCATTTTGATTTACCTGGAGAACCTGCCGCTCATCATATTGGGAAATTTAGCCTTAGGCGCCAGTTTGTTCCTGTTGGCAAAAAGTTATTTGAAGAAGAAGTCAGCTTTTCAAAAGTCGTTGTTGTTCTGCAGGATTCCGCTCTTCAGCAAATGGGTCCAGCTCTACTATTCCTTTTTCTTCAGTCGCGAATACGCTTATTTCTTCCGCAACGGTATGCAGTTGAACCAAATCGTTTCGTTGATGCGCGGCGATGAAGGGACTGCCTGGATGAAGGAAATATCCGGATTGGTGGAGGAAGGGCTGATGCAAGGCGACAGCCTGACGACTATCATCACGCGTTATCCCATCTTCAAAGAGGAGATGGGCTGGATCATCTATCACGGCGAGCTCACTAGTCAATTGCCGATCAAGTTGAGTATGTACAGCGAAGAATGTTTCCGGCTGCTGATCGCGGACATCGAACAGAAAATCGGCTGGCTGCAGCCCATATTATTTCTCATGGTGGCCGTTATCGTGATGGCGATTTATCTAATATTGTTGATGCCGATGCTAAGCTCATTAGGAGGAATGTATTAATGAAATCGATCAAAAAAACACTGAAAAATAAAGAAGCCTTTACTCTTATGGAAATGGTCCTGGTTCTATTCATCATCTCTGTGCTGATGCTGATGATTATCCCGAACGTGGCGAACACGAAGAAAAGCGTCGAGACTAAAGGCACGGACGCTCTGGCGGTCGTCGTGCAGACGCAGGCCAACATGTACGAATTGGATACGGGGACAGAGGCGGCGAGTTTCACTGAATTGAATTCGAAAGGGTACATCAGTGCGAAACAAATGAACGAAGCGAGCGCCAAACTGACGATAACCGCCGGCGAAGTGGTACCAATCGTAACAGAAGACACGCCGTGATGACGAGTTGAACGATGCATAAGGACGGGTTCACTTTGTTTGAAAGTTTATTGGTGCTGATGATCGCATCCATGATTCTACTGCTGAGTCCGCAATTGGAAACCGCGACGGATGAATTCGCGTTCAATCTTTTTTTGGACGATTTTCTGACGGAGCTGCACACGGCTCAGTGTTATGCGATCATCACCGGGAACGGCGTCAATATGGATGTCGTGCGTCCGATTGGGGCAACGCATTACGCTGTTTTCAAAGACGGGGCCGGATCGGATCGTTACATCAACCGCAAGCTGCTGTTGCCTGAAGGATCAAGAGTGATTCAAGGCTACACCGGGTTCATCAAAGGGGGCAGCGGGTATCTGCAGCCTAACACCATCATCATGGAAACGGCCCGACATCGTTATTCCATCACAATCCAATTGGGGAGCGGTCGTTATGAAGTCAACAAAGCTAAACGATAACAGCGGTTATATGCTTTTCGAAAGTCTGATTGCCTTGGCTATGGTCAGCATCTCGCTCTATGTGCTGCTTCCACATTCCGTTCAATTTTTCACGAATTTAAAAGCGGCGGGAACCGAAGTTGCCTATTGGCGGGTCGCGCAGGACCAGATGCAGGTCATCGCCAAGGGAGGCAGCCCAATCGGAAGTCAGACTTCCGGAGGGATGCTCTTCACGGCTACTTGGAATCCGGAAACCGCGAAGCTTATAGTGAGCGGGGGTGATGGGACAGAAAGGGTGACGGTGCGTGCCGAAGAAATCCAAGCGGAAAGTCCATAAACAATCGCAAGCCGGATTCACTTTGTTGGAAGCGGCGTTTGCACTGACAGTCAATACGATGGTGCTCCTGCTGATGATGGGAGGCATGGAGGTGATCCGCACTGCGAATATCCAGATGGAGAAGACCCAGGAGGCGGAATGGCATCTTTTCCTGATTCAACTCGAGCATGAGTTGGAGGATGAGTTGCTGGTGCAAAAGACCAGCACGACCATCCGCACCAAATCGAAAAATCCGGCCGATACGGCTGCCTACACCTATGAATTCCGAATCAATAAAGTCCTCCGTTACAAAAATGGGGAAGGCTATCATCCGATGTTGCTGCATGTCAAAGCGCTGAAATATGAGGTGACCAATGAAGGGATTTCTATCCAGGCTACGCTTTCGGACAACCAGATGCGCAGAGCGCATCTCATCTTACCGAAGGTACCCATTTAAGAGTGATCGTTCTCGGAGAAAAGGCGGCTCCATTTTGCCGATCACTATTTTCTACCTGTTCCTTTCACAAATGATGCTTTTCGGGATTATCCGGGTATATGAGAATCAGTTCTATCTGTACAGATTGACGGAAAACCACTACAAAGCGCAAACTTTGTTGGCCTACACTGACTATTGGCTGAAGAATCGAAATGAAGCATCGACTCCGGAAAATCTGACCGTACCAGCCGTCCTTTCTTTCGAAGAAGGAATCGTGCACTGCGTAGCAGATGCGACCGGAAAAGTCACTGCGACCGTGACCCTGCAAAATGCCTATAGCGAAACATTGGTGTTGGAAATCCTGTCTCCGGAGTGATAAGCAGGGATAGTCGTGCTTTACGACGAACGAGAAGCCATGCATTATATCGAGATGCACAAACAAGCCGATAACCTGCCGGCTTGTTTGTGCGTTTTTGCGTGCTGGCTGTTTGGGGAATTGCTGTGGATCGACGCTGTCATGCGCGAGGTCGATATTTCCTCTATCTATGCGGGCTCTTTTTTGATATACTTGATAGGTATGTTTGTAAACAAACAGGCTATTTTTTTTGGAAGGAAGTATGTGAAATGAGTAGAGTCTCAAAATTGCAGGCCGCCATCAAAGCGAAGAAGATGGATGCAATGCTGGTGACAAGTCAATATAACTTACGTTATGTTTCCAATTTTACGGGTACGACCGGTCTGGCGGTCATCACTCAAGAGGAAGCTTTTTTTGTGACCGACTTCCGTTATACCCAGCAAGCCGCTTCACAGGCGCAAGGGTTTCAGATTATTCAGAATAAAGGGCCGATATTCGATGAAGTGAAAAAGATTGTGGAAGAAAAGGGACTTTCGTCTCTAGGCTTCGAAGACGCCATCATGTCTTTCCGCAGTGTCGAGGATTTGGAAGACCTGGTGACGTGCGATCTGCTTCCTGCTTCAGGCATCATCGAGGAATTGCGTGAAGTCAAAGACGAAACAGAAATTCAGACCATCAGACGGGCTTGTGAAATTGCGGATGCCGGCTTCATGTTCATCCTTGACCACATCCGTCCGGGGGTTTCGGAAATAGAGATCGCCAATCGCCTGGATTTCCACATGCGCGAATTGGGTGCTAGCGGCGTTTCTTTCGAAACGATTGTCGCCAGCGGCATGCGTTCCGCTATGCCGCATGGTGTTGCCAGTCCGAAGTTGATCGAAAAAGGCGACTTCGTGACGCTGGATTTCGGTTGCTATTACAATGGCTATGTTTCGGATATGACCCGCACGGTTTCAGTGGGCCAACCGCACGAAAAGTTGAAGGAAATCTACGATATCGTTCTGGCCGCTCAATTACGCGTGAATGCAACGGCCAAAGCCGGCATGACAGGCATCGAAGTCGATAGTGTCGCACGCGATTATATTTCGGAACTAGGGTACGGGGAAGCATTCGGACACTCCAATGGGCACGGTATCGGTTTGGAGATACATGAGGGACCAAATACATCGCAGAAAGCCGGGAAAGTGCTTGTGCCAGGAAATGTCATTACAAATGAACCGGGCATTTATCTCGCCGGTCTTGGCGGCGTCCGGATTGAAGATGATCTTGTTATCAGGGATGGTGGCAACGATATTTTGATACATTCTCCAAAAGAATTGATTATTTTATAAAAAAATAGAATCCGAACTAAATTAATGGTAAACTTATTTCAAATGAGTTGCCACAGGAGGAATTATTAATGATTTCAGTAAATGATTTTAAGACAGGCCTAACGATCGAAATTGATGGAGGGTTATGGAAAGTTGTCGATTTCCAACACGTAAAGCCAGGTAAAGGTGCGGCTTTCGTCCGTTCAAAATTGAAAAATCTTCGCACAGGAGCTGTACAGGAAAAAACTTTCCGTGCGGGTGAAAAAGTCGGAAAAGCGCATATCGCGAACCGTAAAATGCAATTTCTTTACGAGAGTGCCGGTGCTTACGTCTTCATGGACACTGAAAACTATGAACAGATTGAATTGAATGCAAGCCAAATCGAATATGAATTGAACTATCTGAAAGAAAATATGGAAGTCAACATCCTGATGTACGAAACAGAAACAATCGGTGTCGATCTTCCGAATACAGTAATCCTGCGAGTGGAGGAAACTGAGCCAGGGATTAAGGGCGATACCGCTTCAGGCGGTTCAAAACCGGCTAAAATGGAGACTGGATTGATGGTCAACGTACCATTCTTCGTGAATGCGGATGATATGCTTATCGTCAACACTACGGACGGTTCGTACGTATCCCGCGCATAATGATTCCCAAGAAAGGAGAATGACAGATGATGGAAGAAACAAATATTCCTTTAGCAAACGGTCCGGCTCCGCTGGGAGAGATTGAAATTGCTCCTGAAGTGATTGAGGTGATCGCGGGTATTGCAGCGAATGAAGTAGAAGGTGTTTATGCGATGCAAGGGTCTTTCAAGACCGGCGTCAATGAATTATTGGGACGCACTGCCCATAACAAAGGTGTACATTTGACAGTCGATGAAAATGGTTTGGCGATTGACGTGTACTGTTACATCAAATACGGGACCTCCGTGCCGAAAGTCGCTTTGGATATGCAAGAAAAAGTGAAGGAACAAGTCCTTTACATGAGCAATCTCGAAGTGTCGCAAGTGAACGTCCATGTGGTCGGCCTTGTCGCACCGAAATCCGAAGATAATGCCTATCTTGATTTAGATACAGAATTGGGGGAGAATGCGTGAGCACTTCCCATTTAACCAGAAGAGAAATCCGGGAAAAGGCGCTTCAAGCCCTTTTCCAATTGAAAACGAACGAAGAATTGACCCCTGAAGAAGCCATTAAACAAGCAGTTTTGAGCGATTCAGAGGAATGGAACAGCGAAGAGGATGTCGAAATTCAGGATTATCCTTATTTGGTCACATTAGTGCATGGCGTGTTGGACAATCAAGCGGCGATCGATGAAGCGATCCAACCTTACCTGAAGAACTGGACTGTGGGCAGATTGGCCAAAGCAGACGCTTTGATCATGCAGATTGCTGCTTATGAAATGCTGTTGGGAGATACGGAACAAGTACCTCAAAGGGTAGCGTTGAATGAAGCAATCGAAATTTCGAAGCTTTATTGCGATGAACAATCGAGCAAATTCATCAATGGCGTATTGTCCAACCTCATTCCTAAAACGGAAAATCCTTAATGCTTCGGCATAAGGGTTTTTCTTTTTTTTTCACGTCGGTGAATATGGGCATGCCGGACCCGCTTTTCTAACCGTAATCAAAGATAATATGTTAAAATAGACGGTAACACCAAGGAAAAGGAGATTGATTAATGGAAACGATTATCATGGATGGAAAAGGCTTAGCCAAAAAAATGCAGGATCAGATGAAAGAACAGGTAGCAGCATTGACAGCAGAAGGGAAAACCCCGGGTCTTTGCGTCATTTTGGTCGGCGAGGATAAAGCGAGTCAAGTTTATGTCCGCAATAAAGAGAAGCAGTCCGCAGCAATGGGTATGAATTCGCGTGTCGTTCGTCTTGCGGCAGATATTTCCGAAGCAGATCTCCTGGCAGAAGTTGAAAAGCAGAACCAAGATGACAGCATGCACGGCATTCTGGTCCAGTTGCCTTTGCCGAAACACATAGATGAACAAAAAGTTTTGCGCGCCATCCGTTATGAGAAAGACGTGGATGGTTTCCATCCGATGAATGTCGGGAACTTCTTCCTCGGCAATGAATCGGCTTTGCCTTGCACACCGTACGGCATCATGAAGATTTTGGAAGAATACAACATTGAACTTGAAGGTAAAAAAGCATTGGTAATCGGCCGCAGCAATATCGTCGGTAAACCGATGTCCATCATGCTTATGAACGAAAACGCGACAGTCACAATCGCCCATTCCCGCACTAAAAACCTGAAAGAATTGGCTAAAGAAGCCGATATTCTGGTTGCGGCGATCGGCAGAGGCCATTTCGTCACTGCTGATTTCATCAAAGAGGGCGCAGTCGTCATCGATGTAGGGATGAACCGCAGTGCGGAAGGCAAATTGATCGGCGACGTGGATACTGCTGCTGCAATGGGCATCGCAAGCCACATCACACCAGTTCCAGGTGGTGTCGGTCCGATGACCATCACGATGCTGTTGCAACAAACAATCGATAAAGCAAAATAATCAAGGAGGCACAAAGTTGGAACCTGTCTATCTCAGCGTCACCGCTTTAACCAAATACATCAAAAGAAAATTTGATGCCGATCCCTATCTCGAGCGTGTCTACCTTACTGGTGAAATATCCAATTATCGTCCGCGTCCGGGCCATCAATACTTCAGCCTGAAGGATGACCATGCTGTCATCTCAGCAGTGATGTACAAAGGCAGATTCGACAAGTTGACCTTCAAACCCAAGGAAGGGATGAAGGTCATGCTCATCGGACGGGTGAATGTCTACGAATCGGGCGGAACCTACAATATCATGGTCGAACATATGGAACCCGATGGCGTCGGTGCTTTGTACCAAGCGTTCTCGGAACTGAAGGAGAAATTAGCGCGCGAAGGGTTGTTTTCCCTGCCGAAGAAACAGCTCCCACTATTTCCGAAACGCATCGCCATTGTGACCAGCCCAAGCGGTGCAGTCATCCGGGACATCATGACGACTGTGAAAAGAAGATATCCGATTGTCCAACTCGTGCTCTATCCGACCATTGTGCAAGGAAAGGATTCCGCCGCCAACATCATAAAGAATCTTCAAGCAATTGAGAATAAAGGTGATTTTGATGTGGTCATCGTCGCAAGGGGTGGCGGCTCCATCGAAGATCTTTGGTCCTTCAACGAGGAAACAGTCGTCCGCCAAATCGCGGCCATGAGTGCCCCGGTCATTTCTTCTGTAGGGCATGAAACAGATACAACGTTGGCCGACTTTGTTGCGGATGTACGCGCCGCTACTCCAACAGCAGCGGCGGAGTTGTCTGTGCCGGTGTTGAACGATGTCATCCGTTATATCCATCAGATCGACAACAGGCTCTATCAAAAGATGCGGCATCTGCACACGATGCAACAGCAACGCTTGAATCGTGCCCTACAATCCTATATCTTCAGACAACCGGAGAGGATGTATGAAGGTTATGCCATCAAAGCGGACCAGGTACAACAACGCCTGACCAATCAAATGCAGCAGCAGATCCATTTGCGCTCCAATGAGCTGCAGCGATTGCAGTTGCGCCTTGAAAACCGCAATCCTGCAAGGGAAGTGCAGCTGGCCAGCAATCGCAGGCAACAGATCACCGGTGAACTGCAAAGGGCCATGGATCGCTATCTGAAACAGAAGGAAATACGCATGATATCATCTATGCAATCATTGGACTTGTTGAGTCCATTGAAGATCATGTCGCGCGGATACACGTATACGACAAAAGACGGGAACGTAATCGCATCCGTCAAAGAGTTGCGTAGCGGCGATAAATTGAAAGTGAATTTTTCAGACGGTTATGCCGACGCAGAAGTAAAACAAGTGGTGGAGGAAAATGATTATGGCCGAAAAGAAAGTAAGTTTTGAAGAAGCAATGAACCAATTAGAAGCTATTGTAACCAGACTGGAAGCAGGTGATGTTCCACTGGAAGAGGCATTGGAGCAATTCAAGGTCGGGATGGACCTCAGCAAGTATTGCCAAGACACTTTGAACAATGCAGAAAAGACGTTGACGAAAATCGTCAACCCGGATGGTTCGGAAGCGAATTTTGAAGAGCAGACAGCCCAAACTGAAGGAGAATGACAAGCATGAATCTCAGCGAATTTCAATCGGAATGGATGCCTCGATTCGATGCTTACCTCTACTCGGAATTGGATGCATATGTGCCTTCGCAAGAAAATCTGCACAAAGCGATGGCGTATTCTTTAATGGGGGGCGGAAAAAGAATTCGCCCTCTTTTAGTGTTGGCGACCCTTTCGCTGGCAGGCGGCGAGATTTCGGATGGCTTTGCAGCCGCAGCCGCTTTGGAATATATCCATACTTATTCCCTGATCCACGATGACCTGCCGGCCATGGATAATGATGATTACAGACGCGGACGTTTGACTTCGCATAAGGTATTCGGAGAATCCACCGCAATCCTTGCGGGTGACGCCTTGTTGACGGCTGCTTTCGAGACCCTTGCGGAATCCTCTGTCATTTCGGCAGACAAAAAAGTCAAACTGATCGGCTTGTTGGCGAAAGCCTCAGGTCCGAACGGAATGATCGCAGGACAGATGGATGATGTTGAGGGCGAAAAGAAGACTCTGACACTCGAAGAATTGAAACAAGTGCACGATAAAAAAACCGGCGCATTGATAAGATACGCTGTCACAGCGGGATGCCTCATCGCGGATGCGGATGAACCATTCACAACCGAAATGGAAGAGTTTTCCAGATACTTGGGTTTGGCTTACCAGATCCACAATGACCTGAAGGATGTCGTATTGGATGAGGCTGAGACAGGCAAAACCATCCATCACGATGCCGAGTTGAATAAAAATACATACCCATCCTTATTGGGTGTCACCGGAGCCATCCAGGAACTGAACGGCGTCATCCACCAAGCAGAAGACTGTCTGGATCGAGTGGCGCTGTCCTATGGCGATGCCGAGGATAAAATAAATGTATTCCGCCAATTATTGGATTACGTCAGAATATAACGGGAGATTACCATGGAAAAAGAAAGATTGGATTTACTTGTAGTACAACAAGGCTTGACAGATTCCCGTGAAAAAGCCAAAAGATTGATCATGGCAGGGCAAATCTATGACGAAAACAACCAGCGTTACGACAAACCGGGCGAAAAAATTTCCGTCGAGAAAACCCTCCACATAAAGGGAGAAACATTGAAATACGTCAGCCGTGGCGGATTGAAGCTTGAAAAAGCAATCGGATTATTCCGAGTGGATCCCAGGGATAAAATCTTTTTGGATATCGGCAGCTCGACTGGCGGTTTTACGGATGTCGCGCTTCAAAATGGGGCTAAGCTTTGTTATGCGTTGGATGTCGGCTACAATCAATTGGATTGGAAATTGCGCCAGGATGAACGGGTTGAGGTGATGGAACGGGTGAATTTCCGTTACAGCAAATTGCAGGATTTTGAAAAAGGACAGCCAGAGATGGCTTCCATTGATGTATCCTTCATTTCTTTGAAACTGATTTTGCCGGTTCTGAAGGAAATCATCGTAGTCGGCGGAGACGTCGTTGCACTGATCAAACCGCAATTCGAAGCCGGAAGAGGGAAAATCGGCAAAAAAGGCATCGTTAGTGACCCGGCAGTCCATAATGAAGTGTTGCGGGATATCTTGGAGTTTGCTTCCCTGACCGGATTTGATGTGAAAAATCTGAGCTTTTCGCCTATCACTGGAGGAACCGGAAACATCGAATTTTTGGTCCATTTGCAGGCCAATGGTCATGCACCGGGTATCATCTCTCCAGAAATCGATAGCCCGCAAGTGGTTAAAGAGGCTTATCTGCAGCTGAAAAGCAAATCGATCTCAATTTCCGATAAATAGGTGTTTCAAGGAACTGTTGCGAAGGGGAATGCGGAATGTTACAAGAGTTGTCCATTAAAAATTTTGCGATAATTGAAAATCTTCAAGTGAGTTTTGATGAGGGGATGACCGTGCTGACGGGGGAAACCGGAGCCGGGAAATCCATCATCATTGATGCCGTAGGTCTGTTGGCCGGCGGAAGAGGATCCAACGATTTGATTCGATACGGCGAAAACAAGACGGTCATTCAAGGGCTATTCAATATTCCCGAAAACGCCAAGACACTGGCTGTGCTGGAATCGTATGGAATCGAAGCGGATGGGAACCAAGTTCTGCTGCAGCGGGAACTTTCCCGGAACGGAAAAAATATTTCCCGCGTCAACGGAACCATCGTAACGGTCGCGACTCTGCGCGAGGTCGGTGAAACGCTGATCGATATCCATGGGCAGAACGAGCATCAAGAATTGATGGATCCGCAAAAACATATCGATCTGCTGGATCAATTTGCCGGGAATGAACTGAAAGAGGTCAAAACGCTTTACATCCATACCTATTCCCAATATGTGGATACACGCAAGCAATTGATCCAATTGAAGACTGACGAGAAAGAAACAGTCCAAAGAATTGACCTGCTGACTTTCCAAATCCAGGAAATCGAGCAAGCGCAGTTAATAGATCCTGCCGAGGATGAAAAACTGGAGGAAGAACGGAACCTACTCGTCAATTATCAAAAAGTCATGCAAGCTTTGACGAGTGCTTACGATTCATTGCAGAACAGCGAAGAGAACGGCATCGACAAAATCGGCCTCGGCATGGCGGCGTTGGAGAAAGTCCAGGACATCAATCCAGTCTATCAAACAATCGCAGCCTCGGTTTCGGCAGCGTATTACCAGCTGCAGGAATGCGCCGGGGACATACTGTCGGAGATCGAGCAATTGTCCTACGATGAAGGGCGCTTAAACGAAATCGAGAACCGATTGGAATTGATCCGACAGCTGAAGCGGAAATACGGAAACACAATCAACGAGGTACTGGGGCATTACGAGAAAATTTCCCGCGAGCTGGATCTGATCGAAAACCGGGAAAGTTACCTCGAGAAACTCAACGTGGACTATAACAAGGCAAAAGAAGAGATTCTGGCCATCGGCAAACAACTGACAGCCCTCCGCGAAAAAGCTGCAGTCATTCTGGAAGAACAGATCCAACTGCAGTTAAAGGAACTGTACATGGAAAAGGTCCTTTTCAAGACTGTTTTCCATGCGCAGCCAGGGAAGATTGCGATTACGGATAACGGGTTGGATCACGTGGAATTCTATATCGCGACGAACGTCGGGGAACCCCTGAAAGCATTGGCTAAGGTGGCCAGCGGCGGTGAACTTTCGCGGATGATGTTGGCGATGAAAGCCATTTTCACCAAAACGCAAGGCATCACCAGCATCATCTTTGATGAAGTAGATACCGGTGTTTCGGGCAGGGTAGCACAAGCAATCGCCAATAAGATCCACTTGGTGGCAAGTTACTCGCAAGTGCTCTGCATCACGCATCTTCCACAAGTGGCAGCTATGGCGGATCAGCATCTCTATATCGAAAAAGAGATCATCGCTGAACGGACAAAGACACATGTCAAACCGCTGTTCGGGCCTGAACGCATCAACGAAGTTGCACGTATGTTGGCGGGTACCGATATCACGGAACTTTCATTGGCCCACGCAAAAGAATTGTTGGAGTTGGCCGATACCGAAAAAAACAAAGCCTGAGAACTTGAATGAAGAACTGCGCAGAGGAGCAGACCGGAAGGAGTGGGGAGATTGGCATACACTAAAATTATCGCGCACAGGGGAAGTCGCGGGACACGACCAGAAAATACGCTGGAGTCTTTTCAGGAAGCGCTGAAAGTTGCAAGCGATGGCATAGAATTGGACGTCCATCTGACTAAAGATGGTGAGGTCGTGGTCATCCATGACGAGACCGTGGACCGCACGACATCCGGGAAAGGCTATGTCAAAGATATGACGTTGGATCAATTGAAAAAATTGGATGCCGGCAGTTGGTTCGACCCGCAATACAGCAATGCCCGCATCCCGACACTCCAAGAGGTGTTGACCCTTTTGGCCGAGAATCATTTTACAGGCGTTCTGAATGTTGAATTGAAGACGGATGTGTTCCAATACCCCGCAATCGAAGAAAAGGTGCTTGCTTTGGCAGAGCCTTATCTTGCCCATTTTTCGGTCATCTACTCCAGTTTCCATTATGAGACCTTGAAAAAAATCAAGGCGTTGCGCGAGGACTCGAAAATTGCCCTGCTTTTCAGTAAAAAGGGGAAGCAACAAATGGAACTGGGCGAAGGCATCCCTGTAGAGGGGTGGCATCCGAAATTCTCGATTTTGCGCAGTCTGCCGCCTTTCGAACAATCCAAGATCCCGCTTCGCGTTTGGACGGTGAACCGGAAAGTCGAAATGCAGGTCTGTCTGCGCAAAAATATCGATTCGATGATCACCGATTATCCGGAACGCGCACTGCAAATGAGAAAGGTGATTCAGGGTGTCTGAAACAACAAAAGAAAAGTTAGCTAAAATCATGGTCATTGTCGGTCCGACAGCAGTCGGGAAAACCGCACTGAGCATCCGTTTGGCAAAAAAATATAACGGCGAAATCATCAATGGGGACTCCATGCAGGTGTACAAAGGCTTGGACATCGGGACCGCGAAAGTGACCGAGGAAGAAGCGGAGGGCATCCCGCATCATCTGTTGGATATTGTTCCGGTAGAGCAGGATTACACTGCGTCCGACTTCAAACGGGATGCGGGACAGTCCATCGAGTCGATCATCGCAAAAGGCAAGCTTCCGATTGTGGTCGGGGGTTCGGGACTTTATATAGAAGGACTTTTGTTCGATATGCAGTTCGGCGGGGTTGCTGCCGAAGATCTCAACTACCGGAAACAACTGGAAGCAGTACTGGAACGGACCGATGCCATGCACATATGGAAGCAATTACAGGAGCTGGATCCCAAAGCTGCCGAACAGATCCACCCGAACAACAGCAGAAGGGTGATCCGGGCTCTGGAAGTGATCCACTTCAGCGGGAAACGCTTCTCGGATCAGACTGACAGGGAAGCAGATCCTCATTATGATGCGCTGCTGATCGGTCTTGACACCGAGCGAAGCGTCCTTTACGAGCGCATCAACCGGCGCGTTGATCTGATGGTGGCAGGCGGATTGGTTGAAGAAGCAAAAGCACTCTTTGACAAGCAGCTGCCGGCCAAGACGCAGGCGACAAGAGGCATCGGATACAAGGAGTGGTTCGCTTATTTCAATGGTGAGGTCTCATTCGATGAAGCCACAGAACTGCTGAAGCAAAATTCAAGGCGCTATGCCAAACGGCAGTTGACTTGGTTCCGGAACAGAATGAGCGGCATCCTTTGGTTTGATCTGGTTCAGAACGACCAAGAGATGCAGAAAATCGAAGATTCAGTCGAGTCGTTCTTAGCCTAATGTTTGAAAAGAACGAAAAAAGAAAGTTGGAAATTTTATGGAAAATACGAAAGAAAGAGTTATTCTGGTTAACGTTCAGACGACTCAAACAGATGAAGCCTTTGAATATCAACTGAGAGAACTGGCGGAATTGACCGAAACCGCGTTAGGGGAAGTTGTCGGAGTATTGACCCAAAAGAGGGATCGCAAAGATTCCCGGACAGTCATCGGCAAAGGCAAAGTGGAAGAGCTGGTGAATTTGTGTGCAGAGCTGGAGGCGGACACCGTCATTTTCCAGCAAGAACTCTCTTCTAAACATGTACGCAACATCCAAGAGAGTGTCGATTGCAAAGTCATCGATCGCGTTCAACTGATATTGGACATCTTTGCGATGCGCGCCCGCAGCAAAGAAGGGAAACTTCAGGTAGCCTTAGCGCAGTTGAGTTATCTGTTGCCGCGTTTGATGGGCCAAGGCGCCAATTTATCCCGACTGGGCGGGGGAATCGGAACAAGAGGACCCGGTGAGACTAAACTCGAGACCGATCGCAGACACATCCATAGCCAGATGCAGGAAATCAAGAAGACACTGGAAGAAACAGAGTTGCACCGCCAAAGGGCAAGAGAAAAACGCCATGCCAGCGAAGTCTTCCAGATTGGTTTGATCGGTTACACGAATGCAGGGAAATCCACGGTCATCAATCGATTGACCGACGCAGCAACGCTCGAAGAGGATAAGTTGTTCGCGACTCTGGATCCTTTGACAAGAAAGCTGACGTTGCCGAATCAATTCCAGGCTACGATAACCGATACCGTAGGCTTCATCCAGGATCTTCCGACACAGTTGATCCATGCTTTCCATTCAACCTTGGAAGAGAGCCGTAATATGGATGTATTTTTGCACGTGGTCGATGCTTCGACTTCCTTCATCGATGAACATGAAAAAACCGTATTGGACCTGTTGAAGGATTTGGATATGGACAAGACACCGATGTTGACGATCTACAACAAACGCGATCTTGCCGGTCCGGATTTCCAGCCGCGCCTCTTTCCAAATATCGTCATTTCAGCACTTGATGATGACGACATCAACCGTTTGAAGGACTTCATCTGGGATGAAATCGCGAAAATGTTGGTTCCTTATACCAAAGACCTTGATGCCAGCGGCCCTGAAGCCCGCACGATGAATAAAATGCAGCAAGAGACCTTCGTGGAATCCATCGAATATATAGAAGAAACAAACGCCTACCGTTTAAGAGGGTACGCTAAGAGCAATTCAAAATGGTTAGGGGACAAAGCAACGGATGCAGGCGACGAATAAAGAAGCAAGGCTGGCTGGGTTAGTCGAAAAAGTAGACAACAAAATCCAGCCCGTTTTTAAAGGGATACAGGAAAAAGCTTTATTCAATCAAGGCAAGGTGCTGGAGGCTTTCCGAAAGCACCGTGTCAGCGATTACCATTTTAACCCGAGCACAGGCTATGGCTATGACGATGACGGCCGCGATACGCTGGAAAAAGTCTATGCGGAGGTTTTTCAAACTGAAGCTGCTCTGGTCAGGCCGCAAATCATTTCCGGAACGCACGCTATCTCAACCGCGCTCTTCGGAGTGTTGCGGCCCGGGGATGAATTGATGTACGTGACCGGCAAACCATACGATACCCTTTTGGATATTGTCGGTCTGACCGGGAACGGGATCGGCTCTTTAAAGGAGTACAATATCGCTTATCAGCATATCGATCTGTGTGCAGACGGCAAAGTGGATATTCCGACGGTTCTGGAGAAAATAGGTCCCAAAACAAAAATGATCGCGATTCAACGCTCGCGTGGCTACGCAGCCAGACCCTCCTTTACGATCGATGAAATAAAAGAGATGATTGCAGCGATCCGGCCGCATGTGGGGCCGGAAGCCGTCTTTTTTGTCGACAATTGCTATGGGGAATTTGTCGAAACGCTGGAGCCGATCGAAGTCGGGGCCGATCTGATTGCTGGCTCCCTCATCAAAAATCCGGGCGGTGGCATCGTGAAGATGGGCGGCTATCTCGCCGGCAGGGAAGACCTGATTGAACGGTGTGCCTACCGTCTGACAACTCCAGGAATCGGCCGTGAAGCCGGAGCTTCCTTATACAGCCTTCTGGAGATGTACCAAGGTTTGTTTCTGGCGCCCCATGTTGTCGGTGAAGCGGTGAAGGGTGCAGTCTATACTGCTGGACTCTTGGAAGAATGCGGCGTATCTTCCACCCCTGCTTGGGACAGCCCGCGCACTGATTTGATCCAAATGGTCGCACTCCCAAGCAAGGAAGCTATGATCGCTTTTGCTCAGACGATCCAGAAATATTCCCCCGTGAACGCAGCGGTCAAACCGATTCCGGCCTATATGCCCGGTTACGAGGATGATGTCATCATGGCTGCCGGAACCTTCATTCAGGGCGCAAGCTTGGAATTGACGGCAGATGGCCCGATCAGACCGCCTTATCTGTTATACGTTCAAGGTGGACTTACTTATGAACATGTCAAATTGGCAGTCACTGCAGCAGTGAAGGATACGTTCTTCGCACAATAATTTGTGATTCTGGGCTGAATAGCACGCACATTCAGCCCAAAAATCACATTTATGGGAATAAGGAATTCCTGAAAATGTCCAACATCGAAACCTTCCCGCGAAAAAGTGTTGACTTTAAGCTCGATTCCGCCTATACTATTAAATGTTGTGAGTCATTCAGACGGCTCAAAATTTTGTCTCAATAGCTCAGCCGGATAGAGCATTCGCCTTCTAAGCGAACGGTCGGGAGTTCGAATCTCTCTTGAGACGTCATATCTGTTTTAAGATCATAAGTCCATGACAGAAAATCGGTTGCATCCGTGAAGAAGCGGATGCGACGTTTTTTTTCTTATTACAGCCATATGGACTTGTCGATAGATAGAAACCGCGGCGGAATTGTCCGTTTATTGCGATTGTGAAACTTTATTTGATAAAAAATCAAAATCATGGTGACAATTTAAACGGTTTGCTGTATAATCATTTCTTGTGACACCGGTTTTGAAATGGATTCAAACTTGTTTTGCCGAATATCAACTTTGTCTCAATAGCTCAGCAGGATAGAGCATTCGCCTTCTAAGCGAACGGTCGGGAGTTCGAATCTCTCTTGAGACGTATCAATCAAAAAAAGCCCGCTGTAAGGAGTGTGACCCTTACAGCGGGCTTTTTCTGTGACAATGATTTTAATGATTTGTGAAATCAATCCAGATATTCAAAGACGTTTTTTGTCGCTTCGTCGAAAATAACTTCATGCGAGTCGCTGTTGTCAATTTTCTTCAATGGGAAATTTGTGCGGTAGATGCTTTGATCAGGGAACTGCTCCAAATAAATGACAAAATTTTTCGGGTAGAAACTGACCATTTTCGTGAATACATGATCCTGGTCAATGATGACAGTCTTCACTTCAGACATGCTCTTCACCCAGTAGGTATCCACATTGAAATACTCACCTGGATGAACTGTGTATTCATATTTCAGTATCGTAATAAGGTCATTCAACATCATAAATCCCTCCTTAACAGAATGTTAAACTCTTCACATCCCCATTATACATCATAGCAAGCAGATAATTAATACATTTATAAAATGAAATTGCGGGCACAAGTCAATAATTTGAAAGTTATATGTCGATGTTAAAGGCAATAAGTGGAAATTTAGGCTAAATCATGAAAAGTGTGGTATACTACTACTTGTAAGTCTGTTGCAGTTCCTGGTTCTTAAAAGTGAGGCGATAATGGAAATGGTACGAAATATTACTAACGAAACGAAAACCATGATTGAGAGCGAATTACGTAAAGGTACGAGCAACTCACGTATTGCGAATCTACTTGGCGTGTCGTATGAGCAGGCTTTGGAGGTCGTTGATGCCATCAAGGAATCTATACGCCCTGAAATCGGTGATGAAATAAAATTTACATTCCGCAAGCAGGAAATGGTAGGGGTAATCCGAAAATTATTGACTAATAGCGCCGTCGTAGAAATTTATTGGGATTTATCCTCCGGCACAATGAAGGATATCTGTGAAGATAAAACGATTGTGAATTTCAAAGACATTGAAGAGTTTGTTAAAGTTGATTAATACATATATGGAAAGAAGCGGCGCTCATCGTCGCTTCTTTTTGTCGCAACAGTCCGTACCAAGCAGGCTATTTATCCTGCAGTTTGCCGTAACCGTTTTAAAGTAGTTAGGAATCAATGAATCTTGCTACACCGGAAGATATAAGAGAAAATTTATTATCGAAATGCTTGACAGGTTGTATAAAATTTTATATAGTTTGAAAGTCGAAAGGTTTGAACATCAAACTATTTTGACCTTCAAACTAATGTGGTTTGATTGGGCATCGAAAGGAGGAGAGCTATCTTTGGATCATTCCATAGATAAAATTAACTCTTATCTCGTAGCTGTCTTCAATGAAGTGTTGGATATCGAAGAGCGTGCTTTGCGTGTCAGCACATTTTCTGATTTATCCATCAAGGAGATGCACACTGTCGAGGCAATCGGCATGTATCAAACTCATACAACTTCAGAAGTAGCAAAAAAATTGAACATAACTGCGGGAACTTTAACGGTGGCCATAAACGCTCTGGTAAAAAAGGGGTATGTCGAACGCATTCGGATGGAGAAAGACCGCAGAGTCGTAAAACTAGGATTAACCAAAAAAGGACGCTTATTGTATCGTCTTCATGATAAGTTCCATAGAGAGATGGTAAAGAATACCATTCGCGATATGGAAGATCAGGAAGTGAAAGTTTTGCTGAAAGGCCTAAACAATCTTCACGGTTTCTTATTTGGGTTAGTTCAAAATATCAAGGAACAGGGTTGATGGAATTGGGTTCAAAAATTAGCGCAACAGGTCACTATCTTCCTGAACAGATCATCACGAACGATGATCTGTCTAAAATCATGGACACGAGTGATGAGTGGATCAGCAAAAGGACAGGCATTCGCAGTAGACACATTTCGAAGAATGAGAATACTTCTGATCTGTCAAGCAAAGCGGCCCTAAGAATTTTGCAAAACGGCAACATCACTGCAGACCAACTGGACTTCATTATAGTAGCAACAATGACGCCGGATGCTCTTAGCCCATCGACAGCTTGCTTAGTGCAAGAACAGATAGGTGCAGTAAATGCTTTCTGTTTCGACATCAATGCAGCATGTTCCGGCTTTGTCTATGCATTGTCCACCGGCCTCCATATGATGCAGAGCGGTCTCTATCAATATGGCATGATCATCGGGGCTGAGACAATGTCCAAAGTCGTCAACTGGGAAGACCGTTCTACGGCTGTCCTGTTCGGGGATGGCGCAGGCGGCGTGTTGTTGGAACGAACGGAAGATGATTGCTTCGTTGCAGAAGCGATCCATTCTGATGGTGGACGCCATATGGCATTAGTGGCGAACACAATGAAAGTAGAAAACCCGTATGGAGACTCCTCTCAGGAGGATCAAGCTTTCCTTACGATGGATGGCAGAGCCATCTTCGATTTTGCAATCCGCAGTGTGCCAAGCGTCATACGCGAAGTGATGGAGAAAGGAAATCTTTCTGACGGCGATCTGAAGAAGATTTTGGCTCATCAAGCGAATGTGCGCTTATTGGAGGCAATCAGCAAAAAAGTGAAATTGCCATTTTCATTGTTTGCCACAAACATTGCGGAAACGGGCAACACCTCAGCAGCAAGCATTCCGATACTGTTGGATCAGCTTGTTCAAACCAAGGAAATTCAACTCGGCACCAAAGATAAGGTGCTGATGACAGGATTTGGTGGCGGCCTCACTTGGGGAGCCATCGTAGTATCATTAAACTAAAAAAAAATATTTGGAGGAATTTATTATGACATTCGAAAAAATCAAAGCAATCATCGTGGACCAATTGGACAAGGAAGAATCAGAAGTACAATTATTAACTAACTTCAGAGAAGACTTGGACGCAGACAGCCTGGACTTATTCCAAATCATCAATGACATCGAAGACGAATTTGACATCAAAATCGAATCAGACGAAGGCATCAACACCGTTGAAGATTTAGTTAAATACGTTGACGCTCAATTAGCAGAATAAGCAGTAAAAGGAAAGTAGGCCTTGTATGAAGTCAGAATTATGTGAATTATTAGGCATCCAATATCCAATCATTCAAGGAGCAATGGCGTGGGTAGCGGATGCTGATTTGGCAAGTGCCGTTTCCAATGCTGGTGGGCTTGGTCTTATAGGGACAGGACATGATAGTGTGGATGTAGCGAAGGAAAAAATTTCCAAAATGAAAGCATTGACGGATAAACCTTTTGGCGTAAACATCATGCTTTTGAATCCGCAGGTCGATGCTGTTGTTGAAGCAGTGATCGCTTCTGGCGTTAAGGTTGTCACAACCGGTGCCGGAAGCCCAGCCCGTTTTATGAGCCAATTCAAAGAAGCAGGCATCACGGTCATCCCGGTTGTTGCTTCCGTTGCTTTAGCGAGAAGAATGGAAAAAGACGGCGCGCACGCTGTCGTTGTCGAAGGCATGGAATCCGGTGGTCACATCGGAAGAACAACGACAATTGCCCTGGTTCCTCAGGTTGTCGATGCCGTGTCGATTCCAGTCATCGCTGCAGGCGGTATTGGTGATGGACGTGGGATGGCAGCTGCTTTCATGTTGGGCGCATCTGCTGTTCAAGTTGGGACCCGTTTTGTTGTTGCCAAAGAATCCAATGCACATCAAAATTTCAAGAATGCCATCCTTAAAGCGAAAGACATCGACACAGTCATTACCGGTCAGATTACCGGACATCCTGTTCGTGTGTTGCGCAATAAATTGACCAGAGAATATCTGCAAGTCGAGAAAGAAGAGACGAGCAAGGAAAATCCGGACTTCGCAAAACTTGAAGAAATGGGCAAAGGCGCTCTGAGAAGAGCGACTGTCGATGGTGATAAAGACTACGGTTCGATGATGGCCGGCCAGATTGCTGGTTTGATTTCGAAGGAACAGACATGTCACGATATCATACAAGAGTATATGACGGAATGCAAAGAAGTTATCTTGGCCCAAGCAAAATTGTGGGCTGAGTAACAAATTTATAGAGGTGAAATAATGGCAACAGCTTTTGTCTATAGTGGTCAAGGTGCGCAATATTTCGGAATGGGTCAAGAACTTTATAACGAGTATGCCGTTGTGCGCACTGTTTTTGATGAGGCTTCAGCAACGCTTGGTTACGATGTTGCAGAATTATGTTTCCAAGAGAATGACAAGCTTCATTTAACTGAATATACACAACCAGCAATCTTAACGGTTAGCTACGCCCTTGATCAATTACTAGCTGAAAAGGGAATTCAGCCAGATTTTGTTGCAGGATTGAGCCTCGGAGAATATACAGCACTGGTGAAAGCCAATGCTTTTTCTTTTAATGAGGCTATTTCGCTCGTAGCGAAACGCGGCAAATACATGAGTGAGGCAGTGCCGGCCGGCCGTGGCAAAATGGCCGCCGTCATGAATGCGGAACGCTCCGTGATCGAAGAATCTTGCCGGGAAGCAAGCGAGACCGCTTATGTCGCGCCTGCCAACTACAATATGCCGACGCAGATCGTCATCGGCGGGGAAATCGAAGGCGTTAATAAAGCCATCGAAATCCTTGAGTCCAAAGGCGTGAAACGCATCATCCCGTTGAATGTCAGCGGTCCTTTCCATACAGCTCTGTTGCATCCTGCAGCAGAAAAGTTGGAAGTGGCTTTGGCTGAGGTGAACGTGGATGAACCGAAGATACCTGTCGTCGGCAATACCGAAGCGACCATCGTAGCAAGGGATGCCATCAAGGGTCTGCTGGTGCGTCAGATCGAATCGCCGGTATTATGGGAAGACAGCGTCCGCAAGCTGGTTGAACTGGGTGTGGACACCTTCGTGGAAGTCGGCCCAGGCACGACTTTAAGCAAATTCATCAAAAAAATCAACAAAGAGGTCGCTGTATATAATGTGGAGGATTTGAAATCCCTCACGAAGACCCTTGAAGCATTGCAAAAATAAGTAGATCAGACAAGAAAAGAGGGATAGTCT
Organism: Trichococcus paludicola; assembly: GCF_003052295.1. Classification (GTDB taxonomy): domain Bacteria; phylum Bacillota; class Bacilli; order Lactobacillales; family Aerococcaceae; genus Trichococcus; species Trichococcus paludicola. The sequence goes on from NZ_QBLC01000002.1 coordinate 72,794, forward strand.
TGGATTTAAAAGGAAAGACGGTCATCGTCACTGGTAGTTCAAGAGGAATCGGGGAAGCCATCGCTGAAGCATATGCGAAACGTGGAGCCAATATCGTTCTGAACGCACGCAAACCGATTGCTGAAGAAAAAATTGCGCATCTGGAATCCTACGGCGTCACTGTCAAAACACTCTTAGGTGACGTCAGCGATTTTCAGACTGCCAAAGAAATCGTCAGCCAAGCCAAAGAACTGTTCGGTTCCGTTGATGTTTTGGTTAACAATGCAGGGATCACCCGCGACAAATTGATCATGCGCATGGATGAAGAGGATTTCGATGCCACTTATCAAGTGAATCTGAAGGGAACCTTCAATATGATCCGCCACGCTTTGCCGCTTATGCTGAAGCAAAGAGCCGGCAGCATCATCAATATCTCAAGCGTCGTCGGCGAAACCGGAAATACAGGGCAGGCCAACTATGCTGCCAGCAAAGCCGGAATCATCGGATTGACGAAATCTGTCGCCCGTGAAGCTGCAACAAGAGGCATTACTTGCAATGCCATTGCTCCAGGATTCATCGAAACGGAAATGACGGATGTTCTTTCAGAGAAGATTCAGGAACAAATGTTGACGCAAATCCCATTGAAACGATTTGGAAAAGCCGAAGAAGTGGCAAACACTGCTGTCTTCTTAAGTGAGAATACTTACATCACCGGCCAGACCATCAGTGTCAATGGCGGAATGTACATGTAAGACAGGAGGATAAATATGAATCGCGTTGTAATTACAGGTATGGGTGCTATCACACCTTTAGGAAATACAGTCACTGAATATTGGGACGGCATCAAAAACGGTAAAAACGGCATTGCTGCCATAACTAATTTTGATGCATCCGAAACGGGCATTTCTGTCGCAGGCGAAGTGAAAGACTTCGATGCGACCTTATATATGGACCGCAAAGAGTACAAGCGTATGGATCTGTTTTCGCAATACGCGGTAGCAGCCTCCGCTCAAGCCGTTGAGCAAAGCGGTATCGATATGGAGAAAATCGATGCGGATCGTTTTGGCGTTACCATCGGCTCTGGTGTCGGCGGATTCATCACAATGGAATCCGGCATCATCAAAATGCACGAAAAAGGACCGAAACGCGTACCGCCTATGTTCGTACCGATGGCGATCGGAAACATGGCGGCAGGGAATACTGCCATCAAATTCGGAGCAAAAGGACCGAGCATGGACATTGTCACTGCTTGTGCTTCCGCGACAAACTCAATCGGAGAAGCTTTCCGCAGCATCAAACATGGTTACGCAGACCTGATGCTTGCAGGTGGAGCAGAAGCAACGGTCTGTGAAATCGGCATCGCTGGTTTTGCGGCACTGACTGCTTTGTCCACAAGCACTGATCCAGATCGCGCTTCCATTCCTTTCGATAAAGAAAGAAATGGTTTTGTAATGGGTGAAGGAGCCGGCATCTTGATGCTTGAAAATCTTGATCACGCATTGGAACGCGGCGCAAATATCTTGGGTGAAGTTGTCGGATATGGTGTTACTTGTGATGCTTACCATATGACTGCTCCATCAGCGGATGGCAGCGGAGCTGGCAAAGCGATGCTTCAAGCTATGAAAGAAGCGGGCATCACTCCGGCACAAGTTGATTACATCAACGCTCACGGAACGAGCACGGCAGCAAACGATTCAGGCGAAACGGCTGCCATCAAATACGCTTTCGGCGAAGAAGCATACAAAGTCGCTATCTCAAGCACAAAGAGCATGACGGGGCATCTATTGGGCGCTGCCGGAGGTATCGAAGCGGTAGTCTGCGTTAAAGCCATTCAGGACGACTTCCTGCCGCCAACAATCGGGTTCCAAGTGGCTGACGAAGGCTGTGATTTGGACTACATCCCGAACGTCGGTCGTGAAAAAGAAGTCACTTACACATTGAGCAACTCTTTGGGCTTCGGCGGCCATAATGCCGTACTATGTTTCAAAAAATGGGAGGCTTAATACGTGAATATTGAAGATGTAAAAAGCCTCATTTCCTTGATCGATGAATCAACCTTGACTGAATTGCATTATCAGACAGGCGACTTTCAACTTTTGTTGTCCAAGAATAAGTCGGTCCAATCGAAGCAACCGTCAAACGATAGCATTCCGGCAGCAGCTCCAACTCCAGCAGTGACTGCTCCGGTCCAAAACATCAAAGAAGCCGTTTCTGAAGCGACTGCGAAAAAAGAAGGACAGATCATTACTTCTCCGATTGTCGGCGTTGTTTACCTTTCACCGACTCCGGATGCGAAACCGTATGCCACTAAAGGCCAAATCATCGCTAAAGGCGATGTAGTCTGCTTGGTGGAAGCAATGAAACTTATGAATGAAATCAAAAGCGAATTCGATGGGGAAATCGTTGAAGTGTTGGTCGAAAATGAACAAATCGTTGAATACAACCAACCGCTGTTCCGCATCGTCTAAAAAAAGGAGACTATTAAAATGAGTTTATTAAGCGCACAAGAAGTTATGGCTATCATCCCGAACCGCTACCCAATTTTCTTCATCGACAAAGTTGAAGAGTTGACACCAGGCGAGCACATCGTCTGCTACAAAAACGTTACAATCAACGAGCCTTTCTTCCAAGGGCATTTCCCAGGCGAACCAGTAATGCCAGGCGTATTGATCGTTGAAGCATTGGCTCAAGCAGGATCTATCCCATTGTTGACATTACCGGATTTCGAAGGACAAACAGCTTACCTAGGCGGATTGAATAAAGTCAAATTCCGTCAAAAAGTTGTTCCTGGCGATGTTTTGCGTCTGCAAGTGGATATCATCAAATTGAAAAAATTTGCGGGAATCGGTTATGGACAAGCTTTTGTCGGAGACAAAAAAGTTTGTGAAGTTGAAATGACCTTCATCATTGGTAGATAACATGTTTACGAAGGTATTGATCGCAAACAGAGGAGAAATTGCTGTAAGGATCATTCGTGCTTGTCATGAGTTAGGAATCCAGACGGTAGCGGTCTATTCTGAAGCTGACCGCGAAGCGTTGCATACACAGTTGGCCACTCAGGCCATTTGTATCGGTCCTGCCAAAGCGAGCGATTCCTATTTGAATATGACGAGCATTTTGAGTGCGGCAGTCGTTACAGGAGCCCAAGCCATCCATCCAGGTTTCGGGTTCCTCTCGGAAAACAGTGCATTCGCCACAATGTGTGAAGAAATGAATATCCGATTCATCGGACCTTCTTCCACCATCATCGACCTGATGGGCAACAAAGCAAACGCCCGCAAAACGATGATCGCAGCAGGCGTACCTGTCACTCCGGGAAGCGAAGGCTACATCTCTTCATATGAAGATGCCGTGGCGCAAGCAGAGAAGATTGGTTATCCGGTCATCCTGAAAGCTGCCGCTGGTGGTGGCGGTAAAGGGATGCGGAAAGTCTACCAAGAAAATGGTCTGGAAGCAGCCTTCAACCAAGCGAAAGCTGAAGCAAAGGCTGCCTTCGGGGACGACCGCATGTATCTTGAAAAGATCATCACACCGGCTCGTCATATTGAAGTGCAGATTTTAGGGGATTCATTCGGCAATGTCGTCCATCTGGGTGAGCGTGATTGCTCTCTCCAACGCAATCATCAGAAAGTGTTGGAAGAAAGTCCGTCCACGTTCATCACCGAAGCGACCCGCAAAGCCATGGGGGACGTCGCCATCCGAGCGGCTAAACATGTTGGCTACACGAATGCAGGCACTATCGAATTCCTTGTCGACACGGAACAGCGTTTCTATTTCATGGAAATGAACACGCGTATCCAAGTGGAGCACCCGGTAACCGAAATGGCGACTGGCATCGATATCGTCAAGGAACAATTGCGCATCGCGAGCGGTGAGCCTTTGTCCTTTACGCAGGATGATGTTGCCATCACCGGTCACACTATCGAGTGCCGTATCAACGCTGAAAATCCGGCTTTGGGTTTCCGCCCTTCCTCCGGTAAAATCGACTACCTGTTCTTGCCAAGCGGCGGGAATGGACTGCGTGTGGAAAGCGCCATGTACGGCGGATATATGATTCCGCCATTCTATGACTCGATGATCGCCAAAATCATCACAAAAGGCGACGACAGAAGCGAAGCAATCGCTAAAATGAGGCGTGCGCTTCAGGAACTGGTCATCGAAGGAGTCGACACGAACCAATTCTTCCAGGAAGATATTCTGCAGGATCCTAATTTCATTTCCGGAGATTACGATACGGAATATCTTCAGAACGTGTTCCTGAAAACGTGGGCACCTGAAGAAGAGGAAAGTGTATAAATCAATTAGTCAAGAAGTCACACTAGAGGTGAGGAAATGAAATTATTTCGTAAGCGTCCTTACATTCCGATAGCTCAAGTTCCCGCTTCAAAAACAGACGATCAGAAACCGATCGTTCCTGAAGGCTTATGGGAAAAATGCCCGAATTGTCAAAAGACGATCTACAGCAAGGATTTGGGGAAAGATAAAGTATGCCCGCATTGTGCCTATAATTTCAGGATTTCGGCATATGAACGCATTTCCAATATCGTTGATGAAGGTTCTTTTGATGAATGGAACGCGCTCATGCCCGAAGAAAATCCATTGGCTTTTCCGGGGTATGAGAACAAACTGAAGATTGCCAAAGAAAAAACGGGACTTGACGAGGCGGTTGTAACCGGCGCGGCATTCATCAATAAGCATAAAGTTGCTTTGTGTGTGATGGATTCGAACTTTATCATGGCAAGCATGGGGAAAGTTGTCGGTGAGAAGCTGACGCTCGCGTTTGAACGCGCAACGTCAGAAAAGCTCCCGATCATTGTCTTCACTGCTTCGGGCGGCGCCAGAATGCAAGAGGGAATCATGTCCTTGATGCAGATGGCGAAAGTCAGCGTTGCGGTCTCCAATCACAGTAAAGCAGGGCTGTTGTACATCACAGTCTTGACCGATCCGACGACTGGGGGCGTAACGGCCAGCTTTGCGATGCAAGGGGATATTATCCTGGCTGAAACAGGCGCGACTGTCGGTTTCGCCGGCAAACGCGTCATTGAACAGACAATCAAAGCGAAATTGCCTGAAGGTTTCCAGACAGCTGAAAAGGTGCTGGAAAACGGCTTTATCGATAAAATTGTTGCCAGAAAAGATTTGAAAAGAGCATTGCAGCATCTATTGCTGCTGCATGCTCCTGCAGAAAAGGCGGGTGAAGTGCAGTGAAGGATGTCAAAGAAATTATCACCTCTGCAAGAAGCATCTCCCGTCTGACGGCGACAGAAATGATCCATGCCATCTGTGAAGGTTTTGTTGAATTCCACGGCGACAGAAAATTTGGTGACGACCCTGCTATCGTCGGTGGGATTGCATTGCTGGATGACATGCCGGTTACCGTCATCGGAACCCAAAAGGGCCACGATGTGACTGAGAATGTCTACCGGAATTTTGGATCTCCGCATCCAGAAGGCTACCGGAAGGCGATTCGCTTGATGAAGCAGGCGGAGAAATTCAATCGTCCAATCGTCACTTTCATCAATACCTCAGGCGCTTTTTGCGATGTCGATTCTGAGGACCGAGGCATCGGTGAAGCAATCGCTGAATCGCTTTTAGTGATGAGTCAACTGACAGTTCCTTTCATCGCCATCTTCATCGGCGAGGGAGGCAGCGGCGGTGCATTGGCGCTGGCGATGGGCAACGAGGTTTGGATGTTGGAGAATACCATGTATTCTGTCCTATCCCCCGAAGGCTTCGCCTCGATTTTATGGAAGGATTCCTCGCGATCCGATGAAGCAGCCAAAGTAATGAAGTTGACGCCGGATGATCTTTTTTCATTGGACGTCATCGATAAAATCATTATGGAAACTCGCAGGAAAGTGGCCCGGAAATCGGATGATGTGATGCTGGAACTGAAGCGGGAATTAAGTGCTAAGCTGAAAGAGCTGAAGCAACTGACTCCAGCAGAATTGGTTGAGCAACGCCAAAAACGATTCCGTAATTATTGATTCAAGAACAGCTATGGACCGCCCGCACAGCAGCAGTTGTGCGGGCGGTTTTTTTCGCGTCCGCTTTTATGATATAATGACCTAACAGGAAATCAGCTTAGATTGGGGTGATGGAAATGGGAGAAAAAATTGTTTTTCCACTAAATTACGAGGGATACTTAAAAAAAGGACTATTGGCATTTGAAGAGGGGAATCTGCAGCTTGCGGAAGAATGGATCGGCAAGGCTGTTGCCATCAAAAAGGCAGACGATATCCTCCCGCTCTATCTCATGTTGCTGCAGGAGACCGATCAAGCAGAGAAGAGTCTGGAAATGATAACCGAAATGCGTCCGGATATTGCTTCCGCCATTTCGGTGGACGACATCGATTTCCTTTTCTTGAAAGGCTTGCTGCATTCCGGATCATTCGTCATGGCCCGCGAACAAATCGAAGCACGCAAAAATACTTTTGGTCTGTCGATGGAACATCAATTTGCTTTGGAGCAATTGGAGGCTGAAGTCGAAAAAGTTGAACTTAAGACTTTGGAGAAGAAGCTGAAAAAAAGTTCAGAAATCCTCCAGGCCGAAAAAACCATAGATACGCAACCGTTCCACAAGCAACAACTCTACGCGCAACAATTGAAAGAATTGGAGAATGACCAATTCGGCAAGATAGCGCAACGTTTGCTCATGAACAGCAATCTCCACCGGATGCTAAAGACAGAGATCATCCATCAATTTCTTGCACGCGGGCTCCATCCGACGGTGACTGTCAGATTGGACGGAACCGTAGATAAATTGGATCTGGCTGGAGTGGTCCCATTGATCGACTCGAAAACGTACAAAGAAGGAATGGCATACATCCAAGAAGAAATCGCCAATAAAAACCCGACTATGGCGGATGCCATGGAGAATGCCTTCTTCATGCAATTATCCCTCCTTTATCCGTTCGAACAAAGGACGATCCCAGCCGTGAAGGAATGGTTGGAGGTGCTCTACCGCATTTACAACGGGACCGAATCGACGGGCGAACCAAGCGAAAAGAGCATCCGCGATGAAATCGAAAAATTGGAAAATAAGCTGGCTGATTTTTTTGGGTTTTTCGAATAAGTGCCAACGAGGCTATCAGAATAATTGACTCTATAGGGTTTCCTCTCTATAATGAGGGGTAACCCGTCTTTGTGAAAGCAGTTCCAAAGAAATGAGTGTTGAAGGAGGATGTACAATGGAATTTGGCAAAGTAAAGTGGTTCAATAATGATAAAGGGTATGGTTTTATTGAACTCGATGAACAGGATGACGACATTTTCGTACATTTTACCGGTATAGCTGGAGAAGGCTTCAAAAGACTTGAAGAAGGGCAACGCGTTCAGTTCGATATCGCTGAAGGCATCAGGGGACCACAGGCTACTAATGTGATGGTCTTGGCAGAATCATAAAAAAGAACAGTAAATCGCAAAGGTGAAGGGCATCCGTTCCGGATTTTCTTTCACCTTTGTTTTTTAGGATGTGGATCAGGTGATAAAATTATTTGTGGATGGGGCAGCTACCGGAAAAGAAGGATATGCTGCCATCGGGATTTTGGTCGTTGAGGACGGGGTACAAGAGCAGATAGGCTTGCCTCTAGAGGCAAGAATGGATAACCATCGGGCAGAGTTCGAAGCGCTCCTGTACGGATTGCGTCATCTGAGGGCACGCAACAAACAGGATCAGCTCGTTTTTTGTTACACCGACAGTAAACTTGTTGCCGATTCGATCAGAAAAAGATATACAAAAAAAGCGGAACACAAACTGTATCTGGAAGAGGCATTGCAGGATTTGGCCATATTCACCAATTTTTACTTGGAATGGATTCCGGAAAAGGAAAACAAAGGAGCCGATAATCTCGCCAAAAAAGCGCTCTATCAGCTTACAAAAAAGAACAAATGATTCTGGATGGGCTATCATTCAGAATCCAAAATGCCATTTTCATCATTCGATAAAGGCTCTCTCCATTCTTATATGAAACGTGGAGGGCCTTTTTGCTTGCCTCCATTCGCTGTTTCGTGCAAGCAAGTCATTGATTATCCTTGACTTGGAGTCCACTCCAAGGAGTATACTATCGGCAACATAGTAAACTTCTATGTCATCAAATTTGAATTGGAGGGAAGTATTGATGGAATATGTAACTTTAAATAATGGCATCAAGATGCCGATTTTGGGATATGGAGTGTATCAGATACCCGATGCCGCAGAATGCGAACGCTGCGTGCTGGATGCGATTGAGGTAGGCTACCGATCGATTGATACCGCCCAAGCATATGGAAACGAAGAAGCAGTCGGTATTGCAATTAAAAAAAGCGGTGTTGCGCGGGAAGAACTATTCATAACGACAAAAGTCTGGATAACGAATGCCGGGTATGAAAAAGCCAAAGCTTCGATTGCCGAATCGCTGCAGAAACTTCAATTGGACTATCTGGACCTGGTCCTGATCCATCAGCCCTTCGGTGATTATTACGGAACGTATCGCGCCATGGAAGAACTTTATGAGCAAGGCAAAATCCGTGCCATCGGCGTGAGCAACTTCTATCCCGACCGGTACATCGATTTGGTTCGTTTCACAAATGTTGTACCGGCCGTCAACCAAGTGGAGACACATGTATTCAATCAGCAGCTGGATGCGCATGAGATCATGCAGAAATACGGCACGCAAATCGAATCTTGGGGCCCGTTCGCTGAAGGCAGAAATGAACTGTTCACGAATGAAACGTTACGCATGATTGGAGATAAATACAACAAAACCACTGCTCAAGTTGCGCTTCGCTATTTGTTGCAGCGGGGAGTCGTGGTGATTCCGAAAACGACGCACAAAGTCCGGATGATCCAAAATTTGGATGTCTTCGACTTCAGTGTGACTGAAGAGGATATGGAAACGATTAAAGGACTGGACAAGAAAGAGAGTGCCTTTTTCTCGCATTACGATCCGAAGTTGGTCGAAATGCTGGTGAACCGTGGTTAATGTCCGAAAGATGAGCTAAGGAAACAGGCACCGACTGCGATCGATCGGCAGTGGTCCTATCCTAAAGAAATGGAGAGATGATGATGGATTATGTGAAATTCGGCAAACATCTACTCATACGGAGCCAGTGAAAGCATACTCGGAAAAGCCTTGAATGATTACGCCAACCGGGATGAGATCGTGGTGGCGACAAAAGTACATCAGAAGATGCGCCAGGCACCGAATGGAGGGGGCCTTTCCCGCAAAGCAATCCTGACTGAAATCGATCACAGTCTGGAAAGGTTAGGCATGGACTATGTGGATCTCTACATAATCCACCGTTGGGACTACCACACACCAATCGAGGAAACGATGGAAGCATTGCATGATGTCGTGAAATCCGGCAAAGCCCGCTATATCGGCGCATCCGCCATGTTCGCGTGGCAATTCGCCAAAGCGCAATCTGTTGCCGAAAAAAACGGTCTGACAAAGTTTGTTTCGATGCAGAATCACCTTAATCTCTTGTACCGGGAGGAAGAGCGGGAAATGCTGCCGTTGTGCACGGATCAAAAGATTGCCGTAACGCCATACAGCCCGCTGGCTTCAGGGAGGCTCACCCGTGATTGGTCGGCCACTACGAAACGCTTCGAAATGGATCAGGTGGCGAAGCATAAGTATGATACGACCGAAGCCCAGGACCGCGTCATCGTGGAACGGGTTGCAGCGATTGCCGAAAAATATGGCGTCGAGAGGGTTCAGATTGCTTTGGCTTGGCTGCTGCAGAACGATCAAGTCGTTGCACCGATCATCGGGGCGACAAAGGAAAGCCATCTGACCAGCGCCATTTCGGCTCTTGACTTCAAGCTTTCCGCGGAGGACATCCTTTCTCTGGAAGAACCATACATCCCTCATCATATAATGGGGCACAACTAAAAAGCTCTTGTACACAAATCATTAAACAACAAATAAGCCCGAATGGATACCTAGCTGCAGGATTCCATTCGGGCTTTCTTTTTCGTATCCTGATGAGTGTGCTGAGTAGTGTTGCCTTAGTTCAGGATATAGGGATTATTCATTGTAGTCCGTTGAGGCGGCCAATTCTGTTTGCGTCCGGAAATTGGCTAAGCGGTTCTCAAGCGTAGAAATGGTGCTGGCCAGCGCTTGCGAGCCGAGGACCATGCGAAGCGGCGCGGGTGTGATATCCACGCTTTCAATGATCCGTTTTGCCATCTCCGCAGGATTTCCGGGAGCCAGTACCTTTGTTGAATCAAGCATCGCAAGAAAGCTGTGCGCCGGGTTGCCATCGTATTCAGGCATCAGGTCAGCCATTTGTGCGCTTCCGTAGCGGAATTCTGTCCGTGCGCCGCCTGGCTCTACAATGGTCACGCCGATATTAAAGGGTTCCACTTCCTGAGCAACGGATTCGCAGAAGCCTTCGATCCCGAATTTCGTGGCATGGTACATGGAATTGCCCGGGAAAGCGACTTGTCCGCCATAGGAAGATATTTGGATGATGCGGCCGTGACCTTGTTTTCGTAAGAACGGAAGCGCGGAACGGATCATTTGGATAGAGCCAGTCAAATTGGTCGCGATGATGAGATCCACTTGCTCGTCGCTCAACTCTTCTGCAGCACCGAACAGGCCATAGCCAGCATTATTGATGATGACATCGATTTCTCCGTGTTTTTCAAAAGATTCCTTGACAACTTGATGTACAGTGGGCGTATCGGTCACATCAAGGATCTGGCAATCGAACAGCGTCGGGTACTCCGCAATCAAATCAGAAATTTTGGATTTATTGCGCACCGTTCCAATCACCGTATCGCCTTTATCCAGCAACTGTTTGGTCAGTTCGTAGCCAAAACCACTGCTCACACCTGTAATCATCCATGTTTTGCTCATCATTTTTGCCTCCATCTCATTTCTATTCTGACTATAACTCTTGGAGTGGACTCCAAGTCAAGCGCATTGTTTATAAAAAAATAATACAGTACGATTGGTGGATTAATTTAATTATACATTTACGGTGCTGGATTAACCATTCAAAGGCTGGATTCAACGTCCGGAAAATAAAGATGTCGGTTCATGCTTGACTTGGAGTGAACTCCAAGTGATACCATGTTCGTATCAAAGAGAAATTTGAGGTGGAAATGTTGACAAAAATAGTTATTATCGGCGCAACCGGCTCAGTCGGTCGCGCTGCAAGACAACGGTTCCTTGAAAAAACAAATGATGAACTGACGCTTTTTTCGCGACTACCGGAAAGACTCAAGCCAATTGATTCAATGAGAGAAGTTGCCGTTTCAGGCGATGTAATGAACGCAGCCGATCTGGACAAGGTCATCTCTGTACAGGACGTAGTGTTTGCATCTTTGACAGGGAACTTAGGGAAAATGGCCAAAGCGATTGTCGAATCGATGAAACGCGTTGGAGTCAACCGTTTGATTTTTATCACTTCGATGGGTATCTATAACGAAATTCCGGCTTCCGTAGGCTCTTCCGGCAATCTTCGCTCCAATCCGGTTTTGCAGACATACCGTGATGCGGCGGACGTCATTGAAGCATCCAATCTGGATTATACGATCATACGTCCAGGCTGGTTCGACAGCAACAACGATACCGATTATGAAATTACCGTCAAGGGCGAGCCATTCGGCGGACATGACGTATCCAGGAAAAGCATCGCGGATCTTGTCGTTCGTCTTGCTGCCGATCCTACCCTTTATGTCCGTGAAAGTGTAGGCATCAATCGTCCGGAATGATCAATTAGATCCATTATGCCACCAATGAGAGGATGACAAATAATGAACTATACATCAGTTGGCAGAACAGGCATCAAAGTTTCTGAATTGTGTTTCGGTGCCATGTCTTTTGGCGGCGACGCAGATGAAGAAATGGCAAAAGCCTTGTATAACCGCTGTCTTGAGGCTGGAATCAACTTTTTTGATACAGCAGATATGTATTCGCACGGTCGATCCGAAGAAATTCTCGGGAAATTGATGAAGGGTCAGCGGGAGGAGCTTGTGATCACGAGCAAAGTCTTCTTCCCGACTTCAAAAAATCCGAAGGTCAATGATCGCGGTCTTTCCCGTAAACATATCCTGAAAAGCATCGATGCCAGTTTAAAACGCTTGGATACAGACTACATCGATTTCTATATCCTGCATTACTTCGACCCGACTACCGATATCGAATTGACTTTGCGTACTTTGGATGACCTGCAAAAACAGGGGAAGATCCTTTATTCCGGCGTCAGCAATTGGGCCGCGTGGCAGATCATGGATGCACTTGGCATTTCGGAAAGGGAGTTGCTCAGTCGCTTCGAAATCATGGAGCCTTTGTACAACTTGGCGAAACGGCAATCCGAAGTGGAACTGCTCCCTTTGGCTGAAGCCAAGAACATCGGGGTCATTCCTTACAGCCCGCTTGGAGCAGGATTGCTGACAGGGAAATACGGATCGGCTAAACAACCGGATTCCGGCCGTCTCGTCGATAGCGAACTGAACCGTTTGCGTTATCAAAATGACCTGGAACTTGCGGATCGCTTTGCGGCCTTCGCCAATAAACTGGGCGTCAGTCCGGCAACATTGGCGGTGGCGTGGGCAAAAAGCCACCCGGCAGTTACCGCCCCGATCATCGGGGCCCGGAATCTGGTCCAATTGGAGGATTCCTTGGCGGCAACCGATTTTGAGATGACGCCCGATTTGCGTGCAGAAGTCAGTTCGCTTGCCCTGGCCCCGGAACCGGCAACAGGGCGTTCAGAAGAAAAAACGCTTGGGCAGTTCGGCGTGTGGCAAAAATAAAGGCAGTAGTCAATTCGATATAGTGCAGATAATCTTGGTTCAAATTGGTTCAATTTTAAGTGATTCCAGAAAATGCTTGCCTTAATGTGCACTTTAAGTGTTACCCTTATTTAAGCAAGAGCAAGTGACTCTCAAGAAAAGGTGGAGAAATAGATGAAAGCAAACATAATGTACGCGGCAGGAGATGTGCGCGTCGAAGAAATTCCAGTACCGGAAATACAGAAGCCAACGGATGTGATCCTGAAAGTAGTGGCTGCCTGCATCTGCGGCAGTGACTTGCATCCATACCACAAAATGCATGCGCACGCGCACGGTGAAGGCGAAGCGATGGGGCATGAAGTACTAGGCAGAATCGATGTAATGGGCTCTGAAGTTTCTGGATTCAAAAAAGGCGATTTGGTCGTTGTTCCTTTCGCATACGGCGACAACACGTGTCCGTTTTGTAAAGAAGGCTTGATGACTTCCTGCGTAAACGGCGGCTTCATGACCGGTTGCCAAGCGGAATACGTTCGGGTTCCGCAAGCGCAAGGCAGCATGTTCAAATTACCCGACGACATTGACGAAAATTCGCCGCTGTTGCCTTCATTGTTGACATTGTCCGATGTATACGGAACTGGTTATCATGCGGCCGTTATGGGCGGCGTCAACGAGGATACGACCGTGACGGTCATCGGTGACGGTGCTGTGGGACTGCTGGCTGTCCTTTCGGCGAAGAAACTCGGTGCCAAGAAGATCATCCTGATGGGCCGCCACAAAGATCGTACCGATCTTGGAATCGACTTCGGCGCAACGGATGTCATCGCTGAACGAGGCGAAGAGGGGATCGCGAAGGTCAAGGAGTTGACTAACGGGGAAGGCACACATGTCGTACTCGAATGTGTCGGTCTGATGCCTGCTTACGAGATGAGTCTTGAGGCTGTCCGTGCCGGCGGTGTCATCAGCCGTGTCGGGGTTCCGCAGTATGTCGAAGCGCCAGTAGGCTTTGCGAGTCTTTTCGGCCGCAACATTACGCTTACCGGAGGACCGGCACCAACACGTGCCTACATGGAAGAGCTTTTGCCCGATATCCTTGACGGAACACTGGAGCCTGGCCGTGTCTTTGATGTGACAGTCAACCTGGATGGTGTCCCGGATGGCTATAAAGCCATGGACAATCGCGTAGCGTTGAAAGTGCTGATCAGACCTTAATCAATAGCTTTACCACAGAAAGTACGTATCCTATACAAAAAATAAAGCAGTCCGGACGCCCCCGCATCAACGAGGGTATCCGGACTGCTTTATTTTATTTGAAAAATTATTTTTCTTTGGTTTCGCTGACGTCAAGCTCTTTTTTGATTCTTGGCGGGCGCGTTCCCCAATATTGGAAGAAATCGGTACGCAATCTGCCGTTGTAGAGTTTACGTTTTTTCGTGGCTCTTTCGCCGTAGAATTCTTCGAAAAGCAATTCACTTGTCAGGATGTATTTGCTCCATGTCTTCATCGGACGGAAAACTTGGCCCATCTCTTTGTAGAGTATCTCAATCTCATCCTGATCGGAAAGACGTTCACCGTATGGCGGGTTGCAGACGATCGTGCCGTATTCCTTGGTTGTCGTGAAGTCGGCCAAAGCCAATTGTTTGAAAGTGACATAATCCGCAACGCCTGCTTTTTCAGCATTGCTCTTCGCGATGGCGATGACATGCGGATCGATGTCCGAGCCGCCGATATCCATTTTCACATCGAAGTTCGCAGCAGCTTTTGCTTCATTGCGGATGCGGTCCCATAAACCTTCTTCGAAAATGTTCCATTCTTCTGAAGGGAATGAGCGCTTCAATCCAGGGGCGATGTTCAGGCCGATCAAAGCTGCTTCGATCGGAATCGTGCCGGACCCGCAAGTCGGGTCATAGAAGGGGCGGTCAGGGAACCAATTGGTCAACATGACCAAAGCGGCTGCCATATTTTCCTTCAATGGTGCGCCACCTTTTTCGGAACGGTAACCGCGTTTGAAAAGGCTGGAACCGCTCGTGTCGATCGTCAAGATCACTTCATCTTTATTGATGGCTACTTCGATAGGATAGAGGGCGCCGGATTCAGGCAAACGGGTACGGCGGTGGTAGTATTCGCTCAGACGGTTTACAATGGCCTTTTTGACGATAGCTTGGCAATCGGGCACGCTGTACAAAGTCGATTTTTGCGATTTGCCGGAAACAGGGAATTCCGCATCCATCGGAAGGATTTGTTCCCATGGTAAAGCTTTCGTCTGCTCGAAAAGGTCATCGAAAGTTTTTGCTTCGAATTTGCCGAACACGATTTTGATGCGGTCAGCGGTCCGCAACCACAGGTTGGTGGTGATGATGTCCGCTTCCGTACCGGAGAAGTAGGCTTTGCCGTTCTCTACCTGGACATTGTAGCCCATTTTCTTCAGCTCGCTGCCGGTGATGGCTTCGATGCCGCTTGCGGCCGTAGCCATTAATTGATATGTTTTCATTTAGTGCTCCTTATTGTTTTGCCTTAGAAATTGCCGGATAATGCAACGAAAAATGGGACAAAAATTAGCTTGTCCCATCCTCGATCGTATTCATTTTGAAGAAAAAAAGCCTGATTTGTAAATTTCTGTAAGCCATGTTCTGTCGCGCCATCGGAGCCAGGCCTCTGATGGCGGAGGTAATTATCTATCTGCATTTCTGCCTCTTTCCCTCGTTCATTTCCTTGGAAAGAGTGCCCCTACCAAAGTTTGGGTTGCTCGCTCGAGGGGTTTACCGCGTTCCACCAGAAAGGTTTCCCCGTCTGCTTCGTCACTGTGGCACTTTCAAGAATACTCAGGCATAGGCAGAGCCCTTAGCCTTTTTTTCTGCCGTCAATCTATCGATTGCCTTAGCTTATTGTTTCGCTAAGCACGAACACTACAAGCATCTCAGCTTGTGCGAGCATGGACTTTCCTCAGCCTCCATAAAGGAGACCGCAATTACCCGAAATTTACAAATGTCTTTTGATGCTAGTTTGCTTCTTCGTTGGTTTCATCCAGTTTTGAACCGAATACATGTTTCTCCAAGTTGGAAAGGCGTTTCAGAATATCAAAATTCGTTACTCCGCTGCCGACTGATGATACGTTCGATTGGTTCGGCTTAGCTAAAACTGCTTGCTTCGTCAACTCATCCACACGGCTCATCAAACGTTCATTCTCGCTTTGAAGATAAGAAAGGTCTTTTTGATAAGATTCATAATCTCTTATGATCATATCCAGATATTCATCGACTTCTGCAACATTATAGCCTCTCATAGCGCTTTTGAATTCTTTTTGCAGAATATCTTTAGTTGTTAGATTTTTATCTGCCATATTTGCACACCTCGTTAGTTGTCCTTGTTACCTAAACAGTATAGCATAAAACAGTAATATTAATAAGCAAATATTCTAATCAACATCATATCAGGCTTTTCGCATAAACTCAACCTAATTTTTTATTGTCTCCGCCGGTGTTCAGGAAAGACCTAAGTGATTGGAAAGCCTAATAGGGCATGGCTCCTTGGAAATTGATGATGATGTAGTGCTTGTTTCCGGAGTTGGTTGTCGTGATGGATAAATTTTCATTAAGAACAGGCTGCTTACCGAATATTTCCAAAAGGAAACTCTTGAAGACTTTATCCGTTTTGGATTGCAGGACTTCTTTGAAGAATTCGCTTTTTGTGACCGGATCGATGCCATCTTCGAAAATGATCTTTTCATCTGCTGTCAGGTAATCATCAGTCAAAAGTATTTCAGCTCTTCGACCGAATGGAATCTGTACTTTTAAGTTTTCTTGGTATTCCTCTTTTTGGTAATCACGGGCGATGCGCGTCACTAAGTAATCGATGGATTGTCTGATCTCTGATTGTTCTGTCATGAAATATCCCTCCAACTTTTTGCCTATCCTAAATATATCACAAACTACCCCTTATAGAAATCCTTCCATGCAAATCGTGAGCCCTTTTACGGCAAATGACCAGCTGATGCGTAGCCCGGAATATATCTTTTTCCCGTTTTTTGCTACAATGGATTGAGAGCATCACCCGGAGGCGATACACAGCCGCTAAGGCAACGCCGAAACGAAGATATGAGGAGGAAGAAAATGGACAAAAGTATGATCGACAAAATCCATGAGGAATTGGAAGAACAGCACTTGCCTTGCGACTGGCGATTGGAGTGGCATAAACCCTTCCATACAATCGAAATTGTGTTATTATTAGAAGTCAGTTATCCTCCAGATAACAGTATTTCTGATATATTTGGCCATTCGAATCACGAAGATCGGTTCATTTTTGAAGATTCTGTGCTGTTCTATGATCGTGCATCTTCAAAAATAAAAACAGAGGAGTACTTGACCGGTATTCCCTTTGATCGGAAAAAAGGGATTCAAGGCGGATTGGCCGAAGCAGTGGTCAAAAATATACGCTTGACAGTAGGTGAGGCTAACAGCAAGCTCAGGGACTTTCTGAATAATGAAGGAGACTCCAGCTTCGAATTGCATTGGAATGAGCAGAATTTTGTTCAGACAATTGAAACACTGAAGGAAATAGGAAGATATGATGAAACGTATTATCGTTATCCATAATGATAGGAAAGGTGAATGCAAATGGAATGGAATGAAGTGAAGGTTGTGACTGCTACCGAAGCAGTTGAGGCTGTATCAAATATATTGATGGAGGCGGGTGCGAAAGGCGTCGCGATAGATGACGAATTGGACTTCGTCAATCTGCAGGATGATGGGTTCGGACAGATAAAAGAGGAACGTGCGTTGCCTGAAGAAGGTCATGCAGTCTATATCATGGCTTATTATCCAAACAACGCAGGTTTCCAGGACACCGTGTTGTTCATCAAAGAGCAATTGGCGGAGCTGGAAAAAATTGATCTGAAAATCGGGAAAAATGAGATGCAGATCAACCAGGTGAAAGAAGAGGATTGGGAAAACTCCTGGAAAGAATATTTCCATCCGATCCGCTTGACGCGTTTTTTAACGATCGTA
Source organism: Trichococcus paludicola (assembly GCF_003052295.1). Classification (GTDB taxonomy): domain Bacteria; phylum Bacillota; class Bacilli; order Lactobacillales; family Aerococcaceae; genus Trichococcus; species Trichococcus paludicola. The sequence continues at coordinate 90,496 of NZ_QBLC01000002.1, forward strand.
CCTTATTGGGAAGAATATACGCCTGAAGATGAAAAAGAAATGCTGATTCAGTTGGATCCGGGAATGGCCTTCGGAACCGGCACGCATCCTACGACGCGTCTGTCCATCGAAGCGCTTGAAGCAGTGATGCGGGGCGGTGAAAAAGTGATCGATGTCGGAACCGGGTCAGGCGTGTTGAGCATCGCGGCCAAGGCAATGGGAGCGGACACAGTCTATGCTTATGATATCGATGAAATCGCCACACGCGTTTCTAAAGAGAACATCGCTTATAATGCCTATGCTTCGGATGTGATCGTCAAAGAGAACAACCTTTTGGTGGGGATTGCCGATCAGCAAGCGGACATCATCGTTGCAAATATACTGGCGGAGATTCTGCTGCTGTTGCTTCCCGATGCCTACAACAACCTCAAGGATGATGGTTATTTTATCCTTTCGGGGATCATCGATTCTAAGAAAGAAGAGCTGATCGCAGCTTTGGTAAGCAATGGTTTTGAGATCGAGCAAGAAAAGCAAATGAAAGATTGGGTTTGCCTGATCTGCACTAAAAATCTGGAGGATTGAAGCATGCAACGATACATTATTCCGCCTCTAGCAAAAGATTACCAAATGCAGGCGATTATTTTGTCTGATGATTTCCATCACCATATGGTGCATGTGATGCGCATGAAGCAAGGGGAGCAAGTCTATTTAGCCGACAACTCGGGCATTTCGTTTGTTGCGGAAATCACCGACATATCCGCAAGCACGGTCAGTTTGAAGTGGGTGGCGGATGAAGACCGCTCCACCGAACTTCCGGTCAAGATTGCGATCGCCTGTGGATTGCCGAAGGGCGACAAGCTGGAATACATCGTACAGAAGGGCACAGAGTTGGGCGCGGCAGCCTTCATCCCATTCGCAGCAAAAAATGCGGTTGTAAAGTGGACAGCGGACAAAAGTACGAAAAAACAGCAACGCCTGCAAAAAATTGCGAAAGAGGCAGCGGAGCAATCGCACCGCCAAAAAGAGCCTTTTGTGTATCCTGTCCAAAATCTCAAAGAGTTGCTGGCGGAAGCGGAAAAATACAGCAAAGTGTTGATTGCCTATGAAGAGGATGCAAAGGCCGGTGAGGGCAGCATCTTGGTGAACACGCTTGAAAATCTTGAATCAGGCGATTCGTTGTTGTTTGTGTTCGGGCCTGAAGGCGGCTTGGCGCCGGAAGAACTGGCGGCATTCAGACAAGCCGGCCATAAGAGCTGTGCCTTAGGGCCGAGGATTTTGCGGGCTGAAACAGCGCCTTTATATGCATTGACGGCAGTGTCCTATGAAATGGAATTAAGAAAGGGAGCGGATAAAAATGGTTGAAAAATTAAACAAATATATTGATCACACTTTATTAAGACAAGATGCGATAGAAGAGGAAATCAAAGCTCTTTGCGAAGAAGCGAGGGAATATGACTTCAAATCCGTCTGCGTACAGCCCTGTTGGGTCAAAAAGGTTGAAGCATTCCTGACCGGTTCGGATGTGCTTGTCTGCACCGTCGTCGGTTTTCCTCATGGCGCCAATACAGCAGAAGTGAAGACTTTCGAAGCGAAACAGGCGGTGCAGAACGGTGCCGATGAAGTGGATATGGTCATCAATATAGGAGCTTTGAAGGATGGCAATTACCAAACAGTCGAACATGAAATCGCAGCTTTGGTCGAAGCTGTCAAAGACAAGGCAATCCTGAAGGTCATCATCGAAACGTGTCTGTTGACCGATGAAGAAAAAGTCATCGCTTGCCAGTTGGCTCAAAAGGCAGGCGCCGACTTCGTCAAGACTTCTACCGGTTTTTCAACAGGTGGCGCAACATTGGAGGATATCGCACTGATGCGCAAGACAGTCGGACCTGTGATGGATGTAAAGGCAAGCGGCGGTGTGCGCTCGTATGAAGATGCATTGGCCTTCATCGCAGCCGGAGCGACTCGCTTGGGCACTTCCAGCGGCAAGAAAATCGTCGAAGGCTGGCTTGCTGCAAAATAAATGTAAGGGATGCTCCATCTGCATCCGAATAATCGAATGATCAAGGAAACCTTGAGGGACTTCTTTTTTATGAAGCGATCCTTCAAGGTTTTTTGAGGTTTGAGGTTGAAAACAGAGGATAAATGTTGATGGCGCTTCGTTCCGAATTAAAGTATAATAAAGGGAACTATATTCACTTTTTTGTGTGCAGAATAGGATATATTCAGCATCTTTTCCGTTTGTGGACGGAATCGCAGTAAGTAAATACATAATCTTAAGAGTCAGGAGTGACAACATGCCGAAAATCAAAAACTATTCGCCTGAAGAGGTTGTGCAGCTATGCGCGGAATATATGAATGAAACCCATGTGGCATTTGTCCAAAAAGCTTGCGACTTTGCCAGGGACGCTCACAGCGGACAGATGCGGAAGTCCGGTGAGGAGTACTTCGTTCATCCGACCCAAGTCGCCGCGATATTGGCAGATTTGGAATTGGATCCAGAAACGATTGCAACAGGATTTTTGCATGATGTTGTGGAGGATACAGAATATACATTAGAGGATATCGAACGGGAATTCTCCAAAACCGTAGCCATCTTAGTGGATGGCGTCACAAAACTGGGGAAGATCAAGTACAAGTCCCATGAAGAACAACAGGCCGAAAACCACCGCAAGATGTTGATGGCCATGGCGAAGGATCTGCGGATCATCATGGTGAAGCTGGCGGACAGACTGCACAACATGCGCACCCTGAAATTCCATACGCCGGAAAAACAACGGATCATTTCCAATGAGACACTGGAAATTTACGCACCCTTAGCCCACCGCTTAGGGATGAACCGGATCAAATGGGAACTGGAGGATACGTCGCTCAGATATCTGAATCCGCAGCAATATTACCGGATTGTGCATCTGATGAACAGCAAACGCGATGAACGGGAACTGTACATCAAAGATACGATCAACAAAATCAAAGATTCAATCGATGAATTGGAGATTGAGGCAGATATCTACGGCAGACCGAAGCACATCAACTCCATCTACCGAAAAATGAAGGACCAAAAGAAGCAATTCACGGAAATCTATGATCTGCTGGCTATCCGCGTCATTGTCCATTCCATCAAAGATTGCTATGCCGTTTTGGGTGCCATCCATACAAAATGGAAACCTATGCCAGGCAGATTCAAAGATTATATCGCCATGCCTAAAGCGAATATGTATCAGTCGCTGCACACGACCGTCATCGGGACGCAGGGAACGCCCGTTGAGATCCAAATCCGGACAATCGAAATGCATCAAGTCGCTGAATATGGGGTTGCGGCTCACTGGGCATATAAAGAGGGCATCACCAAAAAAATCGAACCGGATAAAATGCCCCATCAGATCGATTGGTTCCGCGATTTGATCGACTTGCAAGATGATTCCAAAAACGCCAGCGAATTCGTCGAAAGCGTCAAGGAGGATATCTTCAAGGACAAAGTCTATGTCTTCACTCCGAAAGGCGATGTCGTTGAATTGCCATCGGGTGCCGGCCCGTTGGATTTTGCCTATAACATCCATACCGAAATCGGTCACAAAACCATTGGGGCGAAAGTCAACGGAAAGATAGTCCCTTTAAATTACAAGCTTCAGAATGGCGATATCATCGAAGTGATGACATCCCCGAACTCATTCGGTCCAAGCAGGGACTGGGTCAACCTTGTTTCCACAAGCAAAGCAAAAAATAAAATCAAACGCTACTTCAAGCTGCAGGACCGCGATGAACATGTGATCAAAGGCAGGGATATGCTGGAAAAACAATTGACTGAAATGGAATTTTCGCCAAAAGAGTTCCTGACCAAACTAGCGATCAAAGATTTGTTGAATCGCTTCAATGTGAATTCGGAAGATGACCTCTATGCGGCAATCGGCTTCGGCGAACTGTCTGCATTTATCGTCTCCAATCGTTTGACCGAAAAAGCCCGCCGTGAACGCGATAAACATAAAGCGGAACAACATCTGGACACAATCGAGCAAAAAACGAAAAAAGACAATCCTAAAATGAAGATTCGCCATGAAGGCGGCGTTGTCATTCAAGGAGTGGACAATCTGCTCATCCGTATCAGCCACTGCTGCAATCCGGTTCCGGGGGATGAAATCGTCGGCTACATCACAAAAGGGCGAGGCATCTCCGTCCATCGGAAAGATTGCCCAAATGTTCAGGTATCCGGAGAACACGGCGACCGCTTGATCGATGTTGAATGGGAAGATACCGGCACCTCCAATATTGATTACGAAACCGAATTGACGGTTGAGGGCTACAATCGTTCCGGTCTGTTGAACGAGATCCTGCATGTCGTCAATACGATGACCAAAAATCTCAGCAGCGTAAACGGAAAGGTCGACAGCAATAAAATCGCTGTCATTACGTTGAAAATCGGGATCCAAAATTTGAGTCAACTGGATAAAATCGTTGATAAAATCAAAAATATTCCGGATGTCTACACAGTCAGAAGGGTCACATCCTAATCAAAATGAATCGAGGGCAGTTATATGCGTGTTGTTGTACAGAAAGTGACGGAAGCATCCGTCTCTGTTGATGATGAAATCATCGGGGAAATCGGTGAGGGCTTCATGCTTTTGGTCGGCATCGGCAAAGATGACACCCAAGACGATGTCGACTACCTCGTCCGTAAAATTTCGAATCTCAGGGTTTTCGAGGATGAGGAAGGCAAAATGAACCGATCCTTGAAGGATGTTTCTGGAGCCATCCTTTCGATATCCCAATTCACTTTGTTCGCTGATACCAAAAAAGGGAATCGCCCAAGCTTCACTAATGCAGCCCCTCCGGAAACCGGGGAGGCGATCTACCAAGCGTTCAACGAGTTGTTAAGCGCAGAAGGCTTTCAGGTGGCATCGGGTAAGTTCGGTGCACACATGTCTGTCCGTTTGAACAACGATGGACCCGTAACCATCCTCATCGATTCCAAAAACAAATAACAGAGCCGGCAGCTTGAACCATTCGAGGTTCAAGCTGCCGACTCTGTTTTTATTCAGCTTTTTTTATTGGAAATATTCGGTCAGTGCTTGGTAGAGGCTTTCTGCCACCAGCGAGCGATAATAATCGGAATTGAAGGTCTTGACGTCGGAGTCATTATTCATATAGCCGAGCTCCAACAACAAGGCGGGCTGATCATTTTCACGTGTGACCAAGAAATCGCCGAATTTGGAACCATTGTCCTGCAGCGGTAATGTGTCAGCCAGGTGATTATCGACGAGATTTGCCAACGGAATATCCGCATCAGCATAGTAATAAGTCGTGAAGCCTGTCGCGGAAGCACCGCTTGCAGTCGAATCATAATGCAGACTGATGAACAGATCGGCATTATTGACATTACTCATTTCAGCTCGATCTTCCAAGGTAACATAGACATCAGAGGTGCGCGTCAATATGACGTTGGCTCCGGCACTGCGTAATTTATCTGCCACCGCTTCAGCGGTTTTGAGTGTTACTTCCTTCTCGTAAATATAAGTTCCTTCTGCACCGGGATCCTCTCCTCCGTGGCCCGGATCGATCACGATGGTCGCTTCGGCAAGCGTGGTGGTGGATGATGCAGTGACCGGTGTATTGAGCGACTCGGATGTTTCCACCAACCAGGAAGCGACGTAACCTTCCTTGTTTCCCTCGTAAAGAATCTTATAGAAATCACCGGATTCGCTGATCAATTCGTACTCTTCATCTTTTTCGGCAATGAACAGGATGTCACTACCGGTAGAAGGCCCGCTGCGAACATTTACGCCATCCATCGTAATGAGGACTTTTGGATTGGCGTCGTCTGCTACAACCGCTGTAGTATCGACTGTTTCCGGCGCCAACTGGATGCTGCCAGGAGAAATTTCGATCAGCTCTGACAGAATCCAAGCGACTTTATTGTTATATTGAATTTGGCTCCAACCGTTCTCCTCATATAGCAGAGCGAATTTTTCGCCTTCACTGGCCGTTCCGATAACTTCGGATGTTTCATTGTTCTCTTGACGAACGTTGGCTGAGGGCACCAGTATTGTTGCCAGTAATTCGGATGTTGCCGCGATCTCAGTGTTGTTGATCAGCCAACTGGCCACCCATCCGATTCTTCCGTCCGATAGGCGGACTTTATACCATTCGTTCTTATCGGCCAGAACATTGACTGAGGAACCGCCTTGAATTTGCGTCATAATGTCATAGGACAATCCTGGACCGGATCGAACATTTACAATGCTGGCGGAAATGCTGACTGTTGTATAGTTGGCTAATGCTACCGTACCGAAGGAGCCCAATCCGACAAATAGCAAAACAAGCGCCAAGAAGAACAGGTGTCTATTTTTTGCGATAGTCTTCACTGATTGTCTCCTTTCTGGTTTGGGATGCATAAAATTTACAAAAATTGTTCAATTCTTCTATCATTATAGCAAAGATACGGTATCCAATGCAAAGCCTTTTCAGAAATTATAGATGTGTTGCATTTATGAACAAGGCAGAACCGCATCGCAACCTTTCAACATGGCATGCGCAATTGTTCCGGAAACCACCACAGAAGCAGGCGTGCCGCTGCGTTAACCCGGAATGTGAAAATATGATGAAAACAGTATTGACAATTCAGTACTTATCTTGTATCGTTAAGGAAATTATAAATGTCCAGTGAAGATCGAAGTAGAATAGATTGGTTTGATTCAGAGAGGATTGCCGAGGCTGAGAGCACTCCCAAACGTTTATTCGAAAGACAGGTTGGAGGATTAATAGTGAAAAGCTATTACGCCACGAACGTTACTCGTTAAAGGAAAGCTATGCTTTCGAATAAAGGTGGCACCACGTCTGACTAATCGTCCTTTTCCATGATGGAAAGAGGGCTATTTTTTTGCTTTTTTTCAGACAAAAGACAGTATGAAGCGAAAGGAATGGTTATAAAAATGATACAAAAACCAAAAGGGACTGCCGACATATTTTTGCAGGAAGCAGAAATTTGGCAATACGTGGAAGAAACAGCCCGGATCTTACTGCATGACTATCAATTTTCGGAAATCCGTACCCCGATGTTTGAAAGCTATGAACTGTTCTCAAGAGGGGTCGGCGATACGAGTGATATCGTATCGAAGGAAATGTACGACTTCTATGATAAAGGCGAACGACACATCGCATTGAAACCTGAAGGAACGGCTCCAGTGGTCCGGGCTTACGTCGAAAATAAGCTTTTCGGTCCCGAACATCCGAAACCGCTGAAAGTCTATTATATCAGCCCGATGTTCCGCTACGAAAGACCGCAAGGCGGAAGAATGCGTCAATTCCACCAACTGGGTGTCGAGGTTTTCGGAAGCATCAATCCGGCGACCGATGTCGAAACGATGGCATTGGCATGGGATATATTGAAGGAATTGGAATTGAGCGATCTGAAATTGGTCATCAATTCGTTGGGCAAGACGGAAGATCGAATCAGATACCGCGAAGCGTTGATCGCCTATTTGGAACCTTTCCATGATGAATTGAGCAAAGATTCCCAGACCCGCCTCCACAAGAATCCATTGCGTGTTTTGGACAGCAAGGACAAACGCGACAAGGAAATCGTTGCCCAGGCACCGAGCATTTTGGAGTTCCTTTCGGAAGATTCGAAGAAGCATTTTGAATCGGTTCAGGAAATGCTTCAGGTATTGGAAATTCCCTTCACCATCAACAGCAACATGGTTCGCGGACTCGATTACTATCAGGATACAATCTTTGAAATCATGAGTGCATCCGCGGTCTTTGGGGCGGAAACGACCATCTGCGGGGGCGGCCGCTATGACGGCTTGGTCCAGGAAATCGGTGGGCCGGAAGTGCCTGGTTTTGGCTTCGGGATGGGCTTGGAAAGATTGATCCTTTTGATGAAGGATCAGCAAGTCGATGTGCCGAAATTATCCGAATTGGATGTATATGTGGTCGGTTTGGGTGAAGCTACGAACATCGAATCCTTGAAATTGGTCCAAAATGCGCGCCAAGCAGGGTACTCCGCGGACCGGGACTTCCATGACCGCAAAGCTAAAGCGCAATTCAAGACCGCCACGAAAAATGGGGCCAAAGTAGTGCTGACCATCGGCGAAGATGAATTGAACAACAAACAAGTGCAATTCAAAGTGATGTCGACCGGCAAAGAGCAGAAAGTGGCGTTGACTGAGATTTACGCGGATTTTGATAAAGTGTACAAAACACAGACAGCCGATATGACGGCTTTTAATGAATTTTTCGGAAAAGAAGACTAGAACATACAGAAAAGGGTAGTGAAAATGGATAGAAGAACAGAGTATTGCGGATTATTGACGGAAGCATCCGTTGGACAGACTGTCGTCGCCAATGGTTGGGTTAACAAAAGAAGAGACTTAGGCGGATTGATCTTTGTCCATCTGCGTGATCGTGAAGGCATCGTCCAAGTCGTTTTCAACACAGAGTTCAACGAAGAAGCGTTCCGCATTGCGGAAACGATCCGTGGGGAATATGTCCTGCAGGTCAAAGGTAAAGTAGTCCTTCGTGAAGCAAATCAGATCAATCCGAACATCGGCACAGGCACGATCGAAATCGAAGCGGAATCCGTGGAGATTTTGGCAAAGGCTAAAACACCGCCGTTCTATATCGAAGGCGATCTCAACGTTTCCGATGAATTGCGCATGAAATACCGCTACATCGATTTAAGAAGAGATAAAATGATGAACAACATGAAAATTCGCCACAAAACGACGCGCACTGTCCGCACCTATTTGGATGGCTTGAATTTCATGGACATCGAAACACCTTATTTGACGAAATCGACTCCGGAAGGTGCGCGTGACTATATCGTTCCATCGCGTGTCCACCAAGGCGAATTTTACGCACTGCCGCAATCCCCTCAGCTGTTCAAACAGATGCTGATGGGCGCAGGCTTTGACCGTTATTACCAGATTGTGCGCTGCTTCCGTGATGAAGATTTGCGTGGTGACAGACAGCCGGAATTCACCCAAATCGATATCGAAACTAGCTTCCTGTCTGCAGTTGAGATTCAGGAAATTACAGAAAGCATGCTTCAGAAAGTCATGAAGGACGTTTTAGGAAAAGACATTCCGGCTCCATTCCCGCGTATTTCCTACGATGAAGCGATGAACCGTTTCGGCAGCGATAAGCCGGATACCCGTTTCGCATTGGAACTGATCGACATGAATGAATTTGCGAAAACTTCTTCATTCAACGTATTCAAAGCGACCAGCGAAAACGGCGGCCAAGTCCGCGGATTGAACGTCAAAGGCAAAGCCGATTCCTATTCGCGTAAAGATATGGATAACCTGATCGAATACGCCAAACAATACGGCGCAAAAGGCATGGCTTGGATGAAAGTCGAAGAGGACGGACTGAAAGGTGCCGTGGCAAAATTCTTCACCGAAGACAGCGAAGAATTGATCAGACTGATGGATGCCGAGCCTGGGGACTTGTTGGTGTTCGTTGCTGACAAAAAAGAGATCGTCTATCAAGCGCTAGGAGAATTGCGTCTGAAGTTCGGCCGCGATCTTGATCTGATCGACAAATCCCAATTTGCTTTCGTTTGGGTTGTGAATTGGCCATTGCTTGAGTACGATGTGGACGCAAAACGCTACACTGCAATGCACCATCCATTCACTCGTCCGAATGATGAAGATCTTGACAAATTAGCCGATCATCCGGAAGAAGTCTATGCACAAGCCTATGATATCGTATTAAACGGTTATGAAATCGGCGGCGGATCTTTGCGTATCTACACAAGGGAAGTGCAAGAGCAGATGTTTGCGGCACTTGGCTTCAGCAAAGAAGATGCCGAAGAAGAGTTCGGTTTCTTGTTGGATGCCTTCGATTACGGCTTCCCACCGCATGGCGGCATCGCATTAGGACTGGATCGTTTGGTCATGTTGTTGGCTGGCGAATCGAATATCCGCGAAGTGATCGCGTTCCCTAAAAACGGGAAAGCTTTCGACCCGATGACGAACGCTCCAAGTGAAGTAAGCGCAGCTCAGTTGAAAGAACTGAGCCTGAAAATCGCTTCACTAGACTAACCTTGGACTAACAATTGCACTAAAAAGAGCATCTGATGGTAAGGAAAACAGGCCTTATGATACAATAATCGTATCATAAGGCTGTTTTTTTTCGTCTCTTGTTTTGCATAAGACGGAAATGCTTTTTAGGATAATACACAATAAAAGGGTGAAGATATGTTAAAGATAGGTTCACATGTTTCTATGGGCGGTAAAAAAATGCTGCTGGGATCAGCAGAGGAGGCAGCATCGTACGGTTCGTCGGTATTTATGATCTATACAGGCGCTCCCCAGAATACCCGGAGAAAAAGTGTCGATGAGATGAATATTCCGGAAGGCATGGACTATATGGCGAAGCACGGTTTGGTCGAGCTGGTCGTTCATGCACCCTACATCATTAATTTGGCCAACACCACAAAACCGGATCATTTTGAGTTCGCGATCGGATTTTTGCGTGATGAAATCGTGCGGGCGCAAGCGCTGGGCGCTAAACAGATCACGCTGCATCCTGGTTCGCATGTGGGCGCAGGTTCTGAGATAGGCATCAAACAGATCATCAAGGGCCTGAATGAAGTGCTGGAGCCCAGCCAGACCGCTCAGATTGCGTTGGAAACGATGGCCGGAAAAGGCACCGAAATCGGCCGAACGTTTGAAGAATTGGCTGCCATCATGGATGGCGTAATCTATAACGATAAGTTGTCCGTAACGTTGGATACGTGCCATACGAACGATGCGGGCTATAACGTTAAAGAGGACTTCGACGGTGTTTTGGAAGAATTCGACCGCATCATCGGTCTGGAACGTTTGAAAATGATCCATGTCAACGACTCGAAAAACGAGAGAGGGGCCCACAAAGATAGACATGCGAATATCGGCTTCGGCACCATCGGCTTCGAAACCTTAAATAAAATTGTTCACCATCCGCAACTGCAGGATTTGCCAAAAATATTGGAAACGCCGTTTGTGGGTGAGGACAAAAAGAACAAGAAGGCGCCTTACAGATTCGAATTGGATATGCTGAAGTCGCAGACATTCAATCCGCGTTTATTGGAGGACATACTGAACCAGTAAGAAATACATCTTTGGATGGATGCGGTTTTACCTTAAATCAGGGATAATTGTATGTAAGCACAAAATGAAAGAATAAAGGAGATGGAATGATGAAAGGTTGGTTGAAAGGCTTAATTGGAGTGTTTATTGCGGTGTTGCTGTTGGGAGTGCCATTGATCAGCTCTTATAATGGTTTGGTGACGGAGGAAAGCAATGTCGATGTACAATGGGCGAATGTGGAAACCAAACTACAAAGACGTTATGATCTGATCCCCAACTTGGTGGAATCGGTAAAAGGCGCTATGGAACAGGAACAGGAAGTATTCGGTGCAATCGCTGATGCCCGCGCAAGAATCGGCAGTGCCCAGACGACTGAAGAACAGGTTACAGCCAGCAACGAAATGGAATCCGCACTTTCGCGTCTGTTGGTAATTGTAGAGAACTACCCGGAACTGAAATCAAACGAACAAGTGACGGCCCTTATGGATGAATTGGCAGGTACCGAAAACAGGATTTCTGTCGAAAGGGATCGTTACAACGAATCTGTGCAACAATATAACAACAAAGTCAAACGGTTCCCTGGATCGCTCATGGCAGGGCTTTTCGGATTTGATGAAAAATCTTATTTTGAAGCGGTCAGCGGCGCTGAAACCGCACCTAGTGTAGACCTGAATACAGACGACGAATAATTGAGGGGTTGAGGATGCTTTGTTTCAAATGAGGAAAAAGGCACGATGGCAACTACTTTTGGTTTTAGGAGCATTCTTCGTTTCGATGGTGTTCGCGCCATCCAAAAACGCCCAGGAGTTACCTGATCCGACAACCGAATTTTATGTCTATGATCCAAGCGGTACGCTCTCCGAAGAAACAAAAACATTCATCATGAGCGTGAATGAGCAGTATGAATTGACCGAAGAAAAACCCCAAGTTGTCGTGGCAGTGGTAGATTCACTGCAGGGTGAGACAATCGAGGAGTATTCTGTCGATTTGTTCGAAAAGTGGAAAATTGGCCAGGCGGATGCTGATAATGGTGTGCTGATTTTGTTGGCTCTGGAGGAAAGGGAAATTCGCTTCGAAATCGGTTACGGCCTGGAAGGTGCCTTAACGGACAGTAGAACCGGTAGAATTCTGGACAATCATCTGGAGTATCTTTCGGCCAATGATTTCGATGGCGGTCTGAAAGAAATCTTTACTGAGGCGGCAGTTGTCGTCAATCAGGAATACCAATATGATGACGAAGTGATTTTCTCCGGCTATCCTGTCGATCCAACGCAATACGCGGAAGGCGATTCATCGTTCTTCGCGTCAATCGTCCAATTCCTGTTCATCCTGTTGCTGTTGTCCTTCTTTTTTGGCGGCAGAGGCGGTCGCGGTGGACGTGGTGGACGTGGTGGTGGAATGAATCCGTTGTGGTGGTTGCTTCTTAGCGGAGGCGGAGGCGGTTATCGCGGCAACAATCATCGTGGAGGCTTCGGAGGAGGCGGTTTCGGAGGCGGTGGCTTTGGCGGAGGGGGCGGCTTCGGAGGCGGCGGTTCTTCCGGAGGCGGCGGATCCAGCAGAGGGTTCTAACGCACCTGTTGCAGCAATGAATATAAAAACAAAAAGAAGAGGGCCGGAATTTTAATCCGGGTCCTCTTCTTTTTATGTCAGGGTATTATGGTAGTATCGGAAATTTCGATGCTGCTCATGATGATGGCGGCTGTTTCTTCTATAGAACGTTTGGAAACGTTGATGACGATGCAACCCAATTTGTTGTACAATTCATAGGCGTATTCCAACTCAGCCCGGATGCGGTCCATGTCCGAATAAATGGTTTCCGGTGATAATCCGTAGGCAATCATCCGCTCTTTGCGGAAATTATTCAATACCTCTGCATCATTGGTCAATCCGACGATCTTCTTAGGATCCACTTGCCAAATTTCGTCTGGCACTGAAGCTTCCGGCATAATCGGCAGGTTTGCGACTTTGATGGTCTTGTTCGCTAAAAACATAGAGAGCGGCGTCTTTGAAGTGCGGGAAACGCCGAGCAGGACCAAATCGGCATCCAAGAAACCCTTTGGATCTTTCCCGTCATCGTACTTGACGGCAAACTCGATGGCGCTGATCCGGTTAAAGTATTCATCATCCAACCGATGTAGGGCGCCTGCTCTCCGTATGGGTTGCTGCCCGGTCATTTCGGTGATATCACTGACCATTGCTTTCAATATATTGTAGCAAGGCAAGCCCTCTGCAGCGCAGAAACTATCCGTGTATTCACTTAAATCCTCGACGACTAAAGTATGGATGACGAATGCTTTCAGCTCTTTGGCCTCTACCAATACAGGCTCCAAGTCTTTCATTTTTCGAATGAACGGGTAATGATACATATGAACAGTTATTGATGGGAATTGTGCCAAGACAGCCTGGAGGACTTTTCTGGCGGTGTCTCCTACCGAATCGGATATGATCACAAAATGCAAGTCATGTTGCTCTGGTTGATCCATATAATTTCATCCTTCCTGAATCTTAATGATTGCAATCTCACTAATAATATACTATAGTCAATTTGAAATTGATAGAGTCGGGAGGGAAAATGATGCCGGTAGATACCGTAACCATTGCACTGCAGCAATTAAAGAAACAAGGTTATAAATATACCCAAAAAAGAGAAGATATCATTACGGTTTTTGTGGAAGCTAACCGCTATCTGTCCGCAAAAGCTGTTCTGCATGCGTTACAGGATGAATATCCAACACTCAGCTATGACACGATATATCGCAACCTGTATACTTTTGTGGAAGTTGGTATCTTGGAAGAAACAGAATTGAACAACGAAAAGCTGTTCCGGATAACTTGTTTGCACGAGGGGCACCATCATCATCACTTTATTTGTCAACAATGCGGGATGACAATTGCTTTGCAGATGTGTCCGATGGATTTCTTTGAGCAACAGTTGGAAGGGTGCCAAATTTCGTCCCATCGCTTCGAAATATTTGGAGTCTGCAAGAAATGTTTGGCAAATGCATAGGGCGTCCCTTTGGCCAATGAAGTGAAGCTTTTGCCCAATAGGATAATCCACTTTTTAGTTTTGCAATAAAACGTTGCAATTGCTTTCTCCTATGATATAATATCAAAAGAACAATTTCATTTTGATTTTAATATTTTTTCAAAAGGAAACGTTACTTTTAATGCTCGGAGGGAGGGAATATTTAATGTCAAAAACAGTTGTTCGTAAAAACGAATCTCTTGATGATGCTCTTCGTCGCTTTAAACGTACTGTTTCAAAAACTGGAACTCTACAAGACGCTCGTAAACATGAATTTTATGAAAAGCCAAGTGTGAAACGTAAGAAGAAATCTGAAGCTGCTAGAAAGCGTAAATTCTAATAGCCGGATGCTTACTTTCTAAAATTCTTAGAGACTAATCGATAAAGAATGGGATGATCTCCGTATCATTTCATTTTTTTGTTGTCCAGAAAAGCGCCTAGATCAAAAGGGGATAAATATTTTCATAAGCCAAGCCGCTTTATGTTATACTATTAGCAATTAGCAATGAAAAAAATTCCCAAAAAGAGGAGTGTAGCTTGTTTGACCGATAAAGTGAATAAAACAGAGAAAATTGAAGTGATGGATGCATCCGTTTTGCCTCAATTATTTGGATCACAGGATAAGCATCTGAAGATGCTGGAAGATGCTTTGCATGTGACCATTACAAGCCGCGGCATGAAAATCGAAATCAGTGGCGAAGAGCCAGCTGTCGACAAGGCCCGTTCCCTGTTGAAGCAACTTTTGGAATTGTTAGCGCGCGGCATCCCTATTTCACAAACAGATATCGTCACAGCTATAAAAATGTCGGAGCGCGGAAGCCTTGATTTCTTCATTAACCTTTACGAAGAGGAAATCGGCAGGTCGTACGCAGGCAAACCTATCCGGGCGAAGAATTTCGGCCAAAGGCAATATGTGCAAGCCGTCAAGAAAAAAGATGTCGTATTTGGAATAGGACCTGCCGGAACCGGAAAAACCTTCTTGGCCGTTGTGATGGCGGTGGAGGCTCTGAAGAACGGTAAGGTGAAAAAAATCATCCTGACCCGTCCGGCTGTTGAAGCAGGAGAAAACCTCGGCTTCCTGCCCGGAGATCTGAAGGAAAAAGTTGACCCTTATCTGCGACCGGTTTACGATGCGCTTTATGCCATCTATGGCGTCGAGCACACAACCCGCTTGATGGATAGGGGAGTCATCGAAATTGCGCCGCTCGCTTACATGCGCGGACGGACACTGGAAGATGCCTTCATCATCCTTGACGAAGCGCAGAACACGACTGTTGCACAGATGAAGATGTTCCTGACGCGGCTCGGCTTCGGGTCTAAAATGATCATCAACGGCGACAAGACCCAGATCGATTTGCCGAAAGGCGCCCTTTCAGGATTGATCGATGCCGAGAAGAAACTTCAGGGGATCCCAGACATCACTTTTGTTACCTTTGATACTTATGATGTCGTGCGCCACCCGGTCGTTGCGAGCATCATCAAAGCATACGATGTCAAAGCGGAAACAAAACACAACATAGAAAAGTGAGCGATTATATGGAAATAGATATTTTTGATGAAACCGAATCTGTAAAGAAAGAGCACATTGAATTGGTCCATTCCTTGATTGCTTTTGCAGGAGAGTATTTGAAGTTGACGCCCGATACCGAATTATCGATCACTTTTGTGGACAATGAGCGCATCCGGGAAATCAATCGTGAATACCGCAACAAAGACCAGGCCACGGACGTCATCAGCTTTGCGCTGAACGATGACATGGATGACGTTTTCCCAATCAACATGGAAAGCATAACCGGCGCCTTTCCGACAAATATCGGCGATATCATCATCTCGACCGACAAGACCGCTGAACAAGCGGAGTCCTATGGTCACAGTTTCGAGAGAGAACTAGGCTTCCTTGCGTTGCATGGTTTCCTGCATTTGAATGGTTATGATCACATGACGGAAGAAGACGAAAAGGAAATGTTCGGTCTTCAGAAAGAGATACTGGATGCTTATGGACTTAAAAGAGACGAGTAGGGAAAAGATGGGGAAAATCGGAAAGAATCCAAGCTTCTTTGCTTCAGTGAAGCATGCTTTGGACGGCATCGGCATTATCCTCAAAGAAGAAAAAAACATGCGCAGTCATGCCTTGGTTGGCTTGATACCGCTCTTGTTGGCTTGGTTCTTCGAATCGAGCCCAACGGAATGGATCGTGATCATCTTCTGCATTTTTCTGGTTATCATTATGGAGTTTCTTAACACGATATTTGAAAATGTCGTCGATTTGGTGACTGATTACGAATACCACCCGCTCGCAAAGAAAGCAAAGGACATTGCGGCTGGTGCGGTCTTGGTTACGGCATTCTTTGCCATCCTTATTGCGGCCATCATTTTTTTGCCCAAGTTTGTGGAATTATATTATAAGTTAATTTGAGGAGTTTTTTATGAATAAAAAAGAAGGTTTCAAATCAGGATTTGTCTCTATCATCGGGAGACCAAACGTAGGGAAATCGACACTGTTGAACCGAATCGTCGGTCAAAAAGTCGCCATCATGAGCGATGTCCCGCAGACTACCCGGAACAAAATCCAAGGTGTAGTCACTTCGGATGATTCCCAAATCGTCTTCATCGACACGCCTGGAATCCACAAACCGCAGACGCGCTTGAACGATTTCATGTTGAAGAGCGCTTACAGCACGTTCAATGAAGTGGATTTGGTTTTATTTATGGTGAATGCGGCAGAAAAAAGAGGAGCGGGCGACAATTTTATTCTTGAAAAACTCAAGAACCTGCGCACTCCGAAATTTTTGATCATCAACAAAATAGATCAGGTCAAGCCGGAACAATTACTGAAAATTATCATGGACTATACTTCAGACAATGAGTTCAATGAAGTGGTTCCGATTTCCGCAATCCAAGGGAACAATGTCGATGAAATGATGATCACCATCAAAAAATACATGCCGGAAGGGCCTCAATTCTACCCGGACGATCAAGTGACCGATCACCCGGAATACTTCGTTGTGTCTGAGTTCATTCGCGAAAAGATCCTTCAGTTGACCAAGGAAGAAGTGCCGCATTCCGTGGCTGTCGTCGTGGAATCGATGCAGCGCAACGAGGACGATAAAGTCCACGTCCATGCAACCATCATCGTCGATCGGGCCAGTCAAAAAGGCATCATCATCGGCAAAGGCGGGAAAATGCTGAAAGAAATCGGTGTCCGGGCACGTCGGGATATCGAAGCGATGCTTGGCGATAAAATTTACCTCGAGCTTTGGGTTAAGGTCCAAAAAGATTGGCGCGACAAGCAGAGTTATCTGCAGGACTATGGATACCGCCAAAAAGATTACGATTGATCAGTTATTGCTCAATTGATATATGAATAGCAATCAGTAAGAGTTTGGGAGGCTGCCTTCCGGACTCTTCTCTTTTCGAAAGGGTGCGACATGGAGACATATCAGGAATTTGATGGCATCGTCTTATCGATCCGAAAACACAGGGAAAAGGACGCTTTGGTAAAAATATTTACGCGTGATCATGGCAAGCGGATGTTTTTCGTGAAGAACATCAAAAACCCGAACCATTCCTTGAAAGCGGCGTTGCTGCCATTCACGAAAGCGACTTATCTGGGCCGTATCAAGGATGACGGACTAAGCTTTCTGCAGGACAGCCGTGAAATCATCCACTTTTCCAAAATGCAGACGGATATCCATCTGAACGCCTATGCGACCTATTTGAATAACCTTGCCGATGCGGCAATCAACGATGCCATCAAGGCCGCCGATCTCTACGATTTGTTGGAGGAATCCCTGGTCGCTATGCAGAATGGGATGGATGCAGAAATCGTGGTGAACATTTTTGAAATGCGGGTGCTGAAATATTTTGGAGCTGCGCCGCAATTGCAGGAATGCGTCATCTGTCACAGCAAGCAGGAACCTTTCGATTATTCGGTCAAATATTCCGGTGCCTTGTGTCAGAACCATTACGGGGAAGATCCCAGAAGATCGCATGCAAGCCCTGCAGCTGTCCATTTTGCGCGGATTTTCCAATTGGTCACGCCGAAGCAAGTCAGGAATATCCAAATCAAATCGGAGACGAAACAGGCGCTCAGAGCCTTCATCGATGAGCTCTATGAGGAATATGTCGGAATCCGCCTGAAAAGCAAGAGTTTCATCGATCAGATGTACGCTTGGGAAACAAAGGTGGAAATTCCGTTTCGTTCCGCTTCTGGAGAGGTGTCGAACAAGCCGAACGAAGGCGAACAGTCCCATCCAAGTAGTTCTTGACATTCTGCCGGAACAAGGCTACTATTGAGAAGAACTAAATACTGGACGCTGAAGATAAAAGTACCTCTGGTCAGTACCGAAAAGCGAATTTGGGATAGTGTGAGCCAAAGCGGGAGACTATTGCGGAAAGGCATATCCGAGTCCTGTAACGAAGTGCCGGCATTTGCCGGAATTAGGGTGGAACCGCGAAAATATTCGTCCCTATGTTTCAAGGAGACTTGATGCATAGGGACTTTTTTATGTATTATTTCAAGTGGAGGAGATTTATGATGGAAAACAAATTAACTGTGCAAAAGATGATTCAAGCGCTACAAAATTTTTGGGCAGATCAAGGCTGCCTTTTGATGCAGTCCTATGATACTGAAAAGGGTGCCGGAACAATGAGCCCGTACACTTTCTTGCGCGCAATCGGTCCAGAACCCTGGAACGCTGCATACGTGGAACCTTCGCGTCGTCCGGCTGACGGGCGCTACGGCGAAAATCCCAACCGCCTGTACCAACATCATCAATTCCAAGTGGTCATGAAGCCATCACCGGACAATATCCAGGAACTATATCTGGAAAGCCTGAAAGTATTGGGCATCAATCCGATCGAACATGATATCCGCTTTGTCGAAGACAACTGGGAAAACCCTTCATTGGGATGCGCAGGCTTGGGATGGGAAGTTTGGTTGGACGGGATGGAAGTCACCCAGTTCACCTATTTCCAGCAAGTGGGCGGTTTGGAATGTAGCCCTGTCACAAGCGAAATCACTTATGGGCTGGAGCGCCTGGCTTCCTATATCCAGGATGTGAACAGTGTCTACGATCTTGAGTGGACCGAAGGCGTGAAATACGGAGAAATATTCGGCCAACCGGAATATGAACATTCCAAATATTCATTTGAGGAAAGCAACGTCGATTTGTTGTTCCAACTGTTTGATTCATTTGAAGCAGAAGCGACGAAACAGATTGAGAATGGTCTCGTGCATCCGGCTTATGACTATGTCCTGAAGAGTTCGCATGCCTTTAACCTTTTGGATGCAAGAGGGGTCATTTCTGCGACCGACCGCGCGGGTTATCTCGCACGTATCCGCAATATGGCGCGCCAATTGGCGAAAGCTTTTGTCCAAAAGAGAAAAGAACTGGGTTTCCCTTTGCTTTCGGATGATCAAAAAGAACTTGCCCTGAAGGAGGACTAACGTGATGAGTCAAACTGTATTATTAGAAATCGGACTTGAAGAAATGCCTGCGAAATATGTGCGCAGCAGCAGTATCCAATTGAAAGAAAAAATGGCCGCTTTTTTGGAAGAAAACCGCATCGGATTTGATGCGATCGAAATGTATGCGACGCCGAGACGTTTGGCGGTCATCGCCAGCGGAGTCAGTGATAAACAGGCGGATTTGGCTGAAGTCGTCAAAGGACCCGCAAAAAAAATCGCTTTGCAGGCGGACGGTACTTGGTCAAAAGCTGCACTGGGCTTCGTCCGCGGACAAGGCTTGACTCCTGAAGACATCTTCTTTGATGAACTGAAGGGCGTAGAGTTTGTTTTCGTCAAGAAGGAAATCAACGGAAAAGCATCATCCGAAGTGCTGAAGGAATTGAACACAGTCGTTGAGTCATTGACTTTCCCTGTTTCGATGCATTGGGGCAACCATCATTTCAAGTACATCCGTCCGATCCATTGGATTGCGGCATTGGCCGATGATGAAATCATCCCATTCCAGGTGTTGGATGTCGTTTCAGGCCGGAGCACACGCGGGCACCGTTTCTTAGGCGAAGAAGTGACGCTGGCTCATGCAGACGAATATGTGGAGAAATTGGCTGAACAACACGTCATCGCCGATCAGGACAAAAGGAAAAATATGATCCGGGCCCAATTCCAACAGATTGAAGCAGAAAATGGCTGGATCATCCCTAACGACGAAACCTTATTGGAAGAAGTCACTTCACTGGTTGAATATCCCACAGCATTCTTCGGCGAATACGACAGCAAATACTTGACGTTGCCGGCGGATGTATTGATCACATCGATGAAAGACCACCAACGCTATTTCGAAGTGAAGGACAAATCAGGGGAATTATTGCCGTACTTCATATCTGTACGCAACGGTAATGGCATATTCATCGATAACGTTAAAAAAGGGAACGAGAAAGTCCTGACAGCAAGGCTTGAGGACGGCCTTTTCTTCTTCAACGAAGACCAACGCATCACCATTGCGCAGTCGGTCGAAAAATTGAAGAAAGTCACATTCCATTCGAAAATCGGCTCCATTCATGATAAGATGGACAACACAGCGAAAATCGCTGCCCATCTTGCTGATGTGCTTGATCTGGAAGAGGACGACAAAACGCATTTGTTGCGTGTAGCAGCCATCTACAAATTTGATTTGGTGACCAATATGGTTTCCGAATTTACGGAACTGCAAGGCATCATGGGTGAGGTCTATGCATTGCAACAAGGTGAAGCTGCTGCTGTAGCAACCGCGGTCCGCGAACACTACCTTCCGGTATCCAGTGAGGGCGAATTGCCGGAAACTCAAATCGGAGCAGTTTTGGCGATGGCGGACAAATTGGACAGCATCATCAGTTTCTTCCTGCAGGGTATGGTCCCGACAGGATCGAACGACCCTTATGCTTTGCGCCGCCAAATGATTGGGGTCATTCAGATCATCGAGAAATACCAATGGGCATTCTCGTTGGAAGAACTGCTGTCAGCCTTGTTGACGGAGGTTTATGCGGTTGAAGATGCAGAATCATTCGATAAAACAATGAATGAACTTACCGTTTTCGCAAATGGCCGTATCCAACAGAAACTTCAAACCTATGCCATCCGTTATGACATAGTGGAAGCAGTTCTTCAATCCGGTGAAAAAGATATCAACACCTTGTTCGCTAACGCTAAAGTATTGCAGGCGCACAGTGAAGAGGAATCATTCAAGGTAGTTATGGAAGCTCTTGCGCGTGTCGTAAACATTTCCGGGAATCCTGATGAATCGATTCCCGTTCAGAAAGATCTGCTGGAAACAGCCAGCGAGAAGAATTTGTATGTGCAGATCAACCATCTCGATTTGGCTCTGTCCCACGGCGATCCTGAAGCGGATTACGCCGCCTTAGCTGCGATTGCACCATACATTGAAGCTTATTTTGATGAAAATATGGTCATGGTCGAGGATATTGCTATCCGCAGCAACCGCTTGAACACGCTTGGCAACCTGACTTTGAGCATTCTACAGTTTGCTGATGTCAGAAAATTGATCCTTAAATAGTGAAGTGATGGAGGCGGGGCTAACATTGTTTACTCCCGGCTCCATCATTTTGTCTTCCACCGTGTGTGGGGAGGATCTAGACCCTCAATACTGTATTTTCTTTTCGTTTTTTGGTTAATATGGTAAATTAAGAGGGGAGAATGAGCGGTTCAGAAGAAAGAAACGCAAATTATTTATTAAGGATACTTGTCCAAATTTTTGACTGCAGAAACGCTTTTGAAAAAGTTGGACCAATCGAATCATTTTGTTTGGCACAAAGAGTGCCGAACAGTTTTCCAAGGGGGAAAAAAGATGTCAATGTTTTTGGATCATGCAAAAGTGCATGTAAAAGCCGGTAAAGGCGGCGATGGAATGGTAGCGTTCCGTCGCGAAAAGTATGTTCCCGATGGGGGTCCTGCAGGTGGCGATGGCGGCCGTGGGGGAAGCATCATATTTGAAGTGGATCCAGGTCTGCGCACGTTATTGGATTTCCGTTACAACCGGAATTTCAGAGGTAAGCCCGGCGAAAACGGCATGAGCAAAAGCATGTTCGGCCGCGGTGCAAAAGATACAATCGTCAGAGTTCCACCTGGTACGATTGTACGCAATGCGGAAACAAAAGAACTCATCGCTGATTTGACGGAACCTGGACAACAGGCTGTGGTTGCAAAAGGCGGACGTGGCGGACGCGGGAATAACCGTTTTGCCACTGCGAGAAACCCTGCACCCGAAATCGCCGAAAACGGTGAACCCGGGAAAGAGCTGGAGTTGGAGCTTGAGTTGAAAGTCATCGCGGACGTCGGTTTGGTTGGCTTCCCATCAGTAGGTAAATCGACATTACTCTCGATCGTATCAAAAGCGAAACCAAAAATCGCAGCTTATCACTTCACTACGCTTGTGCCTAACTTAGGTATGGTACAAACACGCAGCGGAGAAGAGTTTGTCATGGCCGATTTACCGGGATTAATCGAAGGCGCGTCTCAAGGCGTCGGTCTGGGAATCCAATTTTTGCGCCACATCGAGCGCACAAGAGTCATTCTGCATGTCATCGATATGGGTGGCACAGAAGGCAGAGATCCTTTCGATGACTATGAAAAAATCAATAAGGAATTGGAAAGTTACCAATTGCGTTTGCTGGAAAGACCTACCGTCATTGTAGCCAACAAAATGGATGTGGCGGAAGCGGAAGACAATCTTGAGATCTTCAAACAGCAAATCGCCGAAAAATTCGGGGATGACGAAGCACCAAGAATTTTCCCGATCTCAGCCTGGTCGACTACCGGCGTAGCCGAATTATTGGATTACACTGCTGAAGTTCTGAAGGATACTCCTGAGTTCCCATTATTCGACGAAGAAGAAGTTGAATCATCCGTCCTTTACAAATTCGAAGAAAATCAAGAACAATTCACTATCGGGCGCGATCCTGATTCCACGTGGGTATTGGGTGGCGAAAGATTAGAAAAACTATTCAACATGACCAATTTTGCGCATGATGAAAGCATCATGCGATTCGCGCGTCAATTACGTTCCATGGGCGTGGATGAAAAACTGAGAGCCAAGGGAGCGAAAGATGGGGACATGGTCCGTATCATGACCTACCATTTTGAGTTCGTAGATTAAAAAGCATCACCATAACCAATAAATGGGGGATAATTATCGTGACATTACAGACACGCTCCATTCCATTGGATGGAATGCGGGCCCTTGCGATTCTTGCCATCATTTTCTATCATTTGATGCCTCATGTTTTGCCTGGCGGCTACTTGGCTGTAAACATTTTTTTCGTTTTGACTGGTTATTTCATCACAGCGTCGGTGATTGAAGAATACGGCCAAAAAGAGAAGTTGGCTTATAAACGCTATTTGGCCAGAAGGTTCAACAGGTTGTTCCTTCCGTTACTGGGGATGCTGGTATCGGTGACTGCCTACATCACTTTGTTCCAAAGGGACTTATTACTGAATTTGCGGCCATGGCTTCTTTCGTCATTGGGGATGGTCAACAACTGGTGGCAAATTTCTGTGGGCGGGTCTTATTTCGAACAATTCTATGTGCAATCACCTTTCCTGCATCTCTGGTTCCTTTCGGTCATAAGCCAATTCTATGTCATCTGGCCTTTGATTGTTCTTTTGCTGATGGCCCTTTTCAAGGATAAACGGATCATCTTCTACACAGCTGTCGGGCTTTCTTTGTTTTCTGCCCTTGCGATGGCCATGCTGTATGTGCCAGGAGAGGACGCCTCGCGCGTCTATTATGGGACGGATACGCGCTTGTTTTCATTTATGATAGGGAGTGCGCTGTCGGTTGTGTGGCCGTTAACGAAATTGAACGAGCCAGTGTCGAAACGAACGAAGCGAAGATTGACGCTTGCAGGATTTTTCAGCTACGCGATTCTCGGGTTGATGTTCAGCAGGATGCTTGATAGTCAGACATTCACTTACAGAGGTGGAATGTACCTAAACAGTATCATCATCGGCGTTGCGGTAATCTTGACAGCACATCCGGCAACGACTCTTTCAAGAATGATGCGGTTCAAGCCGATTCAGTGGCTCGGCAGGCGGAGTTTCCTGCTTTATCTCTGGTATTATCCTGTACTTTCCCTTTATCAAGCGAAAGTAATCGATACGAGCGTTGATCCCGGACGCCACATTTTGATCCAACTGGCCTTCATGGTTATCCTTTCCGAAATAGGTTACCAATTATTCGAAAAAAAACGTTGGAAGATGACGTCTGTGCAGTTTTGTAGCCCTGCCGATACGATTGCCCAAATAAAGGCTTCCGGATTGGCAGACTCAGTCAGGCATTTTTCGGCAAAAATTGCGGCATTCGTCAGTTTCTTCCTCTTGCTGACCGCTCTGGCGGGATTTGTCCAAGCAGAATCCGGCGAGAATGTTGCTGTGGAGGAACTGCGACAGCAGATTGCAGCCAGCCAAAGTAAAATGGATGACATGAATCGTGACGAGTCCACCCGCAGTAGGGCCATCAACAATATCGAAGGCCTCGAACGGGAGACCGTGTTGTTTGCTCACAGCGCAGATATTACCTTCATAGGCGATTCTGTATTACTCTCCGTCGCGGATCAACTGGTGACGATATTCGGTCAAGCGGTTGTGGATGGTGCCGTCAGCAGACAGCTTTACCAAACTTCTGCGGTCATTGCTGCTTTGGAGAAGCGGGAACAATTGCATGACACCGTCGTGGTATTCTTAGGTTCCAATGGGACTTTCACCCAAACCCAAATGGAAACGTTCATAAAGGAAATCGGGACATCGCGGGATCTATTTTTCCTCACGACAAATGTTCCGAGAATCTGGAAGGACGGCGTGAACGAGCAGTTGACGCTTGCCGAAAGCACCCATTCCAATGTCCATATTTTGGATTGGAATACCTACAGCAGCGGGCATGACGAGTGGCTTCTGGAGGACCAGGTCCATCCGAATCCAACGGGAGCAAAACAATTAGCCCTTTTTGTGGCTGAGGAAATCTATCAAGAATTAAATGATGAAAATGGGAGCAATTGATTATGAAAATTCAATTTTTAGGCACCGGAGCAGGTGTCCCTTCCACCAGCAGAAATCTTTCCAGCATAGCATTGAAACTATTGGATGAACGCAATGCCATCTGGCTTTTTGACTGCGGGGAGGGGACACAGCAACGTGTGCTCAAAACAACGATTCGACCCAGGAAAGTCGAAAAAATCTTCATTACCCATCTGCATGGAGATCATATATTCGGCTTGCCTGGGTTCTTGAGCAGCAGGGCGTTTCAAGGCGGCAATACGCCCTTGAACATCTATGGCCCTGTTGGAATCAAAGAATTTATTTTGACCAGTCTGCGTATTTCCCAGTCCCACTTGCGCTATCCAATCTTCTTTCATGAAATAACCGAAGATGGCGTAGTGTTTGAAGATGAGCAGTTCCGCGTGAGTTGCGCAAAACTGAATCACGGCATCGTTTCTTACGGATACCGTGTCGAAGAGGCAGACTATCCGGGCGAATTGCAGGCCGATAAGCTGAAAGAGATGGATGTTCCAGCGGGACCTCTCTACGGAAAGCTAAAAAATGGGGAGACTGTTGTTTTACCGGACGGCAGAACCATCAATGGGCTGGATTTTATCGGGAAAACGACTAAAGGACGTATCGTAACGATTCTGGGCGACACAAGAAGAACGAAAAACACAGTGGTTTTAGCTAAAAATGCCGATGTGCTGGTTCACGAGAGCACCTTCGGGAAGGAAGACCAAGCGATTGCGTCGGATTATTTCCATTCCACATGCATCGATGCAGCTAAAGTAGCCAAAGAAGCAAATGTTAAGCAACTCTATTTGACCCACATCAGCGCCCGTTACCTCAACGGCAATGCGCACCAGTTGCAGCGGGATGCACGCAAAGTCTTTCCTGACACGAAACTCGTCAACGATTATGATGAGTTCGAAATAGCGCTGACGAAATGATCCCCTGAAGCTTGATCCTCTGAGAATCATTCCGTTGATAAGTGTTGCAAGTTGACTATCCATCGGCAAAAAGATGATAATAAGAGTGGGATATATCAAAATGAGTGAGGCGATTATAATGAAAAATCAATGGAGATTAGTAGCAGGCATAATTTTAATCATCATCATTGTGTTATTTGCCGTTTTCAATGTCGATGCTGTGCCAGTCAATTTTGGGTTCGCAGTTGTGGATGGACCTCTTATCATTGTCATCCTTGTTTCTCTACTGATGGGCTCGCTCATCACCTTGTTGGTTGCGACAGGCAGTGCAACGAAGAAGAATAAAGAATTTAAACAGATGCGCACTGAGATTGATACAAAAGGGAAAGAAATCCAAGCGGCAGTCGATGCTACGAAAGTCGGGTATGAACAGCAAATCGCCGATCTGAGAGCGGAACTGACTCAGAAAGACAACAAAATCAAATCCCTTGAAGAGGAATTGGTCAAACAGTTTACAGTGGGTAACCCGAATCAGCCAAGCGTTTGACGAAAATAGAGTGGCAGATTTATCCAATCGGCCACTTTCAGTTGCAAAGAAAGACTAGAACGATTTCAGCTTCTAGTCTTTTTTGAATTACTGGGGCCTAGGTGCACCCGTACAGTTTAAATAGTTAGGAGTCGATAAATTGTTATCGTCAAAGATGAATTGGAAAATACGCAAATCAGAAATTGATGATTCTGTAAGCAGGGAAATCAGTCAGGCTACAGGCTTATCAGAAAAATTTGTTACGCTTTGCATGCAGCGAGGCTTGGGAACAAAAGAGCAAATCAAAGCTTTCATTGATGGGGCAGAAATGGAATTCCATGATCCATATCTGCTGCATGATATGGATAAAGCAATCCACCGCTTGATGGAAGCTATTGAGGCTGGAGAAGAAATCGTCGTTTATGGGGATTATGATGCGGATGGCATCACAAGCACAAGCATTCTCGTGGAAACGATAGAAGTATTGGGCGGCAATGTCGGCTATTATTTGCCGAATCGTTTCACGGATGGTTATGGCCCCAATGCTGCTGCATTCAAGAAATTGATCGAGAATGGGGCACAACTGATTCTTACTTGCGATAACGGGGTTTCAGGCCACGAACCGATAGCGATGGCTAAAAAAATGGGCGTGGATGTCATTGTTTCCGACCATCACGAATTGCCAGATGCGTTGCCGGACGCGTATGCCATCATCCACCCGAAACATCCTGCCGGATCCTATCCTTTCCCGGATCTTTCCGGAGCTGGTGTCGCTCTGAAAATTGCAGCGGCCTTGCTGGGGGAAATGCCTTATGAATCGCTCGATTTGGCAGCTATCGGTACCGTTGCGGACCTCGTCAGTTTAACAGGCGAGAATCGTTGGATCGTGAAGCAGGGACTGCAAGTCATGAAACAAACGCATCGGCTCGGTTTGGCTGCGCTGATGGAAGCCGCGGGAATAGACGCGGCTAATTTGGACGAGGAAAGCATCGGTTTCATCATCGGTCCGCGTTTGAATGCAGTCGGTCGGTTGGAGGATGCGGGTCCAGGCGCTGAACTGATGCTGTCATTCGATGAGGAAAAAATAGCTGAACTGGTTGCTTACATACAGGAAAAGAATGTCGAGAGACAGGGAATTGTCCAATCCATCCATGAAGAAGCCAGTGCCGAACTGGCGAATAACGAAAGCCTGCCGGATATTGTAGTGTTGGGCAACACGAATTGGCACGAGGGCGTACTTGGAATTGTTGCAAGCAAGTTGGTCGAGGAATTCGGGCGTCCAACTGTCTTATTCCGCATCGACGAAAAAACCGGCATCGCAAAAGGATCGGCCCGCAGCACGGAAGCGTTGGATATCTATATGGCACTGACCGATTCAAAAGACTTGCTCACGAAGTTTGGAGGGCACAAAATGGCAGCGGGCATGAGCCTTCCCGCTGCCGATTTGCCAGCCTTCAGAGAAAAAATAAACAACTATGCGACCATTTATCATGATGCGATCGTGTTGGGCGAATCCATTTATATAGACGCCATGCTGCCGCTTGCTGATGTCACACTGCCGTTTTTGAAGGAATTGGAATTGCTCAAACCATACGGGACCGACAATCAAAAGCCTATATTCGGCTTCCAAAATGTACCGTTGACAGATATCAGACAGATCGGTGCGGACAACAAACATCTGAAATTCAAGCTTAAGGACAAAAACCTCTTTCTGGATGTGATTGGCTTCAACAAAGGAAGCATCAGCAACCACTTGAACGAGGCGGATGTCGTTTCTCTGATCGGAGAACTTTCGATCAACGTTTGGCGGGATAGCGCGAAACCGCAACTGCAACTGAAGGACATCAAAAACAAACATGTCCAGTTTTTCGACAAACGGAGTTCGATTATCCAAGAATCGGTATTGGCTGTGGAAGATGCCCTGTATCTATTTTCGACTTCCGGTATCATGAAACAATTTTATGAGCGCATCCCGAACAGTTCGAACGCTGCGTTACTCACTGACAATACAGCGGATGCTCTTCAGGATGTCAGTGCCAGCAACTTGGTGCTCTTCGAATGCCCCTTAAAGATGGATTTGTTGGCTGATCTTTTAAAGAGCAATCAGTTCGAAAATGTGTATGTCGTCTCTCATGAAACAAACAGCATTTACGCAGACGGAGTCCCTCCTAAAGACCAGTTTGCGAAATTCTACCAATATATCCGTTCCCATAAGGATATCGATGTGAGAAATCGGTTAGATGCCTTAGCAAAATACTTAAAAATCAAAAAAAATCTTGCCATTTTTATGATTCAAGTGTTTTTGGAGGCGGGATTTGTTACAATAGACAATGGTTTCATCAATGAGGTCCAAAACCCTGTCAAAAGAGCTTTGGACGACACCCAGGTATACAAAGATCGCCTGCAGAAAATGGAAGCTGAAAAGGTATTCATCTACAGCCCGTTTTCGCAGTTGACGAATTGGTTGAATGAACAGATGATGGTACAATAATTAGGAGGAACACAAAATGGACTTGAAACAATATATTGCTGATGTCAAAGATTTCCCGGAGAAAGGCATCATTTTCCGCGATATTTCACCCTTGATGGCGAACGGAGAAGCTTACCGTTATTCGATCAAAGAAATCGTGAAATATGCCCAGGACTTGAATGTCGATAAAGTAGTCGGACCCGAAGCGCGTGGGTTTATGGTCGGCTGTCCGGTCGCAGTGGAATTAGGCTGTGGATTCGCAATGGCCCGTAAAAAAGGCAAATTGCCGCGCGAAACGGTGGAAGTATCCTACGGACTGGAGTACGGAAAAGCAACACTGCAACTGCACCAAGATGCCATCCTGCCTGGTGACAAAGTGTTGGTTTGCGATGATCTATTGGCAACTGGCGGCACTACAGCCGCAACCATCGAGTTGGTGGAAAAATTAGGCGGAGAAGTCGTCGGTTTGGCATTCCTGATCGAGCTGTTGGATTTAAAAGGCCGTGACCTGATCCAAGGGTATGACATCTTCACGCTGATGGAATACTAAGAACAATAAATAATCCGAAAATGAACGGACACGCAAAAAGGCTGCCAAAAGTTGGCAGCCTTTTTGTGGCAGTCGGGGGACTGACCCTTATATGATGTGGTTCCGGTACAGACCGACTACTTTTCCCAGAATGATGACGGAATCCAAGATGATCGGATCCATGCTGGCATTTTCAGGTTGCAGACGGTAGTAGTTGTTTTCTTTATAGAATCGTTTGCAGGTCGCTTCATCATCATCCGTCATAGCTATGACGATATCACCGTTTTCGGCCGTGGATTGTTTTCTGATGATCACTGAGTCGCCATCGAATATACCGGCGTCGATCATGCTTTCTCCGCGGATTTTAAGCATAAACAAACTTCCGGAAGAGGATTTCAGATCCGGCGGAACCGGGAAATAATCTGTTGCTTCTTCGACAGCCAGGATGGGAGCACCGGCTGTGACGGTACCCAATAGCGGCATTTTATCCGACATGATCCCGAGTTTATCCAGACCTGCTTGGGTCAGTTCGATCGCACGTGGTTTTGTAGGGTCGCGTTGGATAAAACCGTTTTTTTCTAGACGCGACAGATGGCCGTGCACTGTGGACGTTGAGGAAAGTTTGACTGCATTCCCGATTTCCCTTACGGTCGGCGGATAGCCTTTTTCCTGGACTTCTTCATAAATGTATTGAAGCACTTCAACTTGGCGTGAATCTTTATTTTTAACCATGAGATCATCATCTCCGTAATCCTAAATTTATAAGTTTAGAATACCATTAATCATCTAAAAAATCAAACAGATGTTCGCATATTCTCGGGAGTGACGCGAGAATATGCTTAAAATTATCCTGAAACCGGCAACCGCTGAAGCGTTTTCGAAAATTCGCTAAATTTATCCGTGATTGCTATTTCTTTTTCTCATAATCTTTAGTACAATTAATGAATGAATGCTTTGGAAAGGGGGATGAATACGTGTCAACAACAGCATGGGTAATGATGGTCATTTTAGGAATAGTAATAGGCGCGGTTGGCGGATTTTTCCTTGCAAGACGTTATATGGTAAAATATTTTGAAGAAAATCCACCAATCAATGAAGAAATGTTGCGTTCTATGATGATGCAGATGGGTCAAAAACCATCCGAAAGAAAAGTAAAACAAATCATGGCTTCTATGAAAACACAATCAACAAAGAAAAAGAAATAGAATAATGAAATAATATACAAAATGTGGATCTCTACGGTTCCACATTTTTATTTTGTCCGAATACAGGTAAGAAGGGAGTAATAAACGTGAGTATTTTCAAAAAATTGAGTTGGTTTTTCCGTCAAGAATGGAAATCGTATTTTGTAGGCGTCTTTTTCCTGATCATTGTGGCGATACTTCAGGTTGTTTCGCCGCGCGTTGTCGGAATCATCATCGATGAAATTGCCTTAGGGACCCTAACGATGGCTTCTTTGTGGAAGTGGTCGGCGATCATATTGATAGCAGGCATTTTGCAGTACCTTTTCCGCTATATTTGGCGGATGAAGATTTGGGGTACTTCGGCAGAGTTAGAAAAGATACTGCGTTCGCGATTGTTTAAGCATTTCACCGAAATGGACGCTGTCTTTTTCCAGAAATACAGGACAGGCGATCTGATGGCGCATGCGACGAATGACTTGAATGCGATCAGGATGGTCGCAGGCGCAGGCATACTCACATTGGCGGATTCGATTTCTTCAGGCGGGATCACGCTTTTCACAATGTTCTTCTTGATTGATTGGCGTTTGACGCTTATCGCCATGATTCCGTTACCGGCTTTGACGCTGGTGTCACGAATCCTCGGACAGAAGATGCACAAGCGTTTCCGCAAGGCACAAGCTGCTTTCTCTAATCTGAATGACAAAACGCAGGAGAGTGTCTCCGGCGTTAAGGTAATCAAGACGTTCGGTGAAGAAGAAGAAGATATTCGTGATTTCGAAGCGATGACGAGGGATGTCGTCGTGAAAAATAAAGCTGTCTACTTGGTTGATGCCTTATTTGACCCGGCGATCCAACTTATTTTGGGGCTTTCTTTCGCACTGACGATCATCTTTGGTGGCCGTTTTGTCGTGGAAGGCAGCATCAGTATCGGCCAGCTGGTTTCGTTCATCAGTTATATCGGCATGATGGCGTGGCCGATGTTGGCAGTAGGTAGATTATTCAATGTGCTGGAACGAGGCAGTGCCAGTTACAGCAGGATTGATGAGCTTCTTAAGGAAAAATCAACGATCCAGGAGCAAAAAAATGCTGTCCGGACTCCGGTTACAGGCGATCTGGATTTTCAGGTAACCTCCTTCGGTTACCCGAACAGTGAAGAAATCAGCCTGAAGGACGTCGGTTTCCATTTGGAGCGGGGACAAACATTAGGGATTGTCGGCAGAACCGGATCGGGCAAAAGCACGATTTTCCGTCTGCTGTTGCGTGAGTATGATCAATATGCCGGCAGCATCAACTACAACGGGATCGATATCCGTGATTACTCATTGGATGCATTGCTGAGCGGAATCGGTTACGTTCCCCAAGACAACTTCCTGTTCTCTTCTGACGTGAGGGAAAACATCCGTTTCGCTGATCCATCAATCAGCCAACAAAAGGTTGAAGAGGCAGCGCGCTTGACCGCCATCCATCATGACATTCTTGGTTTTCCCGAGGGCTACGATACGTTGGTTGGCGAAAGGGGCGTTTCCTTATCCGGTGGACAAAAACAGCGGATAGCGATTGCGCGGGCTTTAGTGACTGAACCTGAGCTGCTCATCCTGGATGATTCCTTATCCGCGGTGGACGCGAAGACGGAGGAAGCGATCCTGACGGGGCTTAAGGAAAAGCGAGCCGATCAGACAACGATCATCGCAGCCCATCGGATCAGCAGCGTGATGCATGCAAATGAGATCATTGTCCTTGATGAAGGGCGCATTGTCGAACGCGGGACGCATTATGAGTTGATGGAACTGGACGGCTGGTACCGCAGAATGTACGAAAAACAACAACTCGAAACCAAATTGGAAGGGGCGGATGAAGCATGAGTGGATCAGTATGGTCTAAAACAATCTCATTGAAGGAACAACTCCGGGTAGTCAAACGAATCTTCCACTTTGCCCATCCTTTCCGCAATCAATTTTTGATCGCTTTGCTTTTCAGCATCGCGTTGTCGCTGGTCAATGTGGTGGCGCCGCGCATCATCCAAATTTACATGGATGACTATCTGGCTGTTGGGAATGTCACGACCGACATCAGTGTGCTATTTGCGCTGGCATATGTAGGAGTTGTCCTGCTGAAGATGTTGGTCACGTATCTGCAGCGCTATATTTTCAGCATGGCGTCCGAACAAACCGTTGAGAATATCCGCAATGCCGTTTTCCGTAAGGTCAATCAATTGGGGATGCGCTACTATGACACCACCCCGGCTGGATCGATTGTTTCGCGCGTCACGAATGACACCGAAACGATCAAGGAATTCTGGAATGTATTTTTGGCTCTGGCAGAGGGGATCTTCAGCATCATCACAGTGTTCATCGCAATGTGGACATTGGACAAGCAGATTTCCCTTCTTTTCATCGTTTTTGTCCCGATCATGGCCGGTCTGATTTGGTATTACCAAAAGTACAGCACGCGCGTTTACCGCACAATGCGCGAAAGACTGAGCCAACTGAACACGAAATTGAATGAATCGATTTCCGGCATGGCGATCATCCAGCAGTTCCGCCAGGAAAAACGGCTGCGCGCGGAATTTGACGCGATCAATGAAGACTACAGCAAAGGGCGCGTAGCGATGGTCCAGATGAACGCCTTGATGCTGATGCCGGTCGTCAATCTGTTGCAGGCCATCGCGTTGGCGATCGTCCTATGGTTATTCGGTTATCAGACGTTGAACGGCGTCGTGGAGCTTGGGGTCATCTATGCGTTCACAACCTATATCCAAAATTTCTTCCGTCCGATGGGGATGATGATGGACAACCTCAGCGCCTTGCAGGACGGCATCGTCTCCAGTTCGCGGGTACTGAGCGTATTGGATAATGCCGAGTTGGCGCCAAGCCAACCTGGGGATTCGGAATTGGAAATTGCGCAGGGAAGGATCGAATTCAAAGATGTTTCCTTCTCCTATGACGGGAAGCAGGATGTGCTCAAAAACATCAGCTTCACCGCCAATCCAGGCGAAACGGTCGCGCTGGTGGGCCACACCGGCAGCGGAAAAAGTTCGATCATCAATGTTTTGCTGCGTTTTTATGAGTTCGAGAAAGGCGACATCCTGATTGACGGAAAATCTATCAAGACGTACCCGATCGAGGAGATCCGCTCAAAAATAGGCTTGGTCCTGCAGGATTCGTTCCTGTTCTACGGGGACATTTCGCATAACATCCGTTTAATGAACAAGGATTATACCGACCGCGATATCGAAGGCGCGGCTGCCTTTGTGCATGCCGATTCATTCATCGCGTCGCTGCCTGGAGGCTATCATGCAAAAGTGATCGAGCGCGGAGCCAGTTATTCGAGTGGTGAGAGACAATTGATTTCGTTCGCCCGAACGATTTTGCGTGATCCGAAAGTGCTCATCCTTGACGAGGCCACGGCTAATATCGACACAGAAACAGAACTCCTGATCCAAGAAAGCATGCGGAAAATGCGTGAAGGCCGAACGACGATTGCGATTGCTCACCGTCTGTCCACCATCCGCGATGCCCATCTGATCTTGGTATTGGAGAAAGGGCGCGTCATCGAACGAGGTACACACGAAGAACTGATCTCCAAACAGGGTACCTATTATGACATGTACATGCTGCAGTCGATGAACGACTGACCGCTTGTTGAACAGCAATTCAAAAAAACAGCGCCGGAAAAAAATTTTCCGGCGCTGTTTTTTTTGGTTGTTTTCGAGATGATGAAGACCCGGTAACGGACATCAGGTTTTTTATTTTGAGATGTAGACGAAATTCGGATCGATTTCCTGATCCAATTGGCGGAAGGTTGTTCCGAGCAGTTCGTCATAGGCAGCCAGTTCGTCTCTGGAGATGCGTTTCTCATTCGGCAGATAGATGGGCTTGCCGAAGCGGACCGTCGCTTTTTTGCGCTTCAGAAGATCCTTGAGTGTGAGTGGACCTTGATAGACTACTGGAAGGATCGGAACGTTGGCCAGCTTGGCGATGGAAGAAGTGCCGCCTTTGATTTCTGCGGAATGCCTCGACCCGGTCGGGAAGATCAACAGATTGGTTTTGCCTTCCTTCAGGATCGAAACAGGTTGCTTCAGGGCGCTCGGGCCCGGATTTTCACGATTGACAGGGAAAGCGTTCATGTGAGTCAGCAGCCAGTTCATGAATTTCCCCTTGAACAGTTCTTGCTTCGCCATTGATGAAAATGCGTGCGGATACACGCCAAACGAAATGAAAATGGGATCCAACAGACTTCTGTGCGGAGCTGCAAGGATATAGACTGTGTCTTTCGGAATGTACTCTTTGTTTTGGATTTCGGTCTTGCCGTTCAGGATACGGACCAGAAATCTGACTATGATGACGACTGTTTTAAAAAACATGACAGGGCTCCTTTTGCTTTGGCATTATGCTAATCAGTATGAGATAGTTTGTTGAATATTTCAAGTTAAATATTCAGTTCGGACCGCCATCAATGGGGAAGATGGTATATTTTTCGACGAAATTGCAGTACAATAAAGGATGGACAGCAAGAAGCAGAGGAAGTGATAGCGTGAAATGGAGTATGCCGGACAAGTTGATACAAGAGGGACGCGAATATGTGAATGAGGATCGCGTGCTATCCGTGCAACCGGATTTCCACAGCCAGGTTTGGCATTGTGAGGTGCTCGGCAGTAAAATGTATCATGTCACCTTAGATGGGACAGCCAGGGAACAGGATGTATGTCAGTGCAAGTACTGGAAAAATCATCAGTATTGCAAGCATACGATCGCTGTTGAATTGTATCTGAAGGAGAAATGCGGTACCCGTATTCTGACGGAAAGCAGCGCAGAACAGTTTCAGGTCGATGCAGAAACTGCCGGTCAAGAATTTGTGAACGATTTGACGCAGATTTTCTTCCAAGAAAACAAAGGCGCCCAGAGCCTGAACACCCAAGCAGATTTTTTAGTGCAGTATACGCTGCAAGTTCTGCGCATGAAACCCAACAGTCTGATGCAAAACACTGGTGAGCATGTATTGGCTCTTTCCTTGCGTGCAGGGGTCGATAAACCTTACATGGTCACCAATATCGAACAATTTACGGAACAATTCATCAAACAAGAAAAATGGGAATACCGTCTCGGCGATGGGATCGATTTCCGGACAGTGAAGATACAGGAAATGGACCAGCCCATCATCTACCGGTTGCATAAACTGCTGGAGGAGCAACCCGCTGCATTGAACAAGCAATTGCTGAATGTTACGGCCAGAAAATTGGATTCCTACCTGATCCTTCCGCCGAGTTCAGCGCACTCCATTCTGGAGGATTTGATCCAAACTGGCAGGGTCGAATGGATTGCCGGCGAACAAACGTATCCGGATGTGCAAATCAGTCCCGAAAAACCCGGCTATCAATTCCTTTTGGGGAAAAAAGGCAAGGGAATAGAACTTCGCATCCAGTGCGACAACATCATCCATCTGTTGGATTACGACTGGTTGATCGAGGGCAACAAAGTCCATCCGCTCAGTGTGCAGCAACATAAACTGTTGGGGTACCTCTCGTTCTTTGAAAAACGTTTTGAAGACTCAAATGTGATCGGAATCGAAGAACCAGATGTATCGGATTTGCTGACCTATGTTATTCCCTTGCTGAAACAGATTGGAACGGTGCACTTCAGTGAAGAACTGGAGCGCAACATCGTTGATGAGCCGCTGACCGTCTCCATCCATTTCCGAGGTCCGGCCAAGCGCATAAAAGGTGAAATTTTCTTCAAATACGGGGAAACGGTCTTCCGTCAGAACCGTGCTTCGAAAACGGAGTCCCAATTCCTGATCAGGGATACGATAGGTGAAGAGCGGATCCTGCAGGTGTTGGGAAATCTGGATTTCAACATAATCGAAAACCAAATAGCCTTCCTGGCTTCGAAGGATGTTGATCTATTCAGCTTTCTTTACAGGAAAATACCTGTTTTGCGCCGTTATGCCGAGGTCGAATTAAGTCCGGATCTGCAGAATCTGATAGTGGAAAATACTGAAGTTTCAACATCGGTTCAACGCAGGACAAGGGATTCTTTTTTGGATATCCGGTTTGATGTCGGTGGCATTTCGGAAAATGAGATCGACAGATTATTGAATAGCCTCAAAAAAAATGACGCTTATTACAAGACGGAAGACGGTCGCATCTTATCTTTGGAGACGGAAACAATGAAAGAGATGAATCGTTTCCTTTCATTGATCAAAGATGAGTCTCAGCTCCATGATGGAACAATATCCATGCCGATGATCAAGAGCATGACACTCGAAAAAGAAATCAATGATCTGAACCCTGAAGTCGGCAGCCAAGATTTCCTTAACGAACTGTATCATTTCATCAAGCACCCGAATGAGTTTCCGGCTGAATTGCCAAAAACGTTGCAAGCGGATTTGCGTCCGTATCAAGTGACCGGCTTCAAATGGCTGAAATTTCTCGCCAACTACGGCTTAGGCGGTATTTTGGCTGATGAAATGGGACTCGGCAAAACGCTCCAGTTGATCACCTTCTTGCTCAGCGAAGTAGAGGAAGGTAAAAATGATGCCAAACCCGCTTTGGTGATTGCGCCGGCTTCACTGATCTACAACTGGAAGTACGAATTCCAAAAATTTGCGCCCCAGCTTCAGATAAGTGTCATCAGCGGCGTGAAGAAGGAGCGAGAAGAGCAGTTGTCTCAATTGCCCGAGAACGGCATTGCGATAACCTCTTATCAAAGTTTCCGGCAGGATATCGAATCTTATCAAAAGTGTGATTTCTATGCGATGATCCTGGACGAATCCCAGTATGTCAATAACTACAATACGAAGACGTTCCGTGCCATAGCGAAGATGAATGCCCGGGTCAATATTGCGTTGAGCGGCACGCCGATCGAGAACAGCGTGACGGAATTCTGGGCGATTTTCCAATTGATTTTGCCGGGATTGTTCCCGAAATTACAAGAATTCAAAAAAATGTCGCTCGAAGATATTTCGAAAACAGCCAAACCCTTCATGTTGCGTAGGCTGAAGGCGGATGTTCTGGGTGATCTCCCGGAAAAATCCGAAGCCGATCTGTATAGCAGTCTCAATCGCGAACAGAAAATCATGTATTTGGCTTATCTCCAACAATTGCAGGAAAAGGTATCTGATTATGACAGTGAAGATTTCCAACGGAACCGAATGGAGATTTTGGCCGGGCTGACCCGTCTGCGTCAAATCTGTTGCGATCCCCGTTTGGTGGATGCAGCCTATGAAGGCGGCTCGGGGAAATTGGAGCAACTGGTCGAAATATTGAAAAATGCTCAAGAGAACAACCAGCATGTTTTGGTGTTTTCACAATTCACATCCATGTTGAAGTTGATCGAAGCAGAGTTGGTCAAGCAAAATTTAAGCCATCTCTATCTCAGCGGAAAAACCCCTCCAGCCGAAAGGATTACGTTGGTCAACCAGTTCAACGAAGGCCACACGGATGTATTTTTGATTTCACTGAAAGCGGGCGGCACCGGGTTGAACCTGACCGGCGCAGACACCGTCATCCTCTTCGATTTATGGTGGAACCCGGCAGTAGAAGAGCAAGCCGCCGGGCGAGCACACCGCATCGGCCAAAAGAAAAACGTGCAGGTGTACCGTTTCATCGCTGAGGGAACCATCGAAGAGAAAATCAATCAGCTGCAGCAGGACAAAAAGATGCTCTTTGATCAGTTGATCGTATCCGAAGGGGAAGAGGCGCTCAGCCGACAACGGTTGACGAACGATGACATCAAGCAGATTTTGGGGATTCAATCCGAGAATAACCAGTGATGAGGCTGTTTGATATCCATTTCCAGAAAAAACACTTGCTTCTTTCAGTATAATTGGATATAATTATCAACGGTGCAAAACCACATTTCACACCTTGATCGATACGGCAGACGTTGCTTATCGGAAGATGAGTTTCTGCTGTAGAAGAAATCGGGGGAGGAAAATAAAAACAAACTTGGAGGAAACAAACATGGCAGTAATTTCAATGAAACAATTATTGGAAGCAGGCGTACACTTCGGTCACCAGACTCGTCGTTGGAACCCAAAAATGAAGAGATACATCTTTACAGAAAGAAACGGTATCTACATCATCGACTTGCAAAAAACTGTAAAATTAGTCGACGAAGCATACAAATATATGCTTAACGTTGCTGAAGAAGGCGGCGTAGCTTTATTCGTAGGGACTAAAAAACAAGCGCAAGATTCAATCAAAGACGAAGCGATCCGTTCAGGTCAATTCTTCGTAAATCACCGTTGGTTAGGTGGTACTTTGACTAACTGGGATACTATCCAAAAACGTATCAAACGTTTGAAATCAATCGAAGCTATGTCTGAAGACGGCACTTTCGAACTACTTCCTAAAAAAGAAGTTTCTATCTTGAAAAAAGAACAAGAACGTTTGGAAAAATTCTTAGGCGGTATCAAAGATATGCCTAGAATCCCGGATGTAATGTTCATCGTTGACCCAAGAAAAGAAAGAATCGCTGTTCAAGAAGCTCACAAATTGAACATTCCTATCGTCGCTATGGTTGACACAAACTGTGATCCAGATGAGATCGACGTAGTAATCCCTTCAAATGATGATGCTATCCGCGCAGTTAAATTGATCACTGCTAAAATGGCTGATGCTTTCATCGAAGGCAACCAAGGAAAAGATCAAGTTGAAATTTCTGTTGAAGAAACTTTTGCAGCT
Source organism: Trichococcus paludicola (assembly GCF_003052295.1). Taxonomy (GTDB): domain Bacteria; phylum Bacillota; class Bacilli; order Lactobacillales; family Aerococcaceae; genus Trichococcus; species Trichococcus paludicola. Next base: position 129,883 of record NZ_QBLC01000002.1, read on the forward strand.
GAAGCTGACGAAGCAACTTCATTAGAAGAAATCGTTGAAGTTGTAGAAGGCAACAACGAATAATATTTCCTATTTAGTTTGAAGTAACGAGCTGTCTCAGAAAAGAAGAAAGATATAGCCAATTTGGCAGCCGACATCTTTTCTATTCTCTTTGGGACAGCTTTTTTTATGAAAAAGAATATTCAGGAGGAATCATAGAATGGCACAAGTAACAGCTAAAATGGTTAAAGAATTACGCGACATGACAGGCGTAGGCATGATGGATGCTAAAAGAGCTCTAGTAGAAGTCGATGGCGACATGGACAAAGCGGTTGACTACTTAAGAGAAAACGGTATGGCTAAAGCAGCTAAAAAAGCTGACCGTATCGCTGCTGAAGGACTTGCAAACGTATTTGTTGACGGAAATACAGCCGTAATCGCTGAAATCAATGCAGAAACTGATTTTGTTGCGAAAAACGACAAATTCCAAAACTTGGTAGCTGACATTACAGCAATCATCGCTAAAAACAAACCAGAAACTGTGGAAGCTGCTTTAGCAATCGAAACTGCTGAAGGTACATTAAACGATGTTATCTTGAGCGCTACTACAATAATCGGCGAAAAAATTACTTTGCGTCGCTTTACTATCGTTGAAAAAACGGATGCTGATGCTTTCGGTGCATACTTACACCAAGGCGGACGTATTGCTGTATTGACATTATTGGAAGGATCTGCTGATGCGGATGCTGCTAAAGACATCTCTATGCACATCGCTGCCATCAATCCTAAATATGTTTCGCGCGACGAAGTTTCTCCAGAAGAACTTGAACATGAAAAGAAAGTTCTGACTGAACAAGCATTGAACGAAGGTAAACCAGCCAATATCGTTGAAAAAATGATCGTAGGCCGTTTGAACAAGTTCTTGAGCGAAATTTCATTGAACGATCAACCTTTTGTTAAAGATCCAGATCAAACAGTTGGACAATTTGCTGCTTCTAAAGGCGGCGCTGTTAAATCATTCGTTCGCTACGCTGTAGGCGAAGGTATCGAAAAACGCTCTGTGGACTTTGCAGAAGAAGTAATGAGCCAAGTTAAAAAATAATGAAAATTGCCCCTTAATTGGGGCTTTTTTATCATAGTCATAAGCCTGATTGATCAGGGGTCAGCCAATTACGGAGGGAAATATAGAATGAGTGAACCAAAATACAAACGCGTTGTTTTAAAACTAAGCGGTGAAGCTTTAGCGGGCAACACTGGTTTCGGAATCAATCCGCCGACGATCGAAGAAATCGTTAAAGAAATCAAAGAAGTACATGACTTGGGCGTGGAAATGGCTATCGTTGTGGGCGGCGGCAATATTTGGCGCGGCACGACAGGCGCTGAAATGGGCATGGAGAGAGCGCAAGCCGACTATATGGGTATGCTTGCGACTGTCATGAATTCTTTGGCTTTGCAGGATGCACTGGAAAATGCAGGCGTTCCGACCCGTGTTCAGACTTCCATCGAAATGAGACAAATTGCCGAACCTTACATCCGCAGACGTGCTGTCCGTCATCTTGAAAAAGGACGCGTTGTGATCTTTGCTGCCGGTACCGGCAATCCTTACTTCTCTACTGATACGACAGCAGCCCTTCGTGCCGCTGAAATCAATGCTGATGTTATTTTGATGGCTAAGAACAATGTTGATGGGGTTTACTCATCCGATCCGATGAAGGACTTGAACGCAACAAAATTCTCTGAATTGACTCATTTGGATGTTATTTCCAAAGGACTGCAAGTAATGGATACTACAGCAAGCTCATTAAGCATGGATAACGACATCCCGCTAGTTGTGTTTAACTTAAACAGACAAGGGAATATTCGCCGTGTTATACTTGGAGAAGATATCGGAACGACTGTTAGGGGGAAATAATCATGGTTAAAGAAATCCTGGATAATGCGACCGACAGAATGAAAAAAACAGAAGCTGCATTGATCCGCGAACTTGGCTCGATTCGGGCAGGCCGCGCGAATGCTAGTCTATTGGATCGCATCGAAGTGGAATACTACGGAACGAACACGCCGGTGAATCAATTGGCTTCCATCACGATTCCTGAAGGACGCATGTTGCTGGTGACACCTTACGATAAATCCAGTATCGGTGATATCGAACGCGCGATTTACCAAAGTGACCTTGGCATCAACCCAGCCAATGACGGGAGTGTCATCCGTTTGGTGATCCCGGCACTGACTTCAGAGCGACGCAAAGAGTTGGCAAAAACCGTCGGCAAAGAAAACGAAGCGGCTAAGGTCTCTATCCGTAATATTCGCCGCGATGCCATCGAAGCGTTGAAAAAAGCAGAAAAGAACAAAGAAATCACAGAAGATGAGTTGCGCACCTATGAAAAGAAAGTGCAAGAGTTGACCGATAAATCTTCCAAAGAAATCGACAAAATAACAGCGGACAAAGAAAAAGAAATTTTGGACGTTTAAAATTTCATCCGTTGAAAAAGAGCCAGGGCACAAATCATTTCGAATGATTTGTGCCCTGGCTTTTTTAAATCAGCCCTCCTACTTAAAAATTTTATAATTTCCTGTTAATCATAGGAATTCAGGCGGGTTTTTGTTAAAATATAGAGAGTTATGAAAAAGTGAGGGATAAAGCATGGCTCTATTCAAGAGTGAGAATCCAAAAACAGAATTGCCGTTCGATGAAAACGGCAGCGTTCCAGCCCATATCGCCATCATCATGGACGGAAATGGCCGTTGGGCAAAGAAAAAATTGATGCCGCGTGTCTATGGACATAAAGAGGGCATGAACACCGTGAAAAGGATAGCCATAGAAGCAAGCCGCCTTGATGTAAAAGTGTTGACGCTCTATGCCTTTTCAACAGAAAACTGGAAACGTCCGACTGATGAAGTCAATTTTTTAATGGGTTTGCCCATCGATTTTTTTGATGTGTTCATGCCGGAATTGATGCAGAACAACATCAAAGTGACGACCATCGGCTGGATCGATCAACTGCCCGAAAAGACACTGAAAGTCGTGCAAAATGCGATTGAAAAAACGAAAGACAATACCGGCTTGATTCTGAATTTCGCATTGAATTACGGTTCCAGGGCTGAAATCCTCCAAGCGACGAAAATGATTGCGGGTGATGTCGCATCGGGAAAGCTTTCGGCAGACGAAATCACCGATGAAATATTCGCCGGATACCTATTCACGAGCGGGCTTGGTGAATGGCAGGATCCCGATTTGCTGATCCGCACCAGTGGGGAAATCCGGTTAAGCAACTTTTTGCTCTGGCAGGCTGCGTACAGTGAAATGTACTTCACGGAAGAATTTTGGCCTGATTTTTCAACAGCCAGCTTGCGGGCTGCGCTAGCAGAATATCAGCATCGCAATCGCCGCTTCGGCGGCATATAGGGAGGATACCATGAAGGAAAGAGTAATCACAGGCATAGTGGCTGCCGCCGTTTTTATCCCATTTTTATGGGTTGGAGGACTGGCGTTGCAACTGCTTATGACAGCAATAGGATTGATAGCTGTCCAAGAATTACTGAAGATGAAAAAGCTGACCATTTTCAGCGTGGAGGGAATCATCACCGCTTTGGCGACCGTCCTTTTGATGTTGCCGGAATCCTACTTGCATTTCATCCCAGACGGCATCGATGCGATGCTTTTGATTTATTTGGAAGCATTGATCCTGTTCGTATTCACAGTGTTCTCAAGAAATGATTTCACCTTCGACGATGCAGCTGCTTCCGTTCTGACTTCCTTATATGTCGGGAGAGGATTCTATTACTTTATGCAGACAAGGGATATCGGATTTTGGATGGTGCTTTTAGTGCTGTTCATCATCTGGGGAACGGATATCGGCGCTTATATGATCGGAAGAAAAATTGGCAAGAACAAATTGGCACCGGCAATCAGCCCCAATAAAACGATCGAAGGCTCAGTCGGCGGATCGATCGCGGCAGTGCTGATCGCCATCGTGTTTTTCCACTACTACAATCCGTTGGGTTTATCGATGGGCCTCCAGATTATGTTGGCAGTCCTGCTTTCGGTCTGCGGGCAGATGGGTGATTTGGTCGAATCGGCATTCAAGCGCCACTTTGGCGTCAAGGATGCCGGGAAGATATTGCCCGGACATGGCGGTATGCTCGATCGTTTTGACAGCACTCTTTTTGTGATGCCTGTGTTCCATATTTTTCTGCATTTCATATTTTAAGAACGGGAAGTCAAGATACAGAAAGGGAGGGATTACATGCTTCAGACAATCATAACGTTCATTATCGTGTTCAGCATATTAGTGATCATCCATGAATTCGGCCATTTCTATTTTGCGAAAAAAGCGGGTATTTTGGTTCGTGAATTCGCAATCGGTATGGGGCCGAAAATCTTCTCTCATCGCAAAAACGGAACGACCTATACGATCAGAATGCTGCCTATAGGCGGATACGTGCGGATGGCAGGCATCGGAGATGAGGATACCGAGTTAAAACCCGGTATGCCGCTTAACATATCGCTTGACGAGGCACAACAAGTCACTCAAATAGATTTAAGCAATAAACAGCATTTGCATACTGTTCCGATAGAATTACTGGAAGCTGATCTGGAACAGGCGCTCTTCATTAAGGGCATCATTCCGGGAAGTTCGGAACCCGTTACCTATGAAGTCAAACGCGATGCGACAATCATCGAAGCGGATGGAACAGAGGTTCAGATCGCGCCCATCGATGTGCAATACCAATCAGCTCCCTTGCTGAAACGGATGATGACAAACTTTGCCGGACCGATGAATAATTTTATTTTGGGTATTGCGGTATTCATCACGATTGCGTTCGTGCAAGGCGGCGTTACGGTCAACGATAATCGCCTAGGCGAAATCCAACCTGACAGCCCGGCGGAAGCAGCCGGATTGCGGGAGGATGACGAAGTCTTGGCTGTGAATGGCGAAGAAATCGCTGAATGGACGGAACTGGTTGCATCCATCCAAGCTAATCCGGGCAATGAAATCACACTAACAGTTGTGACTGAAAATCAAGAAGCGCGTGATGTGCTTATCACGCCCGAAACGAAAACCGATGAACAAGGCAATGATTATGGGCTGATCGGTGTTGCTCCTCCTATGGATCGCACGGTGATGGCTAAAATCAGTTACGGTTTTGAAGAATTTTGGTTGATAGCCACTTCCATCTTTGGATTGGTCTTCTCCATGTTCAGGACCGGCTTCCAAGCCGATTCTTTCGGCGGGCCTGTCGCCATCTATGCGGCAACGGAACAAGTCGTTGATTATGGCTTTCTGAGCGTGCTCAGTTTCTTGGCCTATTTGAGCATCAACCTCGGTGTCGTGAATCTATTGCCGATTCCGGCATTGGATGGCGGGAAACTGCTGCTGAACGTGGTGGAAGGCATCCGAGGCAAGCCGCTGGATCCTGAGAAGGAAGGCATCATCACTGCTATCGGAATGGGGCTTTTGCTCCTTCTGATGGTCATCGTCACTTGGAACGACATCCAAAGATTTTTCTTTGGGCAATAAGTAGGAAGTTAATAAGAAGATTCAAAGAAAGGAAAGTTCATTCTTTGGATCTTTTTGTTTGTTAGTTAAGAAGGAGAGATCAAATGGCATTATCGAAACATGAATTGTTCCAGCAGATGCTGGAACAGATAAATCTGCATCACAAGCCGGAGTATCTGCCGTATTTCGAAAACGGGGAAATCGAACAGGTCATCGTGCATAAAAAATCCAAATTATGGTCCTTCCAGTTCGTTTTTGACAACGTCCTGCCTTTCGAAGTGTTCAATGCTTTGATGAACCATATGAAAATAAAGTTCCAATCCATTGCAACGATCGATTTTCAAATCAAAACAAGGAAACCAATCTTGACGAACGAGAGTATTCTGGATTATTGGGAAACGGTCGTCCAGCGAAGCAACATATCCTCGCCGCTTGTCCAGACGCTTTTTGCCAAACACACGCCCGTCGTCCTGAACAACAAAGTTGTGATCAATGTTGAAAATGAGATCACCAAAAATCATTTAGCGGACAACTATCTGTCCGTCATCCAACAAAATTATCTCGTCTTGGGGTTCCCGAGTTTCCAGATTACGATTGAAGTGGACGAAGAAGCATCCGAAGCCAGAATGGCGCAATATCTGGCAAGAAAACAAGAGCAGGATGAAATGTTGGTCAAACAAGCAGAAGAAGCCATCAAACAAAACCAACAGGACAGACAACGCAGCGACGGCTCGCAGTCGAAAGGCGGCAACAACGGTCCCCTGCTGATCGGCAGACAAATTTCAGGCAAGGAAGAAATCAAGCAGATGGCTTCGATCACCGAAGAAGAGCGTTCCGTTGTCATCGAAGGTTACATTTTCGACAGCGAAATCCGTGAACTGCGCTCCGGCCGAAAACTGCTCGTATTCAAAATGACGGATTACACTTCCTCGTTTTCGGTGAAGCTGTTCTCGTCAAATGAAACAGATGAACAGAACTTCGAGCTGGTCAAAAAAGGCATCTGGGTGCGCGTACGCGGGAGTGTCCAAGAAGACACATTCATGCGTGACTTGGTTGTGAATGGCCGCGACGTCAATGAGGTGGCGCATGCGGAACGGAAAGATCGTGCGCCTGAGGACGAAAAAAGGGTCGAATTGCATCTGCACTCAAATATGAGTCAAATGGATGCCACCAATGGCATCAGTGATTTTGTCAAACAGGCAGCCAAATGGGGGCACAAAGCCATCGCGTTGACTGACCATGCCGCCGCGCAAGGCTATCCCGACGCCCATGCAGCCGGGAAAGCGAATAACGTGAAAATATTGTACGGGGTTGAAGCTTACGTCGTCGATGATGGTGTTCCGATTGCCTATAATCCGGTCCATGAGGATCTCAGCGAAGCAATCTATGTAGTTTTCGACGTGGAAACGACGGGCTTGTCGGCAGTATACGATAAGATCATCGAGTTGGCTGCCGTAAAAATGTACAAAGGAAATGTCATCGAGACATTCGAAGAGTTCATCAATCCAGGGCATCCGTTATCTCAGACGACCATTCAATTGACCGGCATAACCGATGACATGGTGCGCGACTCCAAACCGGAAAAAACGGTGTTGGAGGAATTCGCGGCATTCTCAGAAGGATCCATTCTTGTAGCCCACAATGCCAGTTTTGACATGGGCTTCCTGAACAACAGTTATGAACGCCATGGTATGCCAGAGGCGCCACATCCGGTGATTGATACATTAGAAATGTCCCGTTTCCTGCATCCGCAGTTGAAATCCCATCGTTTGAATACGTTGGCGAAACGCTATGGTGTCGGCTTGGAACAGCATCACCGAGCAGTATATGATTCAGAAACAACCGGGGCACTCTGCTGGATATTCCTGAAGGAAGCACGCGAAGAGCATAACATCTTGTTTCATGATGACCTCAACAAATATATTGGCGGCGGCGATTCTTACAAACGTGCACGGCCGTTCCATGCAACGATTCTGGCAAAAAATCAAGATGGGCTGAAGGACCTGTTCAAAATCATATCAGCTTCAAATATCGAGTATTATTACCGGACACCGCGTCTTCCGCGCAGCGTCCTGCAGGCGATTCGAGGAAACTTATTGATCGGTTCTGCCTGCAGCGCAGGCGAGATCTTCGAGGCGATGATGCAAAAAGGGGCAGAGGTGGCAAAGGAAAAAGCCAAGTTCTATGATTACATCGAAGTCATGCCGAAAGAGGTTTATGCACCGCTCATCACGAAGGAATTAGTCAAGAATGAAAGCGATCTGGAGGATATCATCACTCAAATCGTTGCCATCGGGGATGAACTGGGAAAAACGGTCGTCGCAACCGGGAATGTCCATTATCTGAACAAGGAGGACGCCATCTACCGGGAAATATTGATTGGGTCCTTGAAAGTGAACCAAGGGAAAGTTCTGCATATGCCGGAAGTCCATTTCCGGACGACAGATGAGATGTTGGACTGCTTCTCTTTTCTGGGAAAAGAGAAGGCCAAGGAAATCGTCATATATAATACCCAAAAAATTGCTGACAGCACTGAAGTGATCGTTCCGATCAAGGATCAATTGTATACACCGAACATGGAAGGTGCGAACGAGGAAGTCACGCGACTTTCCTATGACGAAGCCAAGCGTCTCTATGGCGAAGAACTCCCAGAACTGGTCGAAAAGAGGCTGGAGAAGGAGCTCAACTCGATCATCGGCAACGGCTTCTCGGTTATCTATCTGATTTCCCAAAAATTGGTGCTGAAGAGCAACCAAGACGGCTATTTGGTTGGTTCCCGGGGCTCGGTCGGCTCAAGTTTCGTAGCCACCATGACCGGGATAACGGAGGTCAACCCTTTGCCGCCGCATTACCGCTGTCCGGAATGCAAATATTCCTATTTCTATGAAGACGGATCGATTGGTTCCGGCTACGACTTGGAAAAAAAGGACTGCCCGAAATGCGGGACAGACATGGACCGCGATGGGCACGACATCCCGTTCGAAACCTTCCTTGGTTTCTACGGAGACAAAGTACCCGATATCGATTTGAACTTCTCAGGGGAATATCAAGCGCAAGCCCACGCCTATACCAAGGAGCTTTTTGGGGAGGAGTATGTGTACCGTGCCGGGACGATCGGTACCGTTGCGGACAAGACGGCCTTTGGATATGTAAAAGCCTATGAACGGGATCATAACTTCAGATTCTCATCGGCTGAAATCGATCGGTTGGCAAAAGGCTGCACGGGCGTCAAACGGACGACCGGACAGCATCCCGGTGGCATCATCGTCATTCCGGACTACATGGACGTCTATGATTTTACACCTATCCAGTTCCCGGCAGATGCCCAGGATTCTGAGTGGAAAACGACCCACTTCGACTTCCACTCCATCCATGATAACGTGCTGAAATTGGATATACTGGGACACGACGATCCAACCGTAATCCGCATGCTCCAGGATCTATCCGGAATTGATCCGCAAACAATCCCGCCTAATGATCCGGATGTCATGAAGATATTCAGTGGCACCGAAGTGTTGGGTATCACGCCGGACCAGATATTCAGTAAAACCGGAACCCTCGGAATACCTGAATTTGGTACGCGCTTCGTCCGGGGAATGTTGGAGCAAACGAGTCCAAACACCTTTGCAGAGTTGCTGCAAATTTCGGGCCTTTCCCACGGGACGGATGTCTATCTGGGCAATGCCGAAACGCTCATCCGTGAGAACAACATCCCGCTGGCGGACGTTATCGGCTGTCGTGACGACATCATGGTATATCTGATCCATCACGGCATGGATGACGGTCTGGCCTTCAAAATCATGGAAAGTGTCCGTAAAGGGAAAGGGATCCCTGATGATTGGCAGGCGGACATGAGGGCAAAAGAAATACCCGAATGGTACATCCAATCGTGCCTGAAGATCAAATATATGTTCCCGAAAGCCCATGCTGCCGCGTACGTCTTGATGGCTTTGCGCGTTGCTTATTTCAAAGTGCACCAGCCGATCCGTTATTACTGTGCCTTCTTCTCCGTGCGCGCGCAGGATTTCGATTTGGTCGCGATGACGCAAGGGAAAGAAATGATCAAGACCCGCATGAAAGAAATCATGGATAAGGGTTTGGAAGCCTCGGTCAAGGAAAAAAGTTTACTGACCGTATTGGAATTGGCGAACGAAATGGTCGAGCGCGGCTTCACCTTCAAGATGGTCGATCTCGATAAATCGCATGCAAATAATTTCGTGATAGAAGGGGATACGCTGATTGCACCATTCCGGGCTATTCCGGGATTGGGCGGCAACGTGGCGAACCAGATCGTTCAAGCGAGGGAATCCCAACCGTTCCTATCCAAAGAGGACTTGGCCACGCGAGGGAAAGTTTCGAAGACGATCATCGATTACATGAATGAAAATGGCGTGTTGAAAAACTTGCCGGACGAAAATCAACTTTCTTTATTTGATTTTTAGGGGAAGGCTATTCCAAAGCCATTAGATTGGTAAGTCCTTGCATTTACTGACACAATGGTGTATGATTATATGAGAATAAGTCGTCGGATGGAGTGAGCGGAAACGCTCACTCTTTTTACGCAGTCAGCCAATGTATGACAGTGGTGTAGGATTGATAAAGGAGGATTTCTGTGAGTCGTGTAGTAGATGAAGTTCGAGTAGTGGTTCAACCAATAGTTGATGAACAGAATTTAGAATTAGTGGATATGGAATTTTTGAAGGAAGGGAAAAACTGGTTCCTCAGAATCTATATAGATAAGCCAGGCGGCATCGATATCGAAGAGTGTGCATTGATCAGCGAAAAGGTCAGTGAAGCGTTGGATGCCATCGACCCTGACCCGATCCCGCAAGCGTATTTCCTGGAGGTGTCCTCACCAGGAGCAGAGCGTCCATTAAAGACTGAAGCAGATATGCAGAATGCCATCGGTAAATACGTGCATCTGTCCTTTTATCAGGCGATTGATGGTGAGAAATTCTACGAAGGAACGTTGAAGGAAATAAATGACGAGTCCGTCGTATTGACGATCAGAATCAAAACCAGAACAAAAGATATCGAAATCGAAAGAAAACAGATCGCAAACGCAAGATTGGCTATCCAATTTTAATCATTTTTTTGAGATAGGAGTGAACGAATAATATGAGCAAAGAAATGTTAAGTGCTCTTGAAGTGTTGGAAAAAGACAAAGGTATTTCAAAAGAGATTGTCATCAGTGCGTTGGAAGCTGCGCTTGTGTCTGCATACAAACGTAATTATGGTCAGGCCCAAAACGTTGAAGTGGAATTCGATACGAAAAAAGGGGACATCCATGTCTACGCTGTTAAAGAAGTAGTGGATATGGTGTTTGATTCGACTTTGGAAGTAAGTCTGGAGGATGCTTTGCAGATCAATAAAGCATACGAATTAGGCGACAAGATCCGTTTTGAGGTCACTCCCAAAGATTTCGGAAGGATTGCCGCTCAGACAGCCAAGCAAGTCATCATGCAACGTATCCGTGAAGCGGAACGCAGCATCGTCTACAATCAATTCATCGCATATGAGAATGACATTTTGACGGGTGTCGTCGAAAGAATGGACAGCCGGTACATTTACGTGAGCCTTGGGAAAATTGAAGCGGTATTGTCCAAGCAGGAGCAGATTCCGAATGAAACGTTCCAGCCGCACGACCGCATCAAAGTGTACATCACAAAAGTCGAAAACACCTCGAAAGGGCCGCAAGTTTTTGTCAGCCGCAGTCATCCCGACTTGCTGAAGCGCTTGTTTGAGCAAGAAGTTCCGGAAATCTTCGATGGTGTAGTCGAAATCGTTTCGATCGCCCGTGAAGCTGGAGACCGTTCAAAAGTAGCCGTGCGCTCACGCGATAAGAACGTCGACCCTGTCGGAACCTGCGTAGGACCAAGAGGTCAGCGTGTCCAAGCAATCGTAAACGAATTGCGCGGAGAAAATATGGATATCGTTGAATGGAATGAAGATCCGTCGATTTACATCGGAAATGCATTGAATCCAGCACAAGTCGTGAATGTAGATTTTCATCAAGCGGACGGCAGTTGTACTGTCATCGTTCCGGATTATCAACTATCATTGGCAATCGGTAAAAAAGGTCAAAATGCGCGCTTGGCGGCAAAATTGACAGGCTATAAAATCGATATCAAGTCCGAAACGGAGTATAATAAGTTATTGATGGAATCCGGTGCTCAAAAAGTTGCAGTCGATGATGAAGATGCTGATATGCTTCATTCTTTCGCTGGCTTGGATAAGATGTTCCCGGCTGAGGAAGTCGCTGAAGATATCGCTGTTCCAGCGGAAGAAACGGATTATGCGGAAGCATACGAAAATGATGAACAAATCCTTGATCCTGAAGATGTAGAGCAGCTGATCTCGGAAGTCGAGACAGATCCGGAACAAAGCTATGATGAACTAGCAGAGGACCATCAAGACTAATCAGTGAGGTGAAGGTTTATGAAGACAAGAAAAGTTCCGATGAGGAAATGTGTCGTCTCCAACGAGATGAAACCAAAAAAAGAATTAGTCCGAATCGTAAAAAATCAAGCAGGTGAAATCGCCATTGACCCTACTGGCCGCATGAATGGTCGTGGAGCCTATGTCTCTCTGGAACCTGCATTGGTGCAGAAAGCTTGGAAGCAACACATTTTGGACAAACATCTTGAGACCGCGATCAGTGATGCTTTCTATCAAGAGTTGTTCGATTATGTTGAACACCAAAAAGCAAGGAGCTTATTATGACACCTGAAGATAAGATGTTGAATTTGCTGGGCTTGGCATTGCGCGCCGGCAGATTGATCACAGGTGAAGAAATGACCATCAAGTCCATCCAAAAAAATGAAGCAGTCTTCGTCCTTTGTGCGACGGACTGCAGCGATAACACCAAAGAAAAATTAGAAAACAAATGCCGCTATTATGAAGTCCCGTTCCTAGTGCATTTCACTTCGGAACAAATCAGTCAAGCAATAGGCAAGTCCCGTTCCATTTGCGCCTTGACCGATAGAGGATTCGCCAAAAGTTTCATGCGGCTGAAAGGAACAAAGTAATGAGATAAGGGAAGGTGATGACATGGAAAAAAAACGTGTCTACGAGTATGCAAACGAACACAAGATACCAAGTAAAACGGTGTTGGATAAAGCAAAACAATTGGGGATCGATTATCATAGCCATATGTCAACCATGGAAGACGGAGACATCAAAAAGTTGAACCAATCCATCTCTTCCCCTGCGGGAAACCAGGTTGCCAAGCCAAGTGCACCGCAAACCAATGCGACACAGAACAAGCAACCAGCAGACAACAAAAAGTCGCCTGCAACCGGAACACATAAACCTACTGATAAGAGTGAACTGAGGAAAAAAACAGACATGAAAGATAAACCATCGAATCCTTCTCCGAATCAAAAAAACGGTTCCGAAAATAAAGGACAAGCAAGAAACGCTTCAGAAAAGAATACAAATCGGCCGGCGCAAGCCACAAGCCAAGCTGGACAAAATCGTCCAAATACTAAAATGAATCGAGTTGACTCTGTTTCGCCAAACAAATCAAATGATAAACCAGTGCAGAAAACTGCAAACACTAATACTACTACTAATGCGCCAGCCAAATCAAGCCGTCCATCTTACGGTCAAAATTCAGGCGGATCCAATCCACGCAGTCAAGGAAATCAAGGGAGAGGCAATAATCCCTACAACAAAAATAAGCGCTCAAAATTCAAAAAAGGCGCCACCAAGCAAGGACCGGCAGTACCGCCACGCAAATTCCGCGAGTTACCGGAAACTTTCGTCTATACAGACGGCATGAATGTAATGGAAGTTGCCAAAAAACTGCACCGTGAACCAGCGGAAATCATCAAAAAATTATTCCTGATGGGCATCATGGTCACTCAAAACCAAGCATTAGGCAAAGACGCTTTGGAATTGTTGGCTACTGATTATGGCATCGAAGCCGAAGAAAAAGTCGTTCAGGATATTTCCGATTTGGACAGCTATTTCGAAATCGAAGAAAATCCGGAAGACTTAGTCTCAAGACCACCTGTTGTCACTATCATGGGTCACGTCGATCACGGTAAAACGACGCTTTTGGATTCACTGCGCAATACAAACGTAATCCAAACCGAAGCAGGCGGAATCACGCAACATATCGGCGCTTATCAGGTAAAAATCGATGGCAAGCCGATCACATTTTTGGATACACCTGGACATGCTGCCTTCACGACCATGCGTGCCCGCGGAGCGGATGTCACAGATATCACGATCATCGTTGTCGCAGCTGATGACGGTGTGATGCCACAGACAATCGAAGCTATCAGCCACGCAAAAGCGGCTGATGTTCCTATCATTGTTGCCGTGAATAAAATCGACAAACCGACTGCAAATCCAGATCGCGTTATGCAGGAACTATCCGACCAAGGTTTGGTTCCGGAAGCTTGGGGCGGCGAAACGATTTTCGTCAACATCTCAGCTAAGTTCGGTCAAGGGATCGAAGAATTGTTGGAAATGATTTTGTTGGTTGCTGAAGTCCAGGAATTGAAAGCTAATCCGAATCGTTTAGCGATCGGTTCCGTAATCGAAGCCCGTTTGGATAAATCCAAAGGACCGATTGCTACCGTGTTGGTGCAGTCAGGTACTTTGAAAATTGGCGATCCGATCGTAGTCGGTTATACTCATGGTCGCGTCCGCGTAATGACCAACGATCAAGGCAGACGCGTAAAAACGGCTGGACCTGCAATGCCTGTCGAAATCACAGGTTTGAATGCAGCACCGCAAGCCGGGGATCACTTTGTTGTCTTTGAAGATGAGAAGACAGCGCGTCAGGCCGGTGAAGAACGTGCGAAACGTGCCCTTATGGAACAACGTTCAACGCAGAATCGCGTGACTTTGGATAACTTGTTCTCCAGCTTGAAAGACGGAGAACTCAAAGATGTCAATGTCATCATCAAGGCTGACGTGCAAGGTTCAGTTGAAGCCTTGGCTGCGAGCTTACAAAAAATCGAGGTCGAAGGTGTCCGCGTCAAGATTGTTCACTCGGCGGCAGGCGCAATCAACGAGAGTGACGTTACCTTGGCGGCAGCCAGCAACGCGATCATGATCGGATTCAATGTCCGTCCGACTCCTCAGGCGAAAATCCAAGCGGACAGTGAAAATGTGGACATCCGTCTGCACCGTATCATCTACAACGCCATCGATGAAATCGAAACAGCGATGAAGGGCATGTTGGATCCTGAATTCGAAGAGCAAGTAACCGGTCAAGCGCTTATCCGTGAAACTTATAAAGTTTCTAAAGTCGGCACAATCGGTGGAGCTTTCGTAACGGATGGCTACATCGGAAGAAGCAGCAGTATCCGTATCATCCGCGACAACATCGTCATTTTCGACGGCAAACTTGCCAGCTTGAAGCGATTCAAGGATGATGCCAAAGAAGTTAAAAAAGGCTTCGAATGTGGTGTGATGATCGAAGATTACAATGATATCCGCATCGATGATGTCATCGAAGCATACCATATGGTTGAAATCAAGAAATAAATCGCAACAGCAATAAAGCAAGTGAGAGGTGAACCGATATGGCTAATTTCAGAGCCGGAAGAATAAAGCAAGAAATACAACGCGAAGTGAATGATATCCTGGCTAAGCGTGTAAAAGATCCGCGTGTTGCGAATGTGAACATCACTGATGTGGAAATCACCGGTGATTTGCAACAAGCAACCATCTATTACAGCACATTGTCGGAACTTGCCAGCGATCGTGAAAAAACGCAACTAGGATTGGATAAGGCTACTGGCCTTGTCCGCAAGGAACTAGGGACGCGTCTGACACTTTACAAGACACCAGAATTGATCTTCAAACGAGATGAATCGGTGGCTTACGGCAGCAAGATCGATGAATTGATCCGCAAGATGCACGAGGACGAAAAAAAATAGATTTCATATTTTCGCACTAAAAGACAGACACAACGATTGTAATGATCATTGTGTCTGTCTTTTTTTGCATAACGATCACAAATCAGCTCCTAAAGGCACATAAAATTGCCCGGAGTAGATTTTTGCGAGCGCATTGACTCCAGAATGCGTCGTTTGACTATACGTGCTTACAGATCAAATTTAGCGGGTTTTAGAGTTGGGTCCAATCTGTTCTAACCGAAATGCCATATATTGGAAAATGCAAAAGAAGGATATGGCAAAATTAAAAAAATATTCTGGACAGCTCCTGATTGCGGGAAGCAATCTGATTGGTTGGGATTTTCTAATCATTAAGTGGTGAAACTGCCATAAAGTCAACTGATCGCCAATTATCCATTTAATCGATCCGGCCTAGAGTATCGTACAAATTGCGAATGATGTGAAGGTAAAAATCCGTAAACCAAAAATGGAAGCGCTATATACGAATTATTTTGTGAATAATCGAATTAACATTAAGAAATTGCTATTGTAATTTGTTTCTAACTTTGCTTTAATAAAAGTTAAATATTACACAATGGGGAGATCCAAAAAATGATTGAATTTAAGAATGTCAACAAGTATTACGGCAGTTTCCACGCTTTGAAAAATATCAATGTCAGGTTTAATCAAGGAGAAGTGACCGTCATACTTGGTCCATCTGGTTCCGGTAAAAGCACCTTGATCCGCTGCATCAATGGATTGGAGGAAATATCCGAAGGCGAATTATTGATCGAAGGGGTTAATATCCACGACAAAAACACCAACATCAACTTGATCCGTCAGGAAGTCGGTATGGTGTTCCAGCATTTCAATTTATATCCGCATAAAACAGTGTTGGAAAATATCACTTTGGCTCCGATCTTCAAGTTGAAGAAATCCAAAACAGAGGCTATCGAGCAGGCCGAAAAACTTTTGGACAAAGTGCAGCTGTTGGATAAAAAGGACATGTATCCGAATCAGTTGTCCGGAGGGCAGAAACAGCGTGTCGCAATTGCGCGCGGTTTGGCAATGAATCCGAAAGTGCTGCTGTTTGATGAGCCGACTTCTGCACTGGACCCTGAAACGATTGGAGAGGTATTGAAGGTCATGTCGGACCTTGCCAAAGAGGGGATGACGATGATTGTGGTGACCCATGAAATGGGCTTTGCGCGCGAGGTTTCCGACCGTACGTTGTTCATGTCAGATGGCGAAATCCTGGAAGACCGCCCGAGCGAGTCCTTTTTCTTGGATCCTCAAGACGAACGAGCCAAGCAGTTCCTCAGCAAAGTTATCAACCACTAATTTAAAGTCGAAAATAAGGAGCAATGGTATGATGAAAGTTACGAAGAAAAAAGTGCTCTTGACAAGTGCGCTGTCGCTGCTTCTGATGAGCGGCTGCATGAAAGTTTCGGATAAAAGCGTGATGGAGCGCATAGAAAGCGGGGACAAGAAAATTGTCTGGGCCACCAACGTTACCACACCCTTAGTAGGGCAATTGAATGTAGAGACAGGTGAAGTAGCCGGGTATGATTCTGATGTTGCGCGCGCGCTGACTGAAGTGATCACTGGGTCTGCTGAAAATGCGGTTTTTGTTGAGGTATCTAGTCAGAACCGGGTGGCATTTGTAAAGAACAACATAGCGGATGCCGTCATCAGTACGATGACGATTACAGACGAAAGAGAAAAGCAAGTTGATTTTACGGACTCCTATTATATCGGCGGTCAAGCATTGATCGTGCCCGAGGACAGCGAAATCCAAGCGATCGAAGATTTGACTGCCGACACGATTGTCGCAGGAGCCAAAGGAACAACGATGATGATCAATATGAAGACGATTGCGCCGCAAGCCCCGACAAGGGAATATGACACGGAATCCGAAGCCTTTACGACTTTGATTGCCGGCCAAGCTGATGCCTACACATCCGACAATGTCGTTTTGATGGGGATGATGTCGAAAACGTCCGGTTTCCGATTTGCCGGCGGAAGAATCACCGATGAACCATACGGAATCGCGCTCAACGAGGATGAGGACGCATTCCGGGAAGCATTAAACGAAGCAATCGCAACCATTCGAGAAAACGGCACTTTAGCGGAAATCGAAGATAAGTGGTTCGGCGACTATTACTAAGGAGTGCGGGAAATGATTGAAATATTAACGGAGCATTATAGTACATTACTAACAGCTTTTTGGCACACTTTGGCCATCAGCATGGTTTCGATGCTGCTGAGTTTGCTTTTCGGAACCATTTTGGCCATGTTCCATGTTGCCAAGAACAAGACTTTGAATAAAATCAGCGGCTATTACGTGGAATGCTTCAAAAATATTCCGCTGCTGGTCATCACCATGTTTTTCTACATTGCCATTCCGATGGCGTTGGACATCAAAGTGAACGGAATGATTGCCGGGGCGATCGGCTTGGTCATCTACTCGACCTCGTTCATCGCGGAAATCGTGAGGACCGGAATCCAAGCGGTACCGGCCGGCCAGCTGGAAGCTGGGCTTGCTTCAGGCTTCTCCTACTGGGAAACGATGTACCATATCGTATTGCCGCAAGCTTTCAAAATCGTCATCCCGCCGTTAGGGAATCAATTCATTACCTTGGTGAAGGATTCCTCGGTTTTAGGCTTCGTAGCCGGAATGGATTTGATGTATTACGGGGACCTAATAGCAGGCGAAACATTCAATATGATGGGCTCCTATCTGGTCATCAGCATGTTCTATGTGATCATCACGCTGCCTTTGAATTACCTGATGGCGCATATTGAACGAAAAATGGAAATGGCATAGGGGGACAATGAAGATGTTTGATATTACAGGTGCCTTGTCAAATGGCAATTTTATTTATCTGATGAAGGGCGTAGGCAGCACACTATCTTTCTCCGTGCTGGCCATCGCAATCAGTTTCATCATCGGCTTAGGACTCGGGGTCATCCGTTACATGAAGGTTCCGGTCGCGTCGAATGCTCTCGGCTTCCTTATGGACGTCATCCGCAGCGTGCCTTTGCTCTTGATTATCGTGGTCTTCTATTTTGGTTTTCCGCAGTTAGGCTATCGTTTCAGTGCCTTTGGAGCGGCATTGATCGCCTTCGTTGTGTTCGAATCATGCATGATCGCAGAAATCGTACGCGCCGGACTGAAATCAGTCGCAGTGGGGCAAATGGAAGCGGGGCTTTCGACTGGGTTCACTTTTGCCGAGACGATGCGGCACATCATCATACCGCAAGGCGTCCGTTCGATGGTTCCGTCTTTGGTGTCGCAATTCATATCTTTGATCAAGGATACCTCCCTGACGACGATCATCTCGTTTTCGGAGCTGACTTACCGCTCAAAGATCATCTATTCGATGGATTCGGCCTATGTATTGCCGATGTACGTCATCATGGCTTTCCTGTACTGGATCATTTGCCACACGCTTTCGAAGGCTTCCAAACGCTTTGAAGTCGATTATTGATTCTACTTATTGAAAAAATGAAAAGAATAGGGTTCCGGGATAAAACCGGAATCCTATTCTTTTGTCTGCGTTTCCGTCTGATTGGGCGTCCCTGCTGCAATGTAGATGGCTTGTTTGTCCATCTGTTCCCAGGTCAGGATAAAGTTCTGCCGATCGACTTTCAAAAAAAATACGATTTTGATGTTAAAATAGGATTGACCTACCCTATCTTTATTGTCCATAATGATAAAAGTCAGATTGAAGAATAAATGGACAACAATAAAGTTGTCTGATGGAGGATATTATGATCTGGAGTAAGATGAAGCCGCTGCTGGAGAACTTCCTCGCGCCTGCGATGGCGGACAGAGTGGGGTACCTATCCACTAGCTACCGCTATTCACCCGATAAAAACGGCCAGTGCTGCATAGCCGTGGACAATAAAAAAATCTTCAACATGAAGGACGGAACGACTGGGATGAAGTGGTACCAGTCGGAACAGGATATCAAAAATGATCCCGCCGTCGTGATTCCGCTCAGCGAGGCCGAAATTGAGCATATCAGGCAGGAAACCGGCGGAAAAGTGCCGGAAGAACGGTTGGCAGTGATCGCGAGGGACCGCAAACTGTTGGCTTACGCGAAGGATACGATTGCCGCCCAAGTGGCTTTAAGCAAATCTGATTTCTACAAAACCGCAAATGTGTTTCTTACCCAACCCATCGAAGCCAGTCTTGCCAGTACGGATATATTATTGAATTGTTTGGCGTTGCTGGACAGGCGCATCGGCAAAAAGCGGATCATGGACATGGAAAAATCCGTAAAAATGAAGCATCCGATTGTGCAATACTTCTACAGCTTAAGACGCGCCACGATTTAGTGGCTGGTGCAGAAACAAAAAAGGAACCGCTCAAGCTAGTCAGCTGAGCGGTTCCTTTTTTGTTTCAGTAAAATCCGTTAATTAGTTTCAAACAATAATTGTGCCCGTTTCTTTTCGAACCTTTGGTAAATACCGCTGCCGAGAAGCCCGAAGAGAATCGGTCCAATGATCAGCAACAAGGCTTGGACATATTCTCCGGTATGGAACGGCTGATACACTTGGAAAGTGATGGCGATCAAGGTAGCCGTGCAGACGCTCAGCGAGCAAAGGTACCCTTGCCAGTGCGAAGCAATCAATGAATGCTTCAGCAGTCCAGGGTTCTTGATGCGATAGAACGGATAACTTGCGGCTACGACGAAATATGGAATGGCGCGGGCTACATTTGTCATATAGGTCAATTGATTGAATAATGCACCTAAAATGGTACTATTTAAAGATAATCCAATGATGCATACAGAAACAACCCCGGCTTGGATCCAAAGCGCCGTTTGCGGCATTTCTTTTTGATTGATTTTTGTCAGGAATTGCGGCCAGATTTCCTTTGGCGTTCCTTGAATCAAACTTTTTAACGGAGTGTAGGTGATGGACGACAACAACCCAATATAGGCCACGAACAAGGTAAAGGCAGTGTAGCGTATGAACGCTTGATAAAGGAACGTCTGAGCGGCTGCTGAAAGACCGAATGAAATGCTGATGTTATTGGCCAGGCTACCCATCAAGCCGTACATCAGATTCCCCAGGTGAAATTGATCGGTTTCGCGCAGCACATTCAGGTTGTTTGCGCCGCTCCAAAGCATGATGCCACCGAAATAGAGGACGACGATGATCGCGGCACTGATGATCAGCGCTTTTGGGAATTTCTTTCTTTGTTCGCCGGATTTGTCGACCAGGCTGGCGATTGTGTCGAGCCCGCCGAATGCGGTGATGGCGAAAATAAAGAAGGGCAACTGCGAAAGGAATGAGTCACTGGTTCCTTTGAAGAAACTCGGGGCGGCCAAACTCTGTTGCATGTTTTGCATGATGAGTTGCGGATTGTTCACCATCAGCAACAGGTTGCCAATCCCGGAAATGAGCAACAGACCGACCATTGCATAACTACTTGTCTTCAGAAATGAAAAGACGGCTTGGTGTCCACGGTTGATCACCCAAGTCATGCAGAATACGGCGAAAAGCGAGAGCACCATGATCCAGTACGCTGTGTCGATTCCGAACCATTGCTCGGCGGAGGTCAAATCCTGTCCGAAAAGCATGATGGTAAATGGAATCAACAATTTCATGAATAGGCTGATGATCCATGTGAAATAGCTGCAGTACCACAGGAAAGCCGTGATGAAGGCGACTTTGGGCGAAAAAGCATCTTTCAGCCAAGCATATATGCCACCGGTGCGATTCGAATAACTTCGCGTATATTCTGATACAATAAGGGCATAGGGGATAAAATAAAAAAACGCGCTGATCAAAAACCAAGGGAATGCTTTCAGACCCATCATGAAAAAAGAGGACGACATACTTGAAAAAGAGTATACTGTCATGACGATGATCAGAATCAGATTGAAAAATGATAGACTTTTGATTTGTTTCATAATAAACTCCTTAGTAAATAATTTACTTCCAACAATTGGTATCATCATAGTAACTTTTTGGATAAAGGGCAACAGAAATCCACAGATTTCGAAAAATATAGGGAATTGGAGTAGTGAACTATGTCACAAATGGATGTGTGGTTGGAAGAGCAAAGAAAGGAATGGCAGGCGGATTTTTTGGGTTTGGCCCAGGATGTTGCCCCGCCCTGCCAACAAACCGAATTGCGCTGGACGCATGTAGCCGGAAATACAAGTGATCACTACAAATCCATTCGCTTGCGGATCGGCAAGGGCATCGCTGGTGAAGTTTGGCGCACAGGCAGGGAACAACGCGCCACTGATATTCAATCAGACAGTCAAAATCTTTTGAAGTATCCAATCGCAAGGCTCGAGCAGCTAGATATGACAATCGGTATTCCGATAATGAAGAACGGCATCATCCGAGCAGTTTTGTTGCTGGGGTACCGCAAACCGATCGATTCCGATAGGCCAGACGTGGTTGCTGTCTATGCAGGTTTGCCAGGTTTAACGGCCCTGTTGGAAGAGGAGGGGCAAATAGATGACTAATCTGAAGGAACGCATTCCCCAATTTTTGCCCCAACCGACTTGGCTCATGGATGCTGACTATAATGTAGTCGAAAAAAATGCCCAGGCAGAAAAGTTCGAGAAAGATTATGTTGTTTTAATGGAATATGCGGTGCAGGTAGCCAAGGGCACTTGTTGCGCTTTCCATACCGATAAAACAGCATGCAAAAACTGTCCGCTCGAGAATAAATGGGCTGCCTCGGATGGTTTTCCCATTACTTTTATGGGCCGCGACGGGGTGTCTTATGAATTTTTCGGAAAACTTGTAAAAAGGGAACACCATTGGATTCTCGAGATCCGCTATATCGATAAACCCTTCGAATCGGAGGGAAAAAGCATGCTGACATACTTGAACGAAGCACGAGAGAGTGAGCAAAAAAGGATTGCGCGCGAACTCCATGATGGGATTGCCCAGAGCATCTACAGCTTGATGCTTGAAACGAGAGGGCTGAAGTGGACGCCTATTGAAGATCATCAGCAAAAGCTTCAAGCAATCGACCGTCATTTCGCGGACGTATTATTGGAAATCAAAAGTTTGGCTACCGAATTGCGACCGAGCATTTTGGATGATGTCGGGATTATCCCGGCGATAAATCAGTTTGTCGAACAGACAATGGAAATGACAGGATTCGTCATCCATGTTAACGTTGACGGGGAGCGGAATGCTCTCACCGGACGAGGGAATGTTGTCATCTACCGCAGTATTCAAGAGGCAATCTCAAATGCTTTGAAATATTCCGGAGTGAACGAAGCGAGCCTCACCCTTAATTTTGGCCAAGAGGAACTGCGTGTCACGATTGCGGACGAAGGTAAAGGGTTTATTTACGATCCTTATCATCTCGGATTCGGTCTGCTGAATTTGCGGGAACGCGCCCACTCTGTAGGTGGAAAAATAGAAGTCGATACAGGTATAGAAAAAGGGACACGCATCACCATGAGCGTGCCTTATAAGGAGGGGTTGGCATGAAAATCATTATTGCAGACGATCATGCACTGGTGCGTAACGCGCTGACCTTCATGTTGAACGCGCAACCGGACATGGAAGTCGTCGGGGACGCCGCTGACGGCAATGAAGTTTTCATGAAGCTGGAAAATACGCTGGCGGATCTGGTGTTGATGGACATCAGCATGCCTCCAGGGGAAAACGGTTTGCATACAACGCGTCGGATCAAAGAAACGCATCCGGATGTCAAAGTGATTGTCTTGACGATGCATGATGAGGAAAGTTACGTGAGGGAAGCTTTGAATGCGGGAGCTGATGGTTTCATCCTCAAAAGCACAACCGACGACATCTTATTGGACGGCATCCGGAAAGTCCATGCCAATCAACGTTACTACAGTGGCTATCCAAGCGACAGGTTGGATGAGATGGATACGTTTGAGGGCGACAGTCTTTACGCGAGTCTTTCGAAACGTGAAAAAGAAGTCCTTCCGCTCGTCGCTTTAGGGCACAACAATCGGGAAATAGCCGAAAAACTGTACATTTCCGTCAAAACGGTAGAAGTCCATAAAGCAAACATCAGGAAAAAACTGAAGGTCGACAGTTACGCCGATCTTTTGCGTTATAGTGTGAAAAACCATCTGGTCGATTTCTAGGAGGAATAAGATGAAAATCGGAATTATATACGTGCTTCACGGCAGAAAAACCAGCATACCTCAAAAACTTTTTGATATCGTCAAAGATTTCAGTGACAGCTTGGATCTGCCCCAAGCGATCGGAATGCTGGAAGGGCAACAACAGACATTGGAGGACGCAATCCAAGAGGTGGAAAAACAAAAGGTGGACAAAATCATTGTTGTTCCTGTTCTGCTTTTCCCGGCCACGCACGCCCGCGAGGATATCCCGCAGCGCATGCAGTCATGCGCTGCGGTTCCGTTTGAAATCAGCGAGACACTGGGGACGACGAGAGCAATCTATGACTGGTTGAAAGACCGGTTGCAGGAAGCCGCCGAGAGCCACCCTACGTTCCCGGTCATGTTGGTCGCGCACGGCACGACCCATTATCCTGAACCCGGCGAACAACTAAATAGGATCGCGTCGGCTTTGAGCTCCGATTTGGGGCGCGAAGTTTACGCGACCAATCATTTGGGGGAACCGCATTATCAGGCGATTTCCGGAGAAGACCCCTTCATCATCCAAAGGCTGTTCTTTACAGACGGCTATTTGGCCAAAAAAATAGGATTCTGGTTCGAAAAAAATCGGCCTCAGGATGTGCTGCTGGAGCAGTTGCTCGATTCGGAGGCAGTCCATAAGGCCCTTAAGGAACGGTTGGAGGATGCTGGATGTATCCGATGATGGTCGACATCAGCAAACGGAAAGTCGTGGTGGTAGGCGGCGGCAAGATTGCTACGCGGAAATTGAAGGAATTGATTCTTTGCGGCGCTAAGCCGACCATCATCGCCCCTGCCGTCAGTCCGGAAATCCAGGAGTGGGCAGCAAGTGGCAAAGCAATACTGGTCGGACGCGCCTACCAAACCGGCGATCTATCAGGGGCGAATTTCATTTTCATCTGCACGGATCATCCGGCAACAAACAAAGCGGTACGATCGGACGCCGGTCCGCATCAGCTCCTTAATGATACGACCGACCACAGCAACAGCGACTTCATCAATCTCGCGACGCTGCGCCAAGATGACTATCTCGTGGCTGTCTCCACCTACGGGAACGACCCGCGGAAAGCCAAACAGATACTTCATGAAATAGCCGAAAAAATAGCTGAAAACACAAATCCGACTCAAGCCTAGTGCTTGAGTTTTTTTGTTACGGCGGGAGCTTTGCGGAGCGGTGACGACCACGGGAAACCAGGTGGTACGATACTGTACCTCCGACGAGCGCCGCTTCGCAGGGGGTCACGACTCTTTTACGGGCGGTACGCCGGCGAAGGCTGCTTAATCGGAGCTGAACATGGTGAAAAACGGCCTAACTCCGGCCGGCTTGCCTTTAACCGGAGTTAGGCAAATTGGGCCGGATCCAGATTGCTCCTTTTGTTCCTCCGTTGCGCCCGCGCACAACATTTTTTGTCCAAAATATGGCATCCCTCAAAACATAGGCGTTTCCCTAATATTAAATGATTCCTAAAACCTTTATTGTGAATTTTATAACAACGAATAGAAGAGGGTGCGCAAATGAGAGAACAGTTGGTCTTGATCGGAAACGGTATGGCAGGGGTTCGTTTGGTTGAAGAGATTCGGGAAAGGGATCCGGAACGGTATGATATCACCATCATCGGGAAGGAATGCTACCCGAATTACAATCGTATCATGCTATCCAATGTGTTGCAGAATAAAATGACGGTGGATGAAATCATCACCAATCCTTATACATGGTACGAAGAGAACAATATCACGCTGATCAATGAAGATCCGGCGGTCGGCGTCGATACAGCGAACAAACTTGTCACAAGCGAAAAAGGGCTGAAAATCCCTTACGATAAATTGGTTTTTGCCACAGGTTCCCATCCGTTCATTTTGCCAATACCCGGTTCGCAGAAGGATGGAGTAGTCGCTTTCCGAACCATCGATGATACAGCTGAAATGATGGAAGCTGCAGGCAAGTACAAGAAAGCTGTCGTCATCGGCGGCGGATTGCTTGGGTTGGAAGCCGCAAAAGGCCTTCAGCTGCAGGGAATGGATGTCACAGTAGTCCATTTGGCAAAATGGTTGATGGAAACACAGTTGGATGAAAGAGCCGGAAAATTATTGCAGGGCGATCTGGAGGCACAGGGATTGAAATTCCTGCTGGAATATGCGACAACCGAAATATTGGGTGACGCGCGCGTCACCGGCCTGCGCTTCAAGGACGGAACCACGCTCGATACGGATCTTGTCGTCATGTCGATCGGTATCCGACCAGCTGCCGAGTTGGCGCGCGAAGCCGGTCTGGAAGTGAACCGCGGTCTTGTCGTGAATGACTTCATGGAAACCAATTTGCCTTCAATCTACGGAATCGGTGAATGTGTCGAGCATGACGGGAAAACCTACGGATTGGTGGCCCCTTTATTTGAACAGGGGAAAGTGCTTGCCGACGTATTGACCGGCATCGAAGCCAAACCATACCAAGGTTCCAAGACGTTCACTTCCTTGAAAGTTTCTGGATGCGATCTGTATTCGGCCGGGAACATTATGGAGACTGAAGGCATGCAGAGCATCGAAGCCTTTGATGGCGTCAACCGGAACTACAAAAAAGTGTTCATCAAGGACAACCGCATCGAGGGCATCGTCCTCTACGGCGAAACAGCTGACGGCAACCGATACTACAACATGATGAAAAAAGGCCAGGAAATCGCTGATCTGCAATCCATCGCGATCTTGCAAGCCGTAGGTGAAGACGCAGTCAGTGATGACGTCGTTGCTTGGGATGATGAAGAGACCGTCTGCGGCTGCAATGGCGTCACGAAAGGCGACATCATCAGAGGCATCCGCGATAAAGGATTAACGAATGTGGCTGAAGTCGGCAAAGTAACCAAAGCCGGGACCAGTTGCGGGAAATGCAAACCGCAGATCCAAACTTTGTTGGAGCATGAACTGGGCGAGGGCGTCACAGCTTCAACCGGCATCTGTTCCTGCACGGATTTGAACAGGGACCAGGTCATGACACAGATCTATGCGAAGCATCTGACGACCAGCTCGGATGTATTCAAGGAACTTCATTTCGCAAATCCTGAGGGTTGCGCGAAATGCAGACCGGCAGTCAATTTCTACTTGAATGTCGCCTTCCCCACTGAACATAAAGATGAACGCCAATCACGCTACGTGAATGAGCGGATGCATGCCAATATCCAAAAGGACGGAACGTTCTCGGTCATTCCGAGAATGAGGGGCGGCCAGACGAATCCGCAGCAATTGCTGCAGATCGCCAAAGTAGCCGAAAAATACAGCGTGCCATTGGTGAAAGTCACAGGCAGCCAACGGATCGGCCTTTACGGCGTCAAGAAGCAGGACCTCCCGGCCATCTGGAAAGAATTGGACATGGTTTCTGCGCAAGCCTATGCGAAAGCCTTCCGCTCGGTCAAAACCTGCGTCGGCAAGAACTTCTGCAGATTCGGCACCCAGGATTCGATGGGGCTGGGCATCAAACTGGAAGAACGCTTTGAGTTCATCGACACACCGCACAAATTCAAAGTCGGCGTATCGGCTTGTCCGCGCAGTTGCGTAGAATCCGGCGTGAAGGATTTCGGCATCATCTGTGTGGAAAACGGCTATCAGATCTATATCGGCGGAAATGGCGGTACTGAAGTCAAAGAAGCGCTGCTGCTTACGACAGTGGAAACGGAAGAAGAAGTCATCGAATATTGCGGCGCTTTGCTTCAGTACTATCGCGAAACAGGCATTTATGCCGAAAGGACCGCACCATGGATGGAACGCTTAGGATTTGAAGCTGTCAAACATATCCTGAGCGATGCTGAAAAACGGAAAGACTTGATTGAGGCACTGGATGTGGCAACAGCAGTGAAACGGAAAGATCCATGGCATGAAATTGTCGGCGATCGCGACATCCAGGAAAAATTGTATTCGATTGACAGAAGAGAACTTGTGACGGTGGGTGATTAAGATGACAGAAAAAATATTATTGACAACAACAAACGCCTTGCTTCCGCAAATCGGACGCTCCGTATCAATCGGGAATAAAAAGATAGCCCTGTTCCAACTATCCGACGGCCGCATCACAGCCATCGAAGATTTTTGTCCGCTGACAAATGGGCCTGTACTGGAAGGGATTGTATCAGGGGAATATCTCTACGAACCACTGCGGGATTATAAAATTTCCTTGCTGGACGGGCGCATCCAGGATCCAGATGAAGGCCACTTAAAGGTGTATGAGCTGTTGCTTGAAGACGGGAACATATACTTGAAGGGCGCTTCCTTATGATCCATTTCGTCGGCGCCGGACCGGGCGATCCGGAATTGATGACTGCCAAAGGTGTGCGGCTGTTGCAGCATGCCGATGCGGTCATCTATGACCGGCTGGTTAATCCATTGTTGCTCTTTCATTGCAAGGAGGATTGCCTTTTCATCTATGTCGGCAAAACACCTGATCGAAAATCGATCAAACAAGCAGAAATCAATGCGAAACTGATCGAAACCGCCGGCACCAATGACTGTGTCGTACGTCTGAAAGGCGGCGATCCAGCCATCTTCGGGCGTCTGACCGAAGAATTGGAGGCTTGCCAAGCTGCGGGCTTCGGTTTCGACATCACGCCAGGAATCACTGCCGCCAGCGGCACAGCCAGCTACAGCGGCATTTCGCTGACGCAAAGAGGCGTAGCCACTTCGGTGACTTTCACTACCGGCAGACTGATCGATAACGAGAAAAACACTTTCCGGCAATTATTGAATGGCCAGACCGTCTGCCTTTATATGGGCATCGAGGCGCTCGACCGCTTCGTGGAGGCGGCCCTTGCGCAAGGGATGCAAGCGGAAATGCCCGTCCTGATCGCGCAATGGGGGACATACGGCAGGCAGTCGAAAATTCAAGGAACGCTTATGGACATCAGGCAAAAAATCAGCGATACAAAAATCGAAAACCCGGCCATGATCATCCTTGGGGAAGTCGTCCACGCCGGGGAACGCTTCGACTGGTTTTCGGACTTGCCGGAAAAAGGCGAAGCTAAGCTTTATGTCTCAACCCGGAAGCCGGCTATGGAAGCCTTGCTGGAACAGACGCAAAGAGGCGCGGATGTCTGGTGGCTGCAAGTAGGCGATGGGCGGGACCGCCGCTTTGATGCAGTAAACAGCCACTACTTGGCAGAACAGCAATTCGAGACCATCATTTTTGATGATGCAGCAGCAAAAAATATATATGAATCGGAAAAGGTGAAGCCATTATGGGAGCGTTGAGCCCGAAAGAATTATTAGAAGAAGCCATTCTAAGAGGCAAACATAAAACCGAGTACACTTTCATCACGATGGCTACATTGGGCATCATGGCGGGTGTCTTCATCGGGCTGGCGGGTGTTGCCATGATCCGCACGATGGGATCGATGCCGGCTGAATGGGGTACGCTCGTCAATTTATTTGGAGCGATGGTTTTCCCGGTCGGACTCATCTGCCTACTATTGGTGGGTGGTGAATTGGTGACAGGGAATATGTTGTCCGTATCACTCGCATTGTTCGCAAAAGAAATATCCGGGAAATCATGGCTGAAGAACATGGCGGTCGTCACACTCTTCAACCTGATTGGAGCCCTTTTTGTAGCCTACTTCTTTGGCTATCTGTCCGGTACGCTGCAAGGCGCGTTTGTCGATAGGACGATTGCTGTTGCCAGAGGACGGATCGATGTAGCACCCCCGCAACTGTTCTTCTCTTCGGTTGCTTGCAATATTTTGGTCTGCACGGGCGTTTACATGAATTATGCAGCCAAGGATTTCATTGGGAAAATCTTCGGTACGTTTCTGCCGATCATGGCTTTTGTGATCGCTGGCTATCAGCATGTCGTCGCAAACATGTTCTTGATTCCGGCAGGGATTTTTGCCGGTGGGGCGACTTGGGGGGAATTTATGCTGAACATCAGCATCGTCTGGATCGGAAATCTGGTAGGAGGCGGTTTCTTCATGGGCGGACTCTATTTCTTGGCATACAGAATCGGTATGCAAAAGTAACGATATCCGTTTGATTACAAGCGAAAGTCCTCTATAATAGTGAAAGAAGGGAGGTCGCTGCATGAAGACACTAAAAGTAGGGACGCGCAGCAGTGCGTTGGCCCTGAAACAAACCGAGCTGGTCATTGCGGCTCTGAAAAGAGTGGACCCCACAGTGACTGTCGAGGTGGTCGGCATCACCACCAAAGGGGACAGGCTGGTGCATGTGCCTTTAACGCAAATCGGCGGCAAGGGTGTATTTGTAAAGGAAGTCGAGGCCCAATTGTTGGATAAGACAATTGATTTTGCTGTGCACAGCCTTAAGGACATGCCTGCCCGTTTGCCGGAAGGTTTGACCATCGTCGCGACACCCAAGCGGGCTAATCCGCTCGATTGCTTGATTTGGAACGACGACAAACCTTTTTTGGGTACAACAGCGCCTACGGTGATAGGAACGAGCAGTGTGCGCCGAATCAACCAATTGAAGTCTGCATATCCGAACATGTCGTTTGTGCCGATCCGCGGCAATATCGAGACCCGCCTCCGGAAGATGAAGGAGGAAGGATTGGACGGCATCGTGTTGGCGGCGGCAGGCCTTGAAAGGATGGACTACCTGAAGGATCTGCATACGCGCATGCTTGAACCGGAAGTCTGTGTTCCGGCGATCGGACAAGGAATCATGGCTGTCCAATGCCGTGAGGAGGATAAGGAACTGATTGAGCTGCTCAGAGGCATCAATGATGAAGCTGCTTCATTAGCTTGTCTTACGGAGCGTTTCTTCCTGCATCGCGCCAATGGCAACTGCGACTTGCCGATAGGCGGGTATGCGCATCGATTGGACGATGGGAAATGGGAATTTTTGGCGTTTTTGGCTGGTTCGATCGACGAACCCGGAGTCACGAGATGTTACATCGGGGATGATCCGTTGAAACTGGCGGAAACAGCAGCCGACGAATTATTGCCATGACGAAAAAAATGTTGTTGACGAGACCGCTAGCCATGAATGCCGAAGAGCAAATTCGGTTCCGTGCGCAAGGGTTCGGACAGTTTTATGAAATCCCCCTATGTGCAATCAAACCGTTGCCGATAACGGAAGCCATCAAAAGAAAAATCAATGCGGCCGAGTGGCTTTTCTTTACGAGTCAAGCGCCTGTAGCAAGTGTTCTGGCAGTCATCGAAAAGGGACATTGCCCGTTGATTGCCGTTATCGGCAAAAAAACCGGTGAAATGGTCCGGTCCTGCGGATTCGAAGTGGCTTTCGTCAGCCCACAGGAAACAAAAAAACAGTTTGTTTCAGCCTGGCAAGAACAATTTCCGGCGGGGACATCGATTTTCTACCCTAAGAGCCAGCTCGCCGATGATTCTATCGAAAAACTCTTGGGGATTGAAAATGAGGTAATCGGTTCGGTCCTGTACCGCAATGTCTTCCTGGAGGAACGCAAAGCGGAATTGGCGGAGTTGCTCAACTTGGGCGAACTGTCCGCTGTTTACTTCGCCAGCCCATCGGCATGGAAAAGATTTCTTTCGGTCTACAATAAAACCGACAAAAAATCGCTCCTTTTCTTCGCCATCGGAGAAACCACAAAGAATGCGATCAATCAAAGCGGATATGAGGCTGTTCTGTTCCGACGATAAGCAAGCAGGCGCAAGGATCATCCCGATCTGAGCGTTTGCTTTTGTAGTTGAATCAGCCTGAAAGAGGACATTCGTGCTATGCGATGCGGGGAGGAAGTTGTAGAATGTATATAAAAGGTAGGTTAAGTACCGTAGAGAATACGTTCTGCAGAAGGGAGAATCGAGATGGGGAATCTGTACAAGGATAAATTAAGCGGCAGCCGGATCGGCATCGTTTTCGGAGCCTTCGCGCCTTGCCATATCGGTCATTTGGAAGTCATCTTGGAGGCCAAGAAGGAGAATGACGGTTGCGTCGTGATCGTCTGCGGCCAGGAGGGCGATTTCGGCGAGCCGTTCGGTCTGGATGTCTACAGAAGATTCCGCTATATGCGTGAATTGTTTGCGGATGATAACCAGATTTATGTCGTGATGGCAGCGGGCCAAGCTATCCCGCAAAAAGAAACCGAGTGGGAGTCCTGGTTGCAAATCATCAACCTCAAGATAGCTGATTCGCTTCAGCACAACGATGCTCAAAAAATATGGTATACCGGAAAAACAGCGCAAGCTGAGGCGTTGGGAAACGAGTCCACCGATGAAGTCCATTTGGTGGACACCAGTCTCTATCCGGTAACCGGCCTGAATATCCGCAATGATGCCTTGCGCTATTTTAACGCCATCGCATTGCCTTTTCGGCGCGCATTCACGAAAAAAGTGCTGGTTTTGGGCGCCCCGAGCGGCGGCAAAACGACACTTGTTAAGGATTTGGCTAAACTGTATTCCTGTCCCTACAGTTTCGAATATTCACGTCAGTACCAAGAGGAATCGAATGTGAATGATTTTGAACTGGATGGCATGGATTATCAACGGTTGGTCACCGGTCAGTTCCAGCTGAACCGGGACACGATAGCTGATCCCGCCAGCCAAGGGATGGCAATTTTGGATACAGATGTGATGGTCACAAAAGTATACGCTCGCCTAGGCGCGGAAGATAAAGATTATGCTATCACTTCGGATGAATATGCGATAGTGGAGCAGTCGGCCAACGCTTTCATTGCGCGCCAATTGTGGGATCTGATCCTGGTTGTGCCACCGACACTGAAATATGTCGACGACGGCTACCGCAATATGGAATTTTCTGAGAATGCGTTTTTGACGACCATCCACGAGATGATGCTTGAGGAGATCGCAAGCAGCGGAAACATGGATAAAGTCGTCATGCTGGATGCGAAAGGGATCGGCGAGAAGGACGAATTCAGCTATTATGCCCGTTACAAACAAGCAAAAGCAGCGATAGATCTATTGATGGGGCACAAACAATAGAACAATGATAATCGAAGGTGAAGGGTGTTCGGGAAATCCGATCACCCTTGTTCGTTTATGTCTGATTTTCACGGAAGCTTTCGCGTGTTATGCTACCCCTATCACCAAGTTCAGAGAAGTGACATCATTCTCGGATTTTGGCACATGTATTCATAAATAACAAACTCAATGGGGGAATTCAGCATGGTTAAAATAGTATCGTCTGTAGCAGCGTTGATCGGAGATACGCCAATCATCAAATTAAACAAAGTCGTACCGGCAGGCTTCGCCGATGTGTATTTGAAATTGGAGGCGTTCAACGTCGGCGGCAGCATAAAGGATCGCATTGCCTTGAATATGATTGCGACAGCGGAAGCAGACGGAATCTTGAAGCCGGGCGATACGATCGTTGAGCCGACCAGCGGCAACACAGGCGTAGGCTTGGCGATGTTGGCGGCAGCGAAAGGCTATAAATCCATCTTTGTGATGCCGGATACGATGAGTATCGAGCGGCGTCTGTTGCTTTCGGCTTATGGCGCTGAGCTCGTGTTGACTCCAGGGGCTGAGGGGATGCCTACAGCAATCGCAAAAGCCAGAGAAATTGCAGCCCAACCTGGCCATTTTCTGCCATTGCAGTTTGAAAACCCAGCCAATCCAGCTATCCATGAAACGACAACCGGTCCGGAAATCATTGCAGCTTTCGATGGCATCGGCCCGGATGCCTTCCTATCGGCTGTCGGAACAGGCGGCACGATCTCAGGGGTAGGCAAAGCCTTACGAAAAGCGAATCCGGATGTGGGCATATATGCCTTGGAACCTTCCGAATCAGCGGTATTGAGCGGCGGCCAAAAAGGACCGCATAAGATCCAGGGAATCGGTACTGGCTTCATTCCGCAAGTCTTGGACACAGCTGTCTTCGACGGCGTGTTCCAGGTTTCGAGTGAAGAAGCTTTCGAGATGACCCGCAGATTGGCCAAGGAAGAAGGCATTCTTGTAGGCATCTCCAGCGGTGCAGCAGTTGTAGGCGCTATCGCCTTGGCTGGTCAACTGGGCGCAGGCAAGTCGGTAGTGACGATTGCACCGGACAATGGCGAAAGATACCTTTCCACACCAGTGTTTCAAAATTAAGCATCATATAGACTAATGATAGTGCCCCAACCACAGGAATTTCTCCTGATGTGGTTGGGGCACTTTTTTTTTGCGCGCCAGATTTGGTGGCGGCTTTTATTTGTGTGTGTTTCGCTACTTTTTTTCCGCAATTCTTCGTATGGATTTCGAGGAAATGAGGGGGGCTCCGCGGACTGCCATCGGCCAAATCTCGCCGTTGCACTACATCATCATCGTATCGGATGGCCGTACTGATGAAAGCGAAGGCTTTTCGCTGTTGCAGTTGGCAGAAGAAATGCAGAACAGAGGGGCTGTCACGGCCTACAATTTGGATGGCGGCGGTTCATCAACACTATACTTCAACGGCGAAATCATCAATAATCCGACAAATGGCAATAACACAGAGGAAAGGGAAGTGAGCGAAATTGTCTATTTTGGATATGAATAACAAGTTTTCGGCATCAAAGAAAACGGGCATCACCTATTTCATTTTGACGGTTGTCACGGTCATCATCGAAAAAATTTACAGGCTTTTCGGCCACGGCGTCACCTCAGCGTCAATGACTTGGATGTTCCTGTATCCTTTAGCAGGAGGACTGCTCATTTATCTCGTGAGCCTCGCTAAGGTTGGTAGCAGCGATGCTGAGCGGTTCCGCAGATTTTCCAACCACTACCATTCGGGGATCGCCACTCTCACGATAGGCAGTTTCCTGAAGGGGATTCTCGAAATAGCCGGAACTGATTCAGTCAATCTCCCTTGTTTTTACATCGTTGGCTTCGGTATGGTCCTTTTGGGCATCCTGCCATTTACTCTAAATAGTGGCACTTCTGGCCTCAGAGAACTATAATAGAGTTAACTTGTTTAATGAGATGAGGTAAAGTGCATGTTTACGGATAAACGGCTGACAGAGGCCTACGAGAAAGCCAGAGTGGAATACATCGATGATACATCCAATTATGTTTTTTTGAGTGACTGCCACAGAGGTGATGGGAGCCTCTCTGATGAATTTTCACGGAACAAAAATATTTTTTTGCATGCGATGGAGTACTATTATAAGAATGAATTCATATACGTTGAAAACGGAGACGGTGATGAACTGTGGGAACACCACGAGTTTAAGCACATCAAAAATGCTCATCCGGAGGTATTCGCTATCCTGAAACGTTTTTATGACGAAAAACGTCTGATCATGATCTACGGGAACCACAATATCTTTCTGAAAAATCAATGGTATGTGGAACAAAATTACTTTCGGAACTACGATGAGTATACCGAGTTCTTCTATGATTTCCTCCCTGGAATCCGACCAATCGAAGCCTTGGTTTTGAAGGACCGGAAGACGAAACAGGAAATATTCGTCGTCCACGGAATGCAGGGCGATCTGCCGAACGATCAACTGTGGTATCCAACGATGCTTTCCCTGAAGTACTTTTGGCGGTTCCTGCACGCATTCGGCGTCAAGAGCCCGACAAGTCCTGTGAAAAATATGAACAAACGGCACAAAATCGAAAAAAACTACGTGAAGTGGATTCAGAAGCATGAAAAAATGCTGATCTGCGGCCACACACACCGTTTTAAATATCCGAAGACTAAAGATTTGCCTTACTTCAATTCGGGGTGCTGCATCTATCCAACAAGCATCACTGCCATCGAGATTACCGCGGGCCAGATCCAATTGGTCAGATGGAAAACACGGGTGAATGAGGATGGAATGCTCCAGATCAAACGGGAAATCATGCGCGGACCGGATCCGATCGGAAAATTCGATATCCGGGCGAGTGTCAAAAATGAAGAGGCAACAGTGTAATCTTACCCAAACGACTCTTCTTTTCGTATAGAAGAGTCGTTTTTATTGCAAAAAAAGCTTTAAAAACTATGGGATTCGATTTGATAGTTGACAGAATTTGGTTTGCACTCCTAATGGTTGACTAATAGAATGAAGGAATGCGTTCATTGGATGAAGCCATTCTTTATCCATACGGAACGACTTTTCAATTTTTGACAGTGGGGGTAGAAATGGCAAAACGAAAAACCTCAGGCAAGCACAAACTGTTGCGGCTGCTGTTGCTGTTTACATGGTTTCTCATCCTTACCTGGATAGAGATACATGAAGGAGTCGATCCGACTTCAAACCAGGACGGCCCAACCAACACGTCAGTAATCCTGTCCGCGGATGATGCGCCTCAATATACAGGTCCGGACTTTCTTGAAATAAACGGTGGAAAGAGCACCTTTGATGATTCAGAATTGCACTTTGAAGGGGAAGGCTGGATCAGTTACGGCGATCTGGATGAGCTGAACCGCGTAACGACAATGAACGCCATGATCACACCGGAAATGTATCAGACGGGAACCGATGCAGACAGCCGCATCCTACCGACTGGCTGGTCGAAAAGCAATCAGAATGATTCGAATCCCAAACAGCTGAACCGCGGCCATCTGCTGGCGGATGTGCTCGGCGGAAGCGGTGAGGACTGGCGCAATCTGGTGACGTTGTACCGCAACGCGAACTATCCGGCAATGTATTTCGCCTCGGAATTCATTGTCAGTGAAGCAATCCAGTCGGGCACCACGGTCCGCTATCGGGTAACGCCGATTTTCAAAGATGATGCATTGATCTGCGAAGGGCTGCACATCATGGCGAAGAGTGTCACGGATGATTCGGTCGACCTGAACATCTACGTATTCAACGAGCCCAAAGACGCTGTCGATTAGGGCTGCGGGATAAAGCTCCTATCATTTCAAAACAGGCATCCATCAGCAATGACGGATGCCTGTTTATTTTTTGAAGCAAATCTGATTTTTCCGCTCCATCACCCTCTGTTTCCATTCATAAAGAATGATGCCGGTCAGTCCCCCGGCTGTATCGATCAATACATCGGAAAAGGCTGGACCTCTCCCCGGAACGAAGGATTGATGGAATTCGTCCGATGAGGCATACAGAAATACGAACAGCACTGTATAGAAAGCTGATTTTCCCGATGGTC
Source organism: Trichococcus paludicola (assembly GCF_003052295.1). Lineage (GTDB taxonomy): Bacteria > Bacillota > Bacilli > Lactobacillales > Aerococcaceae > Trichococcus > Trichococcus paludicola. Next base: position 166,317 of record NZ_QBLC01000002.1, read on the forward strand.
CTCGTTCTTTCCGATAACGCAAAAACAGGATAGCCAAAATCAAATATTCAGTAAAATGACCTGCTTTGCGGACCAGGAAACTGAGAGCGCCCTGAACGGAACTGCCGGGCCCGATCCCAATGAATTTCAGCAACTCCAAAAGGATGCCGCTGGTTTCGGATGAATCCTGACCATTTTGGTGCGACAAAAGAAAAATGACGCCCATCCAGAGGCATAAAACTGCAAATTTGGTGTTAAAAGTAAAACGCATGCTCGTGAGTCCCTCCGTCCTATTGCATCAGTATAGCGCAGCAATCCATACCTGAAAAGTCGCTAATGTTTTTTTGCGCAATAATTGCGGGTGTAATAATCAAATCAAAAAGGAAAACATTCCACATCTCAGCAAAATTGTTATACAATAGAGTTGGATAATGTTAGCGCTTACGAATCGGTGTCAGAAGATGACTTTTGCCGGCACAAACAGCGCAATCCAACAGTAAAGGAGTCCTTTGCATGTCGCTTGAAGAAAAATACCGTATTCCGGTCGAGAAGCTACGCTGGAGTTATCTCCATACCGGCGAACTGAATTTTTGCGAATCATCCAGGGATGTCCCTCCCTTGCAAGGCATCATCGGCCAGGATCGGGCCGTGAAATCGATGGACTTCGGTTTGGGAATGACAGTGCCTGGCTACAATATTTTCGTTTCCGGCCCACCAGGAACCGGAAAGAGCACCTACGTCCAGACGGTAGTATCCCGATTGGCCGAAAAAGGCATTACGCCTGATGATTGGTGCTATATTTATAATTTTGCCGATCGGGACAAACCAATCGCGGTGTCTCTGCCACCAGGGCAAGGCAAAGTATTCCGCAATGACATGACCGAGTTTGTTGAGGACATGCGTAGCCTCATTCCGAAAACGTTCGAGAGCAGTGATTATGATCAACAGAAAGGCACCATTATCCAAGTGGTTCAAGAAAAGGTGGATGCTGTTTTTCGGAGCATCGAACAGGAGGCTCTCAAATCGGGATTCGTCGTTCGGCAAGCACCTGGACGCGTGGCTTTGATACCGATCAAAGATGGCAAGCAGCTTTCCCCGGAAGAATATAAAGCTCTTTCGGCTGAAGAACGCAAAACCATTGATGAAAATACCTACAAGCTTGAAAAGAGGCTCGATGAAATCATCCGCGGATCCCGTGCACTCGAAAAAGAGGCCGACAAACAGCTCAAGGAATTGGACAGGCAGATAACCCGATTTGCGACAGAGCCTCCCATCGCCAGATTAAAAGAAAAATACGCATATTCGGAAAAAATCCAGGATTACCTCGACAAAGTGCAGACGGACATCACCGAAAACAACATCATTTTCCGTTTGGCCGATGCACCGCAAGCGCAAAATCCGTTTCAACTGCCGGAAAACGACGGTGACCCCTTCATAAAATACAAAGTCAACCTCTTTGTGAACAATGAAAACAGTAAAGGCGCTCCCGCGATCATTGAACCTTTTACGAATTATTACAATATCTTCGGGAAAATCGAATACAAAAATCAATTCATGTACACGACCACTGATTTCACTATGGTAAAAGCCGGCGCTATCCATCAGGCAAACGGCGGATATCTGGTGCTGCAGGCCAAAGATGTCCTTTTTGATCCATTCATGTGGGATGCCCTGAAAAAAGTTTTGAAACATCAACAAGCCTTGATCGAGAACATCGGCGAGCAGTACCGCTATGTGCCGACCGTGACTCTGAAACCAGAGACCATTCCATTGAACGTCAAAATCATTTTGATCGGTAGTCCGATATTCTACAAAGTGCTGACTTATGATGAAGATTTCAGGAAACTGTTCAAAGTAAAAGTTGATTTCGATATCAGTATGGACCGCAACGGAGAGAATATCAGAAAATATGTCTCATTCATCAGCTCAATCTGTGAGGAAACAGGAATCCTCCATTTTGACCGAAGCGGCTTAGGTAAAATCATTGAGTACGGATCACGTCTTGCGGGCAATCAGACCAAATTATCCACTCAATTCAACGAAATCACGGAGATTGTCCATGAATCCAGCGCCATCGCCAAATACGAGGGGGCACCGATGGTTTCGGATATTCACGTGAAAAGAGCTCTTGCTGACAGGAAATACAGGGCAAATATGATCGAGGAGAAATTCCAGGAAATGTTATTGAGGGACAAAATCATGATTGATACTCAGGATTCAGTCATCGGTCAAGTGAACGGCCTCTCAGTGATCCAGACAGAAGAATACGCTTTTGGCCACCCGACGCGGATCACAGCCCGTACCTATATCGGTTCGAACGGAGTGACAAACATTGAGCGCGAAACCAAAATGAGCGGCAGTAGCCATTCAAAAGGGGTATTGACGTTGGCAGGCTTTCTCGGCGGGCAGTTTGCACAGGAAAAACCGCTGGCAGTAAGCGCCCAATTGACTTTTGAACAGAATTACGGAGGTGTCGACGGGGACAGTGCCTCCAGTGCTGAACTTTATGCGCTCCTGTCCAGCCTTGGTGATGCGCCACTGAGACAGAATCTTGCTGTCACGGGTTCCATCAATCAGAAAGGTGAAATCCAACCAATAGGCGGTGCCACCGAAAAGATCGAAAGCTTTTTCGATCTTTGTGAGGCGAAAGGTTTGACTGGAGAGCAAGGGGTCATCATTCCGAATCAAAATGTGGACGATCTGATGCTGAAGGAGGAAATCATCGAGGCAGTGAATGCTGCTAAATTCCATATCTATTCCGTCAAAACAGTTTCGGAAGGTATCGAGCTGTTGACGGGGCTGAATTGCGGAAAACGCGAATCGGACGGAAATTTCACGGAAGGCAGCGTCTTCCGTAAAGTCCAACAGAAACTGGAAAAATACAACAAGAGCATCGAAGCTGCTCAAGCTGCAAGTGACCGGTACGGCAGCGTCAGTAGCGACGAGTACGACTTAGAATGATGTATCCTTGAGAGGATAGTCGCGTGTATTTTAGCTGAAAGGAAGAGTTGAGCAGGGACCCGATCGGTTTCAGCTCGGCTCTTTTCATATGTCCGGCAGCCAATTTTTCAATAAAAAGCAGGGATTTGATGAAATATATTGAAGATACAAAATATATTGATATACTAGAAGTATAAAGATGATTTTCGAATCGCTATCACTAAATTTTCTGCGTGAATATATGTAAGCCTTTACAATATCAAACAGATTGGTGGGGTAAGTCATGAAAAAATTGCGTAAAGTCAAATCTCAATGGTGTGCCGTTTTGGTTTGCGGTCTGTCCGCAGCTATGCTGACTGCGGCACCGGCACCTTCAGTTTTTGCGGAAACTACCGGAGCGAATGCAAGCAGCACCATTGGGAGCGAGTCGTCCCAAACAGAAACACCGGATTTAATTGTGCAATCATCCATCCTCTCTGAGGATACAGACAAAACTGCTATTCCCTCAGAGGAAACAGTAACTGCAATACCGAATCTTTCAGAAGATGCCCTTTCGGATAGCTCTTCGGAAGAACCTGGAGAAGATATATCAGCAATCAAGAATGACACTCCTACAACAAGCGAATCAATTCCAGCAGCTATCGAATCCAGTACTCAATCAAGCGATCCCACTAAGATTCAGTCTGCACCCGCAATGGAAATGACGGCAGCGCCATCAACTTTACCCGAAGTGATGGAAAGTGCTTCTGACATTGCCGTTTCTTACACAGCCGTCATTGCCAAAGGGGATTTTACTCTCGACAGTCTTCCTTGGGGCTACTCAGGCTATGCATTCCGCTACATGACGAACGATTTTGTAGGTCAAAAAATCGAGGTGACCAGAGAATCGCAGAACGGTCTTTACGCATTGGCAGTGCTGAACGGAGAAAAGTTGGGTTGGGTCGACAAGCGCGCCTTATCCGATGTAGTCGTCATTCCTAAGGTACAAGACCTAGCATCAGCGATTGCCGTGGATTACACTGCACGCATTAACGCAGCAAATTTTTCGATTGATAGTCTGCCATGGGGTTACTCGGGGTACATGCAGATGACGACGAGCGCAACTTATTTGAATCAAAAAATTCAGGCCGAAAAAGAAAGCCCAAATGGTCAGTACGTGCTGATTTCCCTCAATGGAGAAAAGTTGGGTTGGATCGACAAGCGCGCTCTGTCGGATATTTACAGTCAGCCTAAAGTGCAGGATATTGCATCAGCTCTGACGGTGGACTATGCCGCCCGGATTGGCGCAGCCGGTTTTTCCATAGACAGCTTGCCGTGGGGCTATGCCGGTTATGCTCAGATGACAACGAGTTCGGCTTATTTGAACCAAAGTGTAAAGGCAGTCAAGGAGACCGCTAACGGCCTCTATGCGCTGATCGCATTGAACGGCAACAGATTGGGGTGGATAGATAAACGGGCACTGACGGATATCTATATCCAACCAAAAGTACAGGAGTTGGCAACGGGGATATCCGTAGATTATAAAGCGACTATAGCAGCCCCTGGATTTTCTATCGACAGCCTGCCATGGGGTTATGCCGGGTATGGGCAAATTGATACGACCAGCAACCATACCGGAGAACGAATCCAAGCTATTCAAGAGTCGCTGAATGGACTTTATGTTTTGATTTCTTCCAATGGGACCCGATTGGGATGGGTTGATAAACGAGCACTCACCGATATCGCCATTACGCCAAAACTGCAGGATGTAGCCTCTGCAGTCGTTGTTGCTTATACGGCAGCCATCACTTCGCCGGGCTATTCGATTGACAGTCTGCCGTGGGGTTACGCCGGCTATCAACAGATGGCCACTTCAACCGACTATCTCGGACAACGATTTGAGGCGGTGAAAGAAGCAGCCAACGGATCGTATGTGCTACTTTCCCTGAACGGCAAAAAATTAGGTTGGATCGATAAAAAAGCTTTGGGGGATTTCAGCTACAGATCCCAGGCACAGAATATATCCGGCGGAACCGCCGTGAGCTATTCACCGACAATCGCTAAAGCGGGTTTTTCGGTCGATACCTTGCCATGGGGCTATGCTGGTTACCAATGGCGTACGAGCACGGACAGCTATGTCGGACAGAAGGTCGATGCGATCAGGGAATCCGCTGACGGTCATTATGTCCTTCTTTCCCTGAACGGCAGCTACATCGGTTGGGTGGACAAAGCCGCTCTTTCAGGTTTGCCAACCTATGCAAAAGGTCCGGATTGGACAGTGATCAACGGATATTTCCGTAGCAATTCGGGTGTCAATTACTACATTGGCAACAGTTATATCATCGTCAGCTTGAGTCAACAGAGCGTCTGGGCCTATAAAGGCGAGACGATGCTTGTTTCCGCTCCGGTCATCACCGGTAAACCATCGGCCAATAACGCAACGCCGCGAGGCTTGTTCTATATTCAGCCGTTTAAACAATCGCCATCCGTTCTGATCGGTGAGGACTATGCTTCACCCGTCAGCTTCTGGATACCGTTCGTGGGAAACATGGTGGGTTTGCACGATTCGCCTTGGCAGACGCATGGCTATGGCGGCGATATCTACCTCTACTACGGATCGCATGGTTGCGTCAACACACCGTATGAAGCTGTCCGGACGTTGTATTACAGTTATCCGGTTGGTACACCAGTTGTTGTCTATTAGATTTCTAAAAGCAGAGATGGGCAATCCAGCCGTCTCTGCTTTTTGTGACACTAGGGCAGTAAAACGTTATACTTATGGAAACAATCAGGAGGGTGATGGGAATGAAAATAGCCTTGCTTCAGATGATGGTCACAGCGGATAAGGAAACGAACCTGAAACGTGCAGAGGAAATGGTCAAAAAAGCAACCCAGGGTGGAGCGGATATGGCGGTGCTCCCGGAAATGTTCAATTGTCCTTATGATAATGCTTATTTCAGAGAATACGCAGAGCCGAAAGGCGGAGAAACCTACCGAAGGCTCGCAGAGATGGCGAAAGAAAATGCCATCTATGTGGTCGGCGGATCGGTTCCTCAGATCAAGGAAAACAACATCTACAACACAAACTATACATTTGATCGCCAAGGCAACGAAATCCACGACTACAGCAAAACCCATTTATTCGATATCCAGGTAGAGGGCGGGCAAGCGTTCAGAGAATCCGATACGTTGACTCCCGGGGACGGGCTGGGCGTGTTTCAGACAGAATTCGGACTGTTCGGCTTGGGTATCTGCTTTGATGTCCGATTCCAAAGCGACTGGCAGCTGCTCCAAAAACAAGGAGCCCTCGTTTGCATTGTACCCGGTGCATTCAATATGACGACCGGGCCGGCCCATTGGGAATTGCTGTTCCGAGCCCGCGCAGTCGACAATCAGCTGTTCATGGTGGGGGTCAGTCCTGCTCGTGACCTCGATTTCAGTTATCATGCTTACGGCCACTCGCTAGTAGTGGATCCATGGGGAAGCCTTCTGACCCAGCTGGGTTTCGAGGAAGATATCGCGATTGTGGAGATAGATCTCGAACGCGTTGCCTCCGTCAGAAGGCAAATCCCTATCCTCATTCCAAATGAAATGATAAAGAACCCTTAAGCTTTCAGAAATCCGGGAAGAAACGCAGTTCTTTGTGTACCGGAGCACTTACTATTTTGCTATAATAAAATCATGCAAATGCATCAGCTGATGCCATTCTGCAGGATATGGCCGAAAAAAACAGTTGTTTTATCACCTATATGTGAACTATACGATTTGAGAGAAGGAATCCTTTATGTCCAACGAGAAAATGTATATGACTGTCGACGGAAATACAGCCGCAGCCTATGCATCTTATGCTTTTACTGAAATTTCAGGGATTTATCCCATTACACCCTCTTCCCCGATGGCCGATTCTGTCGATCATTGGGCGCAGGAAGGCCGCAAGAATATCTTTGGTCAAACCGTAAAAGTGACCCAAATGCAATCTGAAGCCGGCGCGGCGGGTACTGTGCATGGCGCCCTGCAAGCAGGCGCTTTGGCATGTTCCTATACATCATCGCAAGGATTATTGCTGATGATACCCGACCTGTACAAAATGGCCGGACAATTGTTGCCATCCGTCATCCATGTAGCCGCGCGTGCGCTGGGGGGCCATGCGCTTTCTATTTTCGGAGATCACTCGGACGTGATGGCCTGCAGACAGACCGGCTATGCTTTATTGGCTTCCTCGAGCGTACAGGAAGCGACGGACTTGGCAGCTGTCGCCCATTTGGCGGCAATCAAAGGGCGCGTGCCATTTTTGCATTTCTTCGATGGCTTCCGGACTTCGCATGAAATTCAAAAAATCGAGGTTCAATCGTATGACGACCTGGCGGAAATGCTGGATCAGGATGCTTTGAAAGCCTTCCGTGACCGCAGTCTCAGCCCGAACCATCCGACATTGCGGGGAACGGCCCAGAATCCAGATGTCTTTTTCCAGACCAAAGAAGCCGCGAACAGATATTATGATGCTGTTCCGGAAATTGTCGAAGGATACATGGAAAAAATGAACCAGTTGACCGGCCGGGACTACCGCCTGTTCAATTATTACGGTGCTGCGGATGCAGAGCGGGTCATCATCTGTATGGGCTCCGTATATGAAACAGCCTGCGAGACGGCAGATTACCTGAATCGCTTAGGGGAAAAAGTAGGTGTCCTCAATGTGCATCTTTACCGTCCATTCAGCGTCGGACACTTTTTGAAGGCTTTACCGGACTCAGTAAAACGGATTGCGGTACTTGACCGCACGAAAGAAGCCGGCTCCATCGGCGAACCGCTCTTTTTGGATGTTGTGGCGGCCTTCAACAATCGAATCGATCGTCCGATGATCATCGGCGGCCGTTATGGCTTGGGTTCGAAGGACACAACGCCAGAGCAGCTGTTCGCGGTTTATAAAAACCTGAAGAAGGAGGAACCGAAACATCCCTTCACGATCGGCATCAACGATGATGTCACCCACCTATCGCTTGCGATCGATGAACAGATCGACGTCCGTCAGGAAGGCACGTTCGAGGCGCAGTTCTGGGGATTCGGTTCTGACGGGACAGTCGGGGCCAATAAAAATTCGATCAAAATCATCGGGGATCATACCGATATGCACGTACAGGCTTATTTTTCCTACGATTCGAAAAAATCGGGTGGGGTCACCATTTCCGATCTGCGTTTCGGCAAGGAGCCGATCCATGAGCCGTATTTGATCGAAAAGGCTGATTTCGTGGCTTGCCACAATCATGCCTACGTAAAAAAATACGACATGCTGAAGAACCTGAAGTCAGGCGGCGCTTTCCTGTTGAATACCAATTGGCGCGCAGAGGATCTCGAAATGCGTTTACCTGCCAAGATGAAACGGTACATCGCCAAAAACGAGATTGCCTTCTATACGATCGATGCCATCAACCTTGCCAAGGAAATCGGCCTGGGCGGACGGATCAATACAATCTGTCAAGCAGCCTTCTTTAAAATACTGCCGGTCATACCTGCTGAAGAGGCCATGCAGTACATGAAAGAAGCGGCCCACAAGTCATACGGGCACAAAGGCGAAGCAATCATCTCCATGAACGAGAAAGCGATAGATGCCGGCATGGAAGCAGTCCAAAAAATCAGCATTCCGGAAAGCTGGAAAGATGCACAGGATGAGCCCGAGGTATTGAATGACCACCCGGATTTTGTCCGCAACATCGCCAACATGATGGAGCGGATGGAAGGCAACCAATTGCCTGTCAGTGCCTTTTTGGACCGGGCTGACGGAACTTTCCCTCAGGGGACGACACAATACGAGAAACGCGAAATCGCTGTCCAGATCCCGATCTGGAATCCCGAGGAATGCATCCAGTGCAACCAATGCTCCTTTGTTTGTCCGCATGCCGCCATCCGACCGTTCCTGGCTACCGAAGACGAGGCAGCCAATGCACCTGAAGGCGTGGAATTCCTTGATGGGATGCGCCCATACAAAGACTACAAATACCGAATCCAAGTGTCCGCTGCCGACTGCACGGGCTGCGGCATCTGCGTCTTGACTTGTCCTGCCCGCAAAAAAGCGATCGAGATGAAAAACCGCGAGGATCATCTGGAGGAAAACAATAACTGGGATTACATGATCCGTCTGCCGCACAAGGAAAATCCTGTCGGCATCAACACGGTGAAAGGCAGCCAATTCGAAAAACCGTTGTTCGAATTTTCAGGTGCCTGTGCTGGCTGCGGCGAAACGCCATACATCAAACTGGTCACCCAAGTGGTGGGGGATCGCATGCAGATAGCGAATGCGACAGGTTGCTCATCCATCTACGGCGGATCGGCCCCTTCCACACCGTATACGACAAATGAATCCGGCTGCGGGCCATCATGGGCAAATTCCCTGCTGGAGGATAATGCGGAATTCGGCCTTGGGATGCACCATGCAACGAAACAATTGCGCCAACGGACACTGGAATTGACAGGTGAGCTTCTGAACCTGCAGATCGACGATTCGCTCAGAACGGCCGCCACAGCTTGGACTGAGGGATTCAACGACAAAAACAGCGCCCGCAAGTTAGCCGAAGCGTACATCAAGGCTTTGGAAACTGCTGACACAACGGATCCGAAAATCCAACAATTGGTCCACGAGCTAGTGGACTATAAAGATTATCTGATGAAACGTTCCACTTGGATGATCGGCGGAGACGGCTGGGCCTATGATATCGGCTTCGGCGGAATCGACCATGTTCTCGCAAGCGGGGAAGATGTGAACATCCTCGTGCTGGATACGGAAGTCTATTCCAACACAGGCGGACAGGTCTCGAAATCATCCAACCTGGGTGCCATCGCCGAGTTCGCTTCCGGCGGAAAATCCGTCCGCAAAAAAGATTTGGGCATGATGATGATGAATTACGGGTATGTCTATGTCGCGCAGATTGCGATGGGCGCAAACCCTAGGCATACGCTGAAAGTCATCTCCGAGGCGGAAGCCTACGATGGTCCTTCCATCGTCATCGCCTACTCGCCATGCATCAGCCACGGCATCAAGTGCGGGTTGACCGTATCGCAGGAACACGAAAAAGATGCTGTGGATGTCGGCTATTGGCATCTTTACCGCTTCCACCCGGAAAACAAACTGAAAGGGAAAAACCCGTTCAAGTTGGATTCCAAGGAACCACAATTTGAACGATTCCAGGATTTCCTGATGGAAGAGGTCCGCTACTCTTCATTATATAACCAGTATGATGCTGAACATGTACAGGCGATCTTCGATGAAAGCCTCCTGGCAGCAAAAGACCGTTATCAGTCCTATGCACGCTTGGATTCTTATACTGACTAGCTCCAATCCGGACCAGACACCGCCTAATCGTGGTGTCTGGTTCTTTTTTCGCGTTCAGTCAAGCGTCCAAAGTTACGACTGCGTCCGTAATGTTTTGAGAAAAGCGACAGGTAAGGCTATAATGGAGGAAAGAAAGCGCTTTTGGAGAACGGTTTTGCAAAGGAAGCGAGGAAGCATCATGACGGCAGAAGTAGGGATATTGAACGCGAACGGATTGGTACTGGCGGCTGATTCCGCTTTGACGATGGGGAACAGCGAACAAATGAAAATATTCAATTCCGGCAATAAGATCTTTTCGCTCGGACCGAGCCACTCGATTGGTATCATGATGTTCGGGAATGTCCAATTCATGGGGATTCCATGGGAAATCATCGTAACTGGCTTCCATCAGAAAATTGGGGCACGGCCGTTGAATACAGTTTGGGATTACTGCACGGAATTCTTCAATTATCTAGAGAGTGTGGATGAAATCTACTCCACGATCTTTACCGAAGTGCTCATCATCGGGTATGCAGAGAATGTCAGCAATATTTTGGAGAATACGACTTATATACCTTCACCCGGTGCATTCACTCTGGGCGATTACCAAAAGGCTGTCGAGGAAAAAATTCCGGCGTTGCTGAAAGAAAGCGAAAAGATGAAGAGCATCACCAAAAAGGCGCCGCTCAAAGCCTTCTCTGACCGTTACGGGGAGAAGCTGGATGAAGTTTTTAAAGAACTTTTCGATACCGTATTCTTGGGCTTGAACCTCTACGATAAATTCAAGCCGGATCTTTACAAAATCGTGCGGAATTATGTTTACAGCGACAGCTATTATCCCGACACGTACTCAGGTCTGGTGATCGCCGGCTTCGGCTACAACGAGTTGTTCCCCAGCATATACCAGTACGACATATCCGGCGTCGTCGATAGAGTGATCAAAAAACGGCTGACTGTGCGCCAGATTGTGATGAACGATTTCGCAGAAGACAGGTGTTCCTCAGCCATCGTCCCGTTTGCGCAGCAGGATATGGTCCATACGGTCATAAACGGCATAGCGCCTGATTTGGAGGCTGACCTCGGGGAATTGCTCCGCGCCACACTTGAAAAATTTGTTTCGGAATTGACCGAGAAAAAATTGTTGAAGGAAAGCGATGCTCCGGAAATCAGCAAATTAAAGGCGACGCTGATCGAATCGGGCTTGAATGCCTTCGAAAACATGAAACAGGAACGGCATTTGACCCCCGTATTAATGACGATCGATTCGATGCCGAAAGAGGAACTTGCTTTGATTGCGGAGACGTTGGTCAATATCACTTCCTTCAAAGGGAAAATTTCCTTTTCCATGGAAACGGTCGGCGGACCGATCGATGTGCTATTAATCACAAAAGGGGACGGCCCGGTCTGGGTCAAGCGGAAGAACTTCTTCAATCCCGATATCAATCGCCTGCGCTGATGGGACAGAAAATTTTCCCCCAAATTTCCGGACTTGGTGTAAAATGAATGAAATGAAGTTTATGGAAGGTGTTATTATGTATCTGAATATTCAAGAAACAGCCGACTATCTGGAAGTGCCGATCAGCGAAATCCATCGTTTGATCCGCGAGCGTCAAATCCGCACAATCAGCGTGGATGATGACATACTGCTGAACCGCGATCAGTTCAATTTTTTCATCGAGCAAAGGGAAAAGTACAAACACGAATTGGAGGCCTATTTAAATACGCCTTTGCCAGAAGATCCTGACATCAAGGACGAGGATTGAAAAAAGCAGCGGGCTCTCTTTTGAAGAGCCCGCTGCTTTTTTCGTTTTTGAAGGTGATGATTTGATGGGCTTACAGGTTTTGTTGGCGTCGGTATTCTGAACGCGAGAGGCCGTTTGCTTCCGTATTTTCGACAGCCGGCTGTTCCGGTGTGAAGACAGCTTTCGGTTGTTTGGGGTGCTGCTTGGCAGGTTTTACGGTAGGGCGCTTCTTGCTTTTGAATTTGCCCGATTTGAACAGATCCAGCACAAGGAAGACCGCTGCTGCGATGAAGAGACCGTACGAGAGGGTGCCCATCCAGCCGGAAACACCCAACAGGTCGTCCAGCGTTGTCCGGAGATGGATGTATCTAAACAGTGCCCCCAAACCTGCGCACAGGATCGCTCGTTTGCTGTTGCCGCTGGTCACTTTCAAGCGTTTGTTGCCCTCCATAAGAATACTGAAGACAGCAATCGCATAACTGATGAGTGCGGCATACAGAAGCAGACTGCTCTGCCCGGTGATGTTCGCCAATAAGGCGCCGGCCATCGTTTGCGTATCCAGAAAAAGAAACAATGTGCCGAACAGTGCGCCGAGTACGCCGTTTCTGATATGAGTGCCTTGCTTCTTCAGCAGTTTATTCAGATTAGCCGAGAAGGAAAGGAACGCCAGTGCGTAGCAACCGATAGCCAAATAGAGTGTCAAATCGGAAATGCCTGTTCTGGCAGTTATCAGTTGATCGCTGGCTGTTTGGGTGTGCAGATAGAGGAAACCGGTCCCAAGAATCAAGCCGGATACGCCGCTGCGGAATCGGGCATTCGCTTCGCGTTTCTGCCTGCTTTTCCCAACCAAGACCTGGAGAGTGGCCAAGCTTAAAAAGGCGAGCGAAAGATAGAGGCCAAGATCCGGAATGCCGATGATGCTGCCGACAGCAGTGGCTTGCTGCAGGTATCCGAAGAGTACGCCGAGAAATACTGATGTAAATGGAAATCTGGATTCCTTGCCGTTGCGTTTTTTCATGATATGGATAAACGTCAGGACGAGAATAAAAACGAAGATGATCGGGTAGGTCATACCTATTCCCCCTTGTATGTCTATTTGCTCAAAACAATAGTTGCAACGAAACTGCTTTTGTTGTTCAGGAGCATTCAATGGACATCATAACACAGATTTATGATGCATTTGTTTCGGAATGACGATTATTTTGTTAAGAAAGTATGACCTAGCCAAATTATTGTTTGAGATAAAGCGCGACTACAATATCAATTGGTACAGAAACAGCAGACCACTTTTTACGGGTGGCCTGCTGTAATTTTTTGAACTTTCAATAATTGGGCGGCGAATCTTCCGTCTCATCAGGCAATGCATCATCCCAACTTGTATCGATCGCATATTCTGACCCAAAGTCTTCATATTCCGTGTCGAAAATATCCGAGTCGCCCAACTGGGATAATGCGAAGTTAATCAAACGGATCAACTCTTGTGTGTCCGTCAGTTTCAATTTATCCCGATTCTGCAGAATTGTGGTGCGGTCTTCCATTTCGTCGGGACTGGCATTTTCCGCGGCTACACAAATCGGATAGCTACAATCTTCTCGCGGCACAACCATCTCCGTGAGGTGGATATCCACTTCTAGGACTGCATCCGTGAAATAGATGTAGGTCGCCGCATCATCGATATCGGTGAAAAATTTCTGAAGCGTCTGGTCCTCATTTTCTGCGCTGTCGTTTTCATCGTAATAGTCGTAGTCATTTTCTTCGATTTCATCCACGTCTTCACGTTCCTCATCGGAATATTCCCTGAGGTCGCTCTCGTCCGTATAATCTTCCAAGGTGTCCAACGGTGTCTCCTCGATGATGATGGGAAGCAGGTCTGTGCCGCCGGAGCGCGTGATTTCAAAACGGTGTTCAAAAAACCCGCTCCAACTGAATGCCGCTTGGATGATGCTGTTGAAGTCGTAGAAAGTCTCATCGCTGTTCACCTGGATATCCCGCCAAATTGGCACGCCGATGTCTCGGACAGCAATCCTGAATTCATAAATCATCTTGACCACCCCTGTTCTCTGCTTTACTCAAGTATAACGCTTTATTAAGGGTACGAGCAAAGAATAACGCACGGCTTTTAATAAAGGCACTTGAACAGAAATGAAGTAGCCATGCAAAGGTTGAGCAATCAATATTCCATCACCGGAGATCTATGGTACACTGATAGTGTTGCTTAATTCAGCCTTTCGTTACTCAAAAAGGCTACGTATTAGTAATTATACTTCCACATAAAGGAGATGATTTATTGGGGAATTTTTCCATTGCAGTGAATGCAGTAATGCCTTTATTGTTGTACATGTTGATTGGGCAGGGATTATTGCGGGCCAAACTGTTGGATGGCACGACTTATCAAAAATTGAATAATGCCATTTTCCGGTTCTTTTTGCCGATCAATCTCCTTATGAACGTTTACGAAGCGGATGTCAGAAGCACCTTCAGAGTCGATGTGCTCTTTTTCGCTGTCGGGCTTACTTTAAGTTTCTTCTTGCTTTTTTCTTTATTCATTCCGCGGATCGAAAAGGACAATGCCAAACGCGGGGTGATGCTGCAAGGGACATTCCGTTCCAATTTTGTCCTGTTCGGGTTGCCGATCGCTACATCGTTGTTGTCGGAAAGCCAATTGGGGATGACATCGATACTGATTGCGGTGATCGTTCCTTTGAATAATGTCCTGTCCGTCGTGGCGCTTTCCATCTATTCGGATCATAAAATCCAACCCGTTCGCATCCTCTTGGATATCCTGAAGAATCCGATGTTCATCGGTACGATGGTAGGGATCCTGATCAGCCTTTCTGGATTGAAATTCCCTCTGTTCTTCGACGATACGCTGAGCGGTATCAAAGGGCTGGTCACACCGTTAGCACTGATTGTCATGGGCGGTACTTTCCGCTTTGATGCCTTAAATAATGCGCGGATCCAACTGGCAATGACTGTATTCTTCAAATTGGTTTTGATCCCGATAATCGGTCTGACGCTTGCTGTCCTCTATGGATTGACCAGAGAAAATTTGGTGCCGATGATGACGATGCTGGGCGGTCCGACAGCCGTATCCAGCTACACTATGGCGCAACAGATGGGCGGGGACCCGGATTTGGCGAGTCAAATCGTCGTTTTCACTACCATCTTTTCGATGTTCAGTTTGGTTGTGTTCATAACGGTCCTGAAATCATTATTTTTGATTTGAATCCTATATACGGAAACAAGAATCTGCTGCAGAAGCTGAATCTTGTTTCTTTTTTTGTCGCCTCGTGTTCGCCTATGCCCCGGTGAAAGCTTATAATGGATGTAGAAGGAATACAACCATCACATATGACGGGGGACGATAAAGATGATCATCATCGGGATTACCGGAGGATCGGGAGCCGGCAAAACAACCGTAGCAAAAACAATCGCGAAAAGACTGGGCAAGGGCAATGTCGTCTATGTATCGCAGGATTGGTACTACAAAGATCAGACGCATCTGAGTACAATTGAGCGCGAAAACCTGAATCTCGATCACCCAAACGCCTTCGATAACGAACTGTTGATAGCTGATTTGGCAAAACTCCGTTCCGGACAAGACATTGAGGCGCCGATCTACGATTTCGGTCTGCAAGCGCGTTCGAAAAAGACGACCCCGATCGAGTCGAAGCCGGTCGTCATCCTGGAAGGGATCCTGATTTTGGCCATACCCAAGTTGGTATCAATGATCGACATCAAAATATTTGTCGATGCCGAACCGGACATTCGCCTGATCAGAAGAATCGAAAGGGATATCCGCGAACGGAACAGCACGTATGAGAGTACGATTGCCCGCTATCTGACGACCGTCAAACCGATGCATGATGCCTTCATTGAGCCGTCCAAAATCCAAGCCGACATCATCGTGCCGCGCGGAGGCCAGAACGACATCGCCACCGATATGCTCGGGGACTTGGTTGAGCACTATAGCCACCATCATGTCTAAAGAGCGGTACGTTTCCAATAGATAAATCCCAAAAAAACATTTCATGAAAAAAGCATTAGAAATAGACAAGAAAACGGAAATAGTATATAGTGTTCCTATGCAGTAATACTACTGACAAAAAAGCCGAACAAGCACCGAAATGGGAGGATTTATTCAGTGGATAACACAGAATTGTTGACGCGATTTAATCTGACCAGGCATGAAGCGACCATCTACCTAACCTTGCTTTCAGACGGGGACCTGAACGGTTATGAAGTATCAAAAATAACCGGTATTTCGCGCTCGAACGCCTATGCATCATTGGCTTCGTTGGTTGAAAAAGGAGCGGCCTTCATCATCGAAGGGGAGACGACCCGTTATACCCCGGTACCTGTGGAGGAATTCTGCGGGAACAAAATTCGATCCCTTCAGGAATCCAAGCAGGAATTGATCAAGAATATCCCCCAAAGAAGAGAAGATGCGGAGGGGTACATTACCATCACAGGCGAACACCGCATAATGGACAAAATGCGTAATATGATTTCAGAATCGAAGTCTCGCGTCTACTTGTCCGTGTCCGGGAATATCCTGCCGGAACTTTTGACGGAAATGCAGGCTGCGCATCAGCGTGGCATCAAAATGGTCGTCATAACCGATACGCCTTTCCCTCAGGAAGGCATGACTGTTCATGTTTTGGAGAAGCCGAAGAAGCAAGTACGGATCATCGTGGATTCCACGACCGTTCTGACTGGTGATATCGATGAGGGTGAGTTTTCCACTTGCCTGTATTCCGGGAAGAAAAATGTAGTTGATTTATTGAAAGAATCGTTGCAGAACGAAATCAAAGTAGTCGAAATGATGAGAGGATTTGAAGCGAAATGACAAAAAAAGTATTTGTTGAAAAAGAGCAATTGGAAGAAATCGTACAACAGTATCCGACTCCCTTCCATTTATATGATGAAAAAGGTATCCGTGAGAATGCGCGCAAATTGAATGCGGCTTTCTCCTGGAACAAAGGCTACAAGGAATACTTCGCTGTGAAGGCAACACCGACACCGGCCATTCTGAAGATTCTGAAGGAAGAAGGCTGCGGCGTTGACTGTTCGACTTACACAGAGCTGATGATGTCAGATGCGCTCGGCTTCAAAGGCGATGAAATCATGTTCTCCTCGAACGTGACGCCTAAGGAGGATTTCCAATTCGCCCGCAAAATGAATGCGACCATCAATTTGGACGACATAACCCACATCGATTTCCTGGAAGAGGCAGCCGGATTGCCGGAAACGGTCAGCTGCCGTTTCAATCCAGGCGGCGAGTTCACGATCAATAATGAAATCATGGACAAACCCGAAGACGCAAAATACGGCTTCACACGTCCGCAATTGACGGAAGGCTTCAAAAAGTTGATGGCAAAAGGCGTGAAACACTTCGGCCTGCATTCATTCTTAGCAAGCAACAACGTTGCGGATGAGTACTATCCGATCCTGGCAGGCATCCTCTTCCAGACTGCCGTTGAACTGAAGGAAGAAACCGGAGCGGATATCACGTTCATCAACCTTTCAGGCGGAATCGGCATCCCGTACCTTCCGGATCAAAAAGCTGCGGATGTAGCGAAAATCGGTGAAGGTGTCCGAAAGGCCTTCGAAGAGATCATGGTGCCCGCCGGCTTGGGCGATGTCGCGATCTATACGGAGCTGGGCAGATTCATGCTTGGGCCATACGGTTGTTTAGTGGCAACGGCCATCCACGAAAAGCACATCTACAAAGATTACATCGGTCTGGATGCCAGCGCAGTCAATTTATTGCGTCCGGCAATGTATGGCGCTTATCACCACATCACCGTTATGGGCAAAGAAGATCAGCCAGCAGACCACCTATATGATGTGACCGGCGGATTGTGCGAAAACAACGACAAATTCGCCATCAACCGCATGCTGCCTAAAATCGACATCGGTGACTTGGTCGTGATCCATGATACAGGAGCGCACGGCTTCTCGATGGGGTACAACTACAACGGAAAATTGCGCTCGGCCGAAATCCTGTTGAAGGAAGACGGTGGCACGGAAATGATCCGTCGCGCGGAAACACCCGCGGATTACTTTGCAACGTTCGACTTCACCGGTCTTTTCAAAGACGTGAAATAAACGGAATCAAATAAGAGGGGCCAACGAGCACATAAACTGTTCGGTGGCTCGTCTTTCTTTTGCTTCGCTTCAATAAATTGATCTGACTGCATGATATAATGTTCCCTGGATGAACAAACGAGGGGTGAAATACATGTTCCGAAAAGAAACAATCAAGGAAAGCGTATCGGCGCTTCCATTGAAGCCGGGAGACTATTGCGTCATCACCGGAACGGCACTGGTTATGCATGGCATAAAAGAGGAAACAAAAGATATCGACATCAGCTGCACCAAGGAAGCGTTCCATATTTTAGCGGCTCAAGGATACCCGATCAAACAGGGTGCCTTTGCCCGCAAAGTGATCTACTGCGATGATGTGGAAATTTTTGAGGATTGGCACAGAGGAGCTATCACGATGATCGAGGAGGTTCCGGTCGCGAGCCTGGAATCAGTCATCGTCATGAAGAAACAACTGGGCCGGGAAAAAGATCAGATCGACATTGCCAAAATTGAAGCGCATCTGGCCCAACAATAAAAACACAAAAAAAGCTGAAGAAACGCCTCTATAAGAGCGTTTATTCAGCTTTTTGGATTATCTGATTTAAACCAACAGTAGTTGCAGCCAAGAGGGGGCGAAATAGGCTCCACCTAGGCCAAGCAGAAAGAGACCTTTCCAGATGAAGGTAGGGATAAACGTCCTTGTCGCCAAGGCTGTTCCGTCCCAATGGCTGTCATTTTTCAAAAGCAAAACGATGAAAAATTGATGCGCCAGTCCAAGCATATACCAGATGACGAAACCGATTGTGATGACATCCACTGATTGATAGATCCTCACCAGAACGCTGGAGTCGTTCCGGTAAATCAGAATCGAACCGCCGATCACAATCAGGATGATCAGGTTCTGCCAAAAGCTCTTTTCCCGCGCCAATAAATTAGTAAGCAAATAGATGCCCAAGAAAAGCGGAATGATCCAAAGCAACAGTCCCTGTACATAGAGATAGGATATCACGACAAAGAACATCGCCTGCGACACATAACCACCCAGCAGGCTAAAGAACATCCCTAACCCGCTGCGGTTTCCGATTTCGGCCAAACCGAGGATGCCGCCGCTTCTGACGATTGAGGGAAGGACATTGAATTTAATCGACTGGATGCTTCCGCCCCACAAGCGCGCCGTCAGAGCATGGCCGCATTCATGGATGATGACGTTGGGGAGGTCGAGATAAATGCCGAACGTATACGCAAGCATGCCGCGGCCGGAAAAGGTTAAATAGGCCACCGCAATAAAGAGGACAATCAATAAGGGAAGGTCCATCTTACTATACCTCCTATCGTTACATGCTTCAGCACTCTTCCAAGCGGTTAACATGCAAATTTTATTTTTTGTGAAGAGGATAGGGAACTACCTTGATTAATTCCAATTGAACCCATAAATAGAGAGAAGCCTTCCTTTCGATAAAATCAGAAAGGGAGGCTTCTTCATTATGCAGCTGGTAAAGCTTGGGTTATTCGGTTTCAGTCGTTGTGCTGTCATTCCCGCCGAATAGGTTCGTGAAGAATTGGACGATGGATTCCCAGATGCCCATGCTGTCTTCCTTCAGTTGTTCCTGATCGACATTGCTCCAAGCCGTTTTTGCTTGCTCGAACAATTCTCCGCCCGTCGCCTGTAGCTCTTCACCAAAAGCGGCGATTTGTTCTTTTTGCTCAGTTGTCAGATTGATGTCGCCAAAATTGATCATCAGATTCTGGATGTTCGTGATGTTGTCCGCGGAAAGGATGCTGTCAAGGTTATAGTTCTTCAGCACATCCTCAACAATTTGGCGGATGTCGTCAGCGCTGATGTTGCCGTTGTTGGCATCCTTCGCTTCTTGGATATCCTGTTTCATTTCCACGATCGCCGCGTTCATCAATTCATCCGAATAGCCGCTATTGGCTTCGTTTTCCTCGGTTACTGCAGAAGTGACAGCCAATTCTTCCTGGGCGACCTCAACAGCCGCTGCGTCCAGTGTGTTCCCTGAATCAGCAAAGGCTTTGTAAACTCCGGCCAATGCACCGGATCCGTCAACTGTGACGGCGGATGCTACCTTGATGTCCACATCCACTGCACCAGCTGTGATGGCTGCATTCTTGTATTGCGCCTCCGTGATGGCAGTGATGGTTTCAGGAGTCAGGATTTCCACCGAAACAGCACCATCGCTGTCGGCAGGCGTGATGTACGTACTGGAATAGACTTGGCTATAAGGATAATCATCCTGCAGCAAGCCATTCAATTCATTGACTGCCACGATCAACTCGTTCGTCCCCTCGGCTACTCCCAGTGTTTCTCTGGTTTCCTCCAGTTGGGCGGCATTCAGGCTCTCGCCGTAAGTGAAGATCGGTTCGATTGCGACTTTATCGGCGAACGCTGCCGGAGCGGTAATTCCCAACAAGGTAAATGAAGCCAGACCCACTGTAATAAATTTCTTCAGTTTCATGATTAAACCTTCTTTCTTTCGTAGCATGCTTGCATTGTATCAAAGATAACCTACGAAATGTATTATGATTTCTTTAATTAATTATGAAGCTTCCGCGACGCAAAGTCAAAGCATTCCCTAAGATGAGCCTGTCGCGCCGTTTCACGCACAGTTGGCCGCAATCATGCCCGAAATCGTCTGAAAAGCCGTTTCTGCAGCTTGCTAAATTATGGGTTTAGACGCTGAAAGAAGGAACACATGTATAATTGTGTTCCTCATAAAACGTTGATTTATCAACATCAAAATGGTATGCTTTTTTTATCGAAATCATCCGAAAAGCCCCGGATATCGGAGGGCACAAAATAGAGGAAACAAGAGGACATTTCAGTGAATACCACCCACGCAATCAAAGACATCAGCCAAATCCAAACATTGATGGATGTTTATCCGCCATATTCCAAAAATCGCCTGCTGCTGGAGTACGCCATCCGGACCGGATTGCGCATCAGCGACATCCTGAACGTGAAAGTAGGGCAAGTGCTGGGGAAAGAGTCGTATCAGATCGTCGAGATGAAAACGAGCAAGAAGAAAGAACTGGCCATCCATGACCGCTTGAAACAATCCATTTCGGATTATGTGGAAAGGGAAGGGCTAGCTACAGCTGATTATTTGTTCTATTCCAACGCCGACAGGAACAGCCATATCAAGCGTACACAGGCCCACCGCATCATCGCGCATGCCGGAGATATGATCGGCATCACGTTGAGCGCCCACTCGCTTAGGAAGAGCTTCGGCTATCACTCCTACAAGCAGGGTGTGGACATTTCCTTGCTCCAAACAATCTTTCAGCATTCTTCGCAGGCGGTCACACTCCGCTATATCGACATCACCCAAGAGAACATCAACAACGTATACAAGCGGGTCGATTTCGGGTTTTAACACGTTCAAAAAAATAACGCGTTTTGAGATAGTTTCGTGATGGTCGGTACGTCTTTCCATTTGAAATCGCCTCAAAATGCGTTTCCGCAAAACAAGCAAAAAATGCACCTTGCCATCGAAAACGGGCAGGGTGCACTTTTCATAAATTTGGAATGGGATTACACGCCCATATCTTTTTTCATTTTCTCAAGCTCCTCTTCTACAGATGCCGATCCTTGGCTCGCATATTTTTCTTCCAGCGCTTTCGCTTCATCGATCGGCTTCATGTTCAGCTCGGACATCGCATTCGCCTGATCCAACATTTTGTCGGCTTTTTCTTCCATACGTTCAAAGGAACTCATGGCACCTTTCGTGCTGGCAATGGAATCCGTCGCTTTGTTCAGAGTCTCCTGCGTTTTGGCGACCGCTATCTTGGATTTGATCATTTCGCGGCGAGATTTGAGCGTTTCGATGTCGGTTGCCAGTTTATCGTGCATCTGGCGCATCTTGACGGCATTCTCATGTGCTGAAGCATATGAAGTCGCTAATCCTGAACCGACATTTTCCAATTCCTGCTTTTTGGTCAGGAAGATGCGGGCATCATTTTCATTGCCGGCTTCTAAGGCTTTTTTGGCGTAATCCGTGTATTTGATGACTTCGGCCTGGTTTTCATCGACCAATCGCTTGGTCCGAGTCTCTTCGGCCATGACACCGGCCGTGCTTCTTTTCACTTCAGCCAAATCTTCCATCATGTCGCGCAGGTATTGGTCGATCATTTTTGCCGGATTTTCCATTTTGTCGATCATAGCATTGATGTTCGCACTGATGATATCCGAGAATCTCTCTAGTATTGCCATTTCTGTTTCCTCCTTATGGGGTCGTGTCTTCCTGGGGTTCGTCTTCTGCCTGCGGGGTAGGGCTGGTATCGACTTGCTGCGGGACAGCGGCATCATATTTTTTCGTCAATTCATCCGCCTCTGTATTGCCAAACGTATCCAACGGCGTCTTAAGTATGTCTTCCGTTTGCTGCGCTTCCAGATTCTTCTGCTTTTTGGCATGCCGCCACCATAAGAACAGGAGGGCGAACAGGATGATGACTCCGAACACAATCAGAACAGCAATCCATGGGGAACGCGTTACTTTCATGATGCGATCAGCTGAATCCCGGAATGCGTCGCTGAAAAATTCTTCATCCGTTTTATTGTCATCATAATAGTAGGAATCGATGTAATCAAGCAAGACATCTCCAGCCTCTGTATCGATGACAGTGGCAGCCTGCGTGCCGACCACATAATAATCCATGTACATGCCGGACTGGTATTCGAAGAATACCAGCAACAGATGGGCTTCGTCCGCAAAAAGTTCGTCATATTTTTCGTTTGCGAAGTTTTCCAAATCCTCCAATGAAGGATTTGTGGAACCATTTATGTCATCCGCCAAGAATAGGTGGGGTTGCACACCGGTTTGTTCGTAGAAATGTTTCATTCCTGAGGTCAATTCAGAACGGTTTCCGATCCAACCAATCGTATCTGTGTAATAATCCGTTTCGGTGACTGAACCATCCGGAAGGGGCTCCCGTTCCACTGTAGAAAGGGTGATTTCATTGTTCCCACTCGAACCGGAAAGCGAAGAACCTGTGCTGAAAGAGAAAATCAAACCGAACACCACAGCCAGAATGATCAGTACCAATGCGATCGTTCCACAACCTAAACCGCAGCCTGGAGCACCTCTGGGACTTCCTCCGGAATAATTTGGCCCACCGGAAGATGGCCCTCTAATAATAGGGCCGCTTCGGAAAATCGAACCACTTGAACCGGATCGGGGGATATTAAACCCGCCACTTCCAAAAGATCCGCCACCGCCTCCACGACCGCCTTTGCTGCTGCCGAAAGAGCCACCGCCAAAAGAACTGCCGCGACCGCCGCTACTGCGGCCTCCGCCACCACGGCTTCCGCCGAAAGAACCACCACCGCCCCGTGATCCGCCACCGCCTCCTCTTGCCATACATACACCTCCTTGAGTGCTTGTTCGCCTCATCAAAGTCAATCTATCACAGTGAGTAAGCGCTGTCAATTTAAAGCCATTGGATAAATATGATAACACTTACAGCCCTCAGAAAAAGATATGTCAGATTTTCTGACGAATAATGTAACAATATCATCGACAAAATCTGAAAGAAACGGTAAGATATTCTTACATAGAGTCAACAAATTGTGTAATTGAACGGAAAATTGCATCAGAAACAACCTGGTGCGGGGAAAAGCGAAAGGGGTGGGCCAAGTGAAGTTGACCGAAGGAACAGAAATAGAAGATTTTTTATTTTTGACGAAGAATGGAAATTGTCAAAGTTTTCGATCTCAGCTGCAACGCGATTTCACTGCGGTGATTTTCCTTAGACATCTGGGGTGCGGCATGAGTCAACTGGATATGCTTAAATACCGTGATGCCTATCAATTCCTCAAAGATCAGGGGATCGAGATCATGATGGTGATCCAAGGTGCAGAAGCTGCCGTTGCAGAAAGAACAGCGAAAATGAAAATACCATTTACGGTCATAGCAGACCCAGAGCAGTCCGTGTATGAACACTTTGAAATCCCTTCTTCGGAATCCATGCGCGATCTTGTTTACGGCGTTTCCGAAGAAAAACTGCTGGAATTCGAATACTATGGGATCGAGTGTCAACGTTTTGAGGGAAATGAACTGCAACTGCAAGCGAGCATTGTCCTCGATAGAAAAGGGCAAGTTGTTTTGAGCCATTACTCTGAAAACATAAGCGACGTGCCATCTCCATCAGAATTGTACCAAATGCTGCAGGCGGTGCCTGTAAGAAGCTAAAATAAAAAAATAGAAGCGAATGCGTCCATTTCCTGAAAGAAGAAAAGGGCGCATTCGCTTTTTTGTTGCCTATCCTCCAAATGCTATCATTCGTCCAATCAGCTTCCATGGTGGTAATATATAGGTGTAAACGACACTGGTAGCCTGTTTGGAGTGAGGAGTGAATGACCATGAAAAACGTAACAGTCAACAGGTTGAAATTGGAGCAGTTTTTGCTGGTTCTGAAAGAAAGGGTGACTCCGGAATACAAGAGTCAAACGGAACAAGATATTCTGACCTTCATGGAAGAAATCATCACGGAGCAAAGAAAAAACGTGAATTATGATGATTTAATCAGAAAGCTTCAGTCCTATTCAGGTTGTAATCGTGCTTATCTGGAAGCTGGGCTCGACATTCGCATGAATAAATTTCCCCATGGTTCTTTAGCCGAACTGGTTATCAACAGCGTGGATACGGATGATTATCTCACCTTGCTGGAAATCGAAAATCCTGTTGCGTCAGATTTGGAATTCCTTGATGAAGTCAAAGAAAAGCTTTTTGAATATTTCGATTGACAATTATGATGTATGATCTGGCTTATCTGTGATTCTGGCGGGATTTTATTCCGGTTATTCAGCTCAGATAAGCCTATTTATATTTAGGCTCAGCTATATATGAAAAATCTCATCATTCCGTCGAATGACCCGAATCCCATTGCAAACCTTCCTGTGCCTTAAGATTCCTTTAATCGTGGATCAATAACTTGAATCAGCTGGTCTTTCAACAATAATTATCTACAACGCGATCTGATTATGTTCGTGTCAATGTAATCCATAAATGCTTGTATTAGCTGACTGTCCAACTAATTATTTTGTTGGATCGCCAGCATATATGGCTTGAATAACCCTTAATTACATTGAATCTAACAGATAGGCATGAATAATAAGCGATAATTGTGAGTCGATAACCTGAGGTGAATTTGGACCGACAAACCCTTGAAAAACAGGGGGTTACGGCCGATCTAAAGCCCAACTGTAAAAATTCCATATTCTAGTTTACATAATATATATTATACGAAGTTATATATAGAAGTTATAAGAAACCGCAATAATCAAATTTAACCTAACCGCACCATGAAAAAATAGCAAAATTGCGAAATAATAACTATTTTCGCAATTTTGCTACATTATGTTTTTTTTTTTGTTTTTACGACTTAGTTTGATCCGCCTTCATCATGCATCGATTCGATGGCTGCATACAATATTTCTTCAGCAATTAAATCTTTTGATCTCACCGAAATTTGGATTGGTTCTTTATCCACTTGGTAAATGATCACTTCGTTTGTGTCTTTATTGAATCCTGCATATTCTTTTGAAACGTCATTTGCTACGATCATATCAGCGTTTTTGCGTTTCAGCTTATCCAGCGCATAATGTTCGACTTCATGCGTTTCAGCCGCAAAACCGATCAAAAATTGATCCGTTTTTCTTTTTCCAAGTTCAGCCAAGATATCCGTCGTTTTCTCTAACACCAGGGTCAAATCCTCATTGGTTTTCTTGATTTTGACTGTTGCTTGCATTTTTGGTCTGTAATCTGATACAGCCGCTGCCATGATGACCATATCGATATTGTGAAATTTATCTAAAACTGCTGATTCCATCTCTTTGGACGATTGCACGGATATAGATTCGACCCCGAAAGGAATCGGCAACAGGTTCGTTGCGGTGACCAATGTCACTTCAGCACCTAAGTCACGGGCAGCTTTCGCCAAACTGTAGCCCATCTTTCCGGAAGAATCATTGGTTATGAATCTGACCGGGTCTATGCGCTCCTTCGTCCCACCTGCTGTGATGAGCACCTTTTTGCCTTTCAAAGGTAGTTCTTTGGCATTATTCAAAACGATCAGCTGCGCTGCTTCAACAATATTTTCCGGTTCAGGCATGCGCCCTTTGCCTTCGTAGCCTTCAGCCAAAAAGCCCGTGTCAGGTTCCATGATTTCATAACCATAACTTTTCAGAGCTTCCATATTCCGGACCGTAGCCGGATTCTCCAGCATATGCTGGTTCATGGCAGGAACGATTAGCCTTGGAGCCGTCGTCGCCAATAGCGCAGTCGACACAAAATCATCGGCAATGCCGTTCGCCATTTTTGCGATGATGTTTGCTGTTGCCGGCGCTACGACGGCAAGCTCAGTCCAGTCAGCTAAATGGATATGACTGACGAACTGCGCATCTTTTTCATCGAAGGTGTCTGTATATACGTCATGCTTGCTCAATACTTGAAAAGTCAACGGTGTGACGAATTCCTGAGCTGAAGCGGTCATCGCGACTTTAACTACGGCGCCCGCTTTGATAAATTTTCTGACGAGATCGGCTGCTTTATAGACTGCAATGCCGCCCGTTACATAGATGGTTACTCTCTTGTTTGTTAACAAATTATACGCCCCGCTTACATTCGACTATTTTCCTTGCTTTTTGCCCTCTTGGATAGCGATGAAGGCTCTTGCCCGGCTGATGAATTCTTTCAACACTTTGATGCGGGCATATTCTTTCTGAGTCCCTTCGACAATAATCCACGGAGCATCTTTCGTGTCCGTTCTGGCGACCATTTCGTTCATCGCTTTTTCGTATTGCTCGAATTTTTCATGATTCCGCCAATCTTCATCGGTCAGTTTGTAGTTTTTTTCCGGATCGTTTTCCCGGTCTTTGAAGCGTTTCTTTTGCTCTTCTTTATCTATCACAATCAGGAATTTGATGATCAACAAACCATCGTGGGCCAAATTATGTTCCATTTCATTGATTTCTTCATAGGCAGCGGCCCATCGATGCTCTGGCGTGAAGCCTTCCACCCGTTCCACCAGTACACGGCCGTACCAGCTTCTATCATAGATGGTCATCTTCCCTTTTATCGGTAATGTCTGATAGAAGCGCCAAAGATAGTTATAACGGCTCTCATTTTCCGTAGGTGCTGCTGTCGTGGCGACGTCATAACTGCGGGGATCGATCAATCTTGTCAAGCGGCTTATTGCTCCGCCCTTACCGGCAGCATCCGTCCCTTCGAATACCAGGACACACGGTATCTTTTTCAACCACATTTCGTATACCAATTCACTTGCTTCTTCCTGCAGTTTCGCAAGCTGAGCTTCATACTCTTCTTCTGTTATTGCAGCTTTCAAATCGACTTTGGCTAGTGGCTTTTCCTTCAGGCCGGAACGAATCGGCACTGGTGGTTTCTTTTCGGTTTGCTCAAGGTGGCTCTTCAAAGTGCTGCTTGCAATGCTTATCGCTTCTCGGGAAGCATCTTTCAAATCCTCTGATGAGAGCACGTGCCACGGTGACGCCTCGAAACTGGTCATTTCCAATATTTTATCAAAGTGTTTCAAATATTTATTGTATTTGTTGAGTTGTTTTTCATCGTCTTTCGTGATCAGAAACTCTCTGTACGGATCGCCTTTCAACTTCTCAATCCGTTTTTCCATCGTTTTTTCCGAGTGGTGCAAAAACAGTTTCAGGACGATTGTGTTATCGGCAACCAACATGCGTTCCAGAAAGCTGATATAGCCAAGATGATGTTCCAAGCGTTCATTTTTCACTTTCAAATCGTTCATGAGTTCAGAATAGAAACTGCGATCAAAAAAAGCTATTCTGCCTTTTCCGGGCAAATCCCTCGCGAAGCGCCATAAAAAAGGATGATCTGCATCATCGTCCAGCGCGTCATCAAAGACACTTACTTCGAAATAACGCGGATCCAATTCCCTCGTCAGGTCCTTCAATATATGCCCTTTACCTGAGGACTCCCAGCCATCGACGATGATTAACATGGATGAATCGCTATTGACCAGTTTTCTTTGCAAAGCAGCCAATTCACTGCCGAGTTCAGACCTTTTTGTGCTGGATAATGTCGTGTCTTTTTTGTCAAAATCAAAATCTTTTAACATACGCTACGCCACCTTTTCTGCTTTTCACTATTTTATCATAAAACAGACTGGAACAAAGGGATACGGTTTAGCTGCTGATTGAAGCAACGGGTTTGAAGCCCTTTATTCCGCGTACGGGACTACTTCCAGCGTGACATGATTGTAGTCACCGATGATTTTTGAAACAGGACAGCGTTTATGGGCGGATTGCGCAAGTTTCTCGACG
Source organism: Trichococcus paludicola (assembly GCF_003052295.1). GTDB lineage: Bacteria > Bacillota > Bacilli > Lactobacillales > Aerococcaceae > Trichococcus > Trichococcus paludicola. The sequence goes on from NZ_QBLC01000002.1 coordinate 194,677, forward strand.
TCTGCAAACTCCATGCCTTCGACCGAAATAAATGCCTTTAAATCGAAATAAAAACCTTTGCCATCTGCTTCCCTGCAGAAATCTACATGAACTTCGGCTTTGCTTCTGGCCGCGGCTCCCCTCGCCTTCAGTAAGGCTTCGATGGTCGCATTCAAGCAAGTTGACCATGATAATCCGAATAGTTGTTCCGGATTGAAGCCGGCTAAATCCTTCAATGGATCTGATGTTTGCAGGGATTCTCCATCCGAAACGGAGGCAGTCCCGTTCAATCCTTGATCATTGATTACTTCCGTATGGTATAACGATTTATTCATAACAAATATGTCCCCTTTCTAACCGCGGATATTGTTTTTGCTTTCCTATATCTTAACATGATTCACCGCATTTGGCTGAAAAAAACAGCACCGGATGTCCCCTAAAGGGAAATCTGGTGCTGTCGGATGTTGCGAAATTAAGCCGTGATCAACTGTTCAAGCAGATCAGGTCTGAAGCCGAAAAATGGCTCAACGCCATCAAAGACGACTACCGGCAAAGATTGGAAACCCAATTCTTTGACTTCGGCCAAGGCCACTTCGGATTCCTGAATGTCTTTGATTTCATAACGGATGCTGTTATCATCCAAAAATTTCTTTGTGAAATTGCACTGCATGCAATTCGGTTTTGTATATACTGTGACATTCTTGTTAGACATGATAGTTTCCTCCATTGGTTATCCGATAAGAATTCTCTTTTCGAATAAAGCTTATGGATACATCATACAGTATTATTTTGTAAAAAACAAACCATATATAGTGATTCAGAGCGGAAATAATCAGTCCAGATCGATGGAAAGTTCTTGTGCAGCGGCCGATGCTTTGAGTTTTTCATAAACGAAATTCATACTTGGCGGGAAGAAAAGCATGCTGATGATGGTCCCTTCACGCACCGTAATAGGGGTGTCGGTAGAAAATGCGATCAGTAATGCGGATGCGATCAACAAAATATCGACTATTTGGCGCACTTTTCCAAAGTTGAAGCCAAAGCGGCTACTGAAGGCCATACAAGCGCCCTCCAAAGGCATATTGATGTAATTCAAGGCCATCATTGATCCGACACCGATTGCTGCTATAATGCCCCCTAAAATGACCATCGCGATTTTCACCCAGTAATGGTCGATCGTCACGCTTGAAAATACCGTGTAAAGCATCAGGTTCATCACTTGGCCGAGGATCAATGTGACAGGAATCTGAAATAATTGTCTCAGTGAAAAATCTTTTTTCATCAAAAACCATTGGATCACTACACATATGATATTCAGTATAATCGCCAGTGTTCCGATTTTGATGCCGGAAAGTTGGCTGATGCTCATGTTAAGGGCTTCGTAGGCACCCACGCCGACATTGGCTTTTACTGTTACGCTTGCTCCGATAGCGGTTATGATTACCGCTACGATGACCAATAGCATGTTCTTTAAATGTTTCCTCATTTTTTCACCTGTCCATTCATTATTCTGCCTTGTCATTATAAAGAAATAAGCAACGAATTGCAATTCGTTGCTTACTCCGGATCATCTATTTATTTTGAGTAGACGACTTTGCCGTCCACTAGTGTATAAAGCGTTTCGCCTTTGACTTTCCAGCCGGTGAATGGCGTATTTGTAGCTTTCGAAAGGAAATCTTCGCTGCGGATTTCGTATTCGTTATCTAAGTTGAATATGGCGATATCCGCTTGGGATCCGATATCCAGTGTTCCTGATTCCATGCCGAACAGTGCAGCAGGCTTGACGGTCATCCAATCAACCAGTTGTTTCAAAGTGAAAACGCCGCCCAAAACGAAGTTGGAGTACATCAGTTGGAAAGCTGTCTCGATGCCTACGATGCCGAATGGAGCGCCTACCATGCCGCCTTGTTTTTCTTCTTCGCCGTGCGGTGCGTGATCAGTTGCAATGCAGTCGATCGTGCCGTCCAACAAGCCCTCGATCAAGGCTGCACGGTCCTCAGCTCCACGCAACGGCGGGTTCATTTTGTAGATGGCAGTATCCGTCGGGATGGAACCATCTATCAGAATCAAGTGATGCGGTGCGACTTCGGCAGTGACATGGATCCCAGCGCGTTTGGCATCACGGATGACGCGTACGCTCTCTTTCGTGGAAACATGGCAGACATGGTAATGACAACCTGTTGCTTCCGCCAAAAGCACGTCGCGGGCGATTTGGATCGATTCCGTCACGCTCAAGATTCCCGGCAAATCCAATTCGTCGGAACGGGTGCCTTTATGCATCACGCCTCCAAACAACAGCGAGTCGTCTTCTGTATGCGCAACAAGCGCGACATTATTCTTTGCGGCTTCTTGCATTGCCAAATACATCGTTCCGGCTGTTTGGACTCCCACACCGTCGTTGGTGAAGGCGAAAGCGCCAGCTTCCAACAATTGCTTCTGATCGGTCAAGACGTCACTGCGCAAATTCTCGGTGATGGGCGCATACTGTTTGACTTTGATGATAGCTGTGTCTTTAATCAGTTGTTGGATAGCAGCGAATTTATCAGCCGTATCCGGAACTGGATTCAGGTTCGGCATTGCGCAGACTGTCGTGAAACCTCCGCGAGCGGCTGCCTGTGTTCCTGTTTCGATCGTCTCTTTATAAGTGAAGCCTGGTTCACGCAAATGCACGTGCACGTCGATCAATCCGGGAGTTACCAGACCGCCCTTGGCATCGATGACTGTTGCATCCGCAGCTGTTCCTTGCAGATCCTGGCCGATTGCGGCAATTTTATCGTCTTTCACATATATCTCTACAGGAATAAGTTCCTCTTTTTGACCCAACATTTTCGCATTTTTTATCCAAACTGACATGTGATCCCTCCACTGGTGAATTTTTATGATTATACGTTCGTTGTTCTTCCGTTTACGATGGCTTCCAATATGGCCATTCTCGCAAAGACGCCATTCTTCATCTGCGTCAAGATCCGTGAGCGGCGGCATTCCACTAGGCTGTCTGCCAATTCCACGTCGCGGTTGACAGGAGCTGGATGCATGATGATGGCTGATTCCTTCATACGGGCTTCGCGTGCGACTGTAAGTCCGAATTGATCGAGATACTCTGCTTTTGTATAGCGCATTGCTTTTCCGCCATGGCGTTCCGTCTGGACGCGGAGCAGCATCATGACATCGACTTCTCCGATGATGTCATCGATTTCCACATGCGTGCCGTATTGATCAAAAGTAGGATCGTACCATTCTTTAGGACCCGTGAAATAGACTGTCGCTCCAAGTCGTTGCAGCATCTGCATGTTTGTTTTGGCTACACGTGAGTGCGACAAGTCGCCGCAGATGGCTACCTTCACTCCGCTGAAAGTATGGAATTCTTCATAGATCGTCAATAAGTCCAGCAAGCATTGGCTCGGATGCTGGCCGGCACCGTCTCCACCATTCACGACGGAAGCTGTAACGCCCGGGCTTTCGATCAACTCTTTGTAGTAGGCTTCCGCGCTGTGGCGGATAACGACCACATCCACGCCGATCGCCGACAAAGTCAGGACTGTGTCATACAGTGTTTCGCCTTTGCTGACGCTGCTAGTCGAAGTGTCAAAGCCGATGACTTGCATCCCCAACTTGTGTTCCGCCATTTCGAAACTTTTGTGTGTGCGTGTGCTGTTCTCGAAAAACAAGTTTGAAGCGTAGATGCCCTCCGTCAAATTTCGATCTGGGAGGACGCCGTTTTTGAATTCGGATGCACGCAGGATCAGGGACATGATTTCCAAATTCGTGAGTTCCTCGACACTTACAAAGTTTTTTAATGCAATCTGATTTGTTGTCTGCATCATTTTAAAGCCCTCCAATTAGTTTTTTGTGAATGGAGGCAAAAAGAACCCGAAGAATTTGTAAGTTCTTCAGGTTCTAGGCCAGCCGCTCGCATATTTGGATACAGAGCGGCCATCTAGTGACCTTGCGGGCCTCACTGGACCCCCTTAAAGTCTCACATTCGCTATTAAGTTGTGCGATAGGATAAATCTCCAGAAAAAAAGCCCATGGTCAAAGAGACAATGGGCATAAAGTCATGATAAAGGCGCAGTAGGCCTGATATGCTCCTTAGTAGTCTCTCTGGACTCTCGTTAAAGGAAATTCATTCTGTTGCTAAAATAATAACGCGCACAATCGCTTTTGTCAATGCTGGCTAAGCGGATGTTGTGTTTTTTCTCAATCAGGCAAAACAAAATCCCTTCAGCCGATGCGTATCGGCTTGGAATAGTCATCATGTCCGATGAGGTCCGTTTCCCATACCGGGAACCCGTACCGAGATGCGTAGTTTCGGCACACTTTCAGAAAGGCAGGCATTTTATCGTCCAAAGCCAGTTGTGTGAATTGTCCGATCAGCATGCCGTTGATTTTTCCGAATGCCCCCAACTGCTCCAGTTGCGCTAAACCGCTACACATCGCTTCGTATCTGCCGCCTGCCGATTCAAGGACAAGCACTTTGTTTTCCAATTCCGGCCAATAAGGGGTCCCTGCCAACTTCAGGAAGCAACGCAGATTCCCGCCTGCAAAAACTGTTGCAGATTGCTTAGAGGCGCGATGATCGCCTATTTTAAATACTCCAGTCCAATCAGCATCGATTTGGTCGATCAAATCACGTAGGGCTTGAGTTTGGAACGCTTCCGCCTTACTCACAAGCACTTTCGGGTTATAGAGGATGTTCTGGATGCCGGTTTTGGCTTGAATTGCATTTACGATTACAGTATTGTCGCTATAGCCGAAGTAAGGCTTGAGATTGTTTTTGATGATCTCAAAATCGAGATAAGGCAATATTTCATTGGCTAAATCCCCACCGGATAAATCAAATATCGCTTTTACGCTCGCATCAGAGTAAAGGGACAATAAAGCCCCTGCACGGGATGCAGGGGCCTCGGTTTGCTGTGTCTCTTTATCCAGAAAAAGGACGTCACTCATTAAGGTCTCAAGGCCAAAATCATTCTTGAGTTTCCGGCTTAGCGACGAAACGATTTCCTGCGAGCGATCATTATTCGTCAATCCGTTCGAACAGCTGATGAAGCCGATCGCATCTCCCGGATGCCACATAAAGATCACTACCTTTCTGTCAGAGCAAGATATCTTGGATGGATAATTCCTGAAGTTCAGCAAATATTTTTTCGGGCGTCAATGTTTTCTTCGTTTCAGCGTCATAATCATTCATGATTTGACCGTGATGCAGCACCAGCATACGATTGCCGTACTGAATGGCGTCCTGCAGGTTGTGGGTGATCATGATGCTGGTGAGGTTGTTGTCGAGCACTTGTTGATTCGTCAATTCCAGAACCAATTTGGCCGTTTTCGGATCCAAAGCTGCCGTATGTTCATCCAACAACAGGATGTCCGGGCGTTTCATCGTTGCCATCAGTAAAGCGATAGCTTGTCTCTGACCACCGGACAAGAGCCCAATTTCTGAGCCCATCCGGTTTTCCAGTCCTAAGCCTAATTTTTTCAGTTCCTCTTTGAAGAATCCTTTTTCTTCCTGTGATGTCCCGAAGCGCAGCGTCCGTTTTTGCCCTCTGCGGTATGCCAAGGATAAATTTTCCTGTACTGTCATCCGTGGAGCGGTACCCATTTTGGGATCCTGAAAGACCCGGCTGATGTAAGGCGCCCGTTTGTCTTCTTTGAAGAAGGTAACATTTTGTCCGTTTACGATGATATCGCCTGTGTCAGGCAGAAAGTTCCCGGAAATGGCATTCAACAGGGTTGATTTGCCGGCTCCGTTGCCTCCGACCAAAGTGATGAAATCACCTTGTCTGACAGTCAGATTGACGTCCTGCAGTGCGTTGACCTGATTTGGTGAACCAGGGTAGAACGTTTTGGAGACATGTGACATCGTCAACATCGCTTCCTGATTAGTCATTTCGCTTCACCTTCTTTCGCAATGAGTACATGTAGTAAGTTTCCTTGATTTTCGGCAACGCCAAGAAGAAGGTCAACAATACAGCTGAAATCAACTTGAAGTCATTCGGGTTCATACCTGCTTCCAATACCATGACCATGATCAGGCGGTACAGGACCGAACCGAGCATCAGGCAAACCAAACGCATTTTGAAAGAGACATTCGTGAACAATACTTCGCCGATGATGATCGAAGCCAAACCGATGACGATCGTTCCGATACCCATGCTGATGTCGGCGTAGCCATTGTCCTGTGCGATGATGGATCCCGCCAAAGCGACGATCCCGTTCGAAATCATCAAGCCGACGATTTTCATTGTGTTGGTGGAAATGCCCAATGAGCGGGCCATTGCTTCGTTGTCACCCGTTGCGATGACAGCTTGACCGAATTCCGTTTTGAAAAAGATGACGTAGAGCCCGATGATCAGGACTACCACCAACAAGCCCACTGTGATCGTGTCGAAATGTCTGGGAAGATTCATATTTTTGAAAACTGTGAAAATCGTATCTTTACCCAACAGACTGATGTTTGCTCTCCCCATCACGCGCAGGTTGATGGAATAGAGTCCGGTCATCGTCAAAATACCTGCCAAAAGACTGGGAATCTGCAATTTTGTGATTAAAAAACCAGTGATCAAGCCAGCTGAGCTGCCAGCAATGATGGCAAATATAATAGCGATATAAGGATTCGCCCCTAAAGTGATGGCTTGAACAGCCACAGCCGCGCCGAGGGGAAACGCACCCTCGGTTGTCATGTCGGCCAAATCCAAAATACGGAAACTTACAAATAAACCAAGCGCCAGAATACTCCAAAGCAATCCTTGGGAGACGGCGGAAATAATCATATTCATTCAGTCTACTCTCCTTTACCTACAAAGATGGCGTTCTGTGCGACATCATCGGGAATCGTGATACCCAATTGGTCCGCTTTCGCTTGATTGATGACCAATTGAATGCCTGTCGCGTATTGTACAGGATAAGTAGCTGGATCGGCTCCCGCCAAGATATCAGCTGCCACAGCACCAGTCTGGGTGCCCAATGCATATTGATTCAAACCGATTGTCGCCAACCCGCCTTCTTCAACCATTGTGTCCACAGCAGGGAACACCGGGATGTTGTAAGAATCCGCAACCGGGATTAATGTCGCCAATCCACTTGCAATGGTGTTGTCTGTCGGTACGTAGATGGCATCCACTTCAGAAGCAAGGCTTTCAGCGACTTGCGCGATATCGTTCGTTGAAGTGACAGTTTTTGTTATTGTCTTCAAGCCTAATGAAGCAGCAATTTCCTCAGCCTCTTTAGCGGAGCTGATTGAATTGTCCTCAGCCGATGAATAAAGGATACCGATCGTTTTGGCTTCAGGAAGCAATTGTTGAATCAGAACAAATTGATCGCGCGCCGGAGTCTTGTCGCTGACGCCGGTGATGTTGCCGCCCGGTTTTTCCATAGATGCCACTAGACTGGCAGCTACCGGATCAGTGATGGCTCCCAAAATGATCGGAATATCGCTGGATGCATTAGCCAACGCTTGTGCTGCAGGGGTAGCGATGCCGATCATGATATCCGCGTCATTCGAAACGAACCGCTCTGCTATCGACTGCATATTGGACTGATCGCCTTGCGCATTCTGGAAATCGATTGTTGCCGTTTCGCCGTCCACATAACCGGCTTCTTCCAATTGGTCGATAATGCCTTCCCCAATCTGATCGAGTGCCGGATGGGTCGTCAATTGCATAATGCCGATGTATGGCAAATCCGGATTGATGCTGTCGGTTGAGCTTGCTGCGGAACCGTCTGAAGAGGTGTCCGAATTATTGCCTTCTGTATTGCCGCATGCCATCAATACTGTTGCTGCCATTAGGGTCAAGATACTTGCCCGTGCTCTGAATAGTTTTTTCATTTCTGATTCCTCCAATTTTTCTGCTTCTTATTCTGTAAAAAGGTGATAAAAAAGCCGCCATCTGAACCCAAGTATGGCGGCTGAATACAGAAAACGCCACACAGACCGATATTGTCTATGTGGCGGCTTAAATATCTTTAGTAATCCACATAGATACTGTTCAGATGTTTCATCTGAGGCTGTATCTACGGACAATCAATACGTCACAAAGAACAACCTACTCCACGTGGCTTTGCCAATCGAAAAAATTCACTTTGGAAACGCGAGTAAATGTTGACATAAATGATTGCTCCTCTATATGATTGATAATTTAATAGTAACCAATGCGAAAAACAAAGTCAAGAGTAGGATTAGAAAAAGATGAGGTATTCTCATATTACCTTCCCCACCCTTAAAAAAAAACAAAAAAATGACCCAGGAAACCTCCTGCGGTCATTTTTTTCCCTTGAATGGCCCAAAAAAACTTCGTGGGGGAAGTTGATATTGGCTTTCGAGATGATCTTACCTGTTTCGCGTGTACGTGTAATCGAAGTGTGCAGAATAAAAGACGGATATGCATTGAATAATGGCAGTATACATCTGCAAAATATAGCTTATGAATAACTGAGCAAAACTCCACACCTTGCAATCTTGTTGATTCATCCATTACGTACTCCATCCCCCCAAGGTTATCCCTCATTACCATACACAGTAATGAGATTGTTGATATGCGACAAGCCGCCAAGTTAAGCTGTCGCGATGGTTTCATTTTGGATATCGCAACCCTTTTCTTCTGCAACACCGCATGAAGCTACATGTAAATAACTATCTGTTGATTATTAGGAATGAACAACAGGCCCCCATTATGACGGGCTCCAATCATAGTGGTGCTGACATTCAAAAATACCGTACAGTAAGCGTTTACAATTGCATTCATGTTTCGATTACTTTCTTAGTATAAGTCACTATAATCGTAAATGCAACATTAAATGTTATTTTATTTACTTTTATATAATCAGTCGCAAAAATCAGCCTGATGCCTGTCCAGGATTCAATTTATATGGTGTCATTTGATAAAACGGATTTCTCGAGATCTATCCACCCGGAAAATCAGTTGGGAATGCTGACGATACCTATGTATAAGCATTTCATCATACTATCTTTACACTTTGTTCACGAGGATTTTACATTTTTTGAATGAGATATCCAACACAACTTGCATTGTTGTTTATTAAAAATCGGCAAACTCTGAAAATCAAATATAATAGCACTATGTTGAGTATTCGCTTGGGAAACTAACAGTATTTTGTTTTCATCCACCCCCCTCCCGAATTTTGAATGTCAAAAAAACGAATAACTCCCCTTGCCTTTCAGGACGTTGGAACGTCTGTATGGTGCTCCGAAAGAAACTCGAAGGAGAAATCATCGAAGAGATTCACTAATTAGGCAATGACCGGATCCTCATTTTCTGTTTTCAGAACTTCGATGCACTTGGCGACCAGCAGTAACTGGAGCCCATCGTCGAATTGATACTATTCTTGTTTGAATACACTTTGTAGTTGTCGCATTTTTTAGCGACCGTTCGTTTACAACATGTGTTTATTTCTAAATCTACCTCTTTTAGAAAAATAAAAGTAAAAACCCGAATATTTTCGCACGTTTCTTATTTATTCTGAGATTACCAAAAATAACGAAACTTATGTTTGTGTATTTTTCCGTTGTTAGGGTTGTACATTGTCTTTCCGCATGCCGTTTTGGATATCTGTCATCCGGTGAATGATAATATAGGTACATACCAAGTGCGCCTTCCCTTATGGTTTGCACCAAAATATGACACAATGAAGAAACACGCCAGACGGCGGAGATGATATGGTATAATGAAAGGCGTATATTGACATGTACTAGGAGGTGTTTTCATGTCTTTTGATGGTGTATTTACACGTGCCATGGTCAAGGAATTGAACCGCGACCTGGAAAACGGAAGGATCAGTAAGGTCTATCAGCCGTTTCAGCACGAAATTATTCTTACCATACGGGCCAATCGGAAAAACAAACGGGTATTGCTGTCAGCTCACCCATCCTACGCTCGGATACAAGTAATCAATGATAACTTATCCAACCCCGATTCAGCGCCCAATTTCTGTATGGTGCTGCGCAAAAATCTGGAGGGTGCCTACATCGAAGACATCAAACAATTGGGCAACGACCGGATCATCATTTTCTCATTCCGAAATTTCGATGAACTCGGCGACCAGCGCCAGATGGAATTGATCATCGAATTGATGGGTCGCCACAGCAACATCTTCCTGATCGATAAGCAAACCAGGATGATCATCGATTGTCTGAAGCATGTGCCGTTTTACCAAAACAGTTTCCGTCCGCTGCATCCAGGCGTCGCCTATCAGTTGCCGCCCCATCAGGACAAAGCGAACCCTTTTGAGATGGAAAAGGAGGAACTGGCATCTGTCTCAGCCACATTCAACGATGAATTACCGCTGTTCAAATCATTGCAAGGAGCTTTTCAGGGCTTGGGCAGCGATTCCGCAATGGAAATCAGCTACTATACGGAGCAGGATGGGTTGTCTGCAGCGGATGCGATTCTCGCATTTAAACAACAGCTGGACACAGCTATCCCTACATTGACCGAGGAATCCGCAAAGAAACAACATTTTACACCCTTCCCGTTCCGGAGTCTTCCGGGAGAGAAAAGGCATTACGACAGCCTCAGCGAATTGTTGGACGCCTACTATGATGAAAAAGCATCCCGGGACCGCATCAACCAAGTGGCTTCCGAGCTGCTCCATGTCGTCAACACGGAACGCAAGAAGAATCAGCTGAAGCTGAAGAAGCTGGACCAGACGCTGTTGGAGACGGAAAAAGCTGATGTCTACCGGATCAAGGGAGAGATCTTGACGGCCTATCTGCATCAAATGAAAAAAGGCGATATGGAAGTGACGCTCAACAACTTCTACGATGATGAGAATCCGATAACGATTGCTTTGAATCCAGCGCTGACCCCTTCCCAGAATGCCCAAAAATACTTTTCCAAATATCAGAAGCTCACCACTGCCGTCGCATACGTGAATGAGCAGGTCGAACATACCCATGCAGAGAACGAATATTTGGAATCCATCGAAACGCTGATCCAACTCTCCGACCCGCAGGACTTGGAGGACATAAAGGACGAGCTGCGCGAATCTGGATATTTGAAGAAAAAGTACAAAGGTAAACAGAAAAAACACAAAACCAGCAAGCCCCACAAATTCCTGTCATCGGACGGCACGACCATCCTGATCGGAAAGAACAATGTGCAGAACGACCAGCTGACGCTGAAGACGGCAAAAAAATCGGATATTTGGCTGCATACGAAAAACATACCCGGTTCGCATGTCATCATCGAAAGCAATTACCCTTCCGAGGAGACGCTCTTTGAAGCGGCGACATTGGCCGCTTATTATTCCAAGTTCCAGAATTCTTCGAACGTGCCTGTCGACTACGTTGTGGTCAAGAACATACGCAAACCAAACGGTGCGAAACCCGGCTTCGTCATCTACGAAGGGCAAAAAACCCTTTATGTAACACCGGATAAGGAACTGGTCCGGACGCTGAAGGCCGATTGAGAGCAGATTACCGTTGCATCGCAAAATCGATAATACAAAGTTCGCTTCTCCTAAAGCGTGCAAAGAGGCCCGAGAAATATTTCTCGGGCCTCTTCATATGCCTGCAAATGATCGCATCATCCCTACTTTCATCCATTAATCGTCTTGTTAACCACTCACCGATTGACATAATTATGGCCTTTTTCTTTTCGAACTGGAGGGAATGCCCAAACCCATGCGGTATTTTGCCACTGTCCTACGGGAGATGTCGATTCCCTGCGCGGTGAAATGATCGGCAATCACCTGGTCGGAAACCGGCTTTGACTTTTCTTCGCTGCCGACTATTTGCTTTATTTCGGTTTGGATGACGATGGATGAGATGGCTACCTGATCTCCGTCATCCTCTTTCATAAAACCGCTCCGGAAGAAAAAGCGCAATTCAAAGATGCCTTTCGGGGTCGCCATGTATTTGTCGTTCACGACCCGGCTTACCGTCGAAATACTCAGGTCCGTCAGTTTGGCGATGTTTTTCATCGTCATAGGCTTCATCGAGGAGGCTTTTTCCAAGAAATAATCCGTCTGCAGCTGCAGGATGGCTTCCGTTATTTTGATGACGTTCTGTGTCCGTTGGAGAACACACTGCTGAATCCAGGATATTTCTTTCTTTTTTTCTTCCAGATAACGTTTCATATCTTTATCCGCCAACGCCAGCAATTCGCTGTAATAGTCTTCGTTGAACGCAACCGATGGCAGACCGCTTTGATTGAACGAGACGTCCAGTGAGTTGTCCTCGGCTATTGCTACATGGATGTCTGGTTCGATGAAGACCGTCTCCTCGAATACGGTCTCCCACTGCAGCTTCGTCTGCAGCTTGCTCATGTAGGTGATGATTTCGATCAGTTCGTCATGTTCGATCTCCTCGACGTCCCTAATCGACTCCAAGCGATAGGTAGATAGCTCCTTGAAATAATTTTCCAGTATGTAGTAGGCTAGCGGGGGCGACTGTTCGTCCCTTTCGGTTTGCAGCATCAGAAACTCCTGCAGGTCTCGGGCACCGACACCGGGAGGATCCAACTGTTGCAGGAGCGTTAAGGCATCCAACACTTCCGTTTCCTCGGCCGCAGTTGCCTCCGCAACCTCTTCCAGCTTGATATCCAAATAGCCGTCATCCGTCACGTATCGGATGAGAAACAGAACCAGCTGCCTGAGCGGCGTGTTTTTCATGTTCAGATAGATCTGTTCATGCAGAAAATCATAGAGGGATTGATTCTTGCTTTCCATGCGTTCATACCAGGGCGTCTGATTATCCGCCGTGTATACATTGGAGACGGCCACAGCGCCCGTGTCCGATGCCCGCTTTTTGATGTCCATCAACGGATTACCCAATGCCTGGTCCTCTATGTAGCTGGATAGTTCCGACATGGGCATCTGCAGAATGTGCAATGCCTGTCGCAACTGCTGCGTCATCTTGATCGATTGTTGTTGCGTTTGCTTCAGCTGGAATTCCTGCCTCGCCATCACTATCACCTCTTCTCTGTTCTGGTCTTCTGTGTCTAAAAATACATGGAACCAGTATACCACCATTGGAGCGCTTACTTGCAAAAAATGAATCAAAAAACCCGACAAACAAGATTCCAGATCTTGTTTGCCGGGTTTGACATGGCAACTATTCGGACGTAGGATTAACCCTTGAACCAGTTCTCAGGGTCTTTGCTCCAGTCTTTCAATAACTCCAATTCTGCTTCGGAGATGTAGTTTGTTTCATGGGCAACTTCCAGCAATGTGCTGTAGTTGGACAACGTGTCGATCGCAAGACCGGCATCGGCAAAATTTTTCGTTCCTTTAGCCAATTCATAAGTGAAGATAGCGACGCAACCCAATACGTTTGCGCCTTCCAGCTCAGCTGCTTTGGAAGCTTCGATGACGCTGCCGCCAGTGGATATCAAGTCTTCGACTACGACCATTTTTTGGCCTTCAGTAATTTTGCCTTCGATTTTGCGGCCTGTTCCGTGGTCTTTCGCTTTGCTGCGGATGTAGACCATCGGCAAGTCCAAAATGTCAGCGATCCAAGCTGCGTGTGGGATGCCTGCAGTCGCAGTTCCGGCGATCACTTCTGCATCCGGGTATTTTTCTTTGATCAGATCAGCCAATCCTTGCGCAATCTGTTTGCGCACTGCCGGAAAGCTCATTGTCACACGGTTATCGCAATAGATCGGGCTTCTCAAACCTGATGCCCAAGTAAACGGGTCTTGCGGGCTCAAGCTCACTGCTTTGATGTCCAATAATGATTTTGCTACTTCTTTTGCTATCGTCATTTTATTCCGCTCCATTCCATTGGTTCTTGATTTCGTGATAGGCTGCAACCGGATCGGCCGCCTGGGTGATCGGACGACCAACTACGATGAAGGTTGAGCCGATTTCTCTTGCGCGCCCTGGTGTCGCGACACGCTTTTGGTCCCCAACCGCACTACCGGCCGGGCGGATACCCGGTGTCAAACAGATGAAGTCATCATTCGTGTGATCCTTGATCATGCGCGCTTCCCATGCGGAACAAACGACGCCGTCGAGTCCGGATTTGCAGGTAAGGTCTGCGTAATGCAGGACGCTCTCCTGCAGGCTGACTTTGATTAACTGTTCTGACTGCATCGCTTCTTCGGAAGTGGATGTCAATTGTGTGACCGCAATCAGTTTCGGAACGGCGCTTCCTGCCGGGGTGCCTGCGATCAAACCTTCTTTAGCGGCTTTCATCATTTCCGAACCGCCAGCTGCATGGACATTGACCATATCGATATCCAATGCGGCCAAGCCTTTCATGGCGCGGTGAACAGTGTTGGGGATGTCATGCAATTTCAGGTCCAGGAAGATTTCGTGGCCCATTTCCTTGATTTTTTTCACGATTTCCGCTCCGTGTTGGTAATACAGTTCCATACCCACTTTTACATATAGCGACTCATCTTTGAATAGCAAAAGGAAGTCCTTGATTTCTTCACTCGTTGAAAAGTCCAACGCTATTATCGGTTTATCGTTCATTGAGGATGCCTTCTCTCACTTCATTGATTAATTCCTGCAGGCTATTGATGCCCAGTTCGTCCATGCGTTGCGGAAGCTGTTCGATCAATTTCGGGCAAACGAATGGATCGGTGAAGTTGGCCATGCCGACGCCGACTGCGCTTGCTCCAGCCATGAACATTTCCAGCACATCATCCACCGTGTAGACGCCGCCCATCCCGATAATCGGAATATTGACCGCACGCGCCACTTGATAGATCATGCGGATCGCTACCGGTTTGATGGCAGGACCGGAAAGGCCACCCGTCTTGTTGGCGATGATCGGTTTGCGTGTGTGCAGATCGATGCGCATGCCCACCAAAGTGTTGATCATTGAGATACCATCCGCGCCGGCTGCTTCAACCGCTTTGGCGATTTCGACGATATCCGTAACGTTCGGTGATAATTTGACGTAAACCGGAACGGTTGCACCTTCTTTAGCCGCACGCGTTACGGCAGCTGCCATCTCCGGATCGGTGCCGAACTGCAGTCCGCCTTTATGGACGTTCGGGCAAGAAATGTTCAATTCGATCGCTTTGACGTTCGGTGATTGGGAAACGGCTTTGCAGACTTGGTAATAATCATCGACTGTGTTTCCGGCGACGTTCGAAATCAAAGGCACATCGTATTTCTCAAGCGCTGTGTGCTTCTGTGCAACAACGACCTCAACACCAGGATTCTGCAATCCAATGGCATTCAGCATGCCGGATGGTGTTTCCGCCAAACGCGGTGTAGGATTGCCTCTGCGGGGCTCCAACGTTGTCGCTTTCGTCATGATGGCGCCCAATAGGCTCAAGTCGTAAAACTTGCCGTAATCCTCGCCGAAACCGAAACATCCGCTTGCAGGGATGATTGGGTTTTTTAATTCTAAACCGGGTAAACTGACTGCTAATCGATTCATAATACTATCTCCTCTGCTCTGAAGACCGGTCCTTCGACACAGACTCTGAAATTATCATAAGCTGATGTGCTGTCTTTCTTGTCGCAGACGCAGCCGTAGCAGGCTCCGATACCGCAGGCCATGCGCTCTTCCAGCGAAAGGTAGGTTTTGCTCGGGTCGAATGTCTTCGCTACCGCAACCAACAAGCCTTTCGGACCGCAAGCGAAGACTGCGTCCGGAACGAAGCCGTCCAGTTCATCGAAGTATTGCGTCACGAAGCCTTTCTTGCCGTAGCTGCCGTCATCCGTCGCGATATTCACCTTGCCGAATGCTGCAAATTCTTCTTCATAGAAAACTTCTTCTTTATTTTTGAAACCGAAGCAGCTCACCACATTGATGCCTTTCGCATGCAATTGTTTCGCCAATTCATAAAGCGGAGGAACACCGATGCCGCCGCCGATCAGCAGAGCATTCTGCCCTTCTTTAAGCATGTCGATCGGATAACCGTTGCCTAATGGCCCCAGGATATCCAATTCGTCGCCTGCTGTAAGCTGGCTGATGATTGTGGTGCCTTTTCCTTCGGTACGGTAGATAATGACGCATTCTTCCTTTTCGGCATCGATTGAAGCGATGCTGATGGGGCGTCTCAAAAGCAGTTCATCCCCTGGGACACGGATATGCAAAAACTGATCCGGTGCTCCCATTTCATTGACCAACGCGCCTTTCAGGCGCAATTCGAAGATATCCTTTGCGATTTCTGTCTGGCTGACGACTGTCATCATAGCTTGACTCATAATTATTTTCCTCCTTAATTTTGACAAAAAAGGTGATCTAAAAAAATGCGATGGAGCAAGCTTCAAAGCAAATTCTTCTGTGTCTCTCTGGACACAGTTAAAGAATCACCGACCTATTGTTTACGCTCTGATTAATGTAACTTTTTCGATGCCGTCGACTTCATCCAACTGAACGGAAATCTGTTCTGCCTGGGATGTCGGGATGTTCTTCCCGACGTAATCCGCCTTGATCGGCAGTTCCCGGTGGCCTCTGTCGATCAGGACCGCGACTGTGATCCGTTTCGCTCTCCCCAGATCCATCACCGCATCCATGCCGGCCCGGATCGTGCGGGCGGTGAACAGGACATCATCCACCAACACGACATGCTTGCCGGCAACCGAAAACGGAATGTTCGTTTCGTGCAGCACAGGGTTGTCATTCGTATCTCGGTGCACATCATCGCGGTAAAGCGTGATGTCCAATTCCCCTACCGGCAGCTCTACTCCTTCAAAATCTTTGATCCGTTCGGCTATGCGCTTGGCCAGGTAGATGCCGCGCGTCTTGATGCCCACCAAAATCAGGTTCTTGGTGCCGTCGTTCTTTTCCAATATTTCATGTGTGATGCGGGTCAGCGCGCGTTTCATCGTCTGGGCATCCATGATTTCGATTTCTTCTGACATTTCCACTACTCCTTCATCGCCAAAATGAAAAAAAATACCCTTATGCATGTGGGCATAAGGGTACAGTCACGTGACGCTATACAAAATGTGATGCACCTTTTAGCCTCTCTGGACTATTTTAAAGGTTCCTTCAATATTACTGTAATGATAACGAATAGAGGCGTTGCTGTCAATCAGTTTTTGCGCAGTTCCGCCAGTTTTTCGCTGTAGAAATCAGGCAAAGGTGCTTCGAAGCGCATTTCCTTGCCCGTCGTCGGGTGGATGAAGCCCAAAGTGGACGCATGCAAATATTGGCCATGGCCGCTGAGTGTTTCAGCCGGTCCGTACATAGGATCGCCAGCTACTGGATGGCCGATGTATTTCATATGGACACGGATCTGGTGCGTACGGCCGGTTTCAAGGTGCAATTTCAGCAAAGTGAAATCACGGAAACGCTCGATGACATCAAAATGCGTCACTGCCTTTTTGCCGCCGTCAGCCACTGTGCGTTTTTTGCGGTCAATCAACATCCGGGCGATCGGCGCATCGATTGTGCCGTCTTCATGCGGGATCACGCCATGGACCAAAGCAAGATAGGCCCGTTCCATCGTGTGGTTCTCCAACTGCTCCGCCAATTTCTGGTGCGCTTCGTTCGTCTTGGCGACGACCAACAAGCCGGATGTGTCCATATCGATGCGGTGAACGATCCCTGGACGGATATTTGCCGTGCCGTCGGATAGCGCGTTTACGTGAAACAACAAGCCGTTGACCAAGGTACCGGAAAGATGCCCTTTGGATGGATGCACGACCATGCCGGTTGGCTTATTGACGACCAACAGCGCATCGTCTTCATAGATGACATCCAATGCAATGTCCTCCGGAGTGACGTTGATCTGTTCCGGTTCCGGAATCGTCAATTCCAGAAGATCCCCTTCTTGGACCTTGTAATTCGATTTGACGGCTTTGTCGTTCACCATCAGATTGCCGTCTTTGACCCACGCCTGAATTTGCGAACGGCTGGTGCCTGTCATGAAATCCGCCAAGATCTTATCAATCCTGCCGGTTTGACCATCAATGTTAAATACGATTTTTTCTGTCATTTGAATCCCACTTTACTTTAGCTTATTTTTAGAACTTATTTTTTCTTCTTCCTCTTCCATGAAAAGGATATAGATCGTCATCAGGATGACGCCTATCGTCAAACAAACATCCGCCACATTAAAAATCGGAAAATCAATGAAGTCCAGGCGGAACATGTCCACCACATACCCCAAACGCATCCGATCGATGAAATTGCCAAGAGCACCGCTCAAAAGAAAAGCGTAACTGATGCCCACGATTTTTTTGTCGAATCCCTGCTTGTGCGCATTATAGACCATTGCGCCCACGACAACTACAGTGATGATGAAGAAAAAGAACATTCTTCCTTCAAATATCCCCCAGGCAGCGCCCTCGTTCTGAATGTAGAACAGGGACAAAATGCCCGGTAACACTTCCTTCACTTCGTGCAATGCAAAATTATTTACGATGGCAATTTTACTCCACTGGTCCAGGACCAACAGCAAGATGGCCAATATATAATAGATAATCATCCGATAGCCTCACTTATTCTGAAATTAACGTTTTTCCGTATCTTTTGCCTCTATCTATTGTAAACTAATTTTTCAAATTGTATAGTCATTGATTCCGGCATTTCCGCCTACAAGCTGACTCATCATGGCAATTGTGACCCTTTTTTAATGATTCTTTAACAATTTTCCGAAGATATGGCAATCTACCTTGATAAAGAATAGCCATTTTCGGTATAATGAAGCTTGTATTGTTATATATCACGTAATAAAGGAGCTTGTTTATGTTGAGAGGTAAGAAGATTGGATTAGTTTTTGCCGGTGCTCTGGTATTGTCAGCTTGCGCAGACCAAGTGAAAGAAACGTCAGAGACGATCACCCAGATCAAAACCGAGGAAACCGAAATTGTTTCCCAATTGAATGAGCTGCAACAATTGGAGACCGCGTTACAGAAATCATTCGATGAATCGTTGGCCAGCGATGAAGAATTGAAGAATTTCAAAGATGGCTCTGCAGCCGTGTTCAGCAACTTGGAAGAACGCCGAACCTTAGCCGATTCGATTGAAAGCGCTTTGGAAGGCTTATCCGAGACGAAAGCCGACTTCGTTGCGTTCGACGAAGAAACCCTACCACTGGATCAGATGCAGGCAATCGGCGAAACGCTGGATTTGTTCAGCGAAAATTCATTGACTTACTTGGCTGCCTATCGAGACAGCTTGGATAAAGAAGAAGAACTGTTGACCGGATTTGGAGCGGACGATGCCACTTTCGATACCTTCTTTGCGGGAATCGAAGCAATCAATCTGAGTGCCGAAACAAACCAAACCAATCTTGCGCCCGTCGCTGAAAATTTGACGACTCTGGATGCACAATTGGTTGAATTGGAAGCAGCCATCACCGCAATAGGGACGGAAGGAAGCACAGCCGCCGATTCTTCTGCCGCCACCGCGGAATCCTCAGAGACTGCCGCTGCAGAAAAACCAGCAAAAAAAGTTGAACCCGTAAGCTATGAATACCGCATCAATCCGGAGATTTCCACAGTCCAACCGATTGCTGAGGATGGCAACACGCAAGTCGCTTTGTTGACTTTCGATGATGCACCGCAGCAACCGAACAGCTACACCGTGGAAATTGCCGAAACCGTCAAATCGAAGGACGCCAACGCTATTTTCTTCGTGATGGGACAATTCCTCACGAATGAACAGGCGCGCAAAGACATCAAGACCGTCTATGACATGGGTTTCGAAATCGGTAACCATTCCTATTCTCATCCGGATTTCCAAAGCTTGACCTACGATCAGCAACTGGAAGAAATCAAATCAACAAATGATCTGATCGAAGAGATCACCGGCGAGCGTCCGCGCTTCCTGCGCGCCCCTTACGGACAGTACAATGACGACACCATCGCAATCGCTGCAGCAGAAGGCATGACAATCATGAACTGGACCTACGGCTATGATTGGGTGGAAGAGTTCATGGAAGGCACTGCTTTAGCCGACGTTATGGTGAACTCACAGTACCTGGGAGACGGCGCGAACTTGCTGATGCATGATCGCCCATGGACAAACGACGCGATCGCTGCCATCATCGATGGCCTGCGCGCGAAAGATATCACAATCGTAGACCCGAATGTGATCGAATCGCCTGAACGGGAGGAAATGTAATGATGACCTATTTTAAACAGACACTCGCTGCCGCCAGTTTATTGTTTTTCCTATCAGGTACGACAGTCGTATTGGCCAGCGAAACCGAAAGCTCCGCTGCCAGCGACAGCGCAACCGCGGAAACAACAGCAGCCACAACCACTACAGCGCTTACGCTGCGCCAAGGTGCCCTTTTGAAGACACCCACAGCTAAGGAACTGCCGAAGAAATTTTTCTACGACAGCGGCGTCGAAATCGCCTATCCAGCTGACGGTGTCAAAGGAATCTATGTGACGGCCTACTCGGTCGGTTACGAAGAAAAATTCAACAAATTGCTCGCTTACGTCGATTCGAACGACCTGAACGCGATGGTCATCGACATCAAGGACGACATGGGTGTTGTGACGGCTGATTTCAACTCCGATGATACCCACATCCAGGAAAATACGGAAGAGTATATCCCGGATGTCAATGAGCTGATGGACGTGATGGAAGAGAAACAGATCTATCCAATCGCCCGCATCGTGACCTTCAAGGATACCTTGTTGGCTAACGAACAGCCGGAAATGTCCTTCACCGAAAGCGATGGCTCCGTCTGGGTTGCATCCAATGGCGAATCATTCATCAACCCATTCCTGAAGCAGACTTGGGATTATGCCGTCAATGTCGGGATCGAAGCTGCCAAAGTCGGATTCAAGGAAGTCCAGTTCGACTATGTCCGCTTCCCGGAAGGCTTTGAAGTCTGGGGAGATACATTGAATTACGACATGGGCGAATACGCTGATCTGAATATGACCGACGACGAAAAACGTGTGCAGGCCATCACCGATTTTACCGCTTATGCGAAAGAAAAACTGATGCCTTACGGCGTGGACGTATCCGTTGATATCTTCGGCTATACCGCCTCTGTCGTTGAAGCATCCGGCATCGGCCAGAATTTCCCTGAGATTTCCGAGAATGTCGATGTTATCTCTTCGATGATTTACCCGAGCCACTGGGGCACCGATTACTTTGGCATCTACAAGCCGGATCTGTACCCTTATGAACTGGTATCCGAATACATGATAGTCGAAAACGAGTTGCTTGCAACGCTTGAGACTCCGCCAATCAGCCGTCCTTGGCTGCAGGACTTTACCGCTTCCTACTTGGGATCCGGATTCTACCAAACCTACGGCAAAGAGCAAGTCGATGCTCAAGTACAGGCACTGTATGATGCCGGCGTCAACGAGTTCCTGTTGTGGAATGCGTTGAACAACTACACTTATTAATAATGCATAACAAAAAGCTCGGCCGGGAAAATTTCCCGGCCGAGCTTTTTGTCACCGATTGTCGGCTATTCCGTAATAGAGAATCCTACACAATTCTTGTCCCGTGCACTTCGGTGAATTCCAATATTTTTTCAAGGTCTGCGAGATTGTCTTTCGTAATGCCGCCGCCCGGCATGATCGTCATGTCTGGACTGATTACCGCGAGTTCGCCGAGATGCGCTGCGTTGTCGAAAATTGTGTTTTCTTTTGGACCGCCATGCGTCAAAATCCGTGTGAACCCAATTTCTCCCAACCACAATAATGCGTCTTTTTGATTATCTTCCGGTATTTCATCAAACGCCATATGGAAAGCAAGTTCAATCCCATTATCGTTGGCCAGCTTGGCTATTTCTTCCAAAAAGGGTTTATCCAACTCGTTGGGTGCGGTTAAAGCTCCTACCGCTATACCATTGGCCTGCAAGGCAATTATTTCTTCCAAATCCCGCATCATGATGGCTTTTTCCATAATCGAATAAACAAAATCTCCGCCTCGTGGCCGCAGGATCACAATAAGGGATACACCTTTTTCGGAACAATACTCCGTTGCAATTTTGATGACGCCGACGCTGGGTGTTGTGCCCCCTACCGCCAGGTTGTCACACAGTTCGATCCGTTTAGCCCCGCGTGCGATGAATTCCGGAACGTTCGTAAAGTTTTCTGCACATGCTTCTTTTAGCATTCTGTCACCTCATGGATACTTTAGCCCTTAAGTTAATCCTTCTTTTTTCAGCACTTGCATGAGATCCAGTTTATTGTCAGCGACGACTTTCCGGATATCCAAATGGATGCCCTTATAGTTCAAGTACTCAAAAGCCTGAATATCGCGTTTGCCAACCGCTACGGCGTTTGTAATCATTTTCTTACCGTCCGAATAGCTCATGCCGCCGATATTGACGGCATCGATTTTGACGCCCTTTTGCACGATTCGGGCGACATCGGTAGGGTTCGTAAACAAGAGCATCGCCCGAAATTGGTTAAGCGTATCATCAAAGTAAATTTCGACAAACTTTTCTACTGGAATCACACTGACCTTCACACCTGGTGGAGCAACCTGACGCAAGAGTGTCTTACGCAGATGATCCTGCGCCACCTCATCACTGATGACAAGAATCCGCTCTGCTTTGCTTATCTTCGTCCACACGGTTGCCACCTGTCCGTGAACCAAACGATCGTCGATTCGCACTAATCGAATATCCATTACCACTGTTTAGCACCTCCTTAAATCGCCCATCCAGCAACCGCCAACAGAATGCATCTTGATTTCCCGCCGCAATTTAGGATGCTTTCTTTTTGAACATGTGCTTGAAGGCATTCTTCAAAACATCGAAGAAACCCAATGATTGAACCATATGATCTGGGTTTACATAGATGCGAATCGCACGTAACACGTCCTTGGGATTTTTTGATGAAAAAGTATACGTACCATCTTTCTTTGTCTGAAGCGCAAAACGTGGAATCCATTTTCCTTTGAACATCACGGATGCCATGACATAATCGACCTCTTCCCAAGGAATTTGAATGAACTTTCGTGGATCACGATGATGATAAAATTCAAACGCTTGATCTCCTATCATAATTTTACCGTAGTCCGTTAACCCCATATAAGAAGTGCCATCCACTACCATATCAACCTTTGCATTCAGGGATTCAACCATTGTATATGCCCCTCTCTCTTTTCGTCTGGTTTGAGTATAATATACACTCATTGCTTTTTACAAGAAAAAGTAAGGCTCAGGCAGCTTTGCCTGAGCCTCACAAACGTCATTTTTTTTGATGCATTTGAAAATTACAGCAATCCGATCAAGCGTCCGCCGATACCAACAACGAACAGACCAAGAATGATCACGATTGGAGAAACTTTCTTCTTCAACAACCACATGCATAAGAATGTCAACAGCAACGCTGCCAAGCCAGGGATCAATTGATCCAAGTTATTTTGCAAAGTCGTTACTTTTGTATCAGTCAGGGACAAGCCTGAAGTATACTGTGCCAGAGCTTGCTGGATGCCAGCAGTGCCACTTGGCAGGTTTTCCCAATCGATAAACGCACCTTCTGAAAGTTTCACTGAAGAAACGATCGGAGCAAACGAGATGGATACCCAACGTTGCACCAAGGCAGCCAATACGAACATCCCAAGAATGGAAGCTCCTTTTGTCAAATCTTGAAGTATTCCGCCAGACAAATCCTCAGTGATTTTTGATCCAGCCTTATAACCGAATTCTTGGGTATACCACATGAATCCCCAACGGATAATGTTCCATGCAACAAAGAATAGGATAGGTCCTAAGATATTTCCTGTTAAGGCTAAAGAAGCACCTAAAGCTCCAAGAATCGGACGGACTGTAAACCAGAACACAGGGTCACCAACACCGGCTAGAGGTCCCATCATTCCGACCTTCACACCTTGAATCGTAACATCATCCACTGGAGCTCCGTTTGCGCGTTCTTCTTCCAACGCTAGCGTTACTCCTAATACTGGAGAGGCCACATATGGATGTGTATTGAAGAATTCCAAGTGGCGTTTCAATGCTAGGACGCGATCTGCTTTTTCTGGATAAAGTTTCTTGATTGCTGGAATCATTGCGAAAGCCCAGCCACCGTTTTGCATCCGTTCATAGTTCCATGATCCTTGAATGAAAGTGGAACGCCAAGCAACAGCTAATCTATCTTTTTTAGTTAATACGAATTTTTTTTCTACCGTATTTTGTGCCATGTTTGCAGTCTCCTTTCCTAATAGTCGTTGAGTATCGAATCAAGTGGATCGCCAGTATTGCCAGAACCGCCATTACCGGAACCGCCCATTTTGGAAAGGTTCAAGTAGATCAAGGCCATTGCAACACCTAGGGCTCCTAATGCGATCAACGTCAATTGTGATACAGCGGCAACAACGAAACCAATGATGAAGAATGGCCATACTTCTTTGGTGGCCATCATATTGATTACCATTGCATAACCAACGGCTACGACCATACCGCCACCGATTGCCATTCCATCAGTCAACCAACCTGGCATTGATTCCAACCCAGAACGGACAGCGTCAGCAGGGATGAACAGAAGCAAAGCAGCAGGAATTGCGATACGCAAACCTTGCATGGCAATAGCCCCCATTTGAAGCCATTCAATCTTGCGATAGTCGCCTTCTTCTGCAGCTGCGTCCATCAAATGAACGATAGGAACAGCGAGTGTACGAACGAACATTGTCAATACCAATCCAGCAACAGCCAGAGGAATCGCAATGGCGATAGCGGATGAAACGCCATTTACGCCTTGACCACCTAAAACTAAAATAATTGCCGATGCAACAGATGCAAGTGCTGCGTCAGGAGCTACAGCAGCTCCGATATTTGCCCAACCTAAGGCGATCATTTGTAATGATCCGCCAAGAATAATACCAGCTTCAAGATTACCAGTGACAAGTCCGATAAGTGTACATGCAACGAGCGGTTGATGGAATTGGAATTCATCTAAAATGCCTTCCATCCCGGCAAAGAATGCCACGATGATGACAAGAATAATTGAAACGACTGACATAATATACCTCCTCTTTTCTTGTTATGCCTTAGCTAATTCTTCTTTAGCTTTTTTCAGCAACGTATCCATTTTTTCCGATGAATCATTCGGAACTTTCCGGACATCAAATTTAACACCTTTTTCTTTCAATGCTTCAAATGCTTTCACATCTGCAGGTCCCATTGACAAGACCTTATTCACAACAACTTTGCCGACAGAGTGAGCCATTGATCCAACATTTAGTTGCTCAATATTCACGCCACCTTCCAACGCCCGAAGGACATCTTGCACGTTTTCAAAAAGCAACAGAGCATGCGTGTTCCCAAAACGTGGATCCTTAGCAATTTCAATCATTTTTTTGATTGGAATTACATTGGCTTTGACTCCTGGAGGAGCCGCTTGCACGATAAGGTTTTTCCGCAATTCATCTCTTGATACATCATCCGAAACCACGATGATCCGATCTGTTCCAGTTGTTTTCGCCCAGGTTGTTGCCACTTGTCCGTGAAGCAACCTTGAATCCAAACGAACGAGAGATAACTTGATTTTGCCATCGCCAACGACTGTCCCTGCGGGAAGGCTGCCTTTCAGCGCTTGCCCCTTAGAAGCCGCTTCCACTTTTACAGGCTCCAGGCTTTCCGGTTTAGCTTTTACGCCATCCTTCGCTGCTGGAAGAATTTGTGCGGCAACTTTAAGTGCTGAGTCAGTGCTCAACCTTGCTGCGTACGCTTCGATGACCATTGGAAGGTTCATTCCAGCGATGATTGCCCATGTGTCTTTATGTGCTTCATAAAGACTGTTGGCTTGGTTAAACGGTGTTCCGCCCCATAGGTCGACTAAGAACAATACTTCCTCTGGGTTGTCAAAAGATGCGACGGCCTCTTGCATTTTAGCTTTGACATCGGCCGGTCCTTCGCTAGGCGCTAAGGTCACTGCTTTGACATTTTCTTGTTCGCCGAAAATCATCGAGGCAGATTGCATAATGCCTTCAGCGAAATCCCCGTGACTTGCTAGGATAATTCCTACCATTTGTTTACCTCCTATTGAATGTATTTTGTGACTGTTTGGATAAATAACTTGGCAGGCCATTTACCAGACATAATACTATATGCAAAAAGCGTGCCAACTTAGTGTATGGCCCATTCCTTTGGATAAAAAAGCGAAAAAAATACACTAAAACCCACAGTGTTTTAGTGTATTTTTTTGTTCGGCTTTAGTGTATCAGACACTGTATCGCTAATAGCGTTAGTCTTGGTAGGCCAACAATTGCTGCAAATAGTATATTTCATCTTTCGGCATTTCAATTTGGAAGGTGCTGCTGAGGAGATTCATGGACTGTTCCAGCTGTTTAAATGTTTCTGTCTGTTCCGTCATTTCCAGTTCTTCTTGCGGTGCGATCAATGTATCTTGGCGCAGGGAACGCTCAAACATTCCCGCGATGTGCATCAATTGATTGATTGCTTGGGAATAATTTTCTTCATTTTTCAATAAGGAACGACTGAATTTCCACAAAGGTTCGATCAGTTTTTGCGGGTTCAAGAATGTAAAGCTTTCCGTCATGTATTCCACGCATATCTGCTTAGCCTTTTCCGCTGTCAACTCACTGTCATCATAGGCTTCGGACTCTTCCACTAAATAGTCCAATACTTTTTCGGCATCCCCATTGAAAAAATGTTCCATTGGAATGTAAACGGCATCGATTTTGGGTTTGACGATCCCTGTTGTAGCAAGGATTTCATACTTCTGTTGCAAGCTAACCAACTGCTCATCCATTTCGATCACCGAAATCGGCAGCACCTCGATTTCCACATCGAAATATTTCTCCAAATGCTTGTCGATGAGCTCTTTCATCTTTTGCGCTGTTCCTTCACCCGAAGCGCAGATCGCAATGATTGCCTTTTTGCGCTTTAAAGAATGGCCGTTCTCTTCGCGCGTGGTCACGTTGCTGCCTGCATACCCACGAAAAGATTGGAGCGAGCGATAAATTTCATCAAGTGTCGTTTCAACAAGATCCGTCTTGCGTACCGTCTCCAATACGAGCGGGGTCGTGACCATATCGATCGTTTTGACCTCAATCCCTGTTTTTTCTGTGATTTTTTCCGAAAATGTCGCCAGCGAGCCCATATCGACCAACAAAATGACGCCGCTCCCTCGATCGATTTCTTGGACACAATGAATAATTTTTTCGAGCGCCACTTGGGGCTTCATCTCAAGAGGCATGTCGACAGCGCGGATATTGTCGACACCCAACAAGGTCGTGACAACCTCCGCCATGCTCGTTGCTGTACTCTTGCCATGGGCTGCAATAACAACACCCACTCGCCCTGTGGCCTTGTCCTGCTTTAATGAAACAAGCAGCAACGTCAGATAATAGGTTTCTACCTCAGGAATTTTAATGCTGTATTCTTTTTGCAGCTCCTGCTTCATCCATTTAGCTACCGCAAACTCTTGGGGATAATCCTCCACCATATTTTTTATGCTTGCATGGAGCGTCCGGCTGCTTTCCCCCAGTTGAATCCGCTTTAAAAACGAACTGATATGGAGACTCATTGCATAGACGAAATTCCGTTGGAAGTGATAATCCAAATGATCTTGGGCATACTCAAACATATTTTTTGCAAAGCGGATAATGCGTTGATCAATGATTTCGGAAAGCTTTTTCTCCGTGTCAAAGGTCAAACCGGTATCGCGATAAAAAGACTTCAGATGGACATTGATGTCGGTCGTAATATAATGGTTGATGGATTCCTTATCAAGCCCCTCATCCCGCAGCAGCGCGGCCTTATTCCCGATAATTTCATACAAATTATAAGGTAGCTCATAGGAATCGGTTATGAGCGGACTTTCCGCTCCTTCATTCGGCACCAACGTCAGCACGGGCTCCAGCATCCGAGTGAGCTCATTCAAGCGCTCGCGATGATTATTCGCCAGATTGAGCAGACCGTTTTGGATCTCCGGCGTGAGCTCATCCAGCGTGATCGAAATTTCACTGGAATTCATATAGTTCAAAAAGGCCCGCGCGCACACAAGCTGGACATTCGATTTCAGCTGCCCGACGTTCCCGTAGGTTACGCTGCCGATCAAAGCTTTCACAGCATCCTGTTTCACATGGATGCTTCTTTGGATTCGATTGGCTTCGATCGCGACCATTCGCTTCAACAAATCCACCTGTTCCGCAATCGGACGCTCCGAAAATTGCGGCAATTTGATGACGATCGGGATGCGTCGCACAAAGGTCTGGAGCAAACTGGAAGCGGGATCTTCCGTCGTTGCACAAACAAGACGGACGTTGACTTTATTGGCTTTATCGGTTTCGCCTAAGCGATTATAAGTTCCGTGATCCAGAAGATAAAAAATCATTTCCTGCCCTTCAGGCGGCAGGCGGTGCACCTCATCCATAAAGAGCATCCCGCCGTCTGCCCGTTGGATCAAGCCGTCCGTCGTTTCCGTCGCTCCTGTAAAAGCACCCTTGCGGTATCCGAACAAGTGAGCCATCAATAATTCGGGATTGTGCGCGTAGTCGGCACAATTGAACACAACCAGCTCCTTATCAGCTGCAAATACTTGATTTGCTTGCGCGAAACGAAACATCGAATGCACAAAAAAGGTTTTCCCGCTTCCTGTCGGTCCGGTGATCAAGCAGCTTAAACCTTTGGGAGGATAGAGGATCGCGGCCTTTGCCTGATCAACTTGGGTCCGCATACTGTCATTCGACCCGACTACATTCGCAAATCCTTCGTTATTTTTATCGCGGCTGCCCACAGCCTTTCCCTCCCGAGTTGCGGGAACACGAGAAATTTCAGAACTAGGCACGCGTGTTTCGTTGGTTGCCCTTGCTGTTGACTTTGATTGGTCTTCTATATATGAGTGCAGCTTTTTATGTGGTCGCTTCTGGCTTTTCAAAGAGTGATCCGCATATCTGACCGGTCGTCCAGAGGATTTGATCAGTTTTCCCTGACGCACGAGCTCATTTAAGTCGCTGCTGGCATTGGGCCGTTTGATATCGAGCTGCATCACGACTTCCTGCGTCGTCACGCCGTCGTCCTCTTGCTCAAAAGCAGCTTCTGTCCACTCCTCTGAGCGGATTTTGATATACTCGTAGATTCTGTCAATTCGTTTCATCGACACCCCTCCTTTTCCTTCATCACCCTAAAAGTACCACAGTCCAAAAAAAAACGAAAGAGGAAGCTTACGAAAAGTGGCATTCCACTGCCTCCTTTTTCAGTGCGTTGACGATAGTCCGGTGTCCGACAAGGCCGAAATTGTCGAATGCAGGCAGGATATTCGATAATTTTATTGCAGTGCACGACTAAATCTTCGAATGTTAGAAGACATTCGACAATCTACGCTGAGAATACAGAAAAAAAGAGTAGGAAGGTTATCCCCCTACTCCCTCTTCTAATTCCCGCTTATATATTCCCTATTTTAAAACCGTTACGACGTTTCTCCCAAGACTCGAGTATCTCTGCTTTTTTTGGTTCCCTCATATGAGGACTTCTGTCCGGAAATTTGGTAGCTGTATAAAAATTAGAAGCCTTTACCAACTCTTCCATTCGAGAAGTACGCGTCGTTGTAACCTTCAATTTGACTTTCATTCAACTACCGTTGCCATAAATCTAACTAAATCT
Organism: Trichococcus paludicola; assembly: GCF_003052295.1. Classification (GTDB taxonomy): domain Bacteria; phylum Bacillota; class Bacilli; order Lactobacillales; family Aerococcaceae; genus Trichococcus; species Trichococcus paludicola. The sequence goes on from NZ_QBLC01000002.1 coordinate 224,079, forward strand.
AGTTTATGTTTGCTTCCCTGTTCTTCGTGCCCGATTTGGTCCTGACAGACTACTTTCGTTTGATGCAGCACTCCGAGGGCGTAAATTCCGATGCAACGAATCGTACATATCCGAGCTACCGTTAGCTTGCTTGGTAGTCCCTCAGATTGTAGCTTGCGTTCAGATCTCTGTCGCAATGATGGCCGCACGTGCAGTGGTAGACTCGGTCACTGCGTTTCAGGTCCTTTTTGAGCGTTCCGCAGTTGTTGCACAACTTGGAGCTCGGGAACCATTGGTCCGCTTCCACAAAGGCAATGCCATGCAGTTCGCATTTGTATTGCAGGCATTGTTTGAAGAAAGAGAGTTTCTGATTTGCGACCGCCTTAGCCAAATGCTTGTCCTTCATCATGCCGCTGATGCTCAGTGTTTCCATCACAATGCGGGAGGGTTTGGATTTCACGATCTCCGCCGTTGCTTGATGGACATGATTGGTTCGGATGTTGGCCAAGCGTCTGTGTTGCTTTCGGATTTCACCTTCTAGTTTTAGGAGATGTTTAGATTTAGGCGTTCCTTTCTTGTATTTTTTGCTTGCACGCCTCTGCAATCTCTTGAGGCGTTTCTCCGCTTTCCTCACGGAGGCTGTTTTGTTGATGTTTTCGTAAAAAACACCATCGGAGGTGACAGCCAACTCCCTGATGCCGACATCCACGCCGACAATCCGATCTTCCAATTTGACGATTTTCGGGTTCACTTCGATACCAACCGTCATATACCAGTATTTGCCGTCGAACTTGATGCGCGGGTTGTAGTATTTACAGTCTACGGGTAAGGGCTCGTTGGTTTTCACCCAACCAATCTTTTCCAACAGGATGCGGTTGCCTTTCACTTTCAGCTTGACGCAGTCATTGTAGAAACTCGGCGTGGAGCGGCGTTTGGTCTTGAACCGGGGATGCCGGGCTTGCCCATTGAAGAAGGATTTGTATGCTTTACAGGCATCCTTGACCGCTTGTTTGACGACATTATTGGAAACGTCGTTCAACCAGGCGTATTTTTTGCGCTTCTTCATCTTGGTGATGTGCTTGCGCAACTCATTGTCACTGATGAACGTCCCGCCGAAGCGGTGATTCATTTCCTGCATCCGGATCGTGTAGTTGTACGCCCAGCGGGCAACACCAGCCGCTTGATAAAGTTTGGAAGTTTCGTCTGTCACAATCAAACGGACCTTCTTGGTCAACATCATCTCGGATCATCCCTTTCTATACGCAAAGTATAGAGGAAACGGAATCAATAATAAAAGATTTGAATGCATTTGAGGAGATTTTTATTAACTGTTAAAAGCCTCCTTTTCTAAAGCTTCCAAAATTGAGGAGAATGGCTCACCGTATCTAGCGCTGTATTTGATAATTGTTGAATAGCAGCACACTTTATAATACATTATACACAAAGGAGTGGTCGAAATGGGCACGATATCGTTGCGGATGGACGAAGAAGATGCAAAATTTATCAAAGAATATGCGAAAGACAATAATATAACGGTCTCCGCCCTCTTAAGGAATGCGGTGCTGGAAAAAATTGAAAATGAAATCGATCTGGAACTCTACCACACTGCCATGAAACAACACATTCGGAACCCTCAAGTTCTTTCCTTTGATGAAATGATGAAGGAAACAGATTTCTGATAGTAGCATTTAAAGTAGCCTTTGAGAGCAAGGCTCAGAAGACACTTACACAATAGCCATATACTGAATTTCAAAATACTTAAACTATTTATGAAAATACTTCTTACACGCATTCTATTTTTGTGATACCATGGTTGACGTTGCAAAAAATTAGAAGGAGTGTTTATATGCCCACAAACAAAAAAGAAGGAATTTTTTTCACGACGATAATGTGCTCGATGATGGTGTTAGGAATGAGCCTATACAATCTGCTGTTACATGACAATTTTGCTCTTATACCACTTTTGACAGGCTTAGTACCTGGGTTCGTTGTCGCTTTTAGTTTGGACGTATTCGTTGTTGGTGTGATCGCAAAGAAAATTGCTTTTCGACTACCCATCAAAAAAGAAAATAAGCTGCAGTTAATTTTGACAATCTCCAGTTTGATGGTTCTAGGGATGGTCACTTTCATGTCATTATTCGGAGTTCTGATGGAAGGCGGCATCCCTGATGATTTATGGGCGGCCTACAGCGAAGCCTGGAGAATGAATGTTATTGTCGCATTGCCATTACAACTGTTGATTGTTGGGCCTATGTCCCGGACAATTCTTGGTAAGATCCAAGCCAATAGTCAGCTTGTTTTGGAATAGACGTTAGCGCACAATTGTCGAAAAATCAGAAAAAGGTGCAGCATCACTTGGCGAAAAGCCAGGGGGTGCTGCACCTTATTTTTGTTGCCGGTATCGTCCTGGGGTACGGATAAGTTTCGAAATTGTCGAATGCAATCATGATATTCGATAATTTTGCCTCGCTCGTGAATACAGCATTATGTACCACCTCTGCAATACTTTTTACCACTAAGCGCATAGAATTGTACCAGTAAATGCAAGGCGTTCACCATTTCAAATGTCGCAAACGACAAGTGAGTAAAATAATTACGCCGCTTAGAATAATTTTTTTCTCTAACTTAATTTAGCCCATCCATATTATTTGACAAAGAGATGGTTTTTAAATCAATCTGCGCAATTTCTTCTGAATTATTATTATCTAAAATTCTTTCAACCGAAACTTTATTAATAATTGTATTAAACTCACCGATATTTTTTCCAATATCCTTAGCTAGCCATGTAGCTTCACTTTGACTTAATGATTGACCAACAGTTATATGAGGAATATATGGTATATCTTTACGTTGATAAGGTTTAAAAAGTTCATTTTGGTAAAGCAAGTCATGCATTTGGATAAAATCTTCTCTCCCTTCACCAGCTTCTAACCAAACATAGCCATTTTTGAAGTCCCCAGATACTTGCTGAAAACTGGCTGAAAATTCTTTGGTGTTTGCTAGCGTCTTTTTAATATTTTCTAAAATGTCTTTTTCGTTCAATGCACTTTCAAAAGGAAAAACGAGAGTGATGTGGGGGCGAATATTCGTGTACAGACTATCATATTTCTCTCTAATAGACTCTATTTTTGTTATGTTATCAAATTTCGGGAAAATTAAAATAGATTTCAACACTAAAACCGCTCCTTTAAAAATTCTGTAGAATATTCAAATATGACTACGATAAAGGAAAGTGGTATCGAACAAGGTGCAGCACACTTGGCGAAAACCAAGGATGCTGCACCTTCTGTTTGTCGTTCAATAACATACCGCCGTAATCAGATAACCACATTCGTATGGTTCGAAAGCAGCGCGATATATGCCGCGCTGACTGGTTTCTGACGGATGGTCTCGAGGCCCTTCTTGTACAGGTTCATCTGGCCGCGGTACTTGTCGACGATATTCTCGGGCAATACCGGAGCTTGATCGCCCACGAAATCGGTTTTGAAGTCGTAGAGGACGATGTGATCGTCGTACTCGATGAAGCCGTCGATGATACCGTGGATCAGCAGATTGTCGGTTGAGTCTTCCGGCATCTCAGCGAATATCCTGCTTGCCGGGATCAGCAACGAGAACGGCATTTCCCGTCTCACTCTGTCGGCATTCGCCTGGATTTCCTGCCCCAACTCGGTTTGGAAGAACAACGCGATCTGTTCCGCATCCAGCTTCTCCGCAACAGCCTTCTCCAGCAGTCCATCATCTACCAATTCAAGCAACAGTTGCGCCACATAGGCTGCGGTGATTTCCTTTTCCAAATCCACGGACTGCATTACAAAGTGGGTCGCGGTACCGATTTCGGCGCTGTTCGGCATCACCGTCTCTTGCATGAAGCGCGGACGCGGGAATTCGGGCTCCACATAGCGGGAGACCCGTTTGGTGTCGGAAAGGTCCAGCTTCAGCATATGGCTCTCGTCCGGGTCCTCGAACAGGCGCTTGATCTCGGAAACGGATTGGTAACTGGTTGTCGTCGTTGCCGCTTCGTGGGGATATTGCGCCTCCATCAGGGCAACGGCCAATTTCATCTCCTCCGCCAGAGAATATTCATGCGCTTCAACTTTCGCCGTCGCCATCTGCTCGATTTCATCTTTCCACTGCGATTCGTTGATTTCCTCCATGGCGACCGGGATGTAGGAAAGTAGGTCTTCCTCGCGGTAAGTCTGGATGCTGAAGTGCACCGGATAATGCGTCAGTTCGCCCCGGTACTCCTTGTGGAAATGGTCATTCTCGGCATCTTCATGCCGGTATAGGCACATGCCGAGCCATTTCATCATCGAGCTGGCCTGCAGGCGCAGGTAATCCGGCAGCAGCTTGTCGCTAGTCCCATCAGCCACTTGCCAATCGGCCCAGAGCTTCTCCTCGGATTTGTAGGAGCCGACCAGGAACAGTTTCTGTTCGGCGCGGGTCAATGCCACATACAATTTGCGCATCTCCTCAGCCAGCAATTTCTTTTTCTTTTCGATCGCCAATGCTTGGCGCGCCAAGGACGGATACTGGACCCGTTGCTGGACGTCGAAATAATCGGTCCCGAGTCCTTGCGTCTCGGAGAAGATGTATTTGCTTTGGGTGTCGCTCAGGTTGAACCGCTTCGACAGATCCATCAGGAAAACGACCGGGAACTCCAGGCCTTTGCTGGCGTGGATGGTCATGACCCTGACGGCATCCTCGTCGTCGCTGAAGGAAGTCGGCTCCGCCAAGTCCTTGTCGCGCTGTTGAATCTTCTCGATGAAGCGGATGAATTGGAACAGCCCTTTGTAGTTCGTTTCCTCGTATTTTTTGGCCCGCTCGTAGAGTGCGTGCAGATTGGCCGTCCGCTGTTTGCCGGCGACCATGCCGCCGACGTAGTCGAGGAAGTGGGTGTCGTTGTAGATGGTCCAGATCAGAGTGACGAGGCTGCTCCGTCTGGCCGTGTTGCGCCATTCGTGCAAGCGGCCCATGAACAGCGCCAATTTACTGTGCGCGTCCTTGATTTCCGCAGTCTGGTCAATCCCAGAAGCTTCGCAAATTTTGATGAAATGCTGCACGGCTTCGTAAAAATCGCCGTTCTTCTGCTGAATACGGATCAATGCCAGCTGCTTCTCGTCCAAACCGACGATTGGCGAACGCAGCACTGCCGCCAGCGGGATATCCTGGCGCGGGTTGTCGATGACCTTCAGCAAGGACAGGATGATCGAAACCTCAGTCCGTTGGAAATAGCTTTCTGTGTCGTTCAGGATGACCGGTATCTGGAAATCCTTGAAGATCTCCAGGATGACAAGGTTGTTCTTCTTCGTCGGCGTCAACAGCACGATGTCCCGGTAGGAAAGCGGCCGTTCTTCCTTGTTCTTTTTGTCGTAGATCAGGAACTTTTCGTCGATCAGCGCCTTGATTTTCTGCGCCACCATCGTGACTTCCCCGGCTGTCTTGTCGTCGATCGTCAGGTCGGCTTCGAGATCGTTCTCCGGCGTGAGGGCTTCCTCGCCGTTGTCGGCATTCTCCGACAGGTAGATCAGCAGTTCCGTCTGGTTGCGCTCGCTCTCCGGAAAGGATTTGTTGCCGGCCTGGAGCTTCGCTGCTTCGTCGTAGTCCATCTGGCCAACTTTTTCGTCCATCAGCTGTTCGAAGATGAAATTCGTGAAATGAATGACTTCTGCGCGCGATCGGAAGTTTTCCGCCAGAATGATCCGTTCCCCGCCGGTTTTGTCGGCAAAGGCCGCGTATTTGCGCAGGAACAGGCTCGGGTCGGCCAAGCGGAAGGCGTAGATGGACTGTTTGACATCCCCAACCATAAACAGGTTCTCGGTTTCCGGCTGGTGCCGCGTCACCCAATAGAGGATGCTCTCCTGCAGCTGGTTCACGTCCTGGTATTCGTCGATCAGCACTTCCTCAAACTTGTTGCGGTAATAGGCGCTTGCGTCGCTCATCTTGCGTTCCCCGTCAGCAGCAATCGGCGCCAGGATCTGCAGCGTCAGATGCTCCAGGTCGTTGAAATCGAGCACATTGTCGTCCAATTTCCGTTCCCAGTAGGCTTCGGAAAAGCGTTTCGTCACCCGGGCCATCTCTTCGGCGTACGGGTGGATTCCCTGCAACACTTCCTCCTGTTCCGCAAGCGGTCGGTTGAGGTATTGCGCGCTCAATGCGGCGAAATCCTTCTTGTATTTGTCGCGCAGGTTTTTCAGCAGCGCCTTTTGATCCTTCACTTCATCTGGGTCGGCCTTCTTGCTGCTGGGCCAACGCGCAAACTGCACTTGTTCGTTTGCAATCGTGTAGGCCAATTCGTAGTCATCCTGCTGGACAGCTACCAACAGCCGGTCGGCATAGCCCTGTTCTGTTTCGAAAATTTCCCGTTGGCCAGCCGTCTCCACATCTTGCCCGGCCAGATGCCGCGCTTGTTCGATGTCGTAGCGGATGCCTTCGATCAGACTCAGCAGCTGCGGCTTCAGCAACTCCTGGTAGAGCACGCTGTTAGTCAACCCGTCTTCGGTGTTGTACAAAGACGGCAAAGAATCCAGCCAACGGTAAGGAATCGGATTCGCGCGCGAAAAATCGTAGAGCGAGAAGATCAGCTTCATCAGATCGTCGTCGCTGCGGTCCTTCGAGTAGGCCTTGGCCAGATTCTTGAAGTGCGTATCCGGCTCCCCGTAAAGCTCCTCCTTGACCTCTTCCCAGACGTCCTCCTTCAGCAGCTCGACTTCGATCGTGTCCGCCAACAAGCGGAAGACCGGATCCAGATCGATCAGATAGAAATAGCGCTGGATGACCTTCAGGCAGAAGGCGTGGATCGTGGAGATGTTCGCCTGCGGCATCAGCGAGAGCTGCTTGATAAGGTGCAGGTATTGTTCCTGCGACTGGGCTTCGTTGATGGCGGTCTGGATGGCGCTTGTCATCCGCTCCTTCATTTCCTTGGCTGCCGATTCGGTGAAGGTGACGACGAGCAGTTCATCGACGTTCGTTCCGCTCTTCACTTTTTCGATGATCCGCTGAATCAGGACCGTCGTTTTGCCGGAGCCTGCCGAGGCGGAGACGAGGATGTTGTCCCCGGTCTGGTAGATCGATTGCCATTGCGTTTCCGTGAATTTTTCATTGGGTGTGCGTGCCGGTATGCCCGTCATCATTGCTCCTCCCCTTCCTCGTTGGATTCTTGATTATTCCCATCATGCCCATTCAGTTCTTCCTTGATCTTCGAAAAGACCTCATCCTTCGTCAACTTGCTGAATTTGCGGTAACGGTTCTCCGGCAGTGTGTTGTCGAACTGCGAAATGGCGCGGTAAGGCCCGCTGACTGTCGGCGTATATGGCCGTTCCTTGATTGGGTCGAGCTTCAGGTCGCCGGAAAGGATCTTGTCGCCGGCTTCCACCATGTTTGCCCGGTTCTTGGCGATCAGGTGGTTGAAATCATCCAGTGTGATCAAATCGTCATTTTTTCCTAGGTTGCCTGCCTTCAGTTTTTTGAAGGTGAAGATCTCCGAAGCCTGACCGCTTTCGACAGACGGATCGATCAGGTCCAAAACGGCCGTGTCGTTCAGCAACAGCCCTTTCAGCTTGTAATCGGTGATGATCGTCTTTTGGTAATCCTCGAGCGTCATGAAACTGTTCTGCTTGATGAACGGGTTCTTGACGTGAAGGTAAAAGGCACCTGCCGGCAAGGTTTTCCCGGCCAACAGCTTGTCGGCGTTCAGCAAAGCCACATCCAAGTAAGTGATCATCTGCATCGCCAAGCCGTAGTAAGCGTCGGAGAAATCGAAACTGTGCGCGCTCGATTTGTAGTCGAGGATGGTCAGGTAATTCGCATCCCCGGCATTCACCAGATCGATCCGGTCGATCTTTCCGCGGATATGCAGGGTGCCGCCGTTGTTCAGCGGCATGTCCAACCCGTCCAGCATTTGTTCGCCGCCCATTTGCCCGAAGACCGCTTCAGTACGGATGTTCTTCAGCGCCGTCCGTCGGCTGTGCTGGTTGAGCACCCAAGCCATCTTCTGGATCGTTTCGCCTAATTGGTCGCGGATGAAGGCCATCCGGTTGGAGGTCCTCAGAATTTTGAATTTTTCACTCCCGTAGAGCTCATCCAGGACGGCATCGGCAATCTGTTTGACCGTCTCCTCGCTCAGGTCAGCGGTATCGATGAGCCTGCTCTTCAGCTGGTTGACGATCTTTTCCAAGGCTTCATGGAAGAATTCGCCTGTACCGGCAGCGGACAGCTCGTATTTCGCCCGTTCCTTGAGCTTCAGGCCGTATTGCAGAAAATGGCTGTACGGATCTTCGAAATAGCGTTCGAGCTGCGAGACCGACAGATACAGCTCTTTCCCGTAGAGCTGTTCGGCAACCGGCGCAGTCAGCTTGCTCGGCACGTTCTTGTGCCAGAGGCTGGCGAACACCTGCTGCATAATCCGTTTGGCTTGCGGATCCTTGGATATGTAGGCCAAAATGTATTTCCACAGCGTCGGCACCGGCTCGTTCGTCGCGCGTTGGTGGCGCAGCAGATGAACCAATTGGCTGATGTTCTGTTGTTTGCTGCCGAGGAAGGCCGTCGTGTCCTCCGCATCGGCGATGTCCTGATGCTTGATTTCGACAGGGATCTGCAGCGCATTGGCTACGCGCGACACATAAGGCGAAATCTTCGGCGATTTCTTGCTGTCGTCTGCACTCATCGGATAGCTGAAGATGACCTTCTCAGTCCCCGAAAGGAAAGCCTGGTAAGCCACATACGGTTCGGCGGCCATCGATTCGGAGGTCGTCGGGTGCAGATACTTCTCTTCATTATTATTCAACGAACCGCTGAGCCGCTCGCGGTCCTCTTCCGTCAGCAGCGATTTATTTTCTTTCTGCGCAGGCATATGGTCCTGGGTCATCCCCATCAGGAAGACCACCTTGGCCGGCTCGAAGCGCGCCCCCTCGATGCTCGAGAAGACGACCTGGTCGATGCTCGGAGGCACCAAGCTGAAAGTCGCGTTCTGGAAACCGGTCAAAAGAATCTCATGGAAAGCTGCCGCCTGGAAGGGGCTGTCCCCCAAAATTTCGACGTATTCGTCCAACAGGTTCAGGAAAACTTTCCAGATCTGTTCCTGCTGCCGCGCTTGGATCAGGTCCCCCTGCGCCAATGCTTCATCGCGCCAGAACAGCATCTGTTTGTCAACTTTGGCGGCGATCAGGAAATTATACAGGTTCCTCGCCGCTTCCCGGCCGGTTTTGGCCTTCGCCATCTTCTGGAAGAACGGCAGCAGCAGATCCCTCAGATAATTGCGGACCTCGTTGGAAGTGTCCTGCATCCGCCTGTCCTCGGTGCTCTGGTTGTTGTTGCCGTTCTCGTCCCTGAATGTCGCGAAATACCAGTCATCTTTCGAAAGCCAGCTGTTGCCTTCATAGCCGTATGCCAGCAAGACATTCTCGATCACATCGACCTGCTCGCGGAAGCGCAGCACGGCTGCCGCGGTTTCCTCAATCCCTGCCGGATTGTCGTGGTTGGCCGGCGTCAACAGTTCCGTGCGCAGCAAGCGCATGATGTCCGGATAGCGCCAATGATGGCGGCGGATGCGGAACAGCGCATCGATGAAGTCCATGAATGGATGGTGCTTCATTGCGTCGGCTTTGTCGTAGAAAACGTCCATCCCGTCTTTGTCGAAGACCGGCTTCACCATCGTTTCGTATTCTTCGACCGTCCGCGCCAAAATCAGGATATCTTTGTAGCGGTAGCCGTCCTCGGCGACCAGTTTTTTGATTTCGTTGGCCACGTGAAAAACTTCCGCCTGTTTCGTTTCGCAGCCCCAGACCCGGATATCTTCCTTCTGGTCGGCAGTCAGCTCGAACGAGCCTTGGACTTTGTTGGCTGTCGCATCGGTGGACGCGATCCAATAATTCTCCAGGGTCAAAAGCGCATCCTTGTAGCCGTCCGTGTCTTTCGCAATCCAGTGGTCCTTCATGACCTGTACGCGCAGACTGCGCGCCAAATGATAGAGCGTGTGATACGTCGATCCGGCCGTATAGAACAGCTGATGCATGGCCGGTGGTTCGTTGACATAGGCTTTGTCCAGCGCCAACGTGATCGTGACTTGTTTTGCGGAGCGCAGCAGCGTTGTGACGATCTGCAGTTCGCGGGCCGTGAAACGGTAGAAGCCATCGATGAAGACATAGGTGTTCTGCATATCAAGCGTTTCGATGACGCCGGCCAGCGCCTCAAGGATGACTTCCTTTTCGAGGTACTTGTCCAGCAGCGCTTCGTTGAAGGCATGGTAAAGCTCCTTCAATTCCGTCAGCTTCAGCTGGAAATCGGCTTCGTTGCCGGATTCGGCTTGATTCACCAAAATCCCCTGCAAATCTTCCTCTTCGATGCGGCCGCTGCGCAGCTCCAGAAACAGATCGGTCAGCTGCTTGATGAAGCCTTCTTTGTTGGCTTCCCGGCGGAAAAGGATCAGTTCCTGTTCCTTGTCCATCAGAATCTTCCGCACCAGCATGCTGAGGCCGGCTTCCGACAATTGCTGCTGTTGGAAAATAGGCGATTTCTTCAGCAAATACCACGCCAAACGGCTGAAACTGAACGTCTGCAGATTCATTGAGCCCATCATGTCCTGATCCCGGAATGCCTCGAATTGCCAAAGCTTTTCCAGGATCGACATCTCCGCCTCAAACTTCGCATGCTCCGGAACCAGCACAAATACCTCGGCATCCGGCTCCTCCGTCATGATCCCCGAAATCCGCTCATATATTGCTTGTTTCTTGTCCGCTGATTCCTTGCCTAAAATAAACTGCAACCCCATCGGATCGCCTCCTGTTCGTGTATGTAAATATGGATATTTTACCATAATAGTTTGGTGAAGCATTGAGGTTAAGGGTAAGTAACTCAACTTTCGAACACTAAAAAAGACCATCAAGACTTGATACATCAACATTTTCAGCTATAATATTATGCCGCTAAAGCACTTGGAAGTTGCTTTTCCGGTTGAGGAAATGCTCGTTTCAAGAAAGCTGGAAAATTATCGAAAACTCTGTCCAGAAGGGACTGCACCATTTTTTCGGACAAGACAGGTTCTTCCGTCAGGGAAGCATTCAGACAGTCCAATATTAATAGAATTGCCTCTGCAAAGCGGATGTCCTCCAGCTCATCACAAACAACACGCGAAGAACAGCTGTCCAATGGTCCTGGGATCTTGTTCTTCGCGTATCCGAAGGGCAAGCATGATGTAACGGGTGAAGACAATCGTTTTGTGGGCTACCATCGCATCGTAACTGCGGCATTGGAACTCTTTTCCTAGCACCAGCTGTGACTTTGCCACCTTGAAGAAACACTCGATATCCCAGCGTTTGCCGTAGAGACGTACAATTTCTTCTTCAGGCAGGTTGATGTCCGTGGACAAGAGTGCAAGCCAATTCTTGGAGCGGTTTCGATCACGCACGAAGACAATACGGGCTTGAATTTCTTTTTTCATTATCATCCAGTCCTAATCTGACGACAACAGATGCGAGAATCTTGGCATGACCACGTTTTTTGCGCACAATCTGATACAACTACTTTTGTCCTTCATACGTGTAATATACGCGGTGCATGCGTTTCAGCATACAGATCACCTGAAGTGGATACTCCGAAACCACGCGCTTGATTACTTTTGGAAATGCGAACCAACTGTCGAAAAGTAACGTTTGAGCGCAGAGTTGGAGCGGATTTATATCATCAAGCAAGTCGAACAGCGCTTCCGTCGCCTTTTTGACGGCTTCCTTCCGACGCTTGTAGCCCACGGTGCGCTTGTCTATGGTGGGATTGATTTCCTGGAAACGGTTCGTTTGTTTTTCTGAGCTCAACAAAGAGAAGGCAAGCAGCACAAAAGTGTTTCCATCTGACCACCCAAAAGTCAGCATGCGAAAGCCACGGACGAACTTCCCAGTGGTATGATCATGAACAAGCGCAAGCATCTCGACTGATTTACTTCGCGCACGGCTGTATAAAGACTCGTCCAAAATCAGGACGCGCTCGCGGTTTTCTGAGACAAGCAGGAACAATTTCTGGGTAATGACATTCCGGCTCAGTAGCACAAGAAATTTTCGCCAATTATAGGTTGCGTTGTTGAGCAAGCGATAAACCGCATCCTTGGCAGGAGCCTCTGGCTCCCGTCCGGATTCCAATGTCCGATACAAATTTTTCTTATGAAGGACCAATGAAAAGATGAACTGGACCAGCATGACCGGTGAGATGCCCGCTTCTTTCCGGATATTGGATTGATTCAATAATGTTCCCAGTTTCTGATCGCGAAAAAATTGATGAACGGAAGAATTAAATTCCTGATTGATTTGATTTTCTGGTAAAATAGTAGCCATAAGACATCCCTCTTTCGTATGTGTTGTGTGGTAACTACATTTTACCAAAGAGAGGTGTCTTTTTGCGTACGTTTTTGATATTTAATTCTTTAAAAACGTTGATATATCAAAGGGTTAAATAGATTTTTTAAGTGCGAAAGTTGAGCTATTAATTACCGTTTGCTCACTTTCTCCATTCTGCTTTGATTTCTGTTATAGCGAGATCCTTCCATTCTTCTTTCCACAGTTCCCAAAACGGTATATCATTTGACGAAGGTGGATTTTCACATTCATCTATTTGAACAATTGAAGGAAGTATAATGGCTTCTCCTACTAATAGCGCTTCCCCTGCCTTTAATGTTGGCATTTTATCAATTAGTTTCCCGAGAGTGTCCGGCAAAAGTTTTTTTACATAATTTTGATCGTTTGGATTCGTCAATCTCATAGCAATAAAATTATTACATTGAGAAAAAATAGTTTCTGAAATTTCTGACGGTCTTTGACTTGCTAATAATAGTGTCACACCATATTTTCGTCCTTCTTTGGCTATTCTTTCAATTGATTGTTTTGCCGATCGATACTTTGATAAATCACTATTAGGAACATATTTATGTGCTTCTTCATAAACCAAGAGAATCGGGATATCATTATTTATCTTTTCTTCAGGTTTTGCGCGATTTCTCAATCGTTTATAAAAGTAACCGTATTCGAAAATAATTCTAGAAATTAACGAAACAGTTATGCTTAACACTTCAAATGGAACTCCGCTCAAGTCAATCAAAGTTACGTTTGCATGATTATCAGGTGCATACCCTAATAATTGAAGTAGAATTTTTTCAAACGTTACTGTTTTAGACTCAGGGCCAAACAAGAAGCTTAGTCTATCCTGAGATACCTTTGATTGGAAACGAATTGAAAATTTATCGAGAGTTCCATCGGCATAGTCACCTTTTGTGATGTTTTGGTTTTTTGTAGGATGAAAAACATGCTCACCCTCAAAATACATCGCTATTCTTTCTGAACTTGTCATTTTTATTCCCGAATTTACATCAGTACTCCCACCGATTATAGTATATGTATTGTCATCAATCATATATCTGTCAGAACACTTTGAATTTACTGTTTCATTTCTGTAATTATTAATTGCATTTATGACTTCATCAATGTCAAAATAAACAGGGCTATCGTAGAATATTTTTGTTTGTCCTTGATTATGCTTCTTCTTATTCTCAGTAACCAGAGTTCTGAACACAGAAGATTGATTGTAATTGTCACGTTCGCCAGTTTCTAAAAGAATTTCTTCAAGTTCTTCGCTATTTAGTAGCCAATAAGGCAAAACTAAATTGCTTATATCTATAAAGTTAGCATCCGGAAAGGCAGACTTATATTCTGAATGAATATCAAATATTACTACGTGTGAATTATTAAGTTGAAATTCTCCATTCTTTGCCTTTACAGCCTTTTGAATAATAGTAGCTACAGTATGGGACTTTCCCGACCCGGTAGAACCAACGACCGCTATATGTTTATTAAAAAATTTATTGCCATTTATCGGGATTCTGATCCGTTCGTTTGATGCCAATGAGGAGAATACAAACTTTTCTTGTTCCGAAAATGCATTGCAGTAAATTGTGTTTATTTCATCTTCCGTCGCAGGTTCGACTTTTTTGGGAGGTATAGCAATAGAATCACCACCACGAATAAACTTCCCATCTTTAAGAACTCCCAAAGGATTTGCCTCGATTAAGTATTTCTTTTCACCCTTGTCATTTACTTCAATCGAAAAATTCTCTATTATCGCAATTAGCATTACATTTTCATTATCCGATATTTTTAAATAAGAACCGACTCGTAATGACTCTTCAGCAATTTTGAAATCTTCTAATTTATCAACTGATATTTTGACTCTGTCTGGGTAGACCGAAATCACTTCTGCGTTAATTTTGGTTTCTTCACTAATCATCATATTACCCCCTTAATATCCACAAATTCTTGTATTTGGATTGCGACTTGTTTAACGTTAATGTAATTTTCAGATAGTATTGGTTCTGAAAAATAAAATTGATAGATTTCCTTTGTCTTCCCTGTTATGTTAATAACATCTTGCACATTTTCTAAGCAGTTAATGAACTTGATTTTGATTTGATTGTGAAAATTGGCTGTGCGAGTAATTGATTTTGGATTAAACGATGCACCCATATAGTCATAACCGTCAACAAAGGAAAATTCCTCGCTAGCTAGCTCTTTTTTTAATTCAACTAATTCAATTTCATCAATACCGTGTATATATAAATATGGACAAAAAGGCTGATTTTCTCGTTTTGATATTTTTGCCCATTTTCTGTGCAGTATATGAATTAATTCCTTCAAAGACGAGCGAGAATACTCTGCACGTGGTACTTCTATTAAGAAAAATCTCTCAAATGGCGAGGCGTTAAGGGTTGAAAAATACTGCGTTCTCAATTGGGATAGCCACTTTTGTTTTCCTTTGAGTGCAATGTACCATTCATTAAATAAAAGCTGTTTAACATTAACAGCCTTCACAAATTCAGATTTTGTAATTTTGCGTTCTGCATCATTTTGTTCTATTGCTATGCTTCTGATCTTTGCAAGAGCATTGCAATAATATAATACCTCTGCATCAGATTTGCTACACGAAAACTCTTTAATCAATAACTCCATTACTTGAGATTCTTGACTGTCTAGACTATGAGCATTTATATCAATAGTCAGCTTTTCTAAAAAGTCTTTCAGATTTGTATCTGTTAGCCCCAGCTCTTCATGTACTTTATGAGGAACTTTTTTCTCAGTATATGACAGAAAATTGTTTTTTAAAAAATCGACATCAATTGGCAAATCCAGCTTTGCCTGTCCTGATTTGTAGTAACCGTATAATCTATAATTTATCGGCACTGCATTTCCTTCAACAACTTTTTTAAAATGGGCAAGCATCAATCTAATAGCCGGGGCGATCACTGAATGATTATATTCTGTATGTTCATAGTACTTACACTGTATTGCAGTTTCTTCTGATGCAGAAGATACGTCAATATCTTCAATTCCCTCTATCATTATTGAATCTGAAGCATTTTCTAACTCAAGAATCTTAATAATAGAATAATCAAATTGGTAAAAGTATCCTCTGATTGTATTGACCGCACTTCTATCTCTCATAGCGTCTCCTCTGCTTTTCTGAAATAATCATGCAAGGCACTTAATTCAAATCTCTTTGAAGTCTCGGCGTTTCAACCTTTAACGATAAGTACAAATATCACAATTTATACATGCGAAACCCAAATGACCCCACCACTCACGAATTTGAAATTCCCTTTATGATTTCTTTGTTCCTAAAATCAAACTTTGGTTTACCAAGACAGGCAGCTTCCTTTGCTTTCACTTCTACCGCTCTTGGCTTTTCTTTTATTTGGTTCACGGCTTTCTGTTTTCCCGAAAGTCAAAAGTTGGCGCTGTTTCGTGTTTCCAGAATGGTTCGGAAGTTTGCAATCATCGTTGCTTCGCTTCTGACTTCCGGTACCCATTGGTAGCCTTTTGAGACTAGTTGTTCGATTAGTTTGTTTTCTAATGCTGATTCACTTTGACAGGCCATGCTACCCCTCCCATCCGGCACTCAATATCACTTGATTGTCTTTTTTCATTATCTCAATATTCCATCATTTATTCAATCTTATTTTAGCTCCTAGAACTTTCTGCCGAATCTACGGGATCGACATAGAATAAGATTACGCCCTTTGCCATGACATGATTTTTTTGTATTTCAGAAAAACTATCCTTCCCCGCCCATCTGGCTGTGATTGGAAAATAATCTTTGTATTAAGTCAATCAGGGAATTTGCAAATAGTAACTGCAAAATGTTCCATTTGGATTCTCAGACTCCCCTAGAGAAAATGTCACTATGCTGCGAATAAAAAAATGGCAAAGTTCTTAATGGTTGGAACAGATAGACACCTAGACCAATAAAAGAGCCATCACCTTCGTCGGATGATGACTCTACTTGTCACACAATTTATATTTGATTATTAATAGAGGCACCTAATCGTATTTGTTGGTATAACTTTAATTGTTAACGTTAATTCTGGCTACTTTAATTCAACGGATACAGTTTCTCAAAATTACCAAATATTGTCTCTACCACATTTTCAGCATTTACACTCATCAATGGTAATTGCACGAAACTTACTTTTCTGACTCCGGCATAATATTGATCTGCCGTTTCTTTCATTTTGGGAGTAGCTAAGTATATTTCCTCTCCAATCATTTGTATATCCATATCTTCTGCTTTTGTGGGATAATAAAAATGCTGATGATTTGAAGGTGAAGTTTCCTTTTCCCACGAGGCGATATCTTCATATTCGAATTTTGACAAGTAAATGGTGGGCAGCTGTTCGAGGTCCTCATCATTACTTAACATGATCTCCATGGCGTATATTGGACCATCACGCCACCCATTCTTTAGCATTGTATCAGTTTCTCTTTGGAACAACAGAATAAAATCATCAATACACCATCCATAGTAGTTGCTGCTTGACTGCCACTTTAAAAATTTTCCATTGACACTTATGTAGTTAGTTTTCTCACCGGCAATGGTACGGCAATATTCCATAAGTTTATTAACATTATTATGAGTCTCGTGTACTGCAATAAAGGCATTCCGGATATTTTCATCAACTGAGTTCATAATGTATTTGCCCCCTTAATCGTGCTGTTCGTTTCAAAGTCAGAATCTGGCGAATCTGTTGCATATAATGAATAAAACCTTTCTTGGTCGATATCCACATCAAAATCTACTTGCATGTCTTTGAAACTTTCGAATCCTTTTTTCATCAGCAAGGAAATGAGATCGTCGATAATAACTTGGTAATACCGATCATCAAGTTTTAATTTTTCCAATTCTATTAAAATGCTTTGCCAGGTAATATAAGCCAGCTGAACATCATTGCTGATAATGTTCCGGGTTACTACATTGTTATAGACCTTTCGGCAGGCTTCACTGTTTGCAATAAAAAGTAGAATCTTCGTTTTCCCTTCACCTTTTCTTGAAACGATCCGGGACTCTCGTACAAGTTGATTTTTGCTATCTTCCGCCTCGATGGATTTATTATCTATCATAGAAAAGTTATCTATATCATCATCAGAGGAAAGCCCGCTTGCGTACTTCACTTCGATACCGATAACCGAATCATCGAAATTCAGCAAAGCATCAATTTCGCCTTCTTTATCGTAAGGCCAAAATTCTATTTTATCGCTCCAAAAGTCAGCGCTAATTTTCCCAATTAGATCGCCTATTTTGCTTGGATACACTCCACCTGATAATATTTTCCGCAATGCTAAATCAAACGGGATGTACCTCAATGCTCCAAAAAAATTCCCAGTTAGGTTATCTTCTAAACTTTCATTCAAATTATGGCCTGTTTGCCACAGTTTGCCTTTAATTTCAGCAATCATATTTGCATCCCCTTTTGAATGTCATAGGTCACTATCCCCTAATAAAGATTGTTCTCCTCGAAATAGTCTTCATCAATTTTAAGCAATTCTATTTTTTTATGCGTTTGGACACCCACCTTGTACTTCAGCATCATATCGGTCAATTGAATGCCATCAACAAGAACAATTCCTTGACGCAGTGCATACTCGATCGCCGACTTGGAAAATCGTGAAGTTGTAATAAACACGCCTCTATCAGCGTTGATGCCCGCTAAAGCTCCATAGAAACTTTGAATGTCTGGTCGTTGAATGATGTTATCTTCTTTATATCTCTTCGCTTGTACATAAACAGTATTCGTGCCTAATGGATCTTGATTAATAATGCCATCGATACCTCCATCATTTGACTTACTTGTAACCATCGCATTACCATTAGGTCCAACATAGCCCATGGTGTCCAGTAAATCGATTACTAATTTTTCAAAGAAATAAGGGTTGATGCTCCTAACTTTGTCCAACAATTCTGTAGCGACTTCATTGTTTACTTTTTTTGCAAACTCAATAATGCGGATGCGCTCATCAATGGGATCCTCATCATTGACTTCATCGGCTAAAATGTTGTCACTCTCATTTCTGACATTCATCTCTTCTTCATACTTTATATATTCGGGAGTCCTTTTCAAAATGTCTTTCGTCAATGCATCCTTATTGTTGCTCAATAAATTAATTCCAGATTCGGTAATCGTGTAAGTAGCCCTTCTGGGTCTTGCGATAGCTCCTGCTCTATATAAATCAGTTAGAGCAAAACTGAATCGATTCTCAAGCACGCCGTCTGCATCAGGATACTTTGGATATTTTATTCCAATAATTTCAGATGGAATGTTTAAAAATTCAAAAACTGCTTTCGAAATTTGTTTATTCGTTTTTTCAGATTTATCCTTCAAAACCAATAATATGTATGGATAAAGTGAATCATAAGTTGGAATACCATCCTTTGACCGCTTTATTTTTTCCCAATCCTTATTCATTTTGCACTCCGCCTCTGCCTCAGTTTTCATCATAGACTCTCAACAACAGCCTATTTTGTTGCTATACGATATTTTTTCTTAATGACATTTTAATTATCTCAATGATTGACATATTGAGCAACAACTAAATAATTTATAAGTAAAAAGGCCGGAACCGAAGTCCCGACCTTATTTTTGATTATTAATAGTCTATTAAGCCTTATTAAGCTCGCGTTTTCTTAATGTTACTGCGGCGAAGAACGATGCTAAGCATACAACCATGAAGGCGGTGCTGACGATGATCGTCGTGTTGTAGCTGCCGCTTGCATCATAGAAGTATCCCAGCAGCGGGCCGCCTAGAGCCAAGCCTAGGCTGCTTGCTGTAGACAAGATGCCCCAGATAGCGGTGAATTCCTTTTTGCCTAAAACCTCAAACGTCACTAATTGGTTCATTACGGCAGGAACACCTGTGCTCACTGCATAGATCATCGCTGCGCCGATCAGGAGTGTGATGTTATCCGATGCGGCAAAGACACAGAATGCAAGGATGTAGATAATCGTGAAGATGTAGAATGCTTTTGTTGCACCCAGCTTGTCGCTGATGATGCCCATGATGATTTTGGACGCGATCATGACGATGGCCGCAATCGACAGAATCATACCCGCTTGAACATCAGTAGCGCCTTTTGTCGTAAAGAATATCGGAATTTGTTGCGTGAATGTAGAAATCATTGCGAAACACACGAATGACAATGCCAATAAATAGAATACCGGTGAACGCAATGCTTGCGCATAGGTCATATCCGTATCTTTGTGCTTGATGACAGTCGAAGAAGAGTCATTCGTAGCTAGCTCTGCTTCGGCTGCAAGCGAATCTTCAGTCACGCCATAAGGCAACATGCCGACATCAGCGGGTTTTCCGATCAACAGGAACGCGCCCAAGAACAGAGCAACAGCGTACATGCCGCCTAGTAATAAGAATCCTTTTTCCCAACCATAATTTTGGATAAAAGACGGGACAACTGCGCTCGTGATCGCTGTGCTTAAGCCGATTGATGCAGCCACGAGCCCCATAACCAGGCCATGGCTTTTGCGGAACCAATTATTCACAAGCGTTACGGCAACGATAGCTGTCGACGACATCATGAACAAGCCGATGACGACTGCCGCCAAGTAGAATGCAAACAAGGATTTTCCGTTGGCCAGCAGGATGAATCCTAACGCTCCGAAAACTCCTCCCAGGATGGAGGTTTTTCGCAAGCCAATTTTAGGCAGCAAAAATTTGGTGACTAAAGGTACCGCTACAATTCCGGTCAAATTAAGGAAACTGCCCACCAAACTGAACTGAGAAACTGAAAATCCGGTTGCTTCCGTTACGGGTTTGAAAAATGAAGCCAAACCATTCATCGGAATCCCTACACCTAGCATCAACAGCATACCGGCAATGATAATCCGTATATATTTTTTCGACAAAGTAAAACGCTCCTCACAATTTTATATTTTTGTGTTGTTAAAAATTAAACCACCATCTGTAACTGGATATACCCTATTACAGGGAATATAGTCAACCTGTAATGTAATTATATTTATCCACACCAGAAATACCGCTTTCATTTGCGAGGCATTATTCACATGTGTTTTCATTTGAAGGCAATTTTTCAGGTAGCTAACAAATGTACTGAAACTAATTAACGTAGTTTGTATAGATTCATTATCAGAAGACATCCAAACCAACATCCCTCATTATAGAGAGTCCACCCGACATGTCAAACGGGAAAATTTTCACAGAATCCGCTTTCTATACTGTAACAACAACGTTTTTCTGAAATATTGTCTGAAATTCAACTTTTTCTTGAATTCTAATTAACTTTCAGTATAATTTGCTATATTTTCATTTTATATAAACAGATTAACTGATTTATTTTCACGATATATGAGAAATACAAAAAGGCCGGAACCGAAGTCCCGACCTTTTTGAGTATTGAGAATACTTTTATCGCTGACTAATCAGCTAATTGTAATTCTTGAACTTACTGATTTATCAGGACGGATGCAGGATCAATATCAGAACTGAACGCTGGGGCTAAGGTCTTTTCGTATGCTTCTGCGATAAAGCCATTTTCATTCAACGTGTCGATCTCTTCATTCACCCATTCCAACAATGCGGTGTCGCCTTTAGCTACTGCAGGTGCGATGGTGTCTTCGTTTCCGATGGCTTCCACACCTGCCACAAATCCAGGATTCTCTTTGATCCATCCGAAGATCAAAGTGTTGTCGTGTGCCAAAGCGGCGCCACGGCCATCCAATAAGGCTTGGAACGTTTCTGTGTTTTGTTCATAGACCAACAGCTCGATATCAGGGTAATTTTCTCTGAAGTAAGCTTCAGCGGTTGTTCCTTTGTTGACGATCAGTTGTTTGCCTTCCAATTGGGAAACATCAGTGATGACATCGCCTTCGGGGGATACGATGCCTATGGATACTTTCATATATGGATTGGCGAAATCAACTACTTCTGCACGTTCAGGTGTGACGGTAAAGTTGGCCATCATCAGGTCTACCTTGCCTGTTTCCAGATATTCCACACGGTTTGCCGCTTCTGTGATGACCCATTCGATTTTTGAAGAGTCCCCTAGCAGATCTTCTGCGATTTTTTTGGAAACCTCAACGTCGAAGCCTTGGTTATCTCCGTTCGCATCCACATAACTGAATGGCGGTTTGTCGCCGAAAACGCCGATGCGGATGACATCATTTTCTTTGATTGTGTCCACTGTCGTTTTATCTTCAATATTGGCAACGGAGCCTTCTGAAGAATCACTTGTTGCGCCTGCGCCGCAAGCCGCTAGACCCACTATCGCTGATAATATGGCTAAAGATTTGATAAATTTGTTTCTCATTCTTCATTCCTCCAATGTTTTTTCTATATTGTCTTTCTATTGAAACCTGAATGTGTTGATGAATTCGTTGGCCCTTTGCGATTGTGGCTGCTTGAAAAAAGCTTCCGGATCGTCTGAAACTTCAACGATGTTCCCTTTTTCCATAAAGACGATTTTATCGCTGACTGCCTCTGCAAAAGCCATTTCATGGGTGACGATTAGCATGGTCATGCCATCTTTTGCCAGATCGAGGATGACATTCAGTACTTCCCTGATCATCTCCGGATCGAGTGCTGCGGTTACTTCATCGAAGAGCATGATTTCCGGGTGCGTCATCAACGCGCGCACGATCGCAACACGTTGTTGCTGCCCGCCGGACAATTGCCGTGGGAAGCTGTGCGCCTTATCTTCAAGGCCGACCCGTTTCAGCAACGCAATGGCCTCTTCGACTGCCTCATCCTTCTTGCGCTTTTGGACTTTCAAAGGAGCCAACAGGACATTGTCAAGAACCGACATGTGCGGGAACAGGTCATACTTTTGGAAAACCATGCCGATTTTCTGCCGGACTTCTTTCCAATTCGTCCCTGCTGCGGCAATTTCTTTTCCATCCAGCAAGATGCTGCCTGACTGGATTTCCTCCAGACCATTGATGCAACGCAAAGCAGTCGATTTACCGCAGCCTGACTGGCCTATGATGGTCACAACTTCTCCTTTAGCGACATCCAACTGGATATCAGCCAAGGCCTGCGTTTCTCCGTAATATTTGTTTACATGATTCAACGTTAATATTGGGTTTTCCAAGGTTTCTTCACCCCTCCTTACTCTTGCCATTTCAATTCAAGTTTTTTGGATAATTTCGATAACGGATAACAGACGATGAAGTACAGGAAGAAAATCAACCCGTAGATCCAGAAGGACGCGCTCGGGTAGTCCTTCACGGATACTTCAATCACTTGCTGTCCGACTTTGATGACTTCGATAATCCCTATCAGCGGCAACAAGGCAGTCGTCTTCACCATTCGGGTAGCCAAGTTGATGGCCGGCGGAACGATGCGCCGTACTGTCTGGGGAATAATGACATACACATAGAGTTGCCCTGCAGACAATCCCAATGCCTGGCCGCTTTCCCATTGGATTTTAGGTATGGAAGTGACGGATGCCCTGACGATATCGGCCATTTCAGCCGTACCCCAAAAGGTAAACACGAAAATGGCGATCACCCTGTTATCAATATGAATGCCGGTCCAACGTGTAATGCCGAAGTACAGCAAATATAGCATCACCAATACGGGGACAATCCGGACGACTTCGAGATAGAATCTTGTGACGAATCGAACAACGATATTTTTGCTTGTCATGAGCATTCCGACCAAAAGTCCCAATACGAATGAAAGCACGACTGATATGATTGCGATAAAAATGGTTTGCCCCAGGCCTTCCAAGATCCGCTGCAGATTTTGGCCTTCAAATAAAATGTTAATTCCCGAATCCTGCAAAGCGCAACCTCCTTTCGATGAAATGGATCAAAAGGGATATCGGTAATAAAAACACCAGATAGGTTATGACCATCAAGAATAGCGCTTCATTGGTTTTGTAATACAATCCCATGATATCTTTTGCGACAAAAACCAGGTCGGCTAATGCGATTGCGCTGAACACGGAAGTTTCCTTCAGCAAAAAGATGATGTTCGCGCCGATGCTGGGAAAGGAATTTGCTATCGCCTGCGGGAAAATAACGTACAGGAAAGTTTGAGTGCTTGACAAACCCAGACTAGACGCTGATTCCATCTGAATATTCGGGACGGATTCCAAACCGCCTCGTATCGCTTCCGCAAAGTAGCTGCCTCCCAAAAAAATTAACCCCAGTATGCCACAGACTTCGGCGCTCAACTGGATGCCTACTTGCGGCAAACCAAAATACAGAAAAAACAACTGGATCATCAATGGGGTATTCCGTGACATTTCGATGTATCCTTCAAAAACCTGCGATAAGACAGGCAATTTATAATAACGCACGATGCTGATGATCAGGCCGATGACAAAGGCAAAGATGATCCCGATCCCACCAATGCGCAACACAAGGATGGCCGCTTCTTGATACATGGGGATAGCCTTTCTTATAAAATCCCAATCCATTGTTTACCTCCAATCCTTTCTTGCTTTTTTTACAGTTTCTGATCATCACCTCACAAATAAAAACACTTCCCAATATTTTCAGGAAGAAACGATTACTTTAGCGCTTTTGTCAGCTTTCACTGTTTGCTTACATCAATTTAACAAGATATTATTTTCGTAAATAGATGATTAAAACAGAAATTTTCTGTCGTATTTTTTCCATTGAATTTCTATTCACATATGGTATCATGACTGCCAATAAATGAATATTATGGAGAATCGAACACAGTTGATAGGTTTTACCGAACAGCCAAATGCTGTTTTGACCATTTTTCTAGGTAAAATGTATCAGCTGAACGCAGAAAAAAAGACTTGAACCTTCGGCAAGTGAAGGTTCAAGTCTTTTTATTAGCATTGTAGCTATGAATGTCCAGCTATTCCCCATCAAGGATAGCTGGACGCTCTATCATTTCGTTATCGAATTTGTCGTCTGGCCGCTAAGCGTACAGTCAGCATCGCCTATAACGACACTGTCGACAACAAATGTGAAAGTTTGTTGTTCAGTCGACTGGATCACTTTTTCGGATGTGAATGATACCGTCCCGCTTTTTCCGGTGTTACCAGAATTGAGGCCTGATGTTGCTTCTTCCCAGTGGCCAGTGACAGTTGCATCGGCTACTTGTGCTCCGGCTTCCATGACCTTCACTTTAGCTGTAGTCCAAACCTGATTTATTTTGTTTATTTTTCTGGTAGTGGCGCTCATCTCGACAAGCACATCCACAGTCCTTGCAGCTGCAGGTGCAACATTTATAGTCACCGTTCCGGTTGCAGTTGCGCCCGCGGTGTCTTTCACTTCATAGGTAAAGGCATCCGCGCCTGTGAAGTCTATGTTCGGAGTATAGGTGATATCTGGTCCTGCCCCACTGACTGTTCCGTTTGCCGGAGCGGATGCAATCGTATAGGTCAGCGGATCGCCGTCTGGATCTGCAGCGACAAGCGTGATATTTACAGAAGTGTTTTTCGTTGTGTGAACCGCCTGGTTATACGCGACAGGGGGCATATTGGTAACAGGCACAATACCCAGCGCTGAGGAAGTGTCCACTAATCCGTAACCGTATTGGTTATCCCTCCCAGAATCCCCTAAATCCAAAGCCGTCTGATTCATTTTGTTGCGGACTGCCTCCGCAGTATAGTTCGGATCAGATGCCATCAGCAAAGCTGCGACTCCTGCAACATGAGGTGAAGCCATTGAGGTTCCGTTTGCTTCATTGAAGTACTCGCCTGCGTAACCTTCGAACGAAAACGGCAGCGGGCCCGCAATGTTGAGACCGTCTTTCCATGTCGACAGAATGGCTACCCCCGGCGCAGCTATTTCAACGTCCGAGCCCGTGCTGGAAAAACTGGCCCGCTGATTGGTTTTGTCGAGAGCCGCAACGGCCACCACTGATTCATAATTAGCAGGGTAACTGACATTATTGCCATTGCCCGCAGCGCGCCCGTCGTTGCCTGCTGAGCCTATGTGCAGAACCCCGGAGCTGGCCAACACATCAAATGCTGCCCCAAGCTGGGACGAATTGGATCCGGTGCCATAACTGTTGTTTGTGATGCGTATCGGTGAATCGGGATGCGCGGCATTGTAATTCTGAATCCACTGCAAGGCTTCGATGATCCTGCTTGCGGTGCCTTCCCCATTGTCATCCAGAACTCTGAGTGCTACAAGCTGTGCGTCTGGTGCAACTCCGACAACCCCAAATCCGTTGCTCGCTGCAGCAAGTATGCCGGCTACATGCGTGCCATGCCCATAAACATCCTCGGGGAAGAAATCATCCGAAACAAAATCGTATCCTAATTCATTTGCGGAAAAGTCAAAGTTATCCCGAAGGTCGAAGTGATTGAAATTCACTCCGGAGTCCAAAACGGCAACCTTGACCCCCTCGCCTGAATAACCGGATGCAAGAGCTGCATCGGCATTGATGTGATCGGCGCCCCAACTGTTTCCAAGCTCGTTTTCTGCCGAATATTCAAGTGCCTGCACGGCATAATCCAATTCGACTACTTCCACTTGAGGATTATTTTTCAGGGCTTCGATGGCTTTCGCCGGAAGTCTTCCGGAAATCGCAGGAATAATGGTGAAAACATTGCTGACATCGCCACCCAACCCCTTAAATGCATGCAATTCCGCCTGACCAGGTTTGTCTTTAAACCGTACAATGACATCCTGAAAATCGGCCGAGTTATTCGGGGTTGCTGCTGCTTGGGCTGGCGATTCGGCCGCCATTACCTCAGTAGTTAGTGAGGCATGGCTAAAAACGAACAAAGATGTGAATACAACTGCATAAAATCTTTTCGAAACCATATTATTTCCCCTTTCTTGATAAAAAAATCGACCATGGATGGTCGGTCACGCCACAAATTAAGAAATTATGAACAAAGCTATGCCGAGATTAGCACTCAACGATTATAACATTTAATTCCCTGTACAATATTTTTATTGTATACCGTTTCATCGATGATTTACAAGTGGAAGTTGCCTTACGTCGAGACTATCTTTTCAAGGCGAATCGCTTGACGGGCATCAACCGCAGGAATATTATGAAATCAAAACAGGGTACTCAGTGGCGGAAATACATCAAAAATTTAAAAGGGGATTACACTATGAACTTTGATAGCGGCGACTCACGTTTCTACAAATATGACGAAAACGAAAACTTGATCTGCGAAATAATCTATTCTGCTGCAGACAGCAGTAAAATCAGCATCGACCGTACCTATGTGAATGACGATTACCGTGGCCAGGGAATTGCCGCGCAATTGGTTGATCGCGTGGTGGAAATGGCAAGGGAGGAAAACAAAAAAATCATTCCTCGCTGCCCGTTCGCCGAGGGCATGTTCGAAAGAAATGGCTCCCTTTATGCTGATGTAATGTGCTAAGACTTTCCCCGCGAAAGCCCATTTAGCGGGGTAAAATGTCCAAGGGCAACACGAGATACCCCGTCAAGATGCTTTTCGCGGTTTTTCTCACTGTGTTTGGAACGGAAGTAGCCCGCCAAAATGCTTTTGGCGGGCTACTTCTGATCATATATTCAATTCTGATGCTACTTCTTCTCCACTTTCTTGCCGACAGCCTCCAGGAAGATCGTGAATTCATCTTCGCCGTCCAAATGCAGCAGCTCGTCCACCATGTCCTGGTCGTAGATGCCCAATGCGCAAGTACCGGCATCGATTGATTCGCTCGTCAGGTACAAGTTTTCCATGACCGCACCGATGTCGATCAGGATCTTTTTGTGGGCAGTGATGTCGTATTTCCACTCAGAGCGGTACGGGATGCAGCTCCATGAGAAGATGACCGATGCGCGTTTGGCGAAATTCGGCACGAATGGCTGATCGAGTGTCATTTTGTCGACCTGTTCATCGATGTCGTTGACTTCGCTCAGGTACAGCAGTTTGTGGCAATCCGCCAAATAACGGTAAACGCCCTTTTCCAAACCGTCCACGTTCAGGATGAACAGATAGGTCTCAAACGAATGCGTGCCGCCACTGCATGGAACCGTGCGGAAAGTGATGCCTGATCTGTTTGTGCCTGTGATGGCCTGCGTGCTCCACAAAAGGTAGGACAATTCGTCCAAAGTGAGCGCATCTTTCGCATAATGGCGGACGCTTCTTCGTTCCTTGATGATTTCGTAGATGTTTTCCTTCTTCACAACCCCGCCATCGACGGCAGGCAGGTCCACGATTTTTGCATCCGCGTCGTTAGCTTTTACGATGGGCGGCTGTGGAATCCCCTTTTGTTTATCCGTTTCGATCGCGCTGAATGTTTTGAAATCCGACTTCAGAAAATTGCGTTGTTCTTCGTATCTAGCCATGGTAAACCTCCATTATTTTCTACTATTTTACCACGGATTGTGAATGTTCGCACTATATCGAACTAAGGGTTTCCCCTGTATTTTCAGGTCATGCTGCGCAGAACCGCTACTTTTCTGCGTCCTCTCGGTATTCCAGAATGTCGCCGGGTTGGCAGTCCAACGCTTTGCAGATGGCTTCCAAGGTCGAGAAGCGGATTGCCTTCGCTTTTCCGGTTTTCAGGATGGAGAGATTGGCCATCGTGATGCCGACGTGCTGCGACAGTTCGGTGACGCTCATTTTTCGTTTTGCCAACATGACGTCTATATTGATGATTATTGCCATTTTGCACACCTCATATCGTGTAGTCGTTTTCTTGCTTGATTGCGATCGCATTTTGCAGGAGTTTCTGAAGGACAGCGGCAAATACGGCAATCACCATGCAGGCGAATATGATGATTAATCCGATCAAGACGATACCGGGAGCGTCATCCATATCACCCATCATAAAGATGAGCGGCATGAACAGGAAGAACAGCCCGCCGATCGCAGCTGCACAGAGTTTTATGTTCTTCAGCACGTGCACCGTCAAATCGGAAAAAGCCAAGTCCTTATCGATGTAGCCCAGCAGTTTAAAGACTTGGTACAAGGCGACGAAATAGATACCGGCAGATGCGTACAGTCCGATCATAAATGGATATTGCAAATAAATAAGGCTTGGGACCAGTTCGACCAAGAAAGCCGCAATTTCCGGGATAATAAAAATGCATAGCGCCACTACCGGAAGCCCCATCAGAACGACGACCGCCTTCAAAAAGAATGTTTCTCGTTTCATATCTTCAACACCTCATTTGGATTTGTTACTGTTAGTTTAGTC
The DNA here is from genome assembly GCF_003052295.1 of Trichococcus paludicola. GTDB lineage: Bacteria > Bacillota > Bacilli > Lactobacillales > Aerococcaceae > Trichococcus > Trichococcus paludicola. The sequence goes on from NZ_QBLC01000002.1 coordinate 252,508, forward strand.
TACAATTTATTGTTTTACAATAAATATTTATTCTTTTAAACAATTCTTAACTAACATGATCAACCGCTACGGACACGAATTACCGGTGAGAAAGTCCTCTCTGGTAATTCCGACTTCATCTGGCTGATAATTCCCGGTGAAACTGCCCTCGCCGGAAAAGAATTCCTCATTTTAGCGGATATTACCCGGCGAAGCGCTCCTCACCGGGTAATATCTCTGTAGAAAAAAGCCAGCCCATCCAAAGTTCAGGATGCGGTCTGGCTTTTCGGTATATTCTGTTCTCACAAGTATCTTTCCAGCATGTGCGCGATGCCGTCCTCATTGTTGGATAACGTGATTTCGTTTGCGCTCGCTTTCAGCGCATCGATCGCATTCCCCATCGCGACACCAACTCCTGCGTAGGCGATGATCGAGGTATCATTTTCTCCGTCGCCGAAGGAAATGACATTTTCGCTGCTGATCCCCAGCGGTTGCAGGGATTTATCCAGCGCAAAGGCTTTATCAATGCCTTTGTCGGTGAATTCGAAGTAGAACGGCGCGGAGAAATACCCGCTCACGCGTCCTTCGAACGGCAGCATGATTTCTTTCCAATTTTCTTCCAGATATTCCGGTTCCCCCGCGACCAGGATTTTGTGCAAGGGGAAATGGACGAACTCGGCAAGGTTGTCCACTTCGCACAATTTGAAATTGCCGCTGCGCGATTCGTACTCGATGATGTTCTTCAATCCATGCGGCGGTGCGGTGATCATGCAGTCGTAGACGTTGTTCACGTACATGTAGTCCTTGTGCGCGACCATCGGCTTCACTTCAAAGTTCGCCAGATGCGCCAGAATTTCCATGCCCACTTCGTCGGACATGCTTTGGCTGAACAAAGTCTCGTTTGTTGCGCAATCCGTCACGCACGCCCCATTGTAGGACAAAAGCAGGCCGTGGTGCTGCTCCATTTTGAGTTCCTTGGAGAACCGCTCCATTGCGGAGATTGGCCTTCCCGACGCCAACACGACTTTGATTCCGGCTTCTTGCGCTTTCAACAACGATTTCCGTGTTCTCGGGCTGATTTCTTTCTGGTCATTCAATAACGTACCGTCGATGTCCAAAACGATTGCTTTCAGATCCATTCAGTTCACCTCATAATTTATTGTCAAATCGTGATTTCGATTCTGTTTCCTTCCGGATCGCCGATGACCGATTCATAGTAGCCGTCGCCAGTCACTCTGCACGGGCTCAACAAGGGATAGCCTGCATCCACCAGTTTTTGCGTCAAAGCATCCACTATGTCTTTGCTGCCGACCGCGATGGCCAGATGCGCAAATCCCAATATTTCATTTGTATGGGAACCTTTGATCACATCTTCGCGATGCATGATTTCCAATCTGGCACCATCCGCGAAGGACAAGAAATAGGATTGGAAGCCTGATTTCTGATTGTGGTACTTTTCACCTGCCGTTGCTTTGAAGAAATCACAGTAAAATTCTTTCATTTTTTCCAAATCTGCAGTCCAAAGACCGATATGTTCTATTTTCATTTGAATACCTCCTCGATAACTACCGTAAGTATATGCCACTCATCCAAAAATGACAGGCGAAACGCTTATGTTGAAATAAATTTGTCTGTACGCTTCCATTCAGACTCGAATTCGTGACACATTCTTGTCAAAATCTCTGATTGCCTCTTAACAGTAGGATATGGTACTTTACAGACAGAAGTATTTTTGATTGGAGGCGAATCGCATCAATATCGAAAAAATCAAATACTACATAGATTTGGTTGAGTGCCGCAGCTTCACGGAGACAGCCAAGCGGAACTATGTGTCGCAGACCACCATCAGCCAGACTGTCGCTTCATTGGAGGAGACGTTCCAGATCCGTTTGATCAACCGCAAAAAGACGCCGATCGAGCCGACGGAAGCCGGTCAGCTTTTCTACGAGGAAGCGCTGGTGCTGTGGAAGCAATACCAAAGCATGCAGCAGAAAATGCGCAATTTCCAGGCCAATCAGCGGGAAACGTTGTCGATAGAATATTCAGCCATGACGGACATCCAGACGTTGCTTTCCGTTATCCCGGCTTTCCGGAAAGAAAACCCGCTCGTCGAACTGAATCTGAATAAAGTCCTGTTGAAGAACATTTCCGATTATCTCGTGAAAGGCATCTATGATGCGGCCATCGCTTTCGATTCCGAATTCGAGGGCAAAAAGGACATCACGACAGTGCCTTTGTATGCTGGTAAATACCAGGCCGTCGTCAGTGCAGGCCATCCCTTGTTCGACAAAACGTCGGTTACCCTTGATGAACTTTATCAGCACCCGCTCGTCATGCTGGACCCTTCCGTCATCGGCGCCTCCTATGATCTGATGCTGCAGCATGCCAAAAAAGACGGTTATCAGCCGCAGATTGCCAAAACTGTGGATGATGTCGAAACCGAGCTGTTCGCGATCCGGACCGAAAACCTGATTGGCTTCTTTCCGGACAATTACAATCTGAATTACTCCTCAGACGAAATCCGCATTATTCCGATTGAAGGCTCCTTCCATACTTTCGAGATTGTCTTGGGATATTTATCCGCCAATGCCAAGCCGGCTATCCAAGCGCTGATCCGTTCCATCAAAGCGCATTATTCGATTTCCGAATAACCCATTCGCTTTTTGTATTGGAGTTTGCTCTTTGTTTCACATATCATAAAGATAGTTAAAAACAGACAGGAGACGATACAAATATGGGTAAATTATTATTGACAGGCGTTGATGGAAACCTAGGAAATCAGGCGGCGGAATACCTTTTGGATTTGGTTGAAAAAGATCAACTGATTTTCTGTGCATACAGCGAGGCTGCCCTAAAAAAATATGCGGACCTTGGTATTGAAACGCACGTCACAAACTTTAATCACAAGGATGGCTTGGCTGAAGCATTCTCAAATGCCGATAAAGTTGCATTGATTTCGATGCCTTTTGTTGGCGAAAAACGCCAAAACGCACATAAAAATGTGGTGGATGCAGCCAAAGAAGCCGGTGTTCAGCAGATCATTTACACTTCGTTGGTCAATGCGGCTGACGAATCCAACCCAAGCGTCGAAAAAATCGACCATATCTTCACAGAGGACTACATCAATGAAGTCGGAATGGATCATATTTTCCTGCGCAATTCCCAATATGCCGAAGCCATGGTCACCAACTACTTCACTTTCGTAAAAATGGGCGGCGTGATGCAGAATAACCAAGCTGACGGCAAAATGGCCTACATTTCCCGCAAGGATTGCGCCAAAGCGGTTGCGCATGCTCTGGCTACCGACAAATACCACGATGCGGTTTTGAACATCAACGGACCTGAATTGATGACCATCACGGATTTCGTGAATTACGGCAATGAAGCGACAGGCAACAACGTCAGCTATCAAGCCATCTCTGATGAAGAAAACTACGCTATCTTTGACGCAATGGGCGTGCCGAGAACAACAGAAGGTGCATTCAAAAAAGACTCCGAAGCACCCTTCTCTTCTGAAGGCATGGTCACTTTCGGAGAAGCTATCCGCCTAGGCAAGATGGACAACTTCACGGATGATTTCAAACAACTGACCGGCGAAGAAGCCATCACAGTGAAATACATGTTCGAAAATGCTGACGACTTCCAAGTCGGCGAACGCCATTCGGAAGATACATGATTCCAGTTGTAGAAATTTATTAAAAGAAAGCATACCATTTTCAAAATGGTATACCAAAGTTGTACCAAAATCCTCAAAAAAAGGTTCCAATCACTGAAGAGTAGTGGTTGGAACCTTTTTATATTCATTTCAGCTAGTTCAATCCTAGCCTCTTTTTTATACATATTTTATTGTAATTGTTCTTGAAAGTGAATTTAACTAAGTCATGGAATTTATTTCTATTTAAACTTCATATTGTACTATTCAGATAACTTATCCAAATCTGCTTTATCTACGAAAAAATGAACTTCCCCAGTCTCTAGATTAACATTTGCCTTTACTTCAACATTTTTTTGAATAAACTTTCCTTTTCCAGTATCTAGTTTCAATCTCATAGCACCATCTTTCAAAGCAGCACTGTACGTAATAGTTCTAAATTCTTTTTCCATTTATTTCTCCACCTTTACTAAGATTATATTATAAACAGTTTTATTGAAAATATTTTAATATAATCTTACCACTAAAATAATCCGAACCAATATAATTTAAAGAGATATCTTAATTTGAAATTCTCACGATTTCCAATTCTGCTAATAGAATTCTTGATGCTTAAGTTCGAGGACAAATAATACCGCAACTAAATAATTTGTGTTATAACTATATTCGAATGATTTTAGAGGAGGTACCTATGCTTAAACGTTTTTTCGGCTATTATAAACCCTATAAGCAGCTTTTTATGCTTGATTTTTGTTGCGCTATTTTGGCGGCTGTCCTGGAACTTTCTTTCCCGGTCGTCGTCAACAGCATCATTGACTCCATTTTGCCTTCCGGGGAGTGGAATCTGATCCTCTTGGTTTCGCTGGGGCTGTTGATTTTGTACATCGTCAACACGGCGATGCAGTATATCGTCGTCTATTTCGGGCATGTACTCGGGGTCAACATCGAGACCGATATGCGCCGGGAACTGTACGGCCACATGCAGAAGCAGCCTTTCAGCTACTATGATGACCAACAGACCGGCAAATTGATGTCGCGGCTGACGACTGATCTGTTCGAAATCTCCGAAGTAGCGCATCACGGACCCGAAGATATCTTCATCACCATCATCACCTTGTTGGGATCGTTTTTGTTGATGCTGCAGATTCATGTGCCGTTGGCGATCGCCACTTTCGTCATGATTCCCTTCATTACGATTGCGCTCGTCTTTTTCAACAAGAAAATGACGAAGATCAACACCCGCATTTTTGAAGAGCTGGGGGAATTCAGCGCGGGGATTGAAGCATCTGTCAGCGGCATCCGCGTGGTGCAGGCATTCGCAAACGAAGCCTATGAAGCGAAACGGTTCGAGGGGTTGAACCAGGCTTATCGCCGTTCCAAAATGGCCTTCTACAAAATGATGGGCATCAGTTCTTCCTATAATTATTTGCTAATCCGGCTGATCAACCTGTTCGCGCTGTTCTTCGGAGCCTACTACACGATCCAAGGCCAGCTTTCCTACGGCGAGTTCGTCGGTTTCATCCTCTTGTCCAACATCTTTGTACGTCCGATCGAGAAGGTGAACACGATGATCGAAAGTTATCCGAAAGGGATCGCCGGCTTCAGACGCTTCACCGAAGAGTTGGACCGCACCCCGGATATTCTGGATAAACCCGGTGCTATCGAAGTGAGCCATCTGAAAGGCGATATCATCTACAACCAAGTGTCATTCGGCTATGACGGTTCCAAAAAAGTGTTGGATGGGATCAATCTGAAGATTATGGCCGGCGAAACGGTCGCTTTCGTCGGTCCAAGCGGCGCGGGGAAAACGACCTTGTGCAACCTCCTTCCCCGCTTTTACGAAGCAACGGAAGGGACCATCACTGTCGACGGCATCAATATCCAGGATCTGACACTCCGATCCTTGCGCAACCAAATCGGCGTCGTGCAACAGGATGTCTTCCTTTTCCCGGGAACCGTCAGGGAAAATATCGCCTATGGGAAATTGGACGCAACCGATGCGGAAATCCAACAAGCAGCCCAGATGGCCAATCTCGACAAGGTCATCGCGGAGATGCCGCTTGGATTCGATACGATGATCGGAGAACGCGGCGTCAAATTGTCCGGCGGGCAGAAACAGCGGCTTTCGATTGCGCGCATGTTCCTGAAAAATCCGCCTATCCTGATTTTGGATGAGGCGACTTCCGCGTTGGATACCGAAACCGAACAAGTCATCCAGGAATCCTTGGATAACTTGTCTAAAGGTCGGACGACTCTGATCATCGCGCACCGCTTGACGACCATCAAGCATGCCGACAGGATCATCGTCGTCGATGAACAAGGGATTTCCGAACAAGGCTCGCACAAGGAATTGCTGGCTCAGGACGGAACCTACCGTCGCCTCTACGAGGCTCAGTTTTTGGGAATCGACCAGTGATCCTCAAAAGTAACTAAAGAAAAAACAAGAACGGCAACCCAGCGATTGGGTTGCCGTTCTTGTTTGTTATCGGTGATTCATTTATTCCTTAGATTGGACGTAACTAGCTGATTGATTCCCTGCTTGGCGTCCGAATACGATGATGTCCGCTACAGCATTGCCGCCGATACGGTTGCTGCCGTGTACGCCTCCGGTAACTTCGCCGGCAGCGTAAAGACCTTCAATGACAGTGTCTTCCGTACTGATGACTTGTGCGTTGGCATTGATTTTCAATCCGCCCATTGTGTGGTGGATACCAGGCGCAATCTGGATTGCGTAGTAAGGTGCCGTGGCTAACGGGTTATTCAGGGCTGTTTGACGGTTGAACACGCCATCCACTTGAGAAGCGACTGTTTCGTTCCATGTAGTCAATGTTTGCGCTAATGTTGCGCCGTCGATTCCCAGTTGACCTGCCAAAGCCTCGATTGTTTCATCCGATTGGACAAAGCCTTTTTCGATGTACGTGTTGACTGCTTTCACACGGTCCTTCACGCCTGCATCAAAAATAAGGTAAGCATAGCCTTCTTCTAAAGCATTGATTGCTGCTGAAACTGTGTCGCGGGTTTCCATTTCATTGATGAAACGTTCGCCTTGTTGATTCACAAGGATAGCGCCTTCGCCGCGGATCGCTTCAGTGATCAGGTAAGAAGATTCCTGATGCACGGTCGGGTGGATCTGGATTTGATCCATGTCGACGACTGCGGCTCCGATAGCTTGCGCCATTTTGATGCCGTCTCCTGTCGATCCTGGTTGGTTGGTGGTGACATAGCCTTCAAGTTGAGGTGCAAGTTCTGTGACCATCTCCAAGTCAGCTCCGAATCCGCCGGTTGCGATGATGACTGCATCAGAGGAAACCGTGATTTCACCTTCGTTGTTGAAGTCGACTTTGACGCCGCTTGCTTTATCGTCGGTCACGATGACTTCCTTTACATCCGAATTCACGAACAATGGAATCTCGCGTTCCATGACATTCGCGTATAAACCTTTAACCAAGTATTGACCGACTGCTGAACCATCGGATGGACGATGCGTACGGTTCACGCTCATTCCGCCTGTAACGGTGATGTTATTCAAAGTGATGCCCATTGTGTCCAACCAATCGATGGCGGATGCGGAATTGTCGACAAGATAGTGCAATAATTCGGGATTGTTTGTGCTCTTCCCGCCAGCCAATGTTTCTTCATAGAATAATTCATTTGAGTCTGCGATGCCTTGTTCCGCTTGGAATTTCGTTGCGGATGCGTTCATGCCTGCGGAAGACTTCATTGTATTTCCGCCGTGGACTGGCATTTTTTCGAAGATGACCGGATTTAGGCCGGCATCCTTCGCTGAAATAGCCGCTGTCAAACCAGCGCCGCCGGAACCGATAATGATGACATCATAGCTTTTCTTCAGTTCTTCAGGATCAGTATAGGTAACCTCTGATGCGCCTGTCACAGCCTCCACTGATTCAGAACTTGCAGCAATCGATTCCTCACTTTCAACAGCAACACTTGAGTCTGCTGCGTTGTCCGTGTTCGCTCCACAACCGGATAACAACATAAACATACTTAAAGCAGATATTAAGCCTATTCTCTTTTTCATTCTTACTCCCCCACTTCTTTTACTTACTTTTACATTGTATTTTTTTTATCATGATTTGTACAGGGATAATTTGATAAACAAGGCTTTCTAACAATATTCTTATTTACATTCGAGATGATTCACGGGAAACATTTATATTTTTCGCACAATCTTTTTTTTGGCATGGAGATTCAGAAAAAAACAGCAACGAAACCAAATATCTGCATATTGGTTTCGCTGCTGTCTTCTCTTCACTCTAATTCTTCATTTAGGAAAGACCGCCAGCCTGTTTTTGGACATGCGGACTATTTGCACCGGTTTTTCATAGAAATCATTCAGGATTTCCTCTTTCAGCAAGTCGCTTGTTTTGCCTGTCTTATGGATGGAACCGTCCTTCAGCAGCATCAGTTTTTTGAAGCACGGCAGGATTTCCTCGGTGTGGTGGCTGACATAAATCATCGTCGGCCCTTCAGGTTCATCAGCTATCCGCTGGATATCATTCAAAAGTTTCTCTTTTGCGAACAGATCAAGGCCATTGCAGGGCTCGTCCAATATCAAGATTTCCGGTTCGGCCATCAAAGCACGGGCGATTAAAATGATCTGTTGTTGGCCTTGAGATAGGATGCCGTAACGAAAACCGATCAGTTCTTTTCCGCCGCATTTTATCAAGAGATCCAGCGCCTGTTGTTTTTCAGCTTCAGTTGGGATGGTCCAGACGCCGATTGAAGCGAACTTTCCGCTGAGGACGATGTGTTCGGCGATGTCGTTGGGATTCAGCTGTTGTTGGAGCGCCGAACTGACCCAGCCTATCCGTTTGCGCAATTCCGGTATGGCCGTTTGCCCGAAAGTCTCGCCCAACACGATCAGTTTGCCGCTGCTAGGCCACAGATAGCCGTTCAACAGTTGCAGCAAGGTTGTCTTGCCGGAACCGTTCAATCCGAGTATGGCCCAGTGTTCGCCTTTGGTTGCTTGCCAATTGATGTCGTTCAAAATTTTCCGGTTTTCGCGAATGACGTTCACGTGGTCGAATCTGATCATTACATCACCCCATCTATAGTATTGTGGTTATTGGGCATCCTTTAGTGCGAATATACCACATTTGCCCCATCCGGAAAAGGCTTTCGCCACCACACACCTTACACAACAAAAAATGAGAAAAGCATCGCATCACACCGCAATGTCATCTATACTATAGAATGAGGTGGAAAATGTATGGAACAGAATAAAGAAAAAGTATCCTTGATCATAGAAGGAGGGGCCATGCGGGGCGTCTTTTGCGCAGGGGTCATCAGCACTTTGCTGCGTCAAGAAATCTACTTGGATTATGTCATCGGTGTCTCTTCCGGATCGGCCAACGGCATCAATTATGTCAGCCGTGACCTGGTCCGCACGAAAGCATCATTTGTTGATATCGCCGCCAATCCGGCTTTTTCGGGAATGAAATATCTGCTCAACGGGCAGGGATATTTCAACACCAAATATATTTATGAAGATGCAATCACGACCGATATTCCCTTTCAATTCGATTCATTCAAGCAAAATCCAGCTTCAATGAAGATCGTCGTGACGGACATGGAAACCGCTAAGCCTGTTTATTTCGATAAGGATGACATCCCAACCAGTGCAGAGTTGGGCCTCAAAATCAGGGCCTCCTCCACGGTGCCTTTGCTGATGCCCCCTACCCAAATCAACGGCAAATTCTATCTGGACGGCGGCATCGTCGACTCGCTTCCGATCGAAAAAGCGATAGCAGACGGCAACCAAAAGCACGTGATCCTGCTGACGCGTCCGCGTGGCTACATCAAGGAAAAGCAGCGCTTCAGCGCCATAATCCGGCGCCATCTGCGGGCTTATCCCGAAATTATTGCAGCCATTGAACAGCGGCACATCGCCTACAACCGATCGATGGCGTTGATTGAGCAACTGGAAAAGGAAGGCAAGGCGTTTGTGATCGCGCCAGACCAGCTTGCAATCGGCAGGATGGAACGTAATGTGCAGCGTCTGGATGCCTATTATCAGTATGCCGAACGCGCCTCGGAAAGGCAGCTCCCTGATTTGCGGGACTTTTTGGCAAGACGATGATCCGCACAAAAGAATCACCCAGCGTATTCATTTTGGGCAATTATTAGAAATAAGTGAAAATAATATGAAAATTACCGTTGACACTCTCATGTAAATCTTATATGATTATATCAATCACTTAAGCAATAACAAATCCATATAGAAATCAGGTATCCCATATGAAAACGATGAATCCACTAAACATTATTATCGTCTTAATGATCTAGGAGTTAAACACTGTAGAAATTTTTTGCAGATTGTTTAAGTCCTATTTGTGGTAATCAAATGGGATGAAGCATCCCATCATTGATTGATGAGGATGCTTTTTTTTATCCATATTGCAAACGGACAAAGGAAAAACGAGAAACGGGGAGATTAAAATGGAATCTGAAATGAAGACTAAAACAAAAAAAGGCGTAACCCTTCTTGTTGAAGCGTTGAAAAATGAAGGTGTTGAAGTTCTGTTCGGCTATCCAGGCGGCTCTGTTCTTCACATCTACGATGAATTCTACAAGTCCGAATCGAATCACGTATTGACAAGGCATGAACAAGGCGCTGTCCACGCGGCTGACGGCTATGCCCGCGCTACCGGCAAACCTGGCGTCTGCATCGTTACAAGCGGGCCCGGCGCAACAAATGCTTTGACCGGTATCGCGACTGCTCAAATGGATTCCGTTCCATTGATTGTGATCACCGGCCAAGTGCATGAAGCAGGCATCGGCAAAGATGCTTTCCAGGAAACGGACATGATCGGCATGACGACACCTGTGACGAAATACAACTATCAAATCCGTGATGCCAAGGATATTCCGCGGATCATCCATGAAGCTTTCTACCTTGCGAATACGGGCAGAAAAGGACCGATCGTCATCGATATCCCGAAAAACATCGGTGTCCAGGAAGTCGCCTACGAAGATTACAATCAACCCGAAAAAAATCTGCCGGGATACAAACCGGAATGTCTGCCTGTTCCGGAACAGATCGCAAAAGTGAACGAAGCGATTGCAGCAAGCAAGAAACCGATCATTTTGGCCGGTCATGGCGTGATCCATGCAAAAGCTGAGAAAGAATTGCTGGCTTTCGCTGAATACTACCAAATTCCCGTTGTAAACACGCTATTGGGTCTGGGAAGCTTCCCTATCAAACATGAACTTGCGTTGGGCATGGGCGGTATGCACGGCTCTTACGCTTCGAATATGGCTTTGATGGAATGCGACTTGCTCTTGAACTTCGGCGCTCGCTTCGATGACCGTGTAGCAAGCGACCCAACTAATTTTGCACCCGATGCTGTCATTGTCCATGTTGACCTTGATAATGCTGAAATCGGTAAAATCATGCACACGCATATCCCGGTATTGTCTGATGCCAGATTGGCTCTGATCATGCTGAACGACACAAAATTGGCTGAAGTGCCCGACCACTCTGTTTGGTTCAGCCACGTGATGGACAACAAAAAGCAACACCCTTTCCGTTATGAAAAATCCGATACGTTCATCAAACCGCAACATGTAGTCGAGTATGTCGGCGAATTGACGGACGGTGAAGCCATTGTCGTAACCGATGTAGGCCAACATCAGATGTGGGCGGCTCAATATTACCCGTTCAAGTACGGCAAGCAATTGCTGACAAGCGGCGGCTTGGGAACGATGGGCTTCGGCATTCCGGCAGCGATCGGCGCTCAAATGGCTTATCCTGACAAAACGGTTGTCTGCTTCGTCGGCGACGGCGGCTTCCAGATGACTAACCAAGAATTGGCGATCCTGAATGCCAACAGGCTGAATGTGAAGTACTTCATTCTGAATAATGAAGTACTGGGCATGGTTCATCAATGGCAGAACAAATTTTACAAAGGCCGTTACTCTCATTCCGAGCTTCCGGATTCTCCTGATTTTGTTAAACTTGCTGATGCTTACGGCATCACAGCTGCGAGAGTATCCGATCCCGATAAAGTGGATGAAGCGATCCAGACAGCCTTGAATTATCCTGGTCCTTATGTTTTGGATATCCTGATTTCCAAAGATGAATTGGTATACCCTATGGTTGCTTCAGGCAGGCCAAATAACGAAATGGAAGGTGTGTAGGACGATGCTAAGATTAATCCAAGCCAAAGTCGTGAATAAACCCGGCGTTTTGAACCGCATCACGCAAGTTATCCTGAAGCCGCAATACAATATCGATACCTTGACTCTGACAGGTACGGAAGATTACGACGTATCCTTGATCACAGTCGGCCTCAACTTCGATACCTTGGAAGCAGCTGAATTATTGACGAAACAGTTGGAAAAACAAGTAGACGTCATCAGCGCAACCGACATCACCGAAAAACGTTTAGGCTTAAGAGCATAAACCCAACCAACCGCACCACCCTACTGACCGAATCAAATTGCTTAAAAAGCATTGAGAATATAAAAAAAATAAGGAGGTCATTTCAATATGACTAAAGTATACTACGATCAAGACGTAACAGTAAAAGCACTAGAGGGCAAAAAAATCGCCGTTATCGGATATGGTTCTCAAGGACATGCACATTCACAAAACCTACGCGACAACGGTAATGATGTCATCATCGGAATCCGTGCAGGTAAATCTGCAGACAAAGCAAAAGAAGACGGATTCGAAGTATTCTCTGTTGCTGAAGCAACAAAACAAGCTGACGTAGTAATGATCCTTATCCCTGATGAGCAGCAAGCTGAAGTTTATGCAGCTGAAATCGCTCCTAACTTGGAAGCTGGAAATGCCATCGCATTCGGTCACGGATTCAACATCCATTTCGGTACGATTACACCTGCTTCTGATATCGATGTATTCATGGTTGCTCCAAAAGGCCCAGGCCACATGGTTCGCCGTCAATTCGCTAAAGGATCGGCAGTGCCTGCTTTGTTCGCAGTCTTCCAAGATGCAACAGGCAACGCAAAAGATATCGCTCTTGCTTGGGCACAAGGAGTCGGCGCTACACGCGTAGGCGTTTTGGAAACAACTTTCAAAGAAGAAACTGAAACTGACTTGTTCGGTGAGCAAGCTGTACTATGCGGCGGAACGACTCACTTGGTTCAAGCTGGTTTCGAAACATTGGTTGAAGCTGGTTACCAACCAGAAATCGCCTACTTCGAAGTATTGCACGAATTGAAATTGATCGTTGACTTGATGTACGAAGGCGGCATGGAAAAAATGCGCCACTCTATCTCAAACACAGCTGAATACGGCGACTACGTTTCAGGACCACGCGTCATCACTTCAGACGTGAAAGACCGCATGAAGGACGTCTTGACTGACATCCAGACAGGCGCATTCGCTAAACGCTTCACTGACGATTACAAAGCTGGCTTCCCTGACTTCCACGCAATGCGCGCTGAGCAACAAGGCCACCAGATCGAAGCAGTCGGTGCTGAATTGCGTAAAATGATGCCTTTCGTGAATGAACAACAATAATGAATCAGGTGTAGGTTGAGAGCATCCTTATTTTTAAGCCTTCTCTCTTCATCATTGTATTCAATAGATTAGGAGCAGATAGAATGACGGATGAGTTAGTGAACAAAGAAGACGTGCTTAAAGCATATAAAGTACTGCGCAACGTGGTCAAGCAGACACCTTTGCAGCATGATGCGTATCTATCGCAGAAGTATCATGCCAACATCTTTTTGAAACGGGAGGACCTTCAGATCGTCCGTTCCTTCAAATTGAGAGGCGCTTATTATGCCATTTCGCAGCTGAGCGAAGCCGAAACGGAGACCGGAGTAATCTGCGCCTCAGCCGGCAACCATGCGCAAGGGGTAGCTTACACATGCAATCATTTGGGCATCAACGCTACCATTTTCATGCCGTCGACAACCCCTTCCCAAAAAATAGACCAAGTCCGTTATTTCGGGAAAGAGTATGTTGAGATCAAACTGATCGGCGATACCTTCGACGAATCGAATGAAGCCGCCCATGCCTACGCGGATGAACACAATCTGACTTTCATTGAACCTTTCAATGATCGCAATGTGATCGCCGGGCAAGGCACTTTAGCAGTGGAAATCCACCAGGATCTCGTTGCTGAAGGCGAAACGGCTGACATGGTATTCGCGGCAATCGGCGGCGGCGGCTTGATTTCAGGCGTCAGCAGCTACATGAAGGAAGCCATGCCCGAAACAAAGATCATCGGCGTTGAGTCCATGGGCGCCCCTGGCATGAAAGCTTCGCTTGATGCGAATAAAGTGACGACTTTGACTGATATTGATAAATTCTGTGATGGGACAGCCGTAGCGACTGTCGGTGACTTGACTTTTAGACACTGCCAACAAAATGTAGATGACATTTTGTTAGTGCCTGAAGGACAAGTTTGCGGAACCATCATCGATTTATACACTAAACAAGCTATCGTAGCGGAACCATCCGGCGCACTCTCCGTTTCTGCCTTGGAACAATACAAAGAAGAAATCAAAGGCAAAACGGTTGTCTGTATCGTCAGCGGCGGGAACAATGATATCAACCGCATGGCTGAAATTGATGAACGCTCCCTACTCTATAAAGGTCTGAAGCACTATTTCATCGTGAACTTCCCGCAAAGGGCCGGCGCGTTGAAGGAATTCGTGAATGACATATTGGGCAGTAACGATGACATCACCAAGTTCGAATATACGAAAAAGGTTCACCGCAGCGAAGGACCTGTACTGATCGGAATCTTGTTGAAAAATAAGGACGATATCGAAGGCCTGCTCAGCAGGCTCGAAAAATTCGATCCGCATTACATTTCGGTGAACGAAAATTCCAAACTGTATTCATTCCTGATCTGATCCGTACCAATTCTTGTGAAGTAACTAAAGAGACTGACGTGAGCCACTTGAGTGGGTTGCGTCAGTTTTTTTGTTTTGTTGATTTGGTTCGGCGCGATGTTACCAGCGGCCGCACAACACACAAAAGGACCGACTCTCAACGGAGTCGGCCCTTTTGTGTGTGCTGAACATTCTTATTCTTCGAGATACGCTCTGCTCAGGTCAAATTCATTACCCACTGAATTGAAAATGATGCCCTTCAGGTTAGGGTTTCTGAGTTGTGTTTCTGCTTCTTGGTACAGTGGGATGATCGCTGCATCTTCCATAATCAGCTTGTGTGCAGCCATTAGGTCAGCCCAACGCGCTTCAGGGTTGTTTGCGTTTGTGGTTTTTGAAGAATCGATCAAAGCATCAAATTCTGCATTCGCATATTGCCCCTCGTTGTAAGCGGATGTGCTGTACAGCAAGTCCATGTAGTTGATTGCGTCGGCGAAATCCGCACCCCAACCGGTCTGCAACAAGTCGAATTCATCTTGATTCGCCAATTCCAAACGGTTTTTCTTCGGTACATTGCGCAATTCTACAGTGATGCCTTCCAAGTTGTTTTGGATTTGGCCTTGGATGTATTGGCTTATTTTTTTGTTCTTTTCATCATCATCCCCGACCAAGGAGAACGTGATTTCATCTACGCCTAATTCAGCTTTCGCTTCAGCCAGAAGCGTTTTTGCTTGTTCCAGATCATAGTCCAGATAAGAGCCGGCTTCAGCGGCAAAGTCTTCGCCGGTCGCAGGGTTGCTGACAAAATCAGCCGGCAGGAAGCCGCCGATTGCTGTCGAACCATCTCCGATGACGCTATCGACCAATTCATCACGATTGATGACAAGTCCGATGGCAGCTCTCAGCTTCGCATTTTGCAGGTAGACATTGTCGTGGTTAAATTCGATGTACGCCGTGCGGGCTTTTTTCTGAACGACTACGTTAGGATCAGTCGCCAATTGTTTAACCAATTCGCCAGTCACTTGTGCGTTGTCTACTGATCCTTGTTGGAAAAGATTCACAACAGTGCTCGTTTCTTTGATTACTTGAACGTTGACTTCTTCCAACTGCACTTCGTCAGCCGCATAGTAATCTTCATTTTTCACCAGATCCCAAGTCAGGCCAGTGCCGTCCCAGTTCTCGATAGTGAAAGGTCCGTTAGCCAAAACATTTTCGCTGCTTGTTCCGTACTTATCGCCTTTTTCAGTCACAAATTCCTCGTTTTGCGGGAAAAATGCGCTGAACGCCAATAATGATTCGAAGTATGGCGTCGGCTGCGTCAATTCGATTGTGATTTCAGTGTCGCTAACCGCTTTTACGCCCAACTCTTCAGGATCCATTTCTCCGGCCATGATCTCATTGGCATTTTTGACGGTCTCAGCCAAGTAAGCGTATGATGCGCCGGCTTCCGGGTCCACCAATCTTTGCCAAGCGAATACGAAATCGTTCGCTGTAACAGGCTCTCCGTTTGACCAGACAGCATCATCGCGGAGTTTATAAGTATAAGTCAGGCCATCTTCCGAAACAGTGCCGGCTTCCGCAGCGATTGCAGGTACAGGCTCTCCGTCTGCATTGATTTTCAATAAGCCTTCAATCGCATGGCTGATATAATTTGAACTGTTGATGTCCGTCATCAGTGTTGTATCCAACGTTGCCAATTCGGTCGGCGCTGTATAATTGACTACTTGTCCACTGGAGCCTTCACCTGCTGTGTTTGCTGTGCTGTCGTCCGTTGCGCCGTCTCCTCCGCAAGCCGCCAAGATGACTGCTGTTGTAGCTAAAATGAAAGAACTTTTCAATCTCCTCATGTATCTCTCCCCTTTTTCTATTCGTATTCTAATATTATACTATAAATAATCCGGATATTCTATAAATAATGGGGAATATCATCACAATAATTTCATCATTTCTTCATTTAATTAATTTTCTATGGCAAAAAAAGCCCAGAACAAGTTCCGGGCTTTTTGTATCAATAATTTTCGTATTTCTCTTTCAAAACGGGAACATCGGACTCGCGGCAATATACAAAGTGCCCTGGAACGATTTCCCTCATTGCTTCCGGCTCACCATTCTCTTCCCGAGGGACATAGGTGAAGCGGGTGCGGGTGCGCTCATAGACCGGATCCGGCAGCGGTATGGCCGATAACAGGCTTTCCGTATAAGGATGTAAAGGTTTGTTGTAAACGTCGTCTGCGGGCGCTAATTCGACCAATTTGCCGAAGTACATAACGCCGATACGGTTGCTGATGTACTTGACCATCGACAGATCATGCGCGATGAACAAGAAAGTCAGTTTTTGTTTTTTCTGCAATTCCATCAGCAAGTTGACCACTTGCGCCTGAATGGATACGTCCAACGCGGAAATGGGCTCATCGGCAATGATGAGTTTTGGATTTACCGCTAAGGCTCTTGCGATTCCGATACGCTGTCTTTGACCGCCAGAGAACTCATGCGGATAACGGGAAGAATGATCTTTATTCAATCCGACCAAATCCAACAATTCCGCAACCTGGTCATCGACTTCCTTCTCAGTAGTCGCAAGCCCATGGATCTTCAAACCTTCCGCAACAATATCGCGCACTTTCATGCGGGGATTCAAAGATGCATAAGGATCCTGGAAAATCATCTGCATATCTTTACGGAAAGCCAGTTGCTCTTTTCTGTCATGCAGCGTATGGATTTCGGTGCCATCGAAAAAGATTTCACCGGAAGTCGGGTTGTACAATCGGATGATTGCACGACCGGTTGTCGTTTTTCCACAACCGGATTCGCCTACCAAGCCAAGTGTTTCGCCTTCGTAGATATCAAAGGAAACATCATCAACTGCGCGTACTTCATTCTTTGTGCCGACGTTGAAATATTGCTTCAAGTTTTTTACTTCCAGAATCTTTTTCTGTCCTGTTGAGTCATACATTACAGCAGTCCTCCTTTCTCAGTGATTTTCGGATCGATGGCAGGGCCATTTCCGTGAGGCAATACAGCCTGTTCCTTGTCTGATGTGTCCATTACTTTCAATTCATCGGATGGTGCGAGTTTCATTTCGGAGAAAGTCGCACGTCGGTTCATGATGCCTAGGGGAGGATTCACAGACGGTGCGTCAGGATGCAACAACCAGGTAGCGGCCGAATGGGTATCAGATACCTGAAAGAATGGCGGATCGTACATGGTGTCGATCTTCATTGCATATTCACTCCGTGGCGCAAATGCATCTCCAGTCGGAGGATCCAACAAGTCCGGAGGTGTTCCAGGGATTGCATACAGCGATCCTGCAGTGTCCAATGTAGGCATCGAGCTCAACAGCCCCCAAGTGTAAGGGTGTTGCGGGTTGTAGAAAATTTCATCGACAGTCCCTACTTCGACGATTTTGCCGGCATACATAACGGCTACACGGTCAGCGACGTTCGCCACTACACCCAAATCGTGGGTGATGAAAATGATTGATGTCTTGATTTTCTGCTGCAGATCCTTCATCAACTCCAGGATTTGCGCTTGGATCGTAACGTCAAGCGCTGTAGTCGGTTCATCCGCAATCAGAATATCCGGGTTGCAACCCAATGCGATCGCAATGACGATCCGTTGGCGTTGACCGCCTGAGAATTGGTGTGGGTACTGCTTCATTCTTTTGGCAGGGCTTGGGATACCTACTAGCTGCAGTAATTCTTCAGCTTTTTTATAGGCTTCTTCCTTGCTGATGTTTTGATGTTTGATGATTGGTTCAGCGATCTGCTTGCCGATTTTTTGAGTCGGATTCAAAGAAGTCATCGGATCTTGGAAAATCATTGCGATTTCCGAACCACGGATCTTCTGCATTTGTTTTTCGGTTTTGTGCACTAAATCTTCGCCTTTGAACAAGATTTGACCGTGTTCAATGTTGGCGTTGTTTGCCAATAGACGCATGATGCTGCGGCTAGTCACTGATTTACCAGAGCCGGATTCACCAACGATGGCTAATGTTTCACCTGGCTTCAGGTCAAAACTGACGCCACGGATAGCTTTTACTTTACCTGCATAGGTATCAAAAGTAATTTGTAGGTCTTTTACTTCCAATATATTTTCCATCTGGTTACCTCCTAATCTCTCATTTTTGGATCGAACGCGTCACGGAGTCCATCAGCCAACAAGTTGAAGCAAATCATGATGACGCTCATGATTCCGGCTGGATACCACATCAGATGCGGCAAGAAACGGAATGTCTTGTAACCATCGTTGATCAATGTACCCAGCGATGCGTTGGGAGCTGGAATACCGATACCGATAAAGCTCAAGAACGCTTCGAAGAAGATAGCCGATGGAATAGAGAACATAACTTGAATGATGATGACACCTGCCAAGTTAGGCAAAATGTGTCCGAATGCAATTTTCATCGGTGATTGACCCAACGTGCGGGCAGCCAGGATGTATTCTTGATTTTTTAATTTCAAGGTTTGTGCGCGGACGACACGCGCCATCGAAAGCCATTCAGTCAAAGCCAAAGCAATAATGATGGAACTAATGCCGGGCTTCAAAACAAGCAACATCAAAATAACGACTACCAAGTTAGGCACACCCGAAAGGATTTCAAGAATTCGCTGCATGATATTGTCGACTTTTCCACCTAACCAGCCGGATGTCAGACCATAGACAACACCGAGGGTAAGATTGAAAAAGGCTGCCATAAAAGCAATGAATAAAGATACGCGAGTCCCGTACAGGATACGCGACAACAAATCGCGACCCAAGCTGTCTGTACCAAGATAATAGTAAACATCCTCAGGAACGTTGGACGCCTCGTACTTATCGATGACGACGCCATTCTGCTTCACGGTTCCGTTCAATCCATTGATGTCGATACCGGGAATCTTCGGGGGCATATTAGCGTACTGAACCGTTTGCGCATTCGGGTCATGCGGTGCGATGACAGGAGCCAACAAACTGGACATGCTGATGATGATCAAGATGATCAAACTGACCATGGCAACTTTATTTTTTTTCAGACGACGCCAAGAATCTGCCATAAAGCTCAGGGAAGGCGCTGAGATTTTCTCTTTGTCCTGCATACTGGACTCGGATGCCGTTTCGAAAAGATCTTTCGTGACTGTCGGCATAGTTGTTGTACTGCGTAATTCATTTTCACTCATTCTTATTCCCCTCCTTCTGTAGCGACTCTGATACGAGGGTCGATGATACCATAAAGGATGTCAACCAACAAAATGACGATCACCAACATGGTCGAATACATCATCGTAACGCCCATGATTGTCGGATAATCATTTGTCAGGATGGATTTTACGAACTGTTCCCCGATTCCAGGGATGGCAAAAATATTTTCAACAACCATCGAACCTGTCATCAAACCGACTGTCATCGGGCCTATGATAGTTACTAAAGGAATCAGCGCATTACGGATACCGTGTTTGAACGCGACTTCCCAACGGCTCAGGCCTTTTGCTCTCGCGAGTTCGACATAGTCGCTGCCCAAGACATCGACCATTTCGGTTCGCATGAACCGGGCCGAATCGGCTAGAGGTGAAATGCTCAACGCGATCGTAGGCAGAATCGAAGAACGGAAGCCTTCATTCCATAGTGCGATCGGCAAGATTTTCAGCCATACGCCGAATACCAATTGAAGAATAACAGCAAAAACAAAGTTAGGGATCGAGCGGCCGACAATGGCTGTCAAAGTGGCAACTGTATCCACCCAAGTACCCTGTCTCATTGCTGCGATTACCCCCAGCACAATACCGAGGATCGTTCCTATGATAACTGCTTGAAGCCCTAATTGCATGGAGGGTCCAATTCTGCTGCTCAACAAATCCGTAACCGGTGTATTGTTGAATTGGAATGAAACACCCATGTCTCCACGTAGTAGTCCAAAAATGTAGACTGCGTATTGGACCATAATCGGTTTATTCAGCCCATACTTCTCATTCATGATAAAAATTTGTTCCTCAGATAACTTGTCTTGGTTACTGTATGGTGTACCCGGCAAAGCTTTCATCAGAAAAAAAGTTATCGATGCAATCAAAAACAAAGTAATTGCCATGTATAAAATACGCTTGCCGATGTACTTTGCATAACTTTTCATCGTTTGTCATCCTCCATTATTTAGTTATTTTGTAAATAGCACCTGATAGTATATCATATTTAAATATACAAAAAAGAAAATGAACACAAAATCAAATCATATTTTAATTGAGTTTTCTTTCTTTTTTTTGTACATTTAAAATTGAGAAAACAAAAAGGAGCCAAAATAAGTGAACTTCACAAAAAAAAACATACTTGTTTCATTATTCATTTTTATATGTGCACTGGTATATCAACTGATTAAATATGGATCCTTAAGTTGGACCGAAACATCCAACATCCTGTTCATGATAGCGGGTATTTTGTTGACTATCGGTTTATCCGGCCTCGTGTTGGCTTCCGGAAGTTTCGATTTCTTCCACTACAGCGTCAGAAAAACGCTCAGAAGAGATCCAAAGGAGGATGGCTTCAAAGAACCATTGAATCCGCATGCTTTATCATCTTCCGTCGGGAAAAGTTATCAAAATATCTTGACTATCGGTCTGTTATTGTTGGGGATCAGCATGATCTGTCTCTGGGATTATATTTTATAAATAAAACATCCATCTGGCATGAATGTATGCCAGATGGATTTTTTATTGCCTTAATTAATCCACGTTCTGTGCTCCAGAATTTGAGGCCCATTTATATGAGTAGTCAGCACCGACTAAGTGCTCGCCCAAATCTGTGACATACGGTTTTTGCAGAACTGCATAAGAACGTTGATATAGAGGTGCGATTCCCGCATCTTCCATCAAGATCTTTTCAGCAGCAAGCAGGCTAGCCCATCTTGCATCAAGGTCAGTCACGTTTGTACGTGCTTCATCGATCAAAGCATCGTATTCAGCGTTCGAGTAACCTGATTTGTTGTTGCCGTTTTCTGTCTGGAACAATTCCAGGAAGTTGATTGGGTCAGCGTAGTCTGCTCCCCATCCGGATAAAGCGATATCGTATTCGCCGGCAGTATCAGCTTCTAGACGGACTTTGAAAGGTACATTACGCAATGTTACAGTCAAGCCAGGCAGGTTTGTCTGTAATTGGCTTTGCAGGAATTCAGAAGAACGTTTCGCATTTTCTGTGTCATCGCTCAACAATTCCAAAGTGATTGACTCAACACCCAATTCAGCCAAACCTTTTTCAAAGTATGTTTTAGCTTCTTCAGCGTTGAAAGTCAAAAGATCGCCATTTTGTTCACGGTAATCTTCGCCTGTTGATGGGTCCAAAGCAAGTTTTTCAGGAACCAATCCATTTGCAGGAATAGAACCATTTTGCAAGACAACATCAGCGTATGCTTCTTTGTCGAAAGCCATAGCTAAAGCTTTACGGATATTAGCATTCAGTAACGGTGTATTTTCTCTTTGTTGGTTGAATTTCAAGTAGAATACTGAAGAAGTCGGCATTGTGTGCAATTCAGCATCACCGGTTCTTTGTGTTACGTATTCTCCAGTCAAAATCATACGGTCGATCGCGTCTGTATCATACAGATTCAAAGCAGTGGAAGTTTCTTTGATGACTTCTACGTTGATTGCATCCAATTTTACAGCGTCTTTATCCCAGTACTCAGCATTTGGTTCATACGTCCATGACAAGCTTGCTGCATCCCAGTTAGCTAATACAAATGGTCCATTGTACAATAAAGCATCACTGCTTAAGGCGTATTGGTCGCCTTGTTCTTCAACAAAAGCTTGATTTTGAGGGAAGAACATAGCCAATGTCAAAAGATCTTTGAAGTATGGCACTGGAGAAGCTAACGTGATTTCCAACGTTTTTTCATCGACTGCTTTAACGCCTAATTTTTCAGGCTCAACTGCGCCATCGATAATTTCAGTTGCGTTGGCAACAACACCTGCCATCATGTATGAATAAGATGCAGCCGATGCAGGGTCCACCAATTTACGCCATGAATAAACAAAATCTTCTGCCGTAACAGGCTCACCGTTTGACCAGTTCGCTTCATCACGTATAGTAAAAGTGTATACCAAACCGTCTTCGCTGACTGTAGGATCTTCTGCTGCGATACCTAATTCAACCGTTCCATCCAAACCTTGGCGATACAGACCTTCATTTACGTTGCTTAAAGCAGTAAACGCAACTGTATCCGTAGCTTGCACAGAATCCATTGTAGGGATTTCAGCGCTTTCAATCAGATTTAACACCTGATCGCTGTCTTTTGCACCTGCAGACTCTGATGAATCGGCCGTGCTTCCCTCTCCGCCACATGCAGCTAATACAAGTGCGGAGCTTAAAGATAATAACACTAAAGATGAAAGTTTCTTGTTGCCCATATTTCTTTTCCCCCATTCCCACTGTTTCTATAATTTCTATAGTAAGGTTAATTATAGTTCTGACTGATATTAAAATCAAGTTTGGTAATTTAATAAATTGATTAAATTTAGATTAACATATTCATATTTACACTTATCTTGAGTATATTTACGGATATTAGATATATATTGAGAATCTAACACGTCATGTTAGAACATTTAAAAATATTTGTAAGCGAAACCAAATGTTGTCAAAACGGCAAAAACAAGGTATGAACATTTGTTTATTAAGAAACATTGATTTAATATATGAATGTTGGTATATTTGCATGATAAAGAGATATTTAATCGTTTTCAAAAAAAATACGTACACAATCCTGTTTAAATATCATTTTCTTTCTGGTTTTCCGCATAAAATACGGAGGTCGTATGAGCTTTGACTAGAACTGTATCCATCACGGCTGCTTCAAACTTTCGATCCAAAAATACCTGGTTGTCTTCAACAAGGGTGGCATATTTTCTTTTTTCCATCCGAAAAAACGTATCATTTTGATTCGCATTGAAAACGACGATATACTTTTTGTCTTCATCGTGCAAAGCAAAGGCCACGATATTGAAATTTTCGCTGAGCGGTGTGAAATGCGCTTCAATTTCTTCGTGGGTATGCATGCGGAACAAATACTCGCTTTTGCGCAGCGCAATCAGACCTTTTACGTAGGCCACTGATTGCTGAAACATTGTCATCCGTTCCCATTCAAACTGGTTGATTTCATCGGGAGACTGATAGCTGTTGGCTACCCCTTCCTTTGTCCTTAGAAATTCCTGTCCGCCATGGATAAAGGGAATCCCCTGCGCCAGCAACACAATGCTCGTTGCCAATGTGTGTCTTTTTATGCGCACCTCTTCACTGTCATTCGGATTGGACCGCAATAATTTATCGTAAAGCGTCAAATTATCATGCGCTTCCACATACTGGATGACTTGTTCAGGGTCGATGAAATTGCTATGGCTGGAAAGATGCATGCCGCCTTTTATGTTTCGGATCAGTAGATCTTCCTGATAATTTTTGCCGCTGATGAAGCCCCTGTCCTTTTCGTCACCCAAATCACTGCCTTTCAAAGCTACCCGGATTGAATCGTTGAAATGGGCAATTCTTGGCATCGCTTGGGCATTTCTCTGGGAAGCTTTTAAGTCCTCCGGGAGTGGCGTACTCATTTCCCATCCCTCACCGATGAGGATAATGGACGGGTCGATTTTATCCAACGCTTCCCGGATCGCATTCATTGTGACCGAGTCGTGGATTCCCATCAGATCGAAGCGGAAACCATCAAGATGGTATTCGTTTGCCCAGTATTTTACGCTGTCGATGATGTATTTGCGCATCATATGTCTTTCCGACGCCGTATCATTTCCGACGCCGGTACCATTCGCCAGCGCCCCATCGGCGTCGTAACGGTAAAAATAGCCCGGAACCGACCTTTCCAAAGCTTGATCTTTTGGATCGTAGACGTGGTTGTAGACGACATCCATGATCACCCTCAAACCGTTGGCATGCAGCGTTTGAATCATTTCCTTCAATTCGATGATCCTGTTGAATGGGTCGAAAGGGTTGCTGGAATAGGAGCCTTCCGGCACATTATAGTTCAGCGGGTCATAGCCCCAATTGTATTGCGGTTTCGTCAGATTCGCCTCGTCGACTGTGGCATAATCGAACATGGGTAAAATCTGGACATGGGTGATTCCCAAATCAATCAGGTGATCCAAACCCGTGCTTATCCCACTGGGGTTTTTTGTATTTTGTTCAGTCAAACCCAGGAATTTCCCTTTGTTCACGATCCCACTCGTTTCGGATATGGAAAAATCCCGAATATGCAGCTCATAAATGATTGATTCTTCCGGAAGACCGAAGGCAGGCAGACGTCCCCCCCGCCCGACCGGATTTGTCCTGAGCAAGTCCGTAATGACCGATTTTATTCCATTTACCGTCGTAGCGCGGGCGTAGGGATCAACCGTGATGGTTTCATGATTGTTCAGGAACAAAATATTGTAGACATAAATAGTACCGTGCTGATCACCTGGCAGGTAAGCCTCGAATATCCCCTTTGGTTTCTGCACCATCGATATTTTTTTTGATTTGCCCTTGAGGGAAGCGTCCGCATAAATCCAAACTTCCACGGATTTGGCTGTTGGGGTCCAGATTCTCAATAGCGTGCCTTCTTTTTCATACAGCGCTCCCAATGCGCCGTCATAAGAAAAGTAGTTGTCAAAATCATTCGATCGGACGAAGAGAAACATTTCCTTGTCGATTGTTTCTCTATCCCTCTTGTCGCTGAAGAGTTTCTCTAAATCATAGCTCTCCAACCATCCCTGAAAATCTTCCACCATCTCGCATCACCTCCCTCTTATAGTATACCAACCCGGGCAGATTTCCTGTACCCAAATGGTACAGCAAAAAGCGTAACCGACAGAAATAATTGCCGACTACGCTTAGAATGATGTTACTCATCAATATTCACACGCCATTTCAGAAGTAATCTTTCTTCTTCAACCAATAGACCGTTAAAAAACAGATGAAGATTGTGATCAGACTAGTGATGCCGAACGCCCAGGGATGATTTTCAAAAGGCAGATCGACATTCATGCCCCAGAACCCTGCCATGATGGTCGGGATTGTCAGGACGATGGTGATCGAAGTCAAAACTTTCATGATGTTGTTCAAGTTGTTTGTAATCACGCTCGAAAACACTTCGCTCAGCTGATCGATCATTTTGCTTGATTCGGTGACCATCACTTCTGCTTGGCTTGAGATATCGATGATATCACGCAGCAACTCCTGGCTTTGTACATCATCCCCTAAAACCGCCTCATGGATGGACTCTGTTATCAAAGGATGATTTTTATTGATGGATGTCTCAAAATACACCAAACTCTTATGCAGGGCAATCAGCTTATAAAAGTATTCATTATGGGTGGCGCTGGTTATTTGAATCTGCAGATCTTCGATGATGCCATCGATTTCCCTCAGATGGTGAACAAAACTCTTCGTCAATTCCCATAGTATGTATAAAATAATATGCTGTTGCGTTGTTGCTGGTTCATTTTTGAAGGACTCGTTCTTCATAATGCGTGTCATAAAGAAAGGCGTTTCTTTGCAAACCGTGATCAAGGTCCCATTGATAGTTATGATCGATAGGGGATACGTATGATACTCCGTATATTTTTCCTGCACCGATCGCATTTTTGGGAAGAGGACGATCAGAAGATTAATATCGTCCCCTCCCCCATTTTTGACCTTCTCCTGTCGCGGGATCTCATATTCGTCCAACGAATCCATGATGTAGTCCTTTGGAATGCCGAAAATTGTCATTAAATCCTCTACATCATCGCTGCTCGGATTCTCCACATGAATCCAATCGGCCGCTTTCCAGTCCTTCGTTTGCGTATATACTCCTTTATCCGACAAGTCGAATGCTCTCATTGAAACCCACCTCTAACTTGTTGTATTCTGAATGTGCTATATGTTCGTGCCCACAAGATAAGCATAACTTATTTTTGCCAAAAGGAAAGCAATAACCCTCTCTCAAAGGCTGGGTGCAATCCGGTCCCTGAATCACCAAGTGAAAGCTGCCCTTTACATGTCAACCATGATTTCTTCCATTGTATAAGCCATTTCGATGTAAGGGTCCTCCGTATACCAATGCCGCGCATTGCCTAGGCAGGCGCAATAGAAGGTCGTATCATTCTCATGCAGCATTTTCCGGAAGTGGACATGGCCCATGATGCTGTGCGTAATCGGGTAGCGATCATACAGTTGCATATAGCTTTTGTTGCCGAGAAAAGCATTGTAGTAATCGTATACCTTATGCGGGAGCGGGATGACGAATTGCGGATGCGTCACAACATGTGTCATCATGATTATTTTCCGGTCGCTGACTTCCTTCAGGTCGTTTTCCAGTTCCTCCTGCATGGCTGCTGCAACTGCGCGATCATCCTTAGACCAATGCACATATTGGCGGTCATTCCAACCGCCGACTTTCAGCTTTTTCCTGGAAAACTCTTCTATTGTATAGCGGTCACTGGCGAACCCATAATCATACCAACCCGGATTCCCCACCACTGCCCATTTATCCCCGATCAGAAACGGATTTCCGACAGGATTTTCATCCCGTTCCTTGAACAATTGATAGATGCGGTCCGTATCCTCTTCGTGATTGCGGATGGACCAGAAATCATGGTTTCCGGGCACGAATTGGATTTTCGAAACGTTATGGTCACGCATGCGATCCAAGAAAGTAAAGGTATCGTGGTAATCAGAAGAGACGTCCCCCGCCAACAACAGCAAGTCGATTTCTTGATTATAGAGCAGCTCCGCCAAGAGATGGTCAAACGTTTGCCCTGGCGCCAGCCTTTTCGCATTAGAGTCTATATGCAGATCCGACAATACACCAATTTTCACGTCCTCAACCCCCTCCTTTTCCTTAATGATGGTGTAAAAAAGAGCGAAGATGCATATCAGATTAACTGAGTTGCAGCTCCGCCCTTTCGCAGTGATTATTTCGAGAATGCTTCCGTCAATGGCGGCACTACTTGTTTTTTGCGTGAAACAACGCCCGGCAGCAACGCAACATTTTGGTTCAACGAGACACCAAATGCTGCCTCGACTGTGCCCAAATGCGAACCTACAGCCAATAAAGCAGAATCGCTGTCGATGATGTTGGTGATCACCAATAAGAAGACATCATAACCTTGCGCGCCGTTTTCAGCTTCCATGGCGGTAACAAGCTCAATTTGTCTATTCAGAACATCTTGAACGTCGACAGTATTCACTTGTGCGATGCGGACGTTTTTGTCGCCCATAGGGAAGGATTTAGCGTCCAAAGTCAACAATTCAGCAATCGACTTATCGTCCAGATTCGTTCCGGCTTTAAGCATTGCAAGGCCATATTCATTCAAGGAAACACCGGCGATTTCCGTCAAAGCTGCTGCCGCTTCTTCATCTTCCGGCGTGCAGGTCGGCGATTTGAACAATAACGTATCGGAAATGATGGCAGAAAGCATCAAGCCGGCGATGTCGGCTGGGATTGCGATGTTCTTTTCCTTGTACATTTTGTAAAGGATCGTATTCGTGCAACCGACTGGCTCTGCACGGTAATACAACGGGTTGGCCGTTTCGAAGTTCGCGATGCGGTGGTGGTCCACGACGGCATACACTTCAACATCTTTGATGTCGCTGACGCTTTGTTGCGCTTCGTTATGGTCGACCAAAGCAACCGTATCCGTTTCGTTTGCCGCAGTCGCGATGACGCGCGGAGCCTCTGTCTTGAATTGATTCAGAGCATAGGCTGTTTCCTCACTCGGCAGGCCCAACGCAACGGCTTCGGCTTCGATTCCGTTTTGATTCAGATAGTAAGCATATGCGATAGCGGATGTGATCGCATCCGTATCCGGATTTTGGTGCCCAAAAACTAACAGTTTGTTCATTCAATTCACTCTCTCTTCCATTGTCTAAATTTATCATAATAAAAAAGGAAGAAAAGAGCAATGGCAATTCTCTTTTCTTCCTTTAAAAATAGTATTATTTTACAGATCCAAGTAACCTTTGTAGTCTTCCGTATGCAGAAGTTTTCTGGCATTTTCGACGCGCTCGGCGGTTGGCGGATCGATTCCGTCCAATTGATAAGGGATTCCCAATGTTTCCCACTTGTAGACGCCCATTTTATGGTAAGGCAGAATCTCCACTTTGACGATGTTTTTCAATGTTTTCAGGAAAGCGTCCAGACGGATCAAGAAATCATCATAGTCTGTCCGTTCCGGAATCAGCACATGACGGACCCAAATCGGTTGATTGATTTCCGACAAATATTTCGCCAATTCGATGATGCTTTCGTTCGGCCACATTGTCAATTCTTTGTGCTTCCCGCTGTCGATGTGTTTGATGTCCAACAGGATCAAATCGGTCACAGCCAAGAGTTTGTTGAATTGGCTGAAGAATGGTTCATCATAAGTGAACGGCAAGCCGCAAGTGTCCAGTGTCGTATGCACGCCCTGGGCTTTGGCTTTTGTGAACAATTCAATCAAAAAGTCGATCTGCAGTAACGGTTCGCCGCCGCTGACGGTGATGCCGCCTTTTTGTCCCCAGAAAGGCTTGTATTGCAAGGCCATGTTCAGCAATTCGTCGCTTGTCATCTCATTGCCGCCACCGATGTTCCAGGTGTCCGGGTTATGGCAGAATTGGCAACGCATGCGGCAGCCTTGCATAAATATAATAAAACGGATTCCGGGACCATCAACGGAACCGAAACTCTCTGTTGAATGCACAAATCCTTTTAAGGGTTCAGTCATTTAAAAAAACTCCTCTGTCGTTTATTTCTTAATCTCATTGTATCTCGCATAAGGAATATTTCCTATCAAAAAGAGCGACCTTTCGCTCCCTTTGATAGAAAACGGATGAATCAAATGATCCATCCGTTTAAATTTATACGATTAATATGCAAGTTGAAGCAGATTACATCATTTCGTGCATTGTACGGTTGATAACGTCCATTTGTTGTTCGCGAGTCAACTTGATGAAGTTAACAGCGTATCCGGAAACACGGATCGTCAATTGTGGGTAGTTTTCTGGGTGATCCATAGCGTCAAGCAATGTTTCACGGTTGAATACGTTGACGTTCAAGTGGTGTCCGCCTTTAGCGATGTAGCCATCCATCATTGCAGTCAAGTTTTCTTTTTGAACTTCTTCTTCACGTCCCAAAGCTTTAGGGATGATTGAGAATGTATTTGAGATACCATCCAATGAATATTTGTAAGGGATCTTAGCTACTGAAGACAAACTTGCCAAAGCGCCGTGAGTATCTCTTCCGTGCATTGGGTTAGCACCAGGTGCGAATGGTTCGCCGGCTTTACGTCCGTCTGGCGTGCTACCAGTTTTCTTACCGTAAACCACGTTAGAAGTGATTGTAAGGACAGAAGTTGTAGGGATAGAGTTGCGGTATGTTTGGTGTTTCTTAACTTTGCCCATGTACTGTTTCAACAAGTCGATACCGATTTGGTCAGCACGATCATCATTGTTACCATATTTAGGGAAGTCGCCTTCGATTTCGAAGTCAACAGCAATGCCGTTTTCGTCGCGGATTGGTTTAACTTTCGCGTATTTGATAGCAGAAAGTGAGTCGATTGTAACTGAGAATCCAGCCACACCAGTTGCCAATGTGCGGACAACGTGTGTATCATGCAAAGCCATTTCCAATGATTCGTATGAATATTTGTCATGCATGTAGTGGATAACGTTCAATGTATTCACATACAAAGCTACGATCCAGTCCATCATTACATCGAATTTTTCAGTAACTTCAGCGTAATCAAGGTATTCTGAAGTGATTGGTTGCAATTTAGGTCCAACTTGTTTTTTCTTAGTTTCGTCAATCCCGCCATTGATTGCGTAAAGCAATGTTTTAGCCAAGTTAGCACGCGCTCCGAAGAATTGCATTTGTTTCCCGATTCTCATCGCGGATACGCAGCAAGCGATTCCGTAGTCATCGCCCCATTCAAGAGTCATGATGTCATCATTTTCGTATTGGATAGCGCTTGTTTCGATAGACATTTTAGCACAGTATTTTTTGAATCCGTCAGGCAATCTAGTTGACCAAAGAACTGTCAAGTTAGGCTCTGGAGCTGCGCCTAAGTTAGTCAATGTGTTCAAGAAACGGAAGCTTGATTTTGTGACCATTGAGCGGCCATCATGTGCCATACCGGCGATTGATTCAGTAACCCATTGTGGATCTCCTGAGTACAATTCTTGGTATTCTGGCGTACGTGCAAATTTGATCATACGCAATTTCATTACGAAGTGGTCAACGATTTCTTGAGCTGTTTCTTCAGTCAATGTTCCGTTTTCAAGATCGCGTTGGATATAGATATCCAAGAAAGTTGAAGTACGACCTAATGACATTGCTGCACCATTTTGTTGTTTAACAGCAGCCAAGTAACCGAAGTATAACCATTGGAAAGCTTCTTGAGCGGTTGTTGCTGGTTTGGAAATATCAAATCCGTAGATGTTTCCTAATTCTTTCAATTCTTTCAAAGCGCGATATTGTTCGCTGAATTCTTCTCTCAAACGGATGATTTCTTCAGTCATCGTGCCGTCGCCGATTTTAGCGAATTCATTTAATTTGTCTTGCATCAAAAAGTCCACACCGTATAAAGCTACACGACGGTAGTCGCCGATGATGCGGCCGCGGCCGTATGCATCCGGTAAGCCTGTGATGACGCCGGTTGTTCTTGCTGCACGCATTTCTGGAGTGTAAGCGTCAAATACGCCTTGGTTATGTGTTTTTCTGTAGTCGCGGAAAATCATAGAAACTTCTGGATCAACTTTGTAGCCAGCTTCTTCACAAGCCTGTTCGCTCATGCGGATACCGCCGTAAGGCATCAAGCTGCGTTTAAGTGGTTTTTCAGTTTGGAAACCGACGATTTGCTCTTTTTCTTTGTTCAGGTAGCCTGCTGCATGGGAAGTGATGGAAGATACAACTTTAGTATCCATGTCCAATACGCCGCCAGCTTCTCTTTCTTGCTTAGTAAGATCCATAACTTGATCCCATAATAGAGTTGTTGTTTCAGTAGGACCAGCCAAGAAGCTTTCGTCGCCTGTGTATTCAGAGAAGTTGTTGATGATGAAGTCTCTTACGTCGACTTCTTCTTTCCAAGTTTTTCCTTTAAACCCTTGCCATTGTTCCATTATATATTCCTCCTATAAAGTGCTTTCACATTGTGATATGTGTAACAGGTTTCTACATGAATATTATAACACGTACAGATGAAAGTGCAACAACTATCAATCTTTTTTTCGAACTTTTTGTAAACTTTTCGAAAAATATTTAAAAACGTTGATATAACAACGTTCTTGAAGTTAAAAAAACGAAGAGAGCTTCCGATTAGTTAGTGAAACCTTTATTTTGATGAAAAATCTGTTTCATAAAAAAACAGAAACTGTATTATTACACAGTTTCCGTTTTGGCTTTTTGTTTATAACAGTTAATTAGAAAATTCTAATTTGTGAAAAATCAAACTCTTTCTCGATGTCCGATACTTCGCCATCCGTCTTCTCGTTGATAGCGAAACTGCCGTTCGAATACCTAGGACTGAAAGGTGTTTCTTTGCTTTCCACCACAACGCTATTCCCAACTGTGGTGCGGATCGCATATCGGTTAGGCAATGCTAGATTGCAATCCATAAAGATGATGCGGTGCGGCTTGGCCTTCAATTCCTTAAGCAGCATCAATCCCCGTTTCGCGCGGCCCAAAATTGGGACTTCGCCGGATTTGAATTTTTTGATGTTCCCTCTTTGCGTGACCACAAGGATTGGGAAGTCCTCATCACCTTCTTTAAAGGCGGCACCCCCGACCACAATGTCTCCGTCTTTCAGATTGATGGACTTGACCCCGCTGGCGCGCGTACCGATAATGCCTACTTCATTCACAGCGTAACGCAGGCTGAATCCGAAATGGGTCACAAGGAGAACATCGTAATTTTGTTGATCCTCCAAGCGTTGGATGGAGACAATCGCATCCGTTTCGCTCTTCAGCTTCATAGCGACCGCTTTTTTGTTTCTGTAGCCCCGGAAAGTCCGGAAGTCGCTCATCAGTGTCTGTTTAATGTAGCCTTCTTTTGACACGAATAGGATTGTCCCGGTTGGTTCACTGTTGTTCGGGAGAATTTCTACGCTGATGATTTTTTCTTCCGGAGCGAAGGGAATGTTTTGGGATATATGATTACCCGTATCTTTCCATTTCAGTTCCGGCAATTCATGGATCGGAAAATGAAGATAGTCTCCCTTATTAGTGAACATCACGATCGCATCAAGGGTAGATGCTTTCCCGACAAATAGCGGCTTATCTCCTTCGCGCAAGCCGATTTCGGCAATTGTCGAGGCTCCAAATGAGCGCAGGCTGGTGCGCTTGTAGTAGCCCTCTTTCGTGATCACGACAACGACTTCCTCCACAGGCACGAGAACTTCCGTGTCGATTTTGATTTCCTCGATTTCATGCTGGATTGTAGTCCGGCGAGGATTCGCGTATTGTTTTTTGACTGAGGCTAGTTCTGTCTTCATCACAGCGTACAACGTTTTTTCCTGTTTCAGGATTTCGTGGTAAGTCGCAATCTGCTCATTCAGTTCCAGTTTTTCGTTCTGGAGGGCGGTGATGTCCGTATTCGATAACCGGTAAAGCTGCAAGGATACAATCGCTTCCGATTGCGGTTCCGAAAATGCATACTGCTTCATCAGATTCTGTTTGGAGTCCTTTTTGTCTTTACTGTCACGGATCAATTGGATGACTTCATCGAGAATTGAAATGACTCTGATCAATGCATCCACGATATGCAGGCGCGTTTCTGCCTTTTTCAGGCTGTAATTCGTCCTGCGGGTGATGACGATTTTCTGGTGACGAATATAGGCTTTCAGTATTTGGTGCAAGCCTACCTGCTTCGGACGACGCTCGTCGATTGCTACCATATTGAAGTTGTAGTTCACTTGCAGATCCGTATTTTTGAGCAAATAATTGAGGATCCCTTCCGCGTTCGCTTCTTTTTTCAGTTCGATAACGATTTGCAGCCCAGAGCGGTCTGATTCATCCCGCACTTCGGCGATCCCTTCGATCTTGCGGTTGATGCGGATTTCGTCCATTCGCTTGACAAGCGTCGCTTTATTGACGTCATAAGGGATTTCCGAAATGACGATCTGCTGTTTGCCGCCGCGGATACTCTCAATGGAGGTGCGCGAACGAACGACAACTTTCCCTTTGCCAGTGTTATAAGCGTCCTTCAGGCCATCCAAACCCTGTATAATCGCCCCGGTAGGGAAATCGGGTCCTTTTACATATTTCATGAGCGCTTTGAGCTCCGCCTCAGGGTGATCGATCAGATGCAAGGTCGCATCGATGACCTCGCCTAAATTATGCGGTGGAATATCGGTCGCGTAACCGGCGGATATGCCGGTGGCGCCGTTAACCAAAAGATTCGGGTAGCGAGCCGGCAATACGGTCGGCTCCTGATCGGTATCGTCGAAGTTCAGCACAAAGTCTACTGTTTCTTTGTCGATGTCGCGCAACAGTTCCGCAGAGATTTTTGACAACCTGGCCTCGGTATACCGCATCGCAGCGGCTGAGTCCCCATCCATGCTCCCGTTATTGCCGTGCATTTCGACTAATACTTCCCGCATCTTCCAATCTTGGCTCAACCGAACCATCGCTTCATAGACACTGGAATCGCCATGCGGATGGTAATTACCGATGACATTCCCGACTGTTTTAGCCGATTTACGGAAGCCTTTGTCAGAAGTATTCCCGGCAACATCCATCGCATAAAGGATCCGCCTTTGGACAGGCTTCAGTCCGTCGCGGATATCAGGCAAGGCACGATCTTGGATGATGTACTTCGAATATCGTCCGAAGCGATCTCCCATTACGTTTTCAAGCATCAGCTCTTTAATTTCCAGATTATCCACTATTGTTCACCACTTTCAAAATCTAAAGAAATTTGCTCTATATCATGAGCGGCCTGCTGATCTGAAGATTCTTTTTTCACTTGATCCTGCAGATGCGCCTCCCCGCTGTCGGATGCCGGCGCAATATCTTCCTCCAGAATGCTCTTATTGTCGGACATCGAAAATTCTACATGCTTCTCGATCCATTTCCTTCGCGGTTCGACTTTATTCCCCATCAGTGTCGTGACCCGGCGCTCCGCTTGGGCCTTGTCATCGATGAGCACGCGGATCAACGTCCTGGTTTCAGGATCCATTGTTGTATCCCACAGTTGATCTGCGTTCATTTCCCCCAGCCCTTTGTAACGTTGCAGAATATAGCCTTTGCCGATGATGTCGATTTTTTCCTGCAGTTCCTTTTCGGTCCATGCATACTGGATTTTTTCATTCTTGCCGACACCCTTGGATACTTTGTATAAGGGCGGCTGCGCTAAATAAATTTTTCCGGCTTCCAGCAACGGCTTCATGTAACGGTAAAAGAAAGTCAGCAACAAAATCTGAATATGGGCACCGTCCGTGTCCGCATCGGTCATGATGATGATTTTGTCGTAATTGCAATCCTTAATGTCGAAATCTGCACCTACCCCTGCACCGACTGTGTAGATGATCGTGTTGATTTCCTCGTTTTTCAATATATCCTGCATGCTCGCGCGTTCTGTGTTGATGACTTTCCCACGCAACGGAAGTATCGCCTGGAATTTGCGGTCGCGCCCTTGTTTGGCGGATCCGCCGGCGGAATCACCCTCGACGAGGTACAGTTCGTTCTTTTTCGGATTTTTGCTTTGCGCAGGCGTCAGTTTACCGGATAACAGCGATTCGTTTTTTTGGCGTTTTTTGCCGTTCCGCGTCTCTTCACGGGCTTTGCGCGCTGCATTTCTGGCCTCTCTTGCTTTAAGTGATTTCCTGGAAAGCATTTGGGCTGTTTCGCCATTTTCTGTCAAGTAAATGCTCAATTTTTCGCTGATGAGGCTATCGACGGCTGCCCGCGCTTGCGGCGTGCCTAATTTTTCCTTCGTCTGGCCTTCGAACTGGAGCAGATTCTCCGGTACACGCAGGGACAATACTGCCGAAAGTCCTTCGCGGACGTCGCTGCCTTCGAGATTCTTTTCCTTCTCTTTGATCAGGTTCATTTTTCGGGCGTATTCATTGAAGGCTTTTGTGATGGCTGTCTTCGCACCGGTTTCGTGGGTCCCGCCATCCTTTGTGCGGACGTTGTTGACGAATGACAGGATCGTTTCCGAATAGCCGTCGTTGTACTGGAATGAGAACTCAATTTCGATTCCATCGGCTTCCCCGTTGAAATACACGACATCATGCAGTGTATCCTTTTCTTCATTTAAGTAAGTAACGAATTCCTTGATTCCTTCTTCGAAGAAAAAAGTATCGCTTTGTTCGGTTCGTTCATCCTTTAGCGTGATGGTTAAGCCTTTCAGCAGAAAAGCTGATTCCCGGAACCTTTCCGCCAAAACATCGTAGGACAGTTGCGCTGTTCCGAAAACCTCTTTGTCAGGTAAAAAATGAATCAACGAGCCGGATGCTTTTGCAGTGGTTTTTGCTTTGGTCAATTTGCTGGCAGGTTTTCCGCCATCCTTAAATTTCATTGTATAGAGTGTGCTCTCGCGGATGACCGATACTTCCAGCCATTTGGAAAGAGCATTGACGACACTCGCGCCCACTCCGTGAAGACCTCCTGAAGTTTTGTAACCGCCCTGGCCGAATTTCCCTCCAGCATGCAGCACGGTGAAAATGACTTGGATGGTTGGCACCCCTGAAGCGTGCAAACCGGTAGGCATGCCGCGGCCATTATCTTTGACGCTGATGCTTTGGTCTTCATGGATCGTGATGTCGATCTTATCCGCATACCCTGACAAGGCCTCATCTACCGCATTATCGACTATCTCATATACTAAATGATGCAATCCGCGGGCATCAGTCGAGCCGATATACATCCCGGGCCGTTTTCTGACTGCTTCAAGTCCTTCCAACACTTGGATGGAATCATCATTGTATTTATTCTCTTTATTTTGTGCCATAAAAAAACTCCTTCGTATCTGTTCTAACCGAACATCTATTCTATCATACTGTATAACTTTCACTTTGGAAAGTATAAAAAATAAGACGGAATTCTGCCTCCTATAGGAAAAAAGCCGATAAAATGGTAAAATGAACTGCAATTGTATATTAACTGAGCATCAACATAGGAGTGAAGAGAGAATGACAGCAATCGTCATCGTCCTGGCCTATCTTTTGGGTTCCATCCCGTCAGGCATTTGGATCGGAAAATATTTTTATCAAACAGACATCCGCAAATACGGCAGCGGGAACAGCGGAACTACCAATACCTTCCGCGTATTAGGAAAAAAAGCCGGCATCATCGTTTTGGTCATGGACATGCTGAAAGGTTCAGCAGCGACCCTTTTGCCGATTTGGCTGGGAGTCGATATCCATCCTCTATTGGCCGGGGTTGTTGCGGCCCTAGGGCATACGTATCCCCTTTTCGCCGGATTCAAAGGCGGCAAAGCCGTTGCCACCAGCGCGGGTATCCTGTTGGCCTACAATCCGCTTTTCTTTGGGGAAGCCGTCGTCGCTTTCATCATCTACCTGTACTTCTCCAGAATGGTCAGCCTATCCAGCATCCTAGTCTGTTTTACGGCGGTCGCTCTTTCCTTCTTTTTTAAGGATTGGCCATTGACGCTCGTTACGATCCTTTTGACGATCTTCATCATCTATCGCCATCGTTCCAACATTTACCGGATCAGAAATGGAACGGAAAGCAAAGTGCCTTTCGGCTACAAATCGAAGAGCGCTAAAGAAAAATAACAGAATAAGGCGGGGCAGTAAATCATCGTTGATTTACTGCCCCGCCTTTTATCTGGCCCAAAGACAAATGCTGTCTGGACTAGCTGACGAATGAATTAAAAGAAATCGACCCGATGGACATAATAACGTTTATTCCCGGGCTCCAGCGATTGGATGGCTGTTTTCCGTTCCAGCTCCCCGTCCGAATCCGACCGGTCAGCAAGTCCGCACCAAGGTTCCAAACAAACATAAGTGGCGTCTTCCTGAGGCTTCGTCCAGATGCCCAAGTATTCGAAATCCTCAAAGGACATCGTGACCCCATGCTCACCTTTATTGGAAGCCAGCGTCACAGTCGTCGGTTCCGGCGTTTTGAAAATGATGGCATCATTCAGGAAGAGGTCCCTTTGTAATGGGATTGTGTTCTGTTCCACTTCAACCGTTTTGTCTGCTGCAAGATAAGGGCCATCCAGGAACAGGCGCTGGCGGGAAGTTTCCGGAGTCATCTTGATGTAGTAATCCTCGAAAGTTTCCCCTTCCGTCAACGGCACATTGAAGCCTGGGTGTCCTCCAATCGAGAAATACATCTTGTTGGCATCAAGGTTCTTCACTTTGTAGCTGATCGACAATTGACTCTCGAACAATTGATAAGTCAACTGCAGTTCAAATGAAAAAGGATAAACATCTTTGAAATCACCATTCGGCGCAAGGATGAAGGTAATGCTGTCGGTCAAACGCTCATGCACCGAAAATTTTGAATCGCGCGCAAATCCGTGTTGCCCCATTGTATACGTTTTATCGTTGTGTCGGAAAGTATCATCCTTCAGGCGTCCAACAAAAGGGAACAAGATCGGCGCATGTCTGTTCCAAACTTTTTCATCAGCCTGCCAAATATATTCGATGCCGGTTTTCTTTGCGATTACACTGGTGATTTCTGCACCTTTATCCTTTACGGTTACCGTAAGGTGCTTGTTTTCGATTACAAACTCCATGACATTTCCCCCTAGTTTGGCTTTACACCATTTTGCTTACTGATCATTTTTTGGATACAAAGCCCCTTTTAAAGCATCAAGCAATTCTGCAGAACCGACTCTGATGAACGTTCCCTTCATGCCGAGCGATCTCGTCTCGAGAATGCCGGCTGATTCCAGTTTTCTTAAGGCGTTCACAATCACGGAACGCGTTATATTTTTTTCTGCCGCAATTTTTGATGCGGTTATTCGTTCCTCCAAGGATGGAAAAGTCTCAAAGATCGCTTTGACCGCCTCCATTTCACTGAAGGACAGCGATTTTATGGCGATCTGGATCAGTGTGGTCACGCGCGTTGCTTCTTGCATGCGCAAATTGATGGCATGCAGCAATTCGATGCCGATAACGGTGGCACCATGTTCGGCAAGGATCAGATCGCTGCTGTCAAAGACGGGAAACAAACGTGCCAACACCAAGCTCCCTAAGCGCTTGCCGGAAGCGAAAATCGGAACGATCGTTGTGACACCCGTAATGAACAGGTCCCTGCTCTCGATCGGAAAGGCCGTAAAATCGGATTCGATGCCGATGTTAGCGGTCGTCTGAAACAACGCAGACAGATTGTGGGCATACTGCTCCGGAAATTTCTTGTCCTCCAGCATTTGCTTGATGCGGGCATTGTTGATATCGGTCGCCTCGCTGTAGCCCAACAGATTGCCGGACAGATCGATCAGATACGTGTTGGCGCTTAGTATGTCGCCGAGCACGCTCGCCATTTCCGTAAAAGGTAATGCCGTCGCTTCGTCGCTGACAGCAACAAAGCCCCCTTCTTTTTGCAGCATGTAGTTGATCCTTCTCAACTTTTCTAATAATTCGTCCATGTTTCCCCCCTACAATCATCCATCAGAAAATATCCGCAAGGTTCATCCAACCTAAAGGGGATTTTTTTTTGCTTAAAGGATATATCTTCTTAAATCTTTGTTTTCTACAATCTTCTCAAGTTTCTCATCCACATAATGTTCTGTTATCGTGATGTCTGTCCCGGGAATTTCGGAAGCTTCAAACAGCAGATCCTCCAGCAATTTTTCCATAATCGTGTGCAGCCTTCTGGCACCGATATTATCGTTTTCCTGGTTGACTTCTGTCGCGATGACGGCCATTTTCCGGATGGCTTCCTGGGTGAAGGTGATGTTGACGTCCTCCGTTGCCAACAGAGCGATGTATTGCTTCAGCATCGCATTGTTGGGCTCGGTAAGGATCCGGACGAAATCATCTTCCGTGAGGTCGTTCAATTCTACCCGGATCGGGAAACGTCCTTGCAGTTCGGGAATCAGATCGCTTGGCTTGGAGACGTGGAACGCACCTGACGCGATGAAGAGGATGTGGTCCGTTTGGATAGCCCCATACTTGGTGGAAACTTGGCTGCCTTCGACGATCGGAAGGATATCCCGTTGCACACCTTCCCGCGACACTTCGCCGGTGTTTTGTGACTTGGAAGTGATTTTGTCGATTTCATCGATGAAAATGATGCCGTTGGTTTCGGCCAACTTCAAAGCTTCCTGGGAAATATCATCCTTGTTGACCAATTTGTCGGTTTCTTCCTGCACGAGCACCTCGATGGCATCTTCGACTAAAAGCGTCCGCTGGGTCTTCTTTTTCGGCGTCATGGATTCGAATGCCGACTGCAGCATCATCATTTGTTCGTTGTTCCCGCCACCTAGTGGATTGGCTTGTTTTTCCTCCACTTTTATGGAGACTTCACGTTTGTTCAACAAGCCTTTGCGCAATTGTTCGATGATTTCCGCTCTGCTCTGGGCGATTTCCGCAGTTACATCTTCGGTTTCCTCTTCCTGATTTTCCGGCAGAGGCATTCCCAGGTTTTTGAACATATTTTGCCAGTCATTCATGCCTTCCTGTTTGGGCTTGGCTTTTTTGATCCCCGGCTTCATGATTTTGGCCAGGCGTTGCAAAGCCGCTTCATAGGCTTTGGTATACACGTCGCCGCGTTTTTGTTTTTCGACGATCTGGATAGCGTTCTCCACAAGGTCGCGGACCATCGATTCGACGTCACGGCCGACATATCCGACTTCCGTGAATTTGGTTGCCTCGACCTTAACGAAGGGTGCTTCGACCAACAGCGCCAAGCGTCTCGCCAACTCCGTCTTGCCTACTCCAGTCGGGCCAATCATCAGAATATTTTTCGGAGTCACCTCTTTTTGCATATCTGTGTCCAGTTGTTGTCTCCGATAGCGATTCCGCAAAGCGACAGCAATTGCTTTTTTGGCTGCATCTTGGCCAATGATATAGCGGTCGAGCTCCTTGACGATTTCTCTTGGTGTTCTGTTGTGCTGTTCCTTCATTATACTAGCCACCTATCTAAAATTCTTCAACAATAATGTTGTCGTTAGTAAATACGCAGATTTCTGAGGCAATCTTGAGACTTTCATAGGCGATTTCTTTTGCAGAAAGCTCGGAGCCCCTTCGCTTTAAGGCTCTTGCTGCAGCCAAAGCATAATTCCCGCCTGAGCCAATCGTAAGGATCCCATCATCCGGTTCAATGACTTCCCCACTTCCGGAAACGAGCAGCATCTGCTCCTTGTTCATGACGATCAGCAACGCTTCCAGCTTCTGAAGGGCACGATCACCACGCCATTCTTTAGCCACTTCGATGGAGGCACGCAGCAGGTTGCCTTTGTATTGATTGAGTTTCTCCTCAAATTTATCTTCTAGGGTGAAAGCATCGGCTACACCGCCAGCGAAACCGACGATGACTTCATCATGATAGATGCGTCTGATTTTTTTGGCGGTTCCTTTCATGATGACGGATTCGCCCATCGTCACCTGACCGTCTCCCGCCATGGCTGAACGTCCGTTGTGCTGCACTGCACATATTGTTGTCATATGGTATTCCCCCTATTTCTTGCTGTCCCGTTTCGCCCGTGGATGGAATTGGTTGTAATTCCGTTGCAAGGCGTCTTTCGTTACATGTGTATAGATTTGAGTGGATGACAGGCTGGCGTGTCCCAGCAGTTCCTGCACGGTCCGCATATCCGCCCCGTTATTCAGCATATCGGTCGCAAAGGTATGCCGCAGCATATGCGGATGCAACGTCCCGGTCAAACCTGTTTTTTTCATGATCTGTTTCAGTATGTATTCAATGCCGCCTGCTGTAAGCGGATCGCCCAATCGATTCACAAAGAGATAATCATGGCTGCGTTGGTGCTTTGACATCAATTCTGACCGGGTCATTTCCAGGTACTCTTGGATGGCTGCGGCAGCATAATGCCCGAACGGTACATAGCGCTCTTTATTTCCTTTTCCGAAAATCAGAATGACGCCCAAGTCGAAGGAAATATCCTGTAGCTTGATGTTCTTGCATTCGCTGACGCGGATTCCGGTTGCATACAACAACTCCACCAATGCCCGGTTCCGATAATCCAGTACTTCGGTCCCTTCTGCTGCACGCAAGAGTTTTTCCAATTCTTCTTCGTACAGATACTGCGGCAGACGCAACTGCTTTCTCTTGAAAGTGATATAGGATAAAGGGTTTTCATCCAGAAGGTCATTGCGGATCAAGAAGTGATAGAATCCCCTCAAGCTCGACAACGTGCGCGAAATGGTGTTTCGGCTCAGTTTTTGTTCATCCAAAAAACTCAGATACAGACGGACATCATACAATTGTACCGCCATTAAGTCGCTGGTTCCACTTTCTTCGAGAAAGGATTCGAATTTTTTTAGGTCAAACAGATAGGCTTTGACCGTTTCGTCGGAATAGCGCCGTTCAATTGCCAAATAGTTTATGAATCGATCAATTAATTCTTGATTAGACAAAAAAATCCCTCCAACATCTTATGACTAAATTTATCACAATGTTGGAGAGATTTCAATGTAAGCTGACGAACTTAAATCGTTTGCACGAATTCATCAAGGGCAGCCAAAGCTTTATCGGCTATCATTTGGTTTTTGATTTGTTTATCACGGATTTTCTTGCCGCCCAACGGTTCGATGATGCCGAAGTTGGCGTTCATCGGTTGGAAGTGTTTGCTGTCCGTATTCGTTATGTAGTGCGACATGGCACCAATCATCGTTTCTTTCGGGAAGACGACACATTCCTGCCCGTTCGCCATTCGGGCGGCATTAAGGCCCGCCAACAAGCCGCTGGCGGCACTCTCGACATATCCTTCCACGCCGGTCATCTGGCCAGCGAAGAACAGATCGTCGCGTTTTTGGCTCTGATAGGTGGAGCGCAGAATTTTTGGAGAGTTGAGGAACGTATTCCGGTGCATGACACCATAACGCACGATTTCAGCATTCTCCAATCCCGGGATCATCTGCAGGATCCTCTTCTGCTCTCCCCATTTCAGGTGCGTCTGGAAACCAACGATGTTGTACAAGGAGCCCGCAGCATTGTCCTGACGGAGCTGCACAACTGCGTAAGGCATCTTTCCGGTCTTTGGATCCTCAAGACCTACCGGCTTCATCGGACCGAACAGCAGCGTTTTTTCGCCTTTTGAGGCCATCACTTCGAAAGGCATGCAGCCATCGAAGTATTTTTCCTTTTCGAATTCCTCCAGCGGGGCCACTTCAGCAGCGATCAGTTCGCGATAGAACGATTCGAATTCCGCTTTTGTCATCGGACAGTTCAGGTAGGCGGCTTCGCCGTTGTCGTAACGCGACTTCAAGTATACCTTTTCCATATTGATGCTGTCTTTTTCCAACACCGGTGCGGCGGCATCATAGAAGTACAAGCCTTCCATCTCAATAAAGCTTTGGATCGATTGGCTCATTGGTTCAGAAGTCAACGGGCCTGTCGCTACCACTGTGATCCCTTCCGGCAATGCCGTCAGTTCATCCAGGTGGATCGTGATATTGGGATGAGCTTCCAATGTTTGCGTCACGTAGGCCGAAAAATTGTCGCGATCAACGGCCAAAGCTCCGCCTGCCGGCAGAGCTGTCGCATCAGCCGCTTTGATGATCAGGGAATTCAGATGACGCATTTCTTCCTTTATCAATCCCGCGGCGTTCGTGACTTGGTTCCCCCGCAGCGAATTGGTGCAGACCAATTCCGCGAAACCTGAAGTATGGTGGGCAGGCGTCATCTTTTTGGGTCTCATCTCATAGAGATCGACCTGGATGCCCTGCTCCGCTATTTGAAAAGCCGCTTCGCTTCCAGCTAAGCCGGCTCCGATTACGGTAACTGATTTATCTGTCATAGGATGCCTCCATAACGTTATTTCTGTACATCTTCCTCATATTCACAATGACTGCATTTCACTTGGATGCCGCCCTTGACCTTCTTCTCAACCAGATAATGTTGACATTTCGGGCAATCGCGGCCGATCGGTTTGTCCCACGAAATGAATTCGCACTCTGGATACTGATCGCAGCCATAGAATATCCGGTTCTTCTTGGATTTCCGTTCGATGACCTCGCCTTTGTGGCACACAGGGCACGTCACGTTGATTTTCTTCACGATCGGTTTCGTGTTCCGGCATTCCGGGAAATTGCTGCACGCATAGAACTTTCCGAATCTGCCGATTTTGATGACCATCGGATGTCCGCATAATTCGCAATCGAATCCGGCAGGTTCATCTTTGATCTCAATTTTTTCAATCTCGACTTCCGCTTTCGCCAATTCTTCGGCGAAGGGCTTGTAAAAACGATCAACTACTTTGACCCATTCCATATTACCCTCTTCGACACTGTCCAGGTCCTGCTCCATTCCGGCGGTGAAGGAAATGTTCACGATGTCCGGGAAATAGGTGGAGATCAAACCATTGACGATCGTACCCAATTCGGTTGGCTCGAAACGTTTTGCCGTCACTTTTACGTAATAGCGTTTCTGGATCGTTTCGATCGTAGGCGCATAGGTCGAAGGTCTTCCGACTCCATTCTCCTCCAGAGCCTTGATGAGCGTCGCTTCCGAATAACGGGCCGGCGGTTGCGAGAAATGCTGATTCGGTTCGATGTCCTTCGAGAAGACAGTGTCGCCGACAGCCATTTCCGGCAGAAGGTTGTCTTTTTCTTTGGCGGTGCCTTCAACGTAGACTTTGCGGTA
Organism: Trichococcus paludicola; assembly: GCF_003052295.1. GTDB lineage: Bacteria > Bacillota > Bacilli > Lactobacillales > Aerococcaceae > Trichococcus > Trichococcus paludicola. The sequence continues at coordinate 296,667 of NZ_QBLC01000002.1, forward strand.
ACCGGCAAAGTTTTCTTTGGAACCCGTCGCCCGGAACATGACGTCCTCGTGCTTGAGGTCCACCTTCATCGTATCGAAGACCGCTGGCGTCATCTGACTCGCCAAAAAGCGCGCCCAGATCAATTGATACAATTTGAACTGGTCCTTCGTCAAAAAGGCTTCGATTTCGCTCGGCACTCTTAAAACGCTGGAAGGACGGATGGCTTCATGCGCATCCTGGGCCGATGGAGCCTTTTTGTTTTCGCGCTGTTTTTCGATGGCATATTCCGGACCGTATGTGCCCGTGATGTATTCATGCGCTTCCTCTATCGAACCGGCCGACACACGTGTCGAGTCCGTTCGCATGTAGGTGATCAAACCTACGGAGCCTTCTTTGCCGAGTGGAATCCCTTCATAGAGTTCCTGTGCGATCATCATCGTTTTCCGCGTACGGAAATTCAGTTTGTTGGCGGCTTCCTGTTGAAGACTGGAGGTCGTGAACGGCTGAGCCGGGTTGCGTTTTTGCTGTTTCTTCGTTACGTCGGAAATCTCAAAAACATTGGAAGTGATCTTTTCGAAAACCGCATCCGCTTCCTCTTTAGTCTTCAGCTTCAGCTTTTTCCCGCCCAAGCCATAAAAGGCTGCCTGAAAAACATGTTTGTCCTTCAGGAATGTGCCATCGATCGTCCAGGATTCCACAGGTTCGAACCCGGCAATCTCTTCTTCGCGGTTGACGATCAGTTTTAGGGCAACGGATTGGACCCGTCCGGCACTCAAACCCTTTTTGACTTTCTTCCATAGTATGGGTGAAATCGAGTAGCCGACCAGACGATCCAATATCCTTCGGGCTTGCTGGGCTGAGACAAGATCCATATTGATTGGTCTCGGATTTTTTAATGCTTCTTTAACTGCATCTTTGGTTACTTCATTATAAACGACGCGGATATTGTCTGCGGGGTCCAAGCCCAACAAGTGAGCGAGGTGCCACGAGATGGCTTCCCCTTCTCTATCCGGGTCGGAAGCCAGATAAATTTTTTCTGCCTTATGTCCATATTTTTTCAATTCTTTAATCAGGTCGCCTTTACCACGAATGGAAATATAATCCGGCTGATAGTCATTTTCGATATTGATTGCCATGCGACTCTTTGGTAAATCGCGCAAGTGGCCTTTACTTGCTACCACTTTATAGTTTCTGCCAAGGTACTTTTCTATCGTCTTGGCTTTGGTAGGTGATTCCACGATGACTAAATATTTATAAGCCAAAGAAACGACTCCTCTCAACGAAATATTTGTATGTATATTTCTGTCATTTAAATCGTTTCTCATCTTATGCCATAAACTAGGTGTTTGTCAAATGGAAGTTATTTCCTAGGTGCTTCAGTTCCACTGGGTTTTCATTTCTTCGAGCACATCATTCGCGTTCAAAACGCAGGCTGCACCGGCCTTTATCAATTGATTGGTACCGACACTGAGGCGGCTAGTAATATTTCCGGGAACCGCATAAACATCCCTGTTTTCCTGCAACGCCAAATTCGCGGTTATGAGGCTGCCGCTGTTTTCCGTCGCTTCGATGACCAACGTCGCCAACGAAAGGTTGGCGATCAGACGATTGCGCATCGGAAAATGAAAACGTTCCGGTTTCGAGCCTAAAGGATATTCACTGATGACAAGCTGATTTTCCATCATTTGCCGTTGCAGCGCAGCATTTTCCCTTGGGTAAGTGACATCCAGACCTGACCCGATTATGCCGATTGTGGCGCCGCCGTATTCGATGGTACAGGAATGAACCATTTGATCGATTCCTTTGGCGAGCCCACTTACCAGCGTAACGCCTTCCGCAACCAACGGTGGGATCATTTCGTCCATCACTGCTTTTCCGTATGCAGTCGGACTGCGGCTGCCGACGATGCTCAAACAAGGCTGCTCCAATAAACGGATATTTCCAGCATAGAATACAACAATAGGCGGCAGATAGCTGTTCAGCCACCCCTCCGGATAACCATTGTCCAGAATTGTCAAAATCTGGATATTTTTGACCCGATAAAGCTCTTTCAGCTCTTCAAAAGGCCTCTTGAAGTATGCAGTCTCCAATGACAGCTTCAACTTCTGTTGTTTGGTTTCATTGGTTGTCGGCACATAGCTATTCACGATTTCTTCTATTGAATAGAAAGGATCCCTCATCCAAGACAAGTGCAGATGCTTCATAAAATTCGGCGTGCATACGCCCGTCATTGCATGATAAATCAACTTATCCCGGATCGTCAGATCCTCGCGGTTCATTTCCATAAAAAAACTCCTTTGCATACCATCTGTTAAGATAATACGAAAGGAGTTGGATTCTGCTTTTTGAATTGTAAAATTTTGATGAAATAGAGAATGTCATCCGGGGAAGTCACCTTCTAACTAATCTCAAACGGGAATCTTCATTGGTCTCTCAACATGCTTTTGATCGGATCAAACGTCTTCCGGTGGATGGGTGTGATGCCATGAGTATCCAGGCCAGATAAATGCAGCTGGGTGCCATACCCGGCATTCTTCTCAAATCCGTAGTGTGGATATTGCAAAGCATACTCGGACATGAGGCGATCACGGTATACTTTTGCGACAATGCTGGCGGCTGCAATCGAGACTGATTTGGCATCACCTTTGATGATCGATTGCTGTTCGACAGGCAACGGAAGCTTCATGGCGTCGATGAGCAGGCTGTCCGGCTCTTGTTTCAAATTGGCGATTGCCTGCATCATCGCCAGTTTGGTGGCTTGATAAATATTCACGGCATCGATCGTTTCTGGTGAAATCAATCCGATGCCGACGTCGGCAATGGCCATGATCTGTTCGTAAAGTTGCTCCCTTTTTTTGGCTGAGAGTTGTTTCGAATCATTGACCGGAAGGAAAGGGAGATCTGAAGGCAGAATGACTGCTGCAGCGACCACAGGGCCGGCTAATGGACCTCTGCCGACTTCATCGATCCCTGCGATAGCGAGACGGCCTTTTGACTTCAGTTCTTCTTCGAAGGACATCATCTGGACTTGCCGCTCTTTTAGGGCAAGGACGAGTTGATAATTCCGTTCCCATGATTTGACGGCAGCTTGGACGCCTTTGCGGGAGTCGGCTCGGATTGCTTCCCAACGGTGATCATCAAAAGATTCGATCCCCTGCAATTGCTCCTTGATGGCAGCGATGCTCACTGGTTTGTTCATTCCGCTAAGCCCTCTTCAGCCTCCGCGGCCTTTACGGGAACTTGGTCCAACGTATACGGACCAAGTTTGCCGCCGCGAATATCAAAAATGATTTTTTCGCTTGCACGGCTGTAATCCTCTCCAAAACGCAGTTTCGTGGTCAATTCCATCAACAATTCCGGAACCTCTCCTTCGAATTCTTTTTCGTCCACCTTATAGAATGCCTGCAATCTGCCCGGATAATGCTGCATAAAATGACGCAATGCAAATAATGCGACGTCATCCTTATGGAAAACGGTATCCTTGATCGCTCCGGTCAGGGCAAGCTTTTGCCCGATCAGCTGGTCCTCGAACTTAGGCCAAAGTATCCCTGGCGTGTCCAGCAACTCGAAATCGCCGCCGATTTTCAACCATTGTTGGCCTTTGGTTACGCCGGGGCGATTGCCGGTCTGCGCGCGGTTCTTCTGCATCAGTTTGTTGATCAAGGTTGATTTCCCGACGTTCGGGATACCAAGGATCATCAAACGGATAGCACGGGGTTTGACGCCCTTATTGATCATCGCTTGCGTTTTGTGGGCCATCATCTCTTTCAGTTCTCTTTTGATATTCTCTACATCTTTATTGTTCAGCGTCGACATCGAAACGGCCCGTTGCGCTTTCTTATCCTGCTTGAAGTATTCAACCCAGTCTTTGGTGGCTGTCTTATCCGCAAGATCGGCTTTGTTAAGGACGATCAATCTTGGTTTGTTTCCGATGATGTCATCTATCAAAGGGTTACGGCTTGATACCGGCAGGCGCGCGTCCAGCAACTCAATCACCAAATCGACCATTTTTAATTTTTCCAACGCTTCACGTTTCGCTTTTGCCATGTGGCCTGGGAACCATTGTATTAACATATTGACACTTCCTTTTCTGAGTAAATCCTTTTGCTTCCATTCAAGACAAAACACAAGTGCAAATACACTTGTGTGCGGTTGTCCCTTTATTCTTCTGCACCATTGTCATCAATGATGCCTATTTTATTCAGCGGCCATAATCTTAAATCTGCCGTTCCTTCGATCTGTGCTGCCGGGATGAACCCGAAAACACGACTGTCTTTGGAAACGTTGCGGTTATCTCCCAGAACGAAATACATATCTTCCGGGACGGTTGCTTCCCCAGTCAGGCTGAAGAGCGTGAAATCCCCGGTCAAAGCCTGATCTGAATCTTCTCTCAGCGCCTCAAGGTAGTGCTCCTCGATTTTTTTGCCGTTGATGTAAAGCTCATCCTGGAAATAAGTGATTTCGTCACCGGGTAGCCCGATGATGCGCTTCACATATTCTTCATCGGTCCCGTCAGGAGCAGGGAAAACCACGATATCAAAACGATTGATTTCCGCCAATTTGTTCAGGATCAGCCGGTCTCCGGTTTCTAAAGTCGGCACCATCGAATCGCCGACAACTTGGAACGGATAAAACAAATAAGTCCGGATGACAAGGAACAGCACAAAGGCGATTACCACCGAAAGGATAAGATTCAGCGCTTCCCGCAAGAAACTGCCTCGGTTTTCTGGTTGGATTTCTTTCTTTTGATCGACCCCGAATCTTTCATTCCTTGAAACAAAACCAGAGTCTTGGTCGTCATGATTTTTATTGCCAAATGACATCGAATCACCCTTTCTTATAAATCCAGCTGGTACTTAGTTTTCAATAAATCCAAAATCTTCAAGTGGATAGTACACCATCGCCGCTTTTCCGGCTATATCAGCCTGCGCTACAAAACCGAATATCCGGCTGTCCCTGCTGCGCACACGGTTATCACCCAACACAAAATAACTGCCTTCCGGGACCGTCTCCATTCCTGTCAAGGACAGCAAATCAAAATCCGAAGTGAAAACATCCATCCCCTGCTGCTTCTCTGTCCCCAGAAAAGACTCTTCAACAGGCTCGCCATTCAGGTACAGTTGATCCTCGCTGTAAGCTAAAGAATCGCCCGGCAATCCGATGACCCGCTTAATGAGCGTTTGCCCTTCTTCATTGCTGAAGATGATGATATCAAAGCGATCAATGTGCGAAAACGTCTCATATAGGAGATAGTTTCCCTGGGCCAGCGTAGGACTCATGGAATCGCCTTCCACTTTCAGTGGAATGAATACAAAAAAACGGATGATGATCACCAATAGCATGGCAAAAATGATCGCCTTCATCCAATCCCAGATGCCATCCTGCATCTTTTTATCAACTTTCATCGGTATCAACCTTTTTGGTTATAGAATGTGCTAAAACAACACTCATAGTTTAGCACATTTTGCGCATAAAAAGAATCGCAACCGGTCCAAAGACGAATATTACAAGCAACACCAAAAAGGTTTGGCACTTCGTAAGAGCTGCCAAACCTTTCGGATTATTCGTTCCCAATCAATATTTCTACAGCCTTATCGTACTGTGTATCGTTCTCCGTAAGAACTTCCCGCAATTGTTCGACTATCGCTAATGCAGTGTCACCCGTCACGATACCGGTTGTTTCCAGCTCATTCGCAGCTTGGAATGACGCTACTTGCTCGACAGTATCTTCATCGTAATAACCGTCCGCTTCGACAGCGTAGCCGATAGCATTCAGCATCGCTTCGACATTCTTGACCTCTTCCGAAACTGTTCCTTCTTCATAGGTCGCAGTGGAATCGATGATTGTCAATGTAGCGTACTCCGGAAGCGCGACTTCGTAGTCGACTGCAATCCCTTTTTCGTGTATCCAGTTGCCGTTCGGTGTCAACCACTTCGCGACCGTCAATTTCAATTCGCTGCTTTCGGTCAAAGGATACACTGTCTGCACAGTCCCTTTACCGAAGGTCGTTGTCCCGATCAATGGGATTTCCGATGATTCCTGCAGTGCCCCCGCGACGATTTCCGAAGCGCTGGCGCTTCCTTCATCGACAAGCAGGACGGTTGGTTCGGTTATCTTGAAATCTCCGAATTCGCTTGCGCTTGCCACTATTTTATTTGGATCGGCATCTTTCTCTTGCGTCTGCATGATGACGTCTCCGTCGCTAAGGAACATATTGCTGATTTTCAGAGCTTGATCCAACAAGCCACCCGGATTTTGTCTGAAATCGAACACAAAGGATGTGGCTCCCTGGGTGCGCAAATCCGTTACAGCACTGACGATGTCGTCATAGGTCGGTGTGGAGAAACTGGAGACATGGACAATGCCGATTTCCGGATGTTCTTCATCGATTTCAAATGTCACCGTTTCGATCGGAATCGTGTCCCTGACGATGTTCACCTTAAAGGTCTGATCACCTCGGACTATTTCCAGAACCACTTCACTGCCCTTTTCGCCCCGGATCAGAGCGACTGCTTCACTAGCTGTCAGGCCTTGCAATGCCTGACCATCCGCACTAAGGATGATGTCATTCGGCAATAGTCCAGCTTTTTCGGCTGGAGAGCCTTTGATCGGAGAAACAATGACGATTTGCTGATTCAAGGACATTATTTCAGCTCCGATACCTTCAAATGAGGCGGAAATCGTCTCATCCAAGTTATCGCTCGCTTCTGTATTCAAGTATTGACTGTAAGGATCGCCGACTGCTTCCACCATGCCGCTCAAGGCGCCTTCAATCAGGTCTTCTCCATCGACACCTTCGACATAATTGTTGAGCAGCGTCTGATAGACGGCTCCGATCCGGTCCGCTGCAGCTGCATCCAATGTCGAACTGTTTGTCCCTTGAATGATCTCCTCAGTGGATGGAAGCGTGACGCTTCTCCCGATCCACGCATACGTCCCGCCTATTGCCGCAGCAGCGACGATAAGCAAGGAAAGGAAATAGAAGGAGAGTTTGATTCCGCGTTTTTTGCCGTTTTTTAGTTTATGCCCGTTGTTGCCCATTCACACTACTCCTCTTTACGATTATAAGATAGATTCTAAAGCAACGAGCATCATGTCGTCGAACGTTGTCTCACGCTCTTCGGCAGTTGTTTCTTCCCCGGTCAGGATATGATCGCTGATCGTCAATAAAGCCAACGCTTTCCGGTTGTATTTGGCGGCCAGCAGGTACAGACCCGCAGCTTCCATTTCTACCGCCAGAACACCATAGTCAGCCAATTTCTGTTTATCCAACTCTTCATTGTAGAAGCGGTCCGAGGACAGGACATTGCCGACATGGACGGATAATTTCCGTTCCTTCGCGACCATATAGGCATTGTGCATCAGTTCAAAGTTGCAGATCGGCGCAAAGTTGACTTGGCCATTGAATGTATTGCTTACGACGCTGGAATCTGTTGTCGCTCCTTGAGCAATGACGATGTCGCGCACATGGATATCTTTTTGGATTGCCCCTGCCGAACCGACCCGGATCAGATTCTGCACATTGTACTCAGTGATTAGTTCGTTGGCGTAGATCATGATGGAAGGCAAGCCCATGCCTGTGCCTTGGACAGAGACGCGTTTCCCTTTGTATGTCCCGGTGTAACCAAACATGTTCCGGACCGAATTGTACTGCTCGACATCCTCCAGGTAAGTCTCCGCAATGTACTTCGCTCTTAATGGGTCGCCCGGCAACAAGACTGTATCCGCGATTTGCCCAGGTTTTGCTGCGATGTGTGTACTCATTTCATTTCCTTCTTTCTTTATCTAATTTCTGTTCCTCTCGACGTATACGTCAAACAACTCATCAAAGACGGACATGAACTCCGTGTACTCTCCGCTCAACTCCAGGTAATCGGCAAGTTCGTGGTAATCGGTCATTTGCTTCGGAAAACCGATATCTTCGGAAACCCGATTCGCGAATGCTGTTTTGTCGTCTTTTTTATATGGGTCTCTATACGTGAGAATGAAAAGGTAAAAAGATTGTCTCATAAATTAGGCCTCTTTCTATTCTATCAAATTTTCTGTTGGTATGGTTACTTCAAATGAATATTCTTTCGTCTCTTTATCGATGGAAAGCAAACGGATGGTACTTTCTTTCGGAAGGTCCATGCTGGCCAAATTCATCAGCACCGTTTCCGAGTCTGCATCCAAGTTGACGAATGCAGGCAGCGTCAAAAATTGAGCCAAAAGACTCAAGGCTTCTTTTTCAGGCAAAGACAACCCGCCCAGGGAAATATCCGTCACCTTCATTTGCAGATTGCCGTCCGTTGTCGCATGCGGCTCCCCTGACAAAGCAAAAGGGATTGAAAGACCCAACAGCACCGTTTCGCCTTTTAAAGTCACCACATCTGTCATTGTCACTGAATAGCCAGCCAGGCTCTCTTCGGATTTCATATATTCGTTGGCGATGACCGCCAATTCGGTATTGCTCAGGGAAACTCCGATCGAAAGCTGATCCTCCGATTGCGCCGTGACTTGTGCGTCAGTTTCAGATTGAGCGGGTTGATCCATCGTGATTTTCGAGAATAGCCAAACCACCGCGATGACTAGCACGAGCGACAATGTGACGAAAGCAATTTCCCATGGATTCGGGCTTTTTTTCGCACTTCTTTGTTGATTGGTTCCCATTCTGTTCGCCCCTTTCAAAATATTCCCGTGAAACCTTCTGTCGTTTTCAGGTGGGAGAGATACTGCTATTTTCTTAAATCTTACCATTTAATGTGCTATAATGCATTCAGAAGGACGTTGTTGGAGACTGTTTTTTTAATTGGCCAAAAAACAATTGCTGACAGGCAACAAGGAGGAATGAATGTGACTACTTTTCCGCAAACAGAAGGCAGACGCAAAATCATCGTAAACGAAGTGTTGAATGCCGTAACACATGGAATCGGAACCTTGCTAAGCATCGCAGGATGCGTCTTACTCATTTTGAAGGGGTCCCAATCAGGAAACGTTACAGAGGTCGTTGCTTATGCCATTTATGGTGCTTCGATGATTTTGCTTTTTCTGTCGTCGACGCTCTATCACAGTTTCAGTATGACCCGGTTTCAAAAAATTTTCCGCTACATCGATCACGCAGCCATATATTTGTTGATTGCAGGGACGTATACACCGTTTTGTTTGATTGCGGTCCGTAACGGCCAAAGCAGAGCCTTGTTCATTGCCGTTTGGGCAATCGCAATCATCGGCATTATCCTGAAGATCTTTTTCGTCGGAAAATTCAACGGAATTTCCACTCTCTTATACTTGGGTATGGGATGGATGGCGCTGTTCATCATTCAACCGATGTACCAGACACTCGGCCTGAACGGCATTGTGCTCATCGGTTTGGGCGGTTTGAGTTACAGTTTGGGGACTATTTTTTACTCGAACAAAAAATATGGCTTTATGCATGTCATTTGGCACCTCTTCGTTTTGGCAGGCGCCGCTTTCATGTACTTCGGCATCTTGTTGTACGTCTAAAAAATCAAAAAACACAAAAAGTGGGCTGACTCCAAAAACATTGGAGTCAGCCCTTTTTGCTTATTTCACTCGTTTGAACACTTTGAATTCATGTTCATAGCGGTTTTTGTCATCGACAACGCCTGCGGTTGACGAGGCTAATTCCCACTCGTTCCAGTCTGTTGTCGGAAAGTAAGTGTCCCCGTCAAAGTCGGCATGTATGACGGTCTGGTACAGGATATCCGCGAAAGGCAAGAACAGCTCAAAAATCTCGCTGCCGCCGATGATGAAAAGCGTGTCCTCTGCATTATTCAGCGCCAATACTTCTTTGACGTCATGCAGGACAGTAACGCCCGGATGAGTGTAGTCGGTTTGCCTCGTCAGTATGATGCTTTCCCTTTTCGGCAGCGGGCGTGACCCCATCCCCTCGAACGTTTTTCTGCCCATCACGATTTTGTGGTTCAGTGTTTTCTCTTTGAAATACTTCAGATCATTCGGCAGGTGCCAAGGCAACGTGCCGCCTTTTCCGATGATTCCGTTGTCGTCTTCAGCCCATAATAATGCGATCATCTCATGTTTTGCCGCGCAGCCGAGCCAACGCCCGGATCGATCAGGAACCTGTATGGATCCTGATGGCGGCAACCTCCTTTTCCTCAGTATGATGAAAATTTATACAGCGATTGGTGCTTTGATGCCTGGGTGACTCACGTAGCCTTCTAGGACGATATCTTCTTTTTCCATTTCAAAAATGGATTTCTCCGGATGCTTCAGCACAAGCTTCGGCAAAGCGAAAGGCTCCCTGGAAAGCTGCAGCTCAATCTGTTCGATATGATTCAGATAAAGATGGGCATCCCCGAATGTGTGGATGAATTCCCCGACTTCAAGACCCGTTTCATTTGCAATCAAATGCGTCAACAAGGCGTAGCTGGCTATGTTGAATGGCACCCCCAAAAAGATATCCGCGCTTCTTTGGTACAGTTGGCAGCTTAGTTTCCCATCCGTCACATAAAATTGGAACAGGGTGTGGCAAGGCGGCAACGCCATTGAAGGAACGTCTTCCGGATTCCAGGCCGAAACCATCAGCCTTCTCGAATCAGGGTTCGTCTTGATCATTTCGATGACATCGCTGATCTGATCGATGAATTCGCCTTGCGTCGTTTTCCAGCGGCGCCATTGGGACCCATAAATGTTGCCCAATTCGCCGTGTTTGGCTGCGAAGGCTGTATCCGTCAAAATCGCTTCCCGGAATTTGGCCATTTCGGCAGCATAGATTTCTTTGAAGCCTTCTTCCTTCAGGACCCTATGGCCGAAGTCTTCCATATCCGGCCCGGTGTAATCTGCTGATTTCACATAGCGCTCGAATGCCCACTCATCCCAGATGTGGTTGTTGTTTTCCAACAAGTATTTGATGTTCGTGTCGCCCTTAAGGAACCACAGCAGTTCGCTCTTGATGAGGCCGAAAGCGACTTTTTTGGTCGTCAGAATCGGGAAGCCTTCCGCCAGGTCGAAACGCATTTGATGGCCAAAGATGCTTTTCGTGCCGGTTCCGGTACGGTCGTGTTTCGTCGCGCCTGTTTCCAGGACGGTTCTTGCTAAATCCAAATATTGTTTTGTCATCTTTGTTCTCCTATGTACATTAATCTTTGGCGAATTGGCTGAGATATTCCCAGCGTTCCCATTTTTCGGCAAGCGCAGCTTCCGTGTTGTCCAGGTCCTGTTGCAATTGGGTCAAATTTTCAAAGTTCGAAGCATTTTCGGCCATCGCGCTCTGCAATGTCTGCCCTTTTTCCTCAAGTGCGGCAATGTCGTCCTCGATTGTTTCCCATTCCTTCTGCTCCAAGTAGGTCCATTTAGTCTTTTCCGTGACCGCATCCTGAGAGGCGACAGGTGCTGCTGCTTTTTTATTTTCCTGTTTAGCGGTTTCGCTGTCCTTTTGACTGGATACCAGCAAATATTCGCTCATGTCCCCAAAGAATACGCCCGGTTTGCCTTCATCGTTCAGGATCAACAGCTTGTCGGCCACTTTATCCAAGAAATAGCGGTCATGTGAAACGGTGATGACGGCTCCGCCGAAGCTGTTCAAGTAATCTTCCAATACCGTCAGCGTATCGATATCCAAGTCGTTCGTCGGCTCATCCATCAGCAGCACATTCGGTTTTGTCATCAGCAACTTCAACAAGTAAAGGCGGCGCTTTTCCCCTCCGGATAACGAACTGATTAGGCTGCCGTGCGTTTCGCGCGGGAAGAGAAACGTTTCCAGCATCTCCTTGACGCTGACAATGATGCCGTCGCTTAATTTCACCTCTTCCGCGATTTCCTGCAGATAGTTGATGACGCGCTTATCGTCAGGGAGCACTTCGGAAAGTTGTTTGTAATAGGCTATTTTGACGGTCTCTCCGATGATCAGATTCCCGCCGGCAATCTCTGTTTCGCCGGCCAACATATTCAGCAAGGTTGTCTTGCCTGCCCCATTCTTGCCGACGATGCCGATGCGATCGGTCGACTGGAATATATAGGAAAAATCGTTGAGGACTTGTTTGTCTCCCGCAAAAAGCGAAATATGTTCCAGATTGAAGACGCGTTTGCCCAAGCGGGACCCATCCAACTGGATTTCGAGCTTGGCATCGGTCGTGCTTTGTTGCGTGACCTTTTCCAAATCCTCAAATCGGTGGATCCGTGCCTGTTGCTTGGTCGTCCTCGCTTTGGCGCCCTTGCGCATCCATTGCAGTTCGCTCTTGTAGAGTTTCAGCTGCTTCTCGTCCATTTTTTGCTGGATGGCTTCGCGTTCGCTCTTTTGGAACAAATAGTCTTCGTAGTTTCCTGTATAGACTTCCACTCCGCCGTTCTTCAGTTCGATGATTTTCGTTACGGCATTCTCGAGGAAGTAGCGGTCATGGGTCACCAAAAGGACGGAGCCTTTGTATTGGGCAAGATAGTTTTCCAGCCAAGTGATCGAATCCATGTCAAGATGGTTGGTCGGTTCATCCAACAATAAAAGGTCCGGCGCTTGGATCAGCACCTGCGCCAAGCCGACGCGTTTCCGTTGTCCACCGGATAGCTCGCCTACTTTTTTCGTGATGTCATCCAAACCCAACCTGTTCAGGATGGATTTGATTTGAACTTCCGTTTGCCAAGCATTTTGCGTATTCATGTCTGCTTCGGCTTTGCTGTATCGGTTCTGATAATCCGTATTCAGACTGTCGTTCACCAGCAATTCCAAAGCTTCCTCGTAGGCGCGGACCGTCTTGATGATGGGCGCTTCGCCTTCATAGACCGCTTCAAAAACAGTCGATTCTTTGTTCAGTTGGGGTTCTTGAGCCAAGTAACCGACCCGATAATCGCTGGGCACGTCCAAGTTGCCGGCATCCGGTGTTTCGATTCCCGCAATGATCTCCAGCAAGGAACTCTTACCGGTTCCGTTCTGACCGATCAGGCCGATATGTTCGCCTTCACGAATCGTGAAGGATATTTTATTGAAGAGTGTCTTCATCCCGTAGGATTTTTCTAACTCGATGGCATTAAAATCTTTCATATGTCGCAATCATCCTTTGTTTTCAATCCATGTCGTTTTATGTTCAGGGATCTTGATAGTCTCTTGACATTGTAACATATCCGGCTGGGCTGCGGGACATTCAAGGCCCAAAAATCAAGCCCTATTTCAGAAGCGCTTTTCGTCAAAAAAATAGAGAGGTTTCCCACTCTATTTTTGCGTTTTTTATGAAATTAGAACAACCCGGTAACGATTCCGTCTTCGGTGACGTCCATGCGCAGAGCAGCCGGTTCTTTCGGCAGACCCGGCATGGTCAGGATATCCCCCGTCAACGCAACGACGAACCCGGCTCCGATTTTCGGAACAAAGGAGCGGATGGTGATGTCGAAGTTTTCCGGACGGCCGATCGCTTTCTGGTCATCTGACAAGGAATACTGTGTTTTTGCCATACATACAGGCAACCGATCCCAGCCATTCTTTTTGTACTGACGCAGTTGGTTTTTGGCTTCTTTAGAATAGATGACATTTTTGCCGCCATAGATTTTGGTGACAATCGTTTCGATTTTTTCTTCGATACTGCTGTCTTCCGCCACATAAAGCGGAACGAAAGCCTTTGTGTTTTCGTCTATTGCTTTAACGACGGCGTTCGCCAACGCTTCTCCGCCTTCAGCGCCTTTTGCCCACACCGCTGTCTGGATACATTCGACTTCCTGAGCCGCGCAAAGGCTGACGACTGCTTCGATTTCCGCTTCGGTGTCGTTCGTGAATTCATTCAGCGCCACAACGACAGGTACACCATATTGTTGCATGTTTTCGATGTGCTTCTGCAGATTAGCGAAGCCAGCTTTGACCGCTTCGACATTTTCGCCATTATTGAGGTCTTTCACCAACACGCCCCCGTGCATCTTCAACGAGCGCACGGTCGCCACGATCACGACTGCATCCGGGCTCTTGCCTAGTTGCGGTACTTTGATGTCCATGAACTTCTCAGCACCCAAGTCGGCTCCGAAACCGGCTTCCGTGATGACGTAATCGGCCAATTTCAAGGCTGTTTTGGTTGCCAATACGCTGTTGCAGCCGTGCGCGATATTGGCGAACGGTCCGCCATGCACAAATGCCGGCGTATGATACAACGTTTGGACGAGATTTGGCTCCAATGCATCCTTCATCAACAAGGTCAATGCGCCTTCCACTTTCAAGTCTCTGACAGTGACGGGCAGGCGATCAAACGTATAGCCGATAACAATATTGCCGATCCGGTTCTTCAGATCCGTCAACGAAGTCGATAAGCATAGGATTGCCATGATTTCGCTAGCTACAGTAATATCGAAGCCGTCCTGGCGGGGAACACCTTGGATCGGCCCGCCCAACCCGATGACGATGTTGCGTAAAGCGCGGTCATTGATGTCCAATACGCGCTTCCAGGTGATCCGGCGTTGATCGATGTTCAAGGCATTTCCTTGTTGGATATGGTTATCGATCAAAGCTGATAAGGTATTGTTCGTCGCCGTGATGGCATGCATATCGCCAGTGAAATGCAGGTTGATGTCCTGCATCGGTTGCACTTGCGCATAACCGCCGCCCGCCGCTCCGCCTTTGACGCCCATCGTCGGCCCTAATGAAGGTTCGCGCATCGCGATCATCGCTTTCTTGCCGATACGCGTCAGCGCATCTCCCAAGCCGACTGTTACGGTTGATTTGCCTTCGCCAGCCGGGGTAGGATTGATGGCGGTGACAAGGATCAACTTGCCGTCTGCTTCTTCACTCAAGGAATTGATTTTCTTGATGTCCACTTTTGCCTTGTATTTTCCGTACAGTTTCAGATCATCTTCTGTTAGGGAAAGGGTTGCCGCTACTTCTTTGATCGGAAGCATCTCATTTGCTTGAGCTATCTCGATATCCGTCTTCAAAACCATCACTCCAAATTCTTCATGTTTACATACATTTTAGCACATAGACCTGAAGAAAGAACGTGTTTTATGGCCGTTTGATTGATAAAACTGCTTACATTTACCGCAAATCAAAAAATTCCAGAAAAGGAATTCAAGATGAAATCCCTTTCTGGAATATAGCTTATTGACGGATCAGGTAATCGAATGCGCCCAAAGCGGCAGTCGCTCCGGCACCCATCGAGATGATGATTTGTTTGTAAGCACTGTTTGTGCAATCTCCGGCAGCGAATACGCCTTCCAGATTGGTTGAACCATGGTTGTCGACGATGACTTCGCCACGTTCATTCAACGCAACGCCGGAATCCTTCAACCAAGCCGTGTTCGGAACCAAGCCAATCTGAACGAAGACACCTTCAAGTGCGACGGTGTGCTCTTCATTCGTAGCGCGGTCCACGTAGGAGATGGCTTCCACTTGCTCGGTCCCGGTGATCGCTTTCGTTGCCACATTCGTTATAACTGTGACGTTCTTCAAAGCATGGACACGGTCCTGCAATACTTGATCAGCTTTCAATTCGGGCAAGAACTCCAGCACATATACGTGTTTCGCCAAACCGGCCAAATCGATCGCCGCTTCTATGCCGGAATTGCCGCCGCCGATGACAGCGACGTCTTTGCCTGCAAACAACGGACCGTCGCAATGCGGACAGTTGGTCACGCCTTTCGTGCGGAACTCTTCCTCACCGGGAACGTTGACATTGCGCCAATGCGCGCCGACTGTAAGAATAGCGGTCTTGGCTTTGAGCACTGCCCCGTTTTCCAGCTCGACTTCGATCAGGTCGTTTTTGCGGATACTTTTCGCGCGTTGGCCTTTCATGATGTCGACCTTGTACTGATTCACATGTGCCTCCACTTGCGCCATCAGCTTTGGTCCTTCCGTGTAAGGCGTCCCGATCATGTTTTCGATGCCGACAGTATCCATGACTTGTCCGCCGTAGGTCTCGACGACCATGCCGGTGTTGATGCCTTTTCGGGCAGCATAGATGGCCGCACTGTTGCCTGCGGGGCCTCCGCCTACAACCAGGACGTCAAAGATATCCTTATCGGAGAACTCATCCGCACTTGTCGGACCGGCAGCCTTATCGATCAATTGCTCGATCGTCATGCGGCCGCTGGCAAACTCATCCCCATTAAGGAAAACAGTCGGGACAGCCATGATTTTCTTCGCTTCGATTTCATCCTTGAACATCCCGCCCTCGATCATAACGTGGGAGATTTTCGGGTTCAGCACCGACATGATGTTCAATGCTTGGACAACATCCGGGCAGTTATGACAAGTCAAGCTGACATAGGTCTCGAAATGGAGCTCCTTGTCGATCGCTTTGATGCGCTTGATGATGCTGTCATCCACTTTAGGGGCTCTTCCGCCCACCTGCAGCAAAGCCAGGATAAACGAAGTGAACTCATGGCCCAACGGAAGACCGGCAAACGTAATGCCGCTTTCCGTTTCCGGACGAGTGATCGTAAAACTGGGCGTACGGGTCAAGGTTGCCTTTTCGAAGGTGATCTTCTCGGACATACCGGCGATTTCCTGCAAAAATTCGCTGACTTTGCTGGAATTTTCATCCTCGCCCAGACTGGCTTTGAAAACCACATCCGATTCCAACAGTTCCAGATATTGGCCGAGTTGCCCTTTAATTTCTGTATCTAATGCCATGGGAAGCCTCCTTAAATTTTACCTACCAAGTCCAAGCTAGGTTTCAACGTTTCCGCGCCTTCTTTCCATTTCGCGGGGCAAACTTCGCCTGGATGGGTGCGGACATATTGGCCTGCACGGACTTTGTCGATCAAACCGCTTGCGTCACGGCCGATGCCGTCAGCATTGATTTCCACTGCCTGCACGATGCCGTCCGGGTCGATGATGAACGTTCCGCGTTGAGCCAAGCCTTCTTCATCCAAGACATCAAATCCAATCGAAATCGCATGCGATGGATCCCCAATCATGGTGTATTCGATTTTCCCGATGGCTGGTGAATGGTCGTGCCATGCTTTATGCGTGAAGTGCGTGTCGGTCGATACGGAATAAACCTCTACGCCCAAGCCTTGCAAAGTTGCGTATTGGTCTTGAAGATCTTCCAATTCAGTCGGGCAAACGAAAGTGAAGTCCGCAGGGTAAAAACAGACGATGTTCCATTTTCCTTTCAGGTCTTCCGATGAAACTTCAATAAATTCACCTTTGTGATAAGCATTCGCTTTAAATTCCACTATTTCTTTTCCGATTAATGACATTTCAATTCCTCCAATTAGAATAATTATTTTAGAATAATCCCTATCAATAACTATATAGAATCCGTCATAAACGGTCAAGTTTTAACACCTGGGAACTATAATTATTTTTTCATTTTTGAAAGGAGCGGACTTTATCTTCCGGAAACCTTTAGATATTAAGTTAATCCCCATTCAGCGTCCTGCCAATAATCTTGCTGTGATTCATCTCGATGTAACCATGAGAACAAGTTCAGAATAACCATCAGTAAAAACGATATATTTAAAGTGCGTTTCATTCTCATTTATACTTCCCCATTCTCATTTAAAAAGAAGAACGAGGCAAAGTAACATCATTAAGTCGCACTCCTCAGAATTTCTGGTGATAAATTCACACTTGACTTGTAGTTCACTTCAACCAATATACTGAAGCCAAGAAGGGAGATGATTGTTATGCCTGATTTATCAATTACCGAAATAAGTGAAAAGTATAATATTAGAGCAGCAACCATTCGTTATTATGAACGCGTTGGTCTTTTGCCTCCGGTACCAAGGCAAAAGAATGGAAATCGATATTACGACGATGAAATTCAAGAATGGATCGAAATGATTATTTGTTTACGCCATTCAGAGATTCCTATCGAAGTATTATATGATTATGCTGAAATGGTCCGCCAAGGTGATGACACTTTAGAAACTCGCAAAGAACTTCTAAAAGAACAGGAGCTGCTATTAGTAAAAAAACAAGAAGATTTACAGCGCTCAATTGACAGACTCCGGCACAAAATTTCTTTATATGAAACTGGGATTATAAAGAAGGGAAAAAGTTATTTTGAAGAATATAACGTTGCTGAAGAAATCATACAAAAAAGAAACAACAGCAATAATTAGAGGAGCAAAAAAATTGAAAACTATTGTTTTAGTATTCCACCCAAATATTAATGAATCTAAAGTTAATAAAAAATTAGCCAAGGCTGTTGAAAAATTGGATGACGTTTTAGTCCGTTATTTATATGACATATACTCAGATGGGCAAATAAATGTTACGAAAGAACAAGAATTTTTGGAAGAAGCAGATCGGATCGTATTGCAATTCCCTGTGTATTGGTATAGTAGTCCTTCATTATTAAAACAGTGGCAGGATGATGTTTTATCCTATGGCTGGGCATTCGGTTCCAGTGGAAATAAACTACATGGGAAAGAGTTATTGCTCGTCGTATCCCCAGGCGCACCTGAAGATAACTATCAAAACAGTGGAGCCTTTAAATATACAATGAATGTTTTGTTGCGACCTTTTCAAGCCACAAGTAATCTAATTGGAACCAAATACATCAAGCCGTTTATAACTTACGGTGCTTCTTCAATCAGCACTGGAGATTTGGACAAACAAACAGAAAAATACCTTAATTATATTAGCAGAGTGGCTTTAGACCATTTAGACACTTTTGAATAAAGGATGTGACCCAATGTATCTTATCACTATTGCAATCAAAGAGAATATTTTTAAAGATGAATCAATTTCCGAGCAACAATTAATCGCACACAGAAATTGGTTTTCTGAGTATTATGACAAGGGAAAATTTTTGCTTATTGGTCCTTCTATTTCATTTGAAAAATCAGGCATCATAATAGCTCAAGCAGAAAATCGAGAAGAACTTGAAGATATTCTCAAAAAAGATAGCTACTACCCTGACTTAGCAGAGTACCAAATAAATGAATTTACGGCTAATAAAATAGCAGAGAATTTTAATTGGTACCAAGGAAATTAAGGAGGAAATTTTATTACTAATTTACTGAAAAATTTAAATATGCCTAAAATAGCTCTTGGAACTTGGGCATGGGGTTCAGGTGCAGCAGGTGGTGATCAAGTATTCGGAAATTATTTTGATGAATCTGATTTGGAGCCCGTATTCAAGGCAGCTTTAAGCAGAGGATTAAATTTGTGGGACACAGCAGCAGTCTATGGAATGGGTGCTTCAGAACAAATTTTAGGAAATCTTTCCAAAAATGAAAATCGAAGTGCCCTTTTAATTTCTACAAAATTCACACCTCAAATCGCAGAAAAAACTTCAGAGGCAGCGAAACAGATGCTGAGTGGTAGTCTAGAAAGATTGCAGACAAGCTATGTAGATATATACTGGATTCACAATCCGGCAAATGTTGATAAATGGACACCTCAACTAATATCCTTGGTTGAGAGCGGAAAAGTAAAATATATTGGAGTTTCCAATCATAATTTAGCTGAAATTCAACAAGCCCAAGCTATCTTGAATAAGCACAATCTAAAAATTTCAGCCGTTCAAAATCACTTAAGCCTTCTGAATCGTTCATCAGAAACATCTGGAATAATCGACTATTGCAAAGAAAACGATATTACTTTTTTCTCTTACATGGTCTTAGAACAAGGAGCTCTTTCTGGAAAATATACTACAAAAACACCATTTCCAGAACATAGTGAACGCGCAAAAATATATAATGATAATTTAGAATCATTAGAAGAACTAATTAGTACTATACAAGGAGTTGCTTCTGTTCATGATGCAACCGTTTCTGAAATTGCTGCAGCTTGGGCAATATCCAAAGGAACAGTTCCAATTATCGGTGTTACTAAAGTGAATCATGTAGACGACGCATTTAAAGCAAGTCAAATTTCATTGACTGAAAACGAAATCAGAACTTTAGAAAACGCTGCTGATAATTCAGGTATTATAATTGTACGAGAATGGGAAAAAGAGATGAACTAACTATTAACTAAAGGATAATGGTATTATTCTATATGTATACCATTATCCTTTTATTTGAATTTGTAAGGGGTACAGTATGAATAAAAGGATAGATGTATTTGCGCAGGTTCTTCCACACAATTTTCAAAAAATTCATCATTGTTCTCTTTAATCAGATAGTAGCCTAAACAAAAAAACTCCCTACCAAATCCAACGCTTTTTTTCGGCGGTGGGACAAATGGTAGAGAGTTTTATTATTTTTTGCTATTTTTAATTCCTATAAACGATTGTGCGAGAAGATTTTTAATCCTCGTCCATCTTCAGAACGGCCATGAAGGCTTCTTGTGGAACTTCGACGGATCCGACTTGCTTCATGCGCTTCTTACCTTCTTTTTGTTTATCCAGTAATTTACGCTTACGGGAAATATCCCCGCCGTAACATTTAGCCAGTACGTTTTTGCGCAAAGCTTTGATGGTAGTTCGAGCTAGGATCTTGTTGCCGATCGTTGCTTGGATCGGAACTTCGAACTGTTGGCGTGGAATCAATCCGCGCAGTTTTTCTGTGATTATTTTTCCGCGCGCATAGGCGAAATCGCGATGCACGATCAAACTCAAGGCATCGACGGCTTCCCCGTTCAAGAGGATATCCATCTTGACCAGTTTGCTTGGGCGGTAGCCGATCAATTCATAATCAAGGGAAGCGTAACCCTTCGTGCTTGATTTTAATCTGTCGAAGAAATCAAAGATGATTTCTGACAGGGGCATTTCATAGACGACATTGACGCGGAAATCATCCAAATAATCCATCGTAATGAAATTGCCGCGTTTCTTCTGAGCGATATCCATGACGGCACCGACATAATCATTCGGCACCATTATGCTTGCTTTGACATACGGTTCTTCGATGCTTTCGATGGTTGTCGCATCGGGCATTTCCGAAGGGTTGTCGATTTCCAAAAATTCGCCATCGGTTTTGTTGACGCGATAAATAACAGATGGAGCCGTCGTGATGATATCCAAATCGAATTCGCGTTCGATCCGTTCCTGGATGACGTCCATGTGCAGCATGCCCAAAAATCCGGTACGGAAACCGAAGCCGAGTGCTTGCGAAGATTCCGCCTCAAACTGCAAGGACGCATCGTTCAATTGAAGTTTTTCCAAAGCTTCGCGCAAGTCATTGAAGTCCGATGCATCAACTGGGTAAATACCACAGTATACCATCGGGTTCATTTTGCGGTAGCCGGCCAAAGCTTCGCTGGCAGGATTGTTCGCCAACGTAACCGTGTCGCCGACCTGTGTATCTTGGATCGTTTTGATGCCAGCAGTCAAATAGCCGACGTCCCCGACCATCAAAAAGTCGCGTTTGATCGGTTTCGGAGAGAAAATCCCTACTTCGATGACTTCATACTCTTTGCCGTTAGCCATGAATCTGATCATGTCGCCTGGGCGGACAACGCCATTTTTGATCCGGATATTCAGTACGACTCCCCGGTATGGGTCATAGATCGAGTCAAAAACCAAGGCTTGCAAAGGTGCTTCCAGATCACCTTCCGGAGCCGGGATTTTTGCGACGATCTGTTCCAGCAGCTCAGGGATGCCCAAGCCGATTTTCGCGCTCGCCAAAACCGCATCGCTGGCATCGATCCCGATGACATCCTCAACCTCAGCCCTGACGCGTTCAGGATCTGCGGCAGGCAAATCGATCTTGTTGATGACAGGCACAATTTCCAGGTTGTTGTCCAAAGCCAAATAAACGTTGGCGAGGGTCTGGGCTTCGACCCCTTGCGCCGCATCCACTACCAGAATGGCCCCTTCGCAGGCTGCCAAACTGCGGGATACTTCATACGTAAAGTCGACGTGTCCCGGTGTGTCGATCAGATGGAAGATGTAATCTTCTCCGTCTTCGGCCCTGTAAGTCAATTCGACGGCGTTTAGTTTTATGGTGATGCCTCGTTCTCTCTCGAGGTCCATGGAATCCAATAATTGTGCTTGCATGTCACGATCGGCGACTGTATCAGTCATTTGGAGGATTCTATCCGCCAATGTAGATTTCCCATGGTCAATATGGGCAATGATGGAAAAATTTCTGATCCTCTTTTGTCGTTGCTTCATCTCTTCTAAGTTCATTATCGTTGCTCACTTTCTCTGACGTCCATTCGTTCACTTGGAAATTATACCAATCTAAAGCCTTTCTGACAAGATGCCGCCTCAGATTAGCAAGCCTTTCTCGCTTTTGTTTGGCTGATAAGCGGAAAAAAGAATCCGGAGGCTTCCCACCGGATTCTTTCCTATTGAAACTTAAAAAGCATCAATGATATTTTGCAATGCTTGGATGGATTCATCAGGCAGCGGCATACTCGGATGGGCAGCATTGAATTCTTCCAAGAAATCTTCCCGCAGCTGCATGCGTCTTCTCACCAACTTCGTATAGTCTTTGTCTTCAAAATCGGGATTGAAGCCTTCCACCGGCAGATAGCTGAGATGCGGTGCAGCACCGAATGGCACGAATGATGCTGTCCCTTCAACGACACTTTCGATGACGCCTAAAGACACTTCCTTCGGTATTTTTTTACCCATGAAAAATCCAGTATTGATGATGTAGCAGTCGACATCTTCGTGAGCCAACAATTCTTTGAAGCCGGCATAATCCTCAACCAACGGATAGACCCGGAACGGATTTGCGAATGGTTCGATGACCAGTGTATCGGTCGACTCGCCTTTCTTCAGCGTTTCCGCAGTCGTGCGTTTCGTAGCCAACGTCGTGCCGAATGTTGCCGCCAAGACCGCTTCGTCCACTTTGACCAAAGGCGGCAAGGCATCGTCCTTCATGATCCAGTAGACAGCATTGATCGGCTCTTCGAACTTATCCACGCGGTTCGGAGTGGAATAACGTGATTTTACCGTACGTCCGTTGCCGTTGCGGATATCCTCGGTGACCAGCACAATTTTGCCGTCATGATCCTTCGTCACGCCAACATTCTGGACAGTCACGAAATAGTTCTGTTCAGGATGATCAGCGGGGTAATCCTGGGTCTTATCGTAATAGGAAGGTTCCAAAGCGATGGAGGAGCCATCCGTCAAATCGATCAGGAAGGCATCATCATGCAGCACTTTGACTTCATATTTGTTGTCGTGCTTCGAATGGGTCAGAGTCGATTTGCCCGACCCCGAAAGCCCGAAGAAGGAAGCGACATAGGAACCGCCATCATGCAAGCGGAAGTGTTTTTGTCCGCCATGGCAAGCAACGTAGCCATTGCGATGACCCGTTCCCCAAGCCAGCGTCAGTGTGCCTTTTTTAAACTCTCCGAAATATTGCATTCCAAGGATGCAGGCCACGTTTTTATCAGGCTCGAACACAGCCACACCCAGCGGATAATCCGGATGGCGCCAGTCGGGATCCGTATAGATGTAAATGTCGCCTTCGTTGTATGCTTTCGAATGGGCATACATTTCCTGATATTCCGGGCTGTCCCACTGGAAGTTCAATAGCCAGGAGTAAAGATTGTTTTCGTTTCCTTCGGGAAAAGCGATATGCGCCTTGATGATGAAATCTTTATCCAAACCTACATACCCTGTCGCTTTATAATAATGGCGCAGTCTGTTCTGATAAATGACATCCATGATGATGGCTTGAAGTTTTTCGTCCTCTTCCTTGTTCTCTCCGATGATCCGTTTGGCGCGGGCAGTACGGCCGATGATTCTGCCGCCGTTTTCGACAAGTATCTTGGCATCTTCCGGCAATCCCAATTCTTTTGCATGGAGCACAGGCAAGTCGGTCACGACCACACCTTCAGCGTTCAGTGCGAGTTCATAGGCTTCCGTCATGTCCGTGACTTCCTGCATGTTTTTGCCATAAAAAGCTGTTTCGACCGTTGTCCGGAATTTCGTAAGTAAAGGGTTGGACTTCTTTAATTCGGATCTATTGAACGATTCTATAGTAGCCATTTACGTCACCTCTTTTATTTGATAATTCCATTATAATCCTATTTTTGTAAAATGTAACCCCTTACATCCCGGAATTAGCGAATATTTATTCTTTTTCTATAAAAAAAGTGTTGTTTATCCTCATGTTCGTTACAAAAACTCTAACAGAATAGTCCAGGGACAAAAAAAGAACCGGTGCTTGGCTGTTTCCAACACACCGGTTCTTTTGGCTTATTTATTTTTTATTTTTGAAGGCGTCCTTCACTTTATCAAAAAAATTGGCGTCATCTTCCACCAACGTATCGCCGCCTGCTGCTGCGAATGCGCGGATTGCCTCTCTTTGCTTCTCGCTAAGGTTCTTCGGTGTGACGACAGTAACTTTGACGTGCTGATCACCGTTTCCGGTTCCACGCAAGCGTGGCGCCCCTTTGCCTTTCAGACGGAAATTCGTGCCCGTTTGTGTCCCGGCAGGAATCTTCAACTTAACTTTGCCATGCACAGTCGGCACTTCAATCTCATCACCCAAAGCTGCTTGGGCGAAGCTGATCGGAAGCGTGTAATGGATCTCGGTCCCTTCGCGATCGAAAATATCGCTTGGTTCCACTTGGAAAACGACATAGAGGTCACCATACGGGCCGCCATTGCTGCCGACTTCGCCTTGGCCGTTCAAGCGCATCTGTTGTCCATCGTCGACACCTGGAGGGATTGTCACTGCCACAGAGTGATCAGTTTCGACATGCCCACGTCCGTAACACGTAGTACATTTATCCGTGATTTCCTTACCTGTTCCGCTGCAGACATCACAGACTGCTTGCGTCATTACGCGGCCAAAAGGCGTATTCCTTTCGACACCGACAGCTCCTGAACCATGACATTTCGAACACGTTTTCGGTTGCGTGCCCGGTTTTGCGCCGGAACCACTACAGGTTTTACATTCTTCATCACGTTTGTAACGGATGGTTTCTTTCTTCCCGAAAATCGCTTCTTCAAATGTGAGGTGGATACGGTACTGTAGATCAGAGCCTTGACGGGGGGCATTCGGATTTCTGCCGCGACCACCGCCTCCGCCTCCGAAAAAGGAATCAAAGATATCTTCAAAACCGCCCGAGAAGCCGCCGAAGCCACCGCCACCATAACCGCCGCCTGCGCCAAAATTGGGATCGGTGCTGGCATGGCCGTATTGGTCATAGGCTGCGCGTTTGTTGCCGTCGCTCAAGACTTCATACGCCTCTGCAAGCTCCTTGAATTTGTCTTCTGCGCCCGCTTCTTTGTTGATATCCGGGTGGAACTTCTTGGAAAGTTTCCGGTAAGCTTTTTTTATCTCATCGTCTGTGGCATCCTTCGACACACCCAAGACATCGTAATAATCTCTTTTCGCCATTGTTTCGCCTCCATTGATTGGCTTCATCTGAACATTTTGTCTCTATACAGTGAGAGAAGCCAATGCAGTTATGCGTTGGCTTCCTCTCGTTAGAGTTGACTATTTGTCGTCTACTTCTTCAAAATCCGCATCAACGACACCGTCGTCAGTCGTTGACTCATGTGCGCCTTCTTGTTGTTGCGCTTGAGCAGCTTGCTCATAAAGTTTGACAGTCAGATTTTGGACAAGCTCATTCAAAGCATCACGCTTCGTTTTCATTTGTTCCAAATCGTTTGCTTCGACTGCTGCTTTCAGTTCGTCTCTAGCTTCTTCAGCCTTCTTCACTTCATCAGCGTCGACTTTTCCGTCTAGCTCTTTCAAAGTTTTGTCGGTTTGGAAGATCAATTGATCCACTTCGTTGCGCAGTTCAACTTCTTCTTTGCGCAATTTGTCTGCTTCAGCGTTCGCTTCTGCATCTTTCACCATTTTTTCGATTTCTTCGTCAGTCAGACCGGAAGAAGATTTGATGGTGATTGTTTGTTCTTTTTGAGTGCCCAAGTCTTTAGCGCGAACATTGACGATACCATTTTTGTCGATATCGAATGATACTTCGATTTGCGGAACACCACGAGGTGCTGATGGAATATCCGTCAATTGGAAACGACCCAATGTTTTGTTGTCGTTTGCCATCGGACGCTCACCTTGCAGGACATGTACATCAACAGCTGGCTGGTTGTCGGCTGCAGTCGAGAACACTTGTGATTTGCTTGTCGGGATTGTCGTATTGCGGTCGATCAATTTAGTGAACACGCCACCCATTGTTTCGATACCCAATGATAAAGGTGTAACGTCCAATAATACGATATCTTTTACATCACCGGAGATGACTCCGCCCTGGATAGCAGCGCCCATTGCAACAACTTCATCCGGGTTAACGGATTTGTTCGGTTCTTTGCCTGCTTCTTTACGGACTGCTTCGATGACTGCTGGGATACGTGTTGAACCACCGACAAGGATGATTTCATCGATTTCGGAAGTGGATAGACCTGCATCCTTCAATGCTTGGCGTACAGGACCTTTTGTACGTTCAACCAAGTCATAAGTGATTTCATCGAATTTAGCGCGGGTAAGCGTCAATTCCATGTGCAAGGGACCTGCATCGCCGGCAGTGATGAACGGCAGGCTGATTTGGGTTGAAGTTACGCCGGAAAGATCTTTTTTGGCTTTTTCAGCAGCGTCCTTCAGACGTTGTTTCGCCATTTTGTCGTTTGAAAGGTCGATTCCGTTTTCTTTCTTGAATTCTGCAACCAAGTAGTCGATGATTTTGTTGTCGAAGTCATCTCCGCCTAATTTGTTGTCGCCGGCTGTACTCAACACATCGAATACGCCATCGCCCAATTCAAGGATGGAAACGTCGAATGTTCCGCCACCCAAGTCGAATACAAGGATTTTTTCGTCTTTGTCCGTTTTGTCCAAACCGTATGCCAAAGCTGCAGCAGTCGGCTCGTTGACGATACGCTCTACTTCCAGACCGGCAATTCTTCCGGCATCTTTAGTCGCTTGACGCTGTGCATCGTTGAAGTAAGCTGGAACTGTAATAACGGCTTTATCAACTTTTTCGCCCAGATAGTCTTCTGCGTAGCCTTTCAGATATTGAAGGATCATCGCTGAAACTTCTTGTGGTGTGTAGCTTTTGCCTTCCACTTCCACTTTGTAGCCAGCATCGCCCATGTGGCGTTTGATCGAGCTGATTGTGTTCGGGTTTGTCACTGCTTGGCGTTTAGCGACCTCGCCCACTTGGATTTCGCCATTTTTGAATGAAACGACAGATGGTGTCGTGCGATTTCCCTCTGGATTTGGGATGATTTTAGCTTCTCCGCCTTCTAATACAGCGACAGCTGAGTTTGTTGTTCCTAAGTCAATACCGATAATTTTGCTCATGATGTTATTCCCCTCTATATGAAATTTTTTTGTGTTTATCAATAAAACTATTCTGCCACAATAACCATTGCGGGTCTTAAAACGCGTTCTTTCAAGGTGTAGCCTTTTTGGACTACCGCGACGACTGTATCAGGCGCTTGACCTTCAGCAGCCGGCTGCATTTGAATGGATTGATGGAAATTTGGATCGAAAGGCTGGTCGATCGGATCGATCGGAGAAATCCCCTCTTTGGCGAAAGCTTCCGTGAATAAGTTCATGACCATTTCCAAACCTTTTTTCAGGTTCAAAGATTTTTCATCTTCCACTTCAATCGCTAATGCGCGTTCCAAACTGTCCATCACCGGCAACAATTCCTGTGCCAAAGACTGGGAACGGAATTTCGCCGCATCCTGTCTTTCTTTTGCGTTGCGCTTCTGAATATTGGCAAGTTCAGCCTGTAGGCGCAACAAGCGATCCTCCGTTTCGGACAAGGTTGCTTTCAAGGCTTCAACCTCACTTGCTTCCGTAACCGTCTCTTGACCTTCAACAACCGTTGTTTCAACGGTCGCTTGTTCCTGGTCCACTAATTCTTCGTTATTATCCACTTCAAAATCTCCTTTGTCGTGCTTATTTGTTCAGATCATTCAAGCTATCAGAAAGTTCGTAACGCATAAATTTCATGATACTGATCATTTTTTGATAAGGCATATTGGTTGGCCCCAGTAATGCAATAAGGCCCTTACCGTTGCCGGCCGTGTCATAAGTAGCCGTAATCAAGCTAAAATTATGCAGCAGCTCATTGTTCAATTCCGTTCCAATCTTGACGCCGACGCCATCATTGGGGTTTGAAAAAAGCGCATGGATGTCCGGAGACCCATTCAGCATACTTAAAATGGCTTTGACTTTATTCTTGTCCATCGTCGCATCCAAATGGTTCAGAAGATTCATGCTGCCGCCTACATGGAAGCGGTCATGCTCCAACTTCGCAACGATGTCATTGAAGATCGCTGTGAAATCGATTTTTGCATCGACGTACTTCCGGATAATCACCGGAATGTCCGTTTGCAGTTTAATGAATACTTCCTGCAGTGTGCGGCCTACCAGTTCCTGATTGAAGATGTTGACGATTTTTTCTATCTCAGAGGCTGAGAAGCCCGGCGAAACAGAAAAAATCTGATTTTCCACATGTCCTTTATCAGTCACCAATATGGCCATCACATGCCCTTCATTGAGTGCGACCAATCGGAACCCCGTCAATCGGCTGTCCTTTGTTTCAGGCCCGATTGCCAAAGCAGTGTAGTTCGTCAAAAAAGACAGCATTTCAGCTGATTTTTCGACAACCTGCTGCACTTCCTGGTAAGGATTCTGAAAACCATGCTTAATCGTCTGTTTGACGTCGTCAGCGACTTCTTCGCTTTCTTTTCCCAATAGTTGATCGACATAGTAACGGTAGCCTTGGATGGACGGTATCCTGCCGGATGAAGAATGCATTTTTTCCAAGAAGCCCAGTTCTTCGATCCGCATCATTTCGTTACGGATGGTGGCGGAACTCAAGGACAAAGCAGATTCCTTAAGAAGCGTCTTCGAACCGATTGGCTCCTCGAATTCGATGTAATGCCTGACAATTAAATCCAAAATTAGCAACTGTCTTTCTGTTAACAAGATTTTCACCTCACTTTAGCACTTGACTACAATGAGTGCTAACCATAAATAA
Organism: Trichococcus paludicola; assembly: GCF_003052295.1. Classification (GTDB taxonomy): domain Bacteria; phylum Bacillota; class Bacilli; order Lactobacillales; family Aerococcaceae; genus Trichococcus; species Trichococcus paludicola. The sequence goes on from NZ_QBLC01000002.1 coordinate 325,395, forward strand.
ATTTATCACGGGTTACAGGCTTTGTCAACGGAATACAATCATTTTTCATAACATTCTGGGCATCCCACTCGGATCGAACGCATTTCACATCAAGAAAGAACGGAATACTTCGTTGCCGAGGAAAACACCTCTTTGGGTCAATCGGATCCTGTCGCCATCGACCCGAAGCAGGCCATCCGCAACCAAATCAGAAACGACAGCAGCATACTGATCCAACAGCGGGGTTTGGAATTTATCTGCAAAATGTTTTTGGCTGACGCCCACCATCGTGCGCAGTCCCAGAATCATTTCTTCTTCCATCTGTTCCTGTTTCGACAACTGCTGCTGACGGATGATTGGCAAGCTATTTTCGCGCAAAGGCGCCAGATACTGCTGGATCGGTCCATGATTGTGGTAACGGATACCATCGATATAGCCATGCGCTCCAGCCCCAAAACCGAAATAGGATTCATTTTTCCAATAAGTGAGATTATGTTGGGATTCATAACCCGGCAATGCAAAGTTGGAGATTTCATATTGATTTCTTCCGTTTTTTGACATCGTCTCGATAGCCAAAGCATACATATCGGCCTCTGTGTCCTCCGAAGGCAACGGCAATTTCCCTTGACGCATCAAGTTATAAAACACCGTCTTGTTCTCAAGGATCAAGGCATAGATGGAGTAATGCGGCAGATCCAATTCCAAGGCTTTTTTCAGACTATCTTCAAAATCGGCCATCGTTTGGTTTGGCAGGCGGAAGATCAGATCAATGGTCATGTTTTCGAATCCGGCTCTGCGGGCATCGGCCACAGAAGTGTATACCTGCTCGGCAGTGTGGATGCGGCCGATTTTTTTCAGGATATTGTTATTGAACGATTGGACCCCCATGCTCAAACGGTTGACCCCATAATCGCGCATGATCTTCAACTTTTCGAACGAAATACTTTCCGGATTGGCTTCCATCGTAAACTCGGCGCCCTTCGGCAAGGAATAGGTGCTGCGGATTCCGTTCAAAAGCTTCTCCAGTTGGCGCTCGTTCAGAGTCGTTGGTGTGCCGCCGCCGATATAGAAAGTGCTGATCTCTTCTTGAGGATGCAGTTTCTTCGATAACTGCATCTCCTTGATCAATGCATCCACGTATTCGTCAACCGGCTGTCCTTCCAAGAACACCTTATTGAAATCGCAATAGAAGCAGATATGTTCGCAGAAAGGGATGTGCAAATAAGCCGCTGCCATTTAGAGGGTCACCTCGTTCAATGGGTGATCCTGAAAATAGGCAATCGTATCCGCTTCATCACTTTTAAGTTGCGCAATCAGCTGGTCGACGCCGGAAAATTTTATCTCGCTGCGGATAAAATGGTGCCATCTGACGGTTACTTCTTCACCGTAAATCATTTTGTCGAAGTCCAGTATATATACTTCCACGGTTTTGTCGCGTCCAGCTTCAAAAGTGATGTTGTGCCCGATCGAAGCCGTGCCGCGATGCCAGATTCCGTTCACTCTGATGCTTACGATGTAAACGCCATTCCTTGGCAAGCGTGTGTGTTTTTCGGTTTGGATATTAGCAGTCGGGAAACCAAGTAGCCTGCCCCGCGCATCGCCATGAATGACCGTGCCGTCAATCTGATAGATATAGCCTAAATAAGCATTCGCTTTTTTCATGTTTCCTTCAGCTAATGCTTCCCGGATGTGCGTGGAACTGATTTTTTCGGCTTCGTCCTTCAATTCGGCGACTTCGATGACTTCGAAACGACCTTTGGCATAGTTCACTAATTGCTTCATATCCGCAATTTCTCTGGGTCCATAGGTATAATCGAAGCCGGCAACGACTGCAACAGCATGTAGGCCGCTGATGTATTGGTCGACAAATTCCTGCGGTCTCAAAGAGGCAAACGCAGATGTGAATGAGATGACGAAGAAATAATCAACGCCTAGGTTCTCGAATATTTCGGCTTTGCGGTTGACGGTCGATAAATATTGCATCGTTTCTGGGTTCATCTTCTGGAAAACGATGCTCGGGTGATGATTGAAGCTCATGACGGCAAGTTTGAGGTTCTTCTTTTCGGCAACTTCCTTTGCGCGTTTGATCACTTCTTGATGCCCTCTGTGAACGCCGTCAAAGTATCCCAATGCCAATACCACTTGCTCATCGGGTATCAGTTTTTGGTCATAGGGATGATGTATATGCATTATTTCCATTGCTAAGGCAACTCCTTGCTGTTTATGATAGGAACATTTTTCTGGGTTTGATGAAACCGGATTTGGTTGGATGCGGTTCGTACATCGCCACAATTTTGTCCTGATAGGTGAATAAAACGGGCGCGTCCATTGTTTCGAATGGCCCCTCTTTCGGCAGAACAGCGCCATTTTTGACCTTATCCCACAGTTCATCGTCAAGCGCAACCTGATGATACGTTCCGAATACCAAGTCGATTGGTTTCAGCCGCGCGTCAATGTCGTTGTTCGCCATTGCTTCAGCCACTTGCTGCAGCGTCAAGCAATCCTCTTTTGTGAAGGATCCGCTCATCGTGCGCGTCAGGTTTGACATGTACGCCGGATAACCCAAAGATGCACCCAGATCGACGGCCAAAGTCCGCACATAGGTCCCTTTGCCGCAAGTGACCCGGAAGCTCCAGGACATCGTTTGTTCTTCCGCATGGTAGACGGGTTCTGAAATCCGCACGAAACTCATGACGTGGATGGTTCTTTGCGGCCTTTCGACGGTCAACCCTTGGCGGGCGTATTCGTACAGCCTTTTTCCGTTCACCTTGACCGCGGAATACATCGGCGGAACTTGGATGCTTTCGCCTACCATGGCTTCCATCGCTGCATCGATCTCAGCCAAAGACAAGTCTTGCGCAACCGGCGCCTTCGCAATCGTTTCGCCTTGGCTGTCCTCAGTCGTTGTGGCGACTCCGATAGTGATTTCCCCTTCGTAAGCTTTGTCCGTGTCAGTCAAAAATTCGACGACTTTTGTGGCTTTTCCGATGCAGATCGGCAAAACGCCATCAACTTCCGGATCCAGTGTACCGGTATGCCCCACTTTTTTAGTTTTCAGTATTTTTCTAAGTTTGAATACGCAGTCGTGACTTGTCATGCCGCGTTCTTTCCATAAAGGTAATATTCCGTCCATATGTCTGTAACCTACTTTCTTCTACAACTAACCTATTATAGCATAATCTATTCTACAGGAAAAAACATCAACATTAGAAGAATATGCTTACAATCATAATGATAACTGCGTTACTTTTTCTGTAAAATCTGCTATGCTAAAGGAAATAAGACTGTACTTGAGGAGAATCAACATGCCAAACTTCAAAATTGTGACCGATTCCACAACGGAATTGTCCGCAGAAGAAATTGACAGATACGGAATCACCGTAATCCCGCTTTCATCCATGATAAATAACGTGCTGTATCACGACGGCGTCACCATAACCAAACCTGAGTTTCTCGAAAAAATGATGAACAGCAAAGAGTTGCCAAAATCATCTCAACCTGCAATGGGCACTTTTTTGGATAAATACAATGAATTGACAGCTGATGGCAGCGAAATTCTGTCCATCCATGTCACCGAAACACTGAGCGGAACCGTTAATTCTGCTCACCAGGCAGCTAAACTCGCCCACGGTAAAGTCACTGTCATCGATTCGAAGTTTTGTGCAAGAGCCGCTGCTTTCCAAGTATTGGAAGCAGCCAAATGTGCCGCTGAAGGATTGACAGTGGCGGACGCATTGCCTCGAATCGCTGCCGTTAAGGAGCGCACCCTGCTTTACATCTGCATCGTCAACCTGGAAAATATGGTCAAGGGGGGACGCATTGGAAAAACGATGGGACGCATCACAACCTTATTGAACATCAAAGCCAACCTGAAAATGATCGACGGCGCATTGACTACCGATATCAAAGGCCGCGGCACGAAAGCAATCGTAAAACGCTACGAAGAGATTATCGAAGAGCTGAAACAGAAATACCTGGATGTTGAAGCGATCGGCATCACGCATGTCGGCTTATCGGAATATTCAAATCAAATCGTCGGCATGCTGAAGGCTGCGTTCCCCAACGCCCAGCTGTACACGTCCTACGCCAGCGCCAGCGTCATGACCCACGCCGGCCCCGAAGCCGTATCCCTCCAATTCTTAATGAAAAACAAATAAAAAATGCCGCTATCTCCCGAAAATGGGTAATAGCGGCATTTTATTTTCATATGAATAAGAAATAGGATGTTATCCCGGTCAAGAGTGTCCCCAAAGTGAAGACTACCTTGAAACTCAGGTGTTTCGTTTTATGGCGGAAATGATGCATCCCCAGCAGTCCGCCTAGGCCACCACCAAAAAATCCAAGCAGAAGCAGGTTTCGTTCCGGTATGCGCCAGGCTTTTTGCCGCGCTTTCTTTTTATCGACGCCCATCAAGATGAAAAGAAACACGTTCGCTAGGATGAAATATACAAGCACTGGATCTCTCATTGTTTTCCGTAACCTTGGCTCTGTCTGATGATTTCCACGATAACCGCAACGGCCTTCTCCATTGATTGGACAGACACGAATTCATAGCGTCCGTGGAAGTTTTCTCCCCCGGCAAAAATATTCGGAGTGGGCAGGCCCATGAAGGACAACTTGGATCCGTCTGTGCCGCCGCGGATCGGTTCGATGATCGGGGTGATCCCCAGTGACTTCATCGCCGTTTCAGCCAGATCGACTGGACGCATATCCTCTTTCAGCACTTCCCCCATGTTGTAGTACTGATCGTGCATTTCGATTGTGATGCGTTCTTCAGTCCATTCCTTGTTCATGCGCTCCGCAAGCGAAAGCATAGTCGTTTTCCTGTTCTCAAAAAGATCCTTGTCATGATCTCTGATGATGTAGGTCATTTTACTTTCTTCCACATTGCCTTCGATGCCCAACAAATGATAAAATCCTTCGCGCTTTTCTGTTTGCTCAGGTACTTCATTTTGCGGCAAAGCGCTGTCGTAAGCGATGGCCAACTTGATTGCATTCACCATTGTGTCCTTGGCAGTGCCTGGATGCACATTTTTGCCATGGATCGTTACGATAGCTTGCGCAGCATTGAAGCTTTCAAATTCAAGTTCTCCCAATGGGCCGCCGTCCATCGTGTAAGCAAAGTCGCAGCCGAAAGCAGCCACATCAAAAAGATCAGCTCCACGGCCGATTTCTTCATCCGGTCCGAAAGCGACTTTTATGTCCCCGTGTTCGATGTCATCCGCTGCTTTTATCGCTTCCAACGCTGTGATGATTTCGGCGATGCCGGCTTTGTCGTCCGCACCCAACAACGTTTTTCCGTCAGTAGTGATCAAAGTCTGGCCGATGTAGTTCTTCAAAGAGGGGAAATCCTTAGGTGAAAGAAGCACCTGTGCTTGCGCATCCAAAATCAAATCGTTTCCCGCATAGTGATCCCAAATAAGCGGATTTACATTCGCCGCTTCAAAATCAGCTGTGTCCATGTGGGCGATGAACCCGATTGCAGGAAATTCTTTTTGGGAATTGCGTGGCAAAAGAGCCGTCACGAAACCATTTCCCTCATTATATTGGATATCCGAAAGTCCGATGGCTTCCAGTTCCGGCATTAAAATATTTTTTGCGAAGTCCACCTGATTTTGGGTAGAAGGCACGGTCAGGCTTTCTTCATCCGATCTTGTCTCGAATTTAATGTATTTCAGAAAACGGTCCACTAATTTTTCTTGCATTTATTGACATCCTCTCACAATTGACTGTCGAAAATGAAAGGATCCGTATTGATTTCGGAAGCGATGACTTCCAGATCCCACTCATTCTCTTTTTTCCATGTATTGAATAATTCCAATAATTTCGGTTTGCAGATCTGTTCGATGTGATGGCCCGGATCTATGACGGTCAATCCATCAGCCTGCATATCGTGGGCCGTGTGATAGTAGACGTCACCCGTGATATAAACATCTGCACCCTTTTTGATTGCTTTCCGATAATATTTGCCGGCATCCCCGCCGCAGATGGCAACACGAGTGATCGTCTGATCCAAATCGGCTGCGATAAAGCGCATGCCTTCGATCTGAAAAACATCCTTCACGTACTGGATAAAGGAACGCAACGACATCGGCAATGCCAGATTGCCGACCCTTCCCAAACCATATTCACGCTGGAAATTATTGATTGTATAGATTTCATAGATGGGTTCTTCGTAAGGATGCGATTCATACAGCGCCTCCAATACTTCCGCCAAATACTTGTCTTCGACGATCATCTCAATTTTCTTTTCTTGCACCGCTTCGGGTTCGTTGATGTGGCCGATGGCAGGTTTTGCGCCTTCTAGCGGAGTGAAGCGACCCACCCCTTGCGCTTCATAGGAGCAGTGAGTGTATTCGTCGGAAATGTTCCCCGCGCCAGCATCTGTCATAGCGATACGGACACGATTGCATTCCGCATTCGGCACGCATACGGATATTTTTTTCACAGGAACGCGCTTCGTGACGTCCATAATTTCAACATCCAACAGCCCCAACGCCTCAGAGAGCCAATCGTTCATCCCGTTATTCGCGTTGTCCAGATTGGTATGGGCCGCATAGACGCTGATGTCATGTTTCAGCAGATCCACATACATCTTTGTTTGTTTGTCTGAAACGTCCAGATTTTTTAGCGGTCTGTAAATCGGGGGATGATGGGAGAAGATAAAATCGACTTGCTTTTCGATGGCCTCCTGAACAACTTCCGGACGGACATCGAGCGTCACCAAAATACGGTGGACTGGACGGCTCAAGTCTCCCAAATGGAGTCCCACCGGATCCCCTTCCTCTGCCAGCCAAGTCGGAACATGCGATTCGAATAACTCGATGAATTCATAACCAGTAATGCTTTTCATCCCAGCACCTCTTTAATTTCATTGATTTTATTGATCACTTGCTGTTCTTTTTCGTTCAGATTGTTGCTTGCTTTTTGCATGCTGTCCAATATGTATTGGCATTTGTCGATTTCGGATAACCACTTTTTGCGGAACGTTTCATTTTTTGTCTGAAGCAGGAAACGGCCGAAGCTGTATTCCAACTCCGTGTAGTTTTCTATCGTCCCTGCATTTTCGGCAACGATGATTTCATAAATCTTTCCGTTTTCTTCCAATATCGTTTCATCGATGATTTTGTATTGATGGGGAATCAACCATTCACGCAGTTTCTTTTCCCCATTATTGGGCTGAAGGATCAACCGTTCCACACCAACCAATTTATCTTTTAGTCTGCCTTTTTCCAGAATTTTGGAAATCAAGTCCCCACCCATTCCGCAGATGGTGACGACATTTATATGATCCATCGGCTCGATCACATCCATGCCGTCGCCAAGTCTGGCACTGACACGATCGCCAACTCCTGATGTTCTGATCTGTTCCGTTGCCGATTCGAAGGGCCCTTTCACAACTTCCCCTGCCAATGCGTAATTAATGACGTCGCGCGCTGCCAAAACACAGGGCAAATAAGCGTGATCCGAGCCTATATCGGCCAGTCTGGCATTTTCAGGCACAAAACCTGCGACTGTCTCGAGTCTTACGGATAATTGTTGATTGTTCAACCTTATCCCTCCATTTCCATTTTTGCTGATAGCTCTATTTTAGCATAATTCTATTTCATATATCCCATTAATCCTCATATCAGTCAGAAAATGGCATAAGAAAAACCCGAGTGCAATACCTCGGGTTGGGGTGCTTATTACTCAAGAAAATCTTTTAATTGTTTCGAACGGCTCGGATGACGCAGTTTGCGCAAAGCTTTCGCTTCGATTTGACGAATCCGCTCGCGGGTGACGCCGAATACTTTCCCAACTTGCTCCAATGTCCGTACATTGCCATCATCAAGTCCGAAACGCAGACGCAAAACGTTTTCCTCGCGGTCGGTCAAAGTGTCCAACACTTCCTCAAGTTGTTCCTTCAGGAGTGTTTGGGCAGTATGGTCAGCCGGACTCAGGACTTCCTGATCTTCGATGAAATCGCCTAAATGGGAATCATCTTCTTCTCCGATAGGCGTTTCCAAAGAAACCGGTTCTTGGGCGATTTTCAGGATTTCTCTGACTTTTTCAGTCGGAAGGTCCATTTCGGCACCGATTTCTTCCGGTGTCGGTTCGCGTCCTAGATCCTGGAGCAATTGACGTTGGATACGGACCAATTTATTGATTGTTTCAACCATATGCACAGGGATACGGATTGTTCTGGCTTGGTCAGCGATGGCACGGGTGATGGCTTGACGGATCCACCAAGTTGCGTAGGTGGAAAATTTGAACCCTTTGGTGTGGTCAAATTTTTCGACAGCTTTCATCAGACCCATGTTCCCTTCCTGGATCAGATCCAAGAATTGCATCCCACGGCCCACATAACGTTTTGCGATGGAAACAACCAGACGCAAGTTGGCTTCAGCCAATTGTTGTTTCGCTTCCTGATCGCCTTCTTTGATGCGGAGAGCCAAATTGACTTCTTCCTCTGCATTCAACAAAGGCACACGGCCGATTTCCTTCAGGTACATGCGGACCGGGTCGTTGATTTTCACTCCGGGAGGCACAGCCATCGGGTCTTCTTCTTCATCTTTTTTGGCTGCTGCTGGTTTTTCAGGCTTCACTATTTCTTTGGCAAGTTGACGAGCAGTCGGACCTCCGTCTGCGTCTACGACACTGACACCGCCGTCTTCCATTTTTTGTATGAGCTTATCCATTGCATCCGCGTCCAATTGGAAAGGTGTAGCTATCTTGTCGGCCAATTCGTCGTAGAAGACGGACCCCAATAATTTGTGTTCTGCGATCAGCTTTTTGGTTACCTGTTCTAACGTGAAACCTTGATCATTTTTTTCGATTGCCATAAAATGATTCCTCCATTCGATGCGGGCTATTTCTTTGTTGCTTTTAATTCTTTTGAGAGGGAAACGATTTCCAACATGATTGTCTTCAGACGCTCATTGTCATTTTTCTTTCGGGCTTCCTTCATTTCTGCCTGTTTCTTGGTCAGTTGGTCCTGAAGGGACGACTTGTCCCGGATGATATGGACGAGATCTTGAATTTCTTGATAGGTGACTTCCGAATCCAATTGGAACCATTCGATCTCCGTAATAACATTTTGAAGTGCTTGATTGTTGATGCGGTCCAAAAAGTGGTCGATATTCCCGACCAACCCCGTCTGCCTGAAAAACTCTTCATACAAAATGTAGATTGTTTGATAATCATCGTGGATGAAATTGAAATCTGCATCAATTTCGTTCAGATACGACCAGACTTCTTCGAAATGAAACAGACGGTAAAGCAGTTGTTTTTCACTTTGCTCTGCCTGGGTCACTTTGCGTTTGTTCGTGCTTGGATACACCGCATGAGAGGCTGCATCAGGCGACATGGTTCGCCTGACCGGCTCGCGTTCAGGCCGTTGCTGCAGCACCTCTTGTTGATACCCCTTCAATTGCTTCTGCAGGATATCTACCGGAATACTGAATTCATCCGCGATATCCTTCATGTAAAGCTCTCTTTCGATCAAAGACTCTAGGGGGGCCAATGCCTTAAGCATGGTTTCGATATAGGTGATGCGATTTTTTTCGGAATCCAGATTCAGATTCATCTTGAGGTAGCGTGAATAGAACTGAATGACCGTTTCCCGGTTGTTTTTCAGTGCCTTGGCGAACGCCTCGGGGCCTTTCTCTTGGATGTATTCATCCGGATCCATACCCGCTTCCAGCGGGAAAATCGAAATATCGAAGTGCTTGTTGCGTTCCAGTATTTCTATGGCGCGCTTGGTCGCTTCGACACCGGGACGATCGCCGTCATAGGCAATGACAATTTTGTCGGCTGTCTTCGTCAGTATTCGGTTCTGTTCATCCGTCAGACTGGTCCCCATGGAGGCGACGCCATTTTTAACACCCGCTTGCCAAGCGGATATGACATCCATATACCCTTCAAATAGGATTACTTCTGAATTTCTCCGGATTTCACTGCGGGCTTTGTCGAAGTTGAAAAGGAAATCCCGTTTGTTGAACAACAGTGTTTCGGGGCTGTTCAGATATTTTGCTTCATGGTAACCTGTTTCATCCGCTGGGGTTGCATGCAGAATTCGGCCGGAAAAAGCGACCGTCTTTCCTTTAGCGTTCCGCAACGGGAAAATGATCCGGGCTGAGAACCGATCGAAAAGTTCGTTTTGGCCTTGCCTATCCGTGAAAATACCACTTTCCTGAAGGAGTCCTTCATCGAATGCCTTCGCTTTCAGCATTTGAAAGAGTGCTGTCCGATTGGATGGAGAGAAACCTATTTGATATTCTTTTAGTGTCTCCGGCGTGAAGCCGCGTTGGATCATGTAATCCAGCGCAGCTTGCCCCGTAACGGTGTTCATGAGCACCTGATGGTAAAAAGCCGCAGCTTCCTCATGGATTTGGATCAATTTTTCTTTTTTTGACTGAAGCGGATTATCTTGCGCATGGTTTTCGTACGAGAAATCCAATTCAATGTTGCTTAATTCGGCTGTCTTAATGACTGCTTCAACGAATGAAATACCCTCGACATCCATCAAAAAAGTAAAAACATTCCCTCCTCTTCCGCAGCTGAAACAGTGAAAAATCTGTTTTTCTTCTGCTACAGAAAATGAGGGGGTCTTCTCGTCATGGAACGGGCAAAATCCGAAATGATTCTTGCCTCTTTTTTTGAGTTGTACATATTGGCTGACGACATCAACAATATTTGTTTCGGTTCTGATCTGCGCTAATTTTTCTTCTGAAATACGTTCTGCCAAATGTCTCCCACCTTGAAGAAATGTCTTCATTTTATAAAAACGCGCATAAAGATGCAAAATAAATTTTACCACATCTGCACAACACATGCAAATATTTACTCAGACGGGCATCAAAGCGGTGATCTTTGCTGTTCTTCCTTCAGATCTGGAACTTTCACAAAAAACAACAGGATCCCGCCGATCACGAACAGGATGATCAGGGCAAAAACCCCATCCAACGAGTTTCCTGTCAGCTGCGAGATGACCCCGACAAGCAGCGGACCGACCACTGCCGCAAATTTCCCGAAGATGTTATAGAATCCGAAGAATTCGTTCGCTTGCTCTTTGGGAATCAGTTGGCCGAATAAGGATCGGCTCAACGCCTGCACGCCTCCTTGGGCTGTACCTACAAGAAGCGCCAAAATAATGAATGTCAGCAAGGAGTCCAACTGCAATGCATAGATGCAAATGAAAATATACGTTACAATACCCACAAAAATCATGTTCTTGTTGCCGAACCGTTTGGATGCACGCCCGTACAGGATGGAGAATGGGAAAGCCACGAACTGGACAACTAGCATGACTACAATCAGTTCATTCGAAGAGAGGCCGATATCCGATCCGACCGCAGTCGCCATTTTGAAGATGGTCCCAACCCCGTCGATGTAAAAGAAATAAGCCAGCAAAAACAAAAAGGCTTGTCTGTATTCCTTGATGTTCTTCAGCGTTTCCCATAATCTGAGGAAACTCTTGCGGATCACGTGCGGTTCTTTTTCGATGTAATAGTTCTGCTTGACATTCTTCCAATAAGGGATGGTGAAGACGAACCACCAAATCGCAGTAAGGATGAAGCCGCCTTTCACAATGCCATTGGTGCTCACTGGCAAAATGCCGGTCAATTGGAAAAAAATAAAAATGACGAACGGGATGGAACTGCCGATATAACCCCAGCCGAAGCCTGCAGAGGAAATGCGGTCCATCCGTTCATCGGTCGTCACGTCCATCAAGGAGCCGTCATAGAAGATATTCGCTCCAGAAAAACCGATAACCGAAAACATGTACAATCCCAACAGAAACAGCCAATTTGCAGCAGGCACAAATACGAACCCGATTGTTGCGAAAATACCGGCCAATGTAAAGCCTGTAAATAAAGGATTGCGGAAGCCTTTGTAATCCGCGACGGCTCCCAACACAGGAGCAAGCAGCGACACAACCAAAGTGGCGGCCGCATTCGCATATCCCCAATAGGCTGTCGAGTCAGCATCCGTCAATCCGCCGCTTTCCGCGATCGACTTGAAATACAAAGGGAATGCCGCCGTTGTGATCATGATGGAGTAGGCCGAATTCGCCCAGTCCTGCATGATCCAACTTTTTTCTTCGGTGGTATAACGGCTTAGCTTTTTCTCAGTTCCCATATTACCCTCCCCTGTTCTTTTCGTTCGACGAGAAACACCTTGTCTAACCCATCATAACGAATGGACAAAGAATGGGCAACACCCAATAGTAGGATGTTGCCCATTGTTTTTCAATTATTTTATTCTTGTGCTGCTTCATCATACTCAGCCAATATTCCCTCAATCAAGGTCCAGGCTTTTTCCATACCCTCACCCGTTTCTTTCGAGAACATGATCAAGGACTCATCACTCGGAAGATTCAAAGCTTTTTTGATGCGGTAGAAATGTTGATTCCATTTCCCGCGCGGAATTTTATCGCATTTGGTGGCGATGACCGAATACGGAAGATTGTAATATTCAATGAAATCCTTCATTTGAATATCGTCTTCGGTAGGCTCGTGACGAAAATCGACAATCAAAAAGACATGTTGTAACGTATCCCGTTGTGTGAAGTACGTCTCTAACATTTGGCCCCATTTTGCCCGTTCCGTTTTTGAAACTTTTGCGTAACCATAACCCGGAACATCCACAAAATAAAATGAATTATTGATCAGATAGAAGTTCAAAGTCTGGGTCTTTCCCGGTTTGCTTGATGTCCGCGCCAACGCTTTGCGATTGATCAGTTTATTGATGAACGATGACTTGCCCACATTGGACCGCCCCGCCAAAGCGATTTCTGCAAAGCCAGTGGCCGGGTATTGTTTGGGATCGACCGCGCTCATTACGATTTCCGCATCTTTTACGTGCATTTATTTCCACTCCTTTTCAAAGCCGTCTGCAATTGAAACGACGCTTAATACTATTTCTGCAACCGACTGTCATGATTATGCGAAAAAATCCGGAAATCAGATTGGAAATTGTCTGATTCGCCGGACTTCAAACGCAAGCTCATGTTTAGTTGATCTGTTTACCGTCTTCATCGAACAGCAACGGCGCACCGATGCCATTCACTATGTTATCGGTTATGACGCACTTCACGATTTCATCTCTGCTTGGGATATCAAACATGATGTCCAGCATGATGTTTTCGATGATGGAGCGCAATCCACGAGCACCTGTGTTTCTTTCCAGTGCCTTTTTGGCGATGGAGCGTAATGCGTCATCTTCGAATACCAATTCGACGCCATCCAACTCAAGTAATTTTTTGTATTGTTTTACCAAGGCATTTTTTGGTTGTGTCAGAATATGAACTAAATCGTCTTCTGTCAACTTTTCCAACGCAGCCATAATCGGTAAACGACCGATAAATTCCGGGATCAACCCGAATTTCAACAAATCTTCCGGTATGATCTGCTGCATGATGCTCTTGTCTTCCAAATGTTTGGCTTGCGGAGAGCCAAAGCCGATGACTTTCTCGCCAAGACGCTCTTTCACGATCGTTTCGATGCCATCAAAGGCACCACCAACGATGAATAAAATGTTCGTCGTGTCGATTTGGATGAACTCTTGCTGCGGGTGTTTTCTGCCGCCTTGCGGTGGAACGTTCGCAACAGTGCCTTCCAAAATTTTAAGCAGCGCTTGTTGAACCCCTTCACCACTTACGTCTCTCGTGATCGATACATTTTCACCTTTACGGGCGATTTTATCAATCTCGTCGATGTAGATGATTCCGCGTTCAGCCCGCTCGACATCAAAATCGGCAGCTTGAAGCAACTTCAATAGGATATTCTCGACATCCTCACCAACATATCCGGCCTCCGTCAAACTTGTCGCATCAGCAATCGCAAATGGGACATCCAGGATACGCGCCAATGTTTGGCCAAGGAAGGTTTTACCCGAACCAGTCGGGCCTATCAAACAAATATTACTTTTTTGTAACTCTACATTATCGTCTTCTGACATCATGCTCATTTGACCGATACGCTTGTAGTGATTATAGACCGCTACAGACAGCGTCCGTTTGGCTTTTTCTTGACCAATCACATATTCGCTCAAAATCTTTTGGATTTCCTGCGGTTTTGGCACCTCGGTGAATACCGCTTCGCTTGGTGCATAGATTTCTTCTTCGATGATTTCTTTGCATAAATCTACACACTCATTACAAATATATACATCCGGCCCCGCAATGATCTTTTTCACTTGGTCCTGAGATTTTCCGCAGAATGAACAATGTATTGTCCCGATACTTTCATCATGGAACACAATCATTCTCCTCTCTATATACTTACTTTCCGATCCAGTATAACTTGCCAGGATAGGCCAACTGCTGTGGCACATTGACCCTGACCGCTTACGAACGGTTTACATCTTAACACAGAAAGGAAAAATTGAAAAAGAATATGATCCGTTTACCTAGTGGGGTTAAAGTCCGAATATATCCCTGAGTATAAACAGATGGGACACTGACTATGGAAGACAATGTCCCGATCTCTGTATTCTGTTTCAACTTTTCTTATGCTTCGATTGCTGAATCAGTGATGATGCTCATCGCTTTCTTCATTTGGATATCGTTAGTCAACATATCAGGGCTGACCAATCCACGAACACGGTCTGCATCCATGTTATATTGTTTTGCTAGTTCTTCGATTTCTGCAGCGACTTCTTCTTCAGAAACGACGATGTTTTCATCTTTGATGATTTGTTCCAATACTAGTGATGTTTTCGTGCGTTCATCAGCATCAGATTCCATTTGGACGTGCAAGTCTTTTTCAGTAGTACCTGTGATTTGGTAGTACAATTCAGGAGAGATTCCTTGACGTTGCATATCATTCAGGAAAAGATCCATTTGACGGTGCACTTCATCGTGAACCATTACGTGCGGCAATTCAACGATTTCAGCATTGGCAACGGCTTGTCTCAAAGCTAAATCCTGAACAGCTTCGTCAGCTGCAGCAGTTCTGCTTTCTTCCAATTCCTTGCGGATTTTAGCTTTCAATTCGTCCAATGATGCTACTTCTTCGTCGATATCTTTTGCGAATTCGTCATCCAAAGCAGGTAATTGCTTTGTTTTGATTTCGTGTACGATTACTTTGAAGGTAGCTTCTTTTCCTTTAAGATCTTCAGCTTGATAGTCTTCAGGGAAAGTCACGACAACTTCTTTTTCTTCTCCAGCTTTAACGCCGACCAATTGTTCTTCGAAACCTGGGATGAATTGATTAGATCCCAACTCCAAAGAATGGTTTTGATCTTTGCCGCCTTCAAAAGCCACACCGTCAACGAATCCTTCGTAGTCGATTACAGCTGTGTCGCCAAGTTCTGCGCCTTCTTCTTTAAGGACTAATTCAGCTTGACGCTCTTGTTTTTCTTTCAAGTTGTTTTCTACATCCTCATCTGTAACGATGCGGTCTTGTTTTTCAACTTTAAGATTTTTGTATTCTCCAAGCTTCACTTCAGGTTTCACTGTTACTTCAGCAGCGATGACCCAAGGTTGGCCTTTTTCCATGCTCTTGATGTCAATTTTTGGTTGAGAAACAGGATCCAATCCAGCTTCTTCGATAGCTTTTGAATAAGCATCAGGCAAAGCGCCATTCAATGCGTCTTCGAATAAAGACTCTTCACCATAGATATTGTTGAATACGTGACGAGGAACTTTACCTTTACGGAATCCAGGAACGGAAACGTTCTTTTTCACTTTGTTGAAGACCTTATCCATTTCTTGTTTGATGATTTCTTCTGAAATTTCAAATGTTAAGACACCATCGTTAGTGCCTGTTTTTTCCCAGTTTGCAGTCATTTACTTTCCTCCAAAAATCTTGATTTTATTGCAATTAATTTGATATTGCACACTCTCCAATACTACACTAGAAAAGCGGTGTTGTAAACAAAAAGTGCTTCATTATTCCGTATTCGTGTAAAAAATGTGCCCGTTATCAATGCTTTAGCCTTCGATTTTAATGCTTTCTTAGATTTCTTTCATCATATGTTTTTGGTATAATCATTCAATGGGGGTGATCGTCAGTGGCCGTAAATTATCCGAACGGCAAAAAGTTCCATGCCGAGTCGCATATACCGAAAACTGCAAAGAGGAAAGACTTCGTATACAGCAACCGCGGAATGACGCTTGAAGAAGAGATCAACAGCAGCAATGAGCATTACCTTTCATCAGGAAAAGCCGTCATCCATAAAAAACCGACGCCTATCCAAGTCGTTAAAGTGGATTACCCCAAAAGAAGCGCAGCCGTCATCAAAGAAGCTTATTATCGGCAATCCTCCACTACCGACTACAACGGCGTTTATAAAGGTCTTTATCTGGACTTTGAGGCCAAAGAAACAAAAAACAAGACAGCCATACCCTTGAGCAACTTCCACGAGCACCAGATCATCCACATGAAAAGGTGTATCCAACAGCAAGGAATCACGTTCGTACTGATCCGTTTTTCCTGCTTTAACCGCGTTTTCTTGCTGAACAGTTCCTATTTGATTGACTTTTGGGAGAATACATTGAATAATGGCCGTAAATCGATCCCATTGGCATTTATAGAGGATAATGGGTTCGAAGTGGCATACGGATTCAATCCCCGATTGGATTATCTGGATGCAGTGGATAAAATGCTTGAATGCACTATCAAATAATTAAGAGGTGAACCACATGCCGAATGAAGGCAATAATACACGATCACGCGCAACCAACAGAAAGAACAACGGAAATACAAAAGGCCCACGCAAAACGGCCTTGAAAGCGAAAACGAAAGCGAATACGAAAAAAACCGGGATGCCGCTCTGGAAGAAAATAATCTTCGGTGTTTTGGCCCTGGGGATGATTGGACTCGCTTCCGGAGCAGGACTCTTCTTCTACTATGTTTCCTCCGCTCCCGAATTGACCGAGGAAAAATTGGTCGGAACGGTGGCATCGACCATTTTGGATGCCGACGGAAACGAAATCAAGGAGATTGGCGGAAACGATCAGAACCGGACATTGGTCACCCCTGAAGAAATCCCGCAAGTCTTGAAGGACGCTATCGTATCTATAGAGGACCAACGTTTTTACGATCATAACGGCGTCGATCCGATCCGGATCATCGGCGCCTTGTTCGCGAATCTCCAGCAAGGCGGTATCTCGCAAGGCGGAAGCACCATCACTCAGCAATTGATTAAATTATCCTATTTTTCAACCAGTTCCGAAGACCAGACCTTGGAACGAAAAGCTCAGGAAGCCTGGATGTCTATGCAACTGGAACGGGAATATACGAAAGATGAGATTTTGGCATTTTACATTAATAAAGTCTACATGTCCAACAATGTCTACGGTATGGGAACGGCCGCTGAATACTTTTACGGCAAATCCATCACCGATGTGACAATCGCTGAAGCAGCCACTTTAGCGGGCATGCCGCAAGCCCCTTCCTTGTATGACCCAATCACTAACGCGGTGGACACTCAGGCTAGGCGCGACCTTGTTCTGGACATGATGGTCGAGAACGAAAAGATCACTGCCGAAGAAAGTGCTGAGGCAAAAACGGTTCAAATACAAGGCAGCATCATTGATCACTCTGGTGATGTCAACACATCATTGGTGATCGATCCTTACATCCAACTCGTCATCGACGAAGTCACTGAAAAAACCGGCTTGGACGTCTACGAAGGCGGACTGACGATTACGACCAACATCGATATGGATGCACAGCAACGTCTGTACGATATCGTGAATACTTACGATTATATCGAATTCCCGGATGATCTGCTGCAGACAGGTGTTTCCATGGTCGACGTCAATACCGGCGCCATAGAGGCAGTCATCGGCGGGCGCAACCAGAATGTCCAACTTGGGCTCAATCGCGCCTCCACACTGGAACGCAGCATTGGTTCGACCATGAAACCATTGGCGGTCTACGGACCTGCCATCGAATACTTGGATTACTCAACAGGCACGTTGGTCGTCGACGAGGAATACAGTTACTCCGACGGCAGCGAAATCAACAACTACGACAACAAGTATAAAGGCGATCAGACCGTCCGTGAAGCGTTGGTCGATTCGCGCAACATTCCGGCATTGAAGACTTTCCAGGAAGTCGGTGCGGATAACGCCTTTTCATTCCTGCAAAAATTAGGCATCACGATTACGAACGATGACCAGGAATATTTGGTTGAATCCAATGCGATTGGTGGCGAAGCGACACCAATTGAGCTTTCTGCAGCTTATGCTGCCTTCGCCAACGGGGGCACTTATTACGAGCCTTATACGGTCCAATCCGTGACGACTTCTGAAGGTGAAGAATTCACCTTCGAACCGACGGGAACCGAAGCGATGAAGGAATCCACAGCCTATATGATCACCGATATGCTGAAGGACGTCATCACCGAGGGAACGGCTACGAATGCCCAGATATCCGGCTTGCCGCAGGCCGGCAAAACCGGTACTACCAACTATACAGATGATGAATTGGCCGCAGTCGGCGGTACAAACGTACCTTATGCCGCTCCTGATGCCTGGTTTGCCGGATATTCGACAAGCTATTCCATTTCGGTATGGGTCGGCTATGACAATTCTAAGGAATACGGAAACTTTTTGGATTACCAGACACAAAGTCTAACGCGCGATATCTATCGTGAGTTGATGTCCTACGTTTCCGAGGATACCGATTATGCCGATTGGACGCTGCCTGCATCGGTCAGCCAAGTATCGATGGAAAAGTACACTGATCCGATCATGAAGCCCGGCCCAAATACGCCAAGCAGTCTGATCGCCACAGAACTTTTTGTCAAAGGAACGGAACCCACTTCCACCTCCAAAAAATACGGCGTGACTCTGTTGGCGCCTTCCGGTTTGAAGGCTAGCTACAACACCGATAAGGACGAATTGACCATCGAATGGGACAAATATTCAGCCAGCGGCACCGATTCAAATGCACAAGCGCAATACACGGTGACAGCAGGTGGCGCCTCTGAAACGACAACAGATACCAAAGTCGTCATTGATAATCCTGATAAAGGCACAATCACGATTTCCTTGCTCGTCAAAGTCAGCTCAAGCACATCACCTGCTGCAACAATCCAGTTGACCATCGCCGACCCGGCTCAGGAATCCTCCAAAGCGGAGGAGAAAGATAAGGAAAAGGCATCAAGCGAATCCTCATCATCTTCATCCAGCTCATCAGCGGAAAGCGATGAATCATCCTCCGCTGTGCAGGACGACGAAGAATCAACTCAGAATCCATAAAAAACAGCCAGCTCCCGATTCAAAGGAGCTGGCTGTTTTTTTGTTCCGGATCCCGCAGACTGCACTCGTCCACTTCATTTCAAACCCAACCGTTTCTGCCCTTCCTGGCACATCGAAAGCAATGGGCAAACGTCGCATTTGGGATTCCTGGCTGTGCAATGATACCTGCCGAAGAAAATCATCTGGTGATGCGCATCGGACCAGCGCTCCTTCGGAATTTTTTTCATCAGCAACTCTTCCACTTCCAGCACTGATGCTTTCTGGGGAGCGATGCGCAGACGTTTGGATATCCGTTCCACATGGGTATCCACCGCAATCGCTGGGATTTGGAAACCGACACTCATGACCACATTTGCTGTTTTGCGCCCCACTCCGGGCAACTTGGTCAGTTCTTCAAGTGTGCGCGGCACTTCGCCGCCAAAGTCCTCCAGCAGCATTTTGCAGCATTTTTGGATGTTCGCGGCTTTGTTCCTATACAAGCCAATCGTCTTGATTTCTTGCATGATCGCCTCAAGTGGGGCTGCAAGGAAAGCTTCGGGCGTAGCGAATCGCCTGAACAGGCCTGGCGTCACTTTGTTGACGGAAACATCCGTTGCTTGGGCGCTGAGGAGCGTCGCAATCAATAGCTGAAATACGTTCTGATGCAGCAGTTCGCACTCCGCATTCGGGAATAGCGCCGCCATCTCATCCAGTGCTTCTATAGTCTTTTTTTTCGATAGCATTATTCTTCACCCCACCTATGCGTCCGCCTCAGTGTCCAGCCAGTTGTATAGTGGAACTTCCATCGGCGCATCCGTTCCTGTCTTTTCATCGAATTTGTCCTGATTGGTTTGGGGCCGCGTCGATTGCTGCTGGATCAGATCTTTGACGTTTTTGATATTTTTCTTCTCCCAGGCCAACAGGATGCGGTCGATGTATTTAAGGCTGTAGACGCGATTCAATACCGCTTCTTTCAAAGCTGATTCGATCAATTCGAGCGGATAGTGGTCCATATCGATCCAACTCGCAATGGTCTGCATTTCGATGGGCGATAAGTTCCTCCCGAATTCTTGCTCGAACATGGTCATGATATTCTTTCCTTGTTGCTGGATGGGCTGTTTTTTCTCGGATCGTTCCATCAATTGGAAAAGCCGTTGATAAATCGGATCCAAGGAATAGGAATCCTCCACTTTTCCCGCGAGATCATTTTTCGTCTCCATCAAAATCATTTGCTTTTGCATCAGATTATGCAGCAAGGAAAAGACATCCTTTTCGGCAATGCCCATATTTTCGGCGATCAGTGCCAGATTCGGAAAAGGTATATTCTTATCGATGTAAGCTTTCAGCTGCAGCACAAAGATAAATTCGTTATCCGCAAGCCCAATCCTTTTGTAGTTCTGCAGCAATAAATTTGGAATCAGAGTCTGCCCTGATTCGATCCATTTGGTTAATTCATTGTATGACATCTTATCTAAAAACCCCTTTAGAGTAAAAGGAAGTGGAACAAATAGCTTCTATTTGTTCCACTCCCATTCTGTTATGATTCAATTCAGATTCGCAAAACATCTTGGTTACGGGTAAATTCTGTTCAGAAGACGCGGGAACGGAATCGACTCACGGATGTGTTCGGTGCCGGAGATCCAAGTCACCATTCTTTCAAGTCCCAGCCCAAAACCGGAATGAGGCACTGAACCGTATTTGCGTAAATCCAAATACCACGAATAGTCTTCCTTGCTCAGTCCGAATTTTTCGATCTGTTCGCTTAAGCGTTGGTAGTCCACTTCACGTTCACTGCCGCCGATTATTTCTCCGTATCCTTCGGGAGCAATCATATCCGCGCACAAAACGACTTCCGGACGATCCGGATGCTCTTTCATGTAAAAAGGCTTGATTGCCTTCGGGTAATTAAGGATAAATACCGGTCTTTCCGATTGATTCGCGATAAAGGTTTCATGAGGCGACCCGAAATCATCGCCCCAGACGATATCGTCAAATCCGTTTGCGTTCAACAAAGCTACGGCATCATCATAGCTGATGCGATCATACGGCAATTGCGTGTATTTTTTCAGTAATTCTTTGTCGCGCTCCAACGTATCCAAGTAGATATCACAGTTATCCAGGACCGATTGGACCAGATAAGCAACATATCTTTCTTGTACTTCCAGACTCTGGTCCTGATGCATGAAGGCCATTTCCGGCTCCATCATCCAAAATTCGATCAGATGGCGACGCGTCTTCGATTTTTCGGCACGGAAAGTCGGACCGAATGAAAATACTTTTCCGAAGGCCATCGCTGCCGCTTCCATGTACAATTGTCCACTCTGGGACAGGTAAGCTTCCTCATCAAAATACTTGGTGTGGAACAGCTCCGTTGTCCCTTCCGGCGCGCTGCCGGTCAGAATCGGCGGATCGACCTTGATGAAGCCTTCTTGATTGAAGAATTCATAAGTAGCGCGGATAATTTCGTTGCGGATTTTCATGATGGCGTGCTGTCTGGATGAACGCAGCCATAGATGACGATGATCCATCAGGAAATCTGTTCCATGCTCTTTAGGCGTAATCGGATAGTCTTGGCTTTCTCCCAGCACTTCGATACCGGTTACGAGCAATTCATAGCCAAGCCTCGAACGCGGATCTTCTTGGATGATTCCTTTGACGATCAATGAAGTTTCTTGCGTCAGCGATTTTGCGACGTCAAACAATTCTTCGCCGACATCATTTTTCATAACGATGCCTTGGAAATAATGGGCGCCGTCACGTAATTGCAGAAAGGCGATTTTTCCGCTGCTTCTTTTGTTGGTTACCCAAGCACCAATGGAAATCTCTTGCCCTAAATATTCTTTCGCGTGGTCCATTGTGATAAGTGTCAATCTATTCTACCCCTTTTTCCATAAAAATCGGATCATTTTTTATGGGTTTCGATAAATTTTTTGATGCGATCTACTGCTTCTGCAAGTAGTTCTTCTCTGACAGTATAACTTATTCTGGCGTAATCAGGGTATCCAAAACCATCGCCTGAAACCAAAGCGACATTTGCCTCTTCGATCAGAGCCAGCGTAAAGTCTTTTACTTCTTCAAAGCCGCACATCTCGGCGGCTTCTTTGACATTCGGGAACAAGTAGAAAGCTCCTTGAGGTTTTGTTACCTTGAAACCAGGAATGCTGGCAACAAGCGGATAGAAAAAGTTCAGTCGCGCTTCGAATGCTGCGCGCATTTCTTCAACAAAATCTTGCGGTCCGGTCAAAGCAGCCAGTGCGCCATATTGGCTTGGTCCGGCAGGATTACTTGTCGAATGACTGGACAGTTCGATCATTTTATTGATGATTTCCGCATTTCCGATTGCATATCCGATTCTCCAGCCTGTCATTGCGTACGTTTTGGAGATTCCATTGATGATGATAGTCTGGTTCTTGATTTCTTCTGAAAGTGAAGCGATTGAGATGGCTTCATTCCCGTTATAGGTCAGTCGGTAGTAAATTTCATCAGCAATGATCAAGACATCGTGTTCAACCGCCCACTCGCCAATCGCCTTCAATTCTTCAGGCGTATAGATCATTCCGGTCGGGTTCGACGGCGAATTCAAAAGCAAAGCAACCGTTTTTTCGGTGCGATGTTTTTCCAGGTCTTCCACAGTCAGTTTAAAGCCTTTTTCAGGCGCTGTTTCGACCAGTACGTTGACGCCACCCGCCAGTTTGATCTGTTCGGTATAGCTTACCCAGTACGGCGCAGGGACGATGACTTCATCTCCGGGATTAAGAATGACTTGGAATAGCGCAAACAAAGCATTTTTAGCACCTTCAGTCACAATGACCTGATTGACGGCGAAAGTGACGCCGTCATATTTCTGATGATAATCCACAATCGCTTGGCGCAATGGCAGGATACCGGCAGTCGGTGTGTAGTGATTCGCTTTGTTTGATTGGATCGCCTCTACTGCAGCATTCAGAATGGAAACGTGCGTATCGAAGTCCGGTTCCCCTACGGTCAAGTTCAGGATATCCTTCCCTTGCGCTTTCATGACGTTGACTTTAGCTGACGTCGCCAATGTCGGGGATTCGCTTATTTTTTTCATTCTCTCAGAAATTTTTACCATCTCAATCACTCCAATTTATATGTTTTCTATATCTTTGAGCCATTTACCAGAAATAGCGGATATCAAGTAGTAACCAATCGTATTATTTGCGTTTTTATAGGTGACTTCCCAAACAGGTTCTTCGTTCTCTATCCCCAGTCTTGCCTCCAGAATCCGTTCAGGGTTCTTATCCGCCTGAGTGATTGATTTAGCTTCACTTTCGGTGATGACTTCCGCCGTATTCAGGATAGTGGTTTCACCGCCGTCTTTCTTAATGATGACATATAATTCTTCGTTCTTGTCATCGGTACCAGCCAGTGTAAAATACGTTTCAGATCCGTTGTACCAGTAAAAATCCTGGACTTTTTGGATATTGGCGTTCGCTTCCGCGATGGCAGTTGCTTCTTTTTGAGCTTGCAGGATCGGCTGCTGGCTTCGGTAAAATATCGTGTAAGAGCTGACGATCATCAGGAAAAGAAGCACAATCGTCCCCACAATGATATTCTTCTTCACATCTTCCACTTCCTTATCTTTGGTTGAAACTTAATCGCAATCTCACCTAATTGTTAATGATACCTTAAACTTCATGCTGATGGAATATCCCACTGCATTATTTTTTCAGAAATTCTTGAATTTCGGCATTTATTTCCGCTTGATCGGCTACTTTTATCCCTACGCCCTCCGGAAGCATCTGTTGCATCCGTTTGGAATAAGTGCTTTTGATCAATCTGTCATCCAGGCAAATGACGACGCCTTTCGTATTTCTGGAGCGGACGAGTCTGCCTATCCCCTGTTTCAGACGGATCATCGCTCGCGGAAGAAACTCTTCGTAGAACGCCTTCTTGCCTTTGTCGTGGTGAAACGCTTGGAAGGCGGCATTTTCCGGACGATGCGGCGGATCGAACGGCAGCCTGGTTATCACCAGAATTTCAACGGCTTGATCAGAAAAATCGATCCCTTCCCAGTAAGAAGCAGAACCCAGCAAAATGGCCGCATTGGCCGACATGAACCGATTGTGCATCCTTCTCCGACTGCCGGAGAAACCTTGAGCGAGTATTTCCGTTCCTGGGAATCCGGAAGAAACAGCGTTTTTGAGTTGGCTATGAACTTCCTCCAGCAAGCGGTTGGATGTGAATAAAACCAATGCTTTGCCTTGTTGCGGCAGCACGATTTCTTGCAAAGTCGAAACAATCTGTTTCGCCGCCTGTTTGTCGTCCAAAGAGGTGATGGCAGTGATATCTGTCGGAAGGAAAATCCGCAACCGTTCGCTCAACTTGTATGGAGAAGCAAAATACGCTTCCTGCAATTCGGCTTCGCCGATTTTATTTTTGAAATAGTCCAGCGAGTCATCCACTTTGAGAGTCGAACTTAAATAAACGGTTCTGCTGAATCGCTCTTCTATTTTTGAATGGATTTCCTCCGAGAGATCAATTTGGTTTATTTCGATTGCCAGCGAAAGCAAGTCATTATCCCAATTGTATTGCAGCACATGATACGTACCTAGGCGGTCTTCAGAAAAATAGTGCAGATTGACTTGGACTGCCCCCAAGTCCTCCAAAATTGCCTTTGCGCGGGGACCCATAACCGGATCATTCCTCAGGTCGGCTTTATCCAGGCAACGCATGGCGGCAAGCCTTGTCTCCTCTATATACTGGTGCATTTTCTTGAATATTTTTTTCATTCCATTCTCAACCAAAAAATTTTCATCAAGAAAAACTTCACCTTTTTCCCCCACCTCATGGATAAGGGAACGCACCAATACTTCTTCGGAATGGGCACATTCCTGCTGTAGTTGATCGATCGCGAATTCGAGGTTGAATAAATCATAGTCCAGGGAATCGCCATTTGGATCCTTTTCTATTGCCTCGCGATAATCTCGGAGGAAGTAGCCGAAGCGCTTCAAACGCCGTTTCAGGATGGATAGGGCTACACTTTTCTTGTGCGCATCCTGATAGACGCGCGGGAACTGATGTGCCTCATCGAGGATCAAGTTGATGGAGTCGCAATGGTCAAAAATTGCCAAATCATCGATGTGATGACTCAAAAAAGAATGGTTTGTGACGATCAGGCTGGATTGTTCTGCTTTCTTGTTATTGAAGGCAAAGAAATCATCCTCGGCCCACTTCCCTTTTAAAGGGGCTTCGTGGCTTTCAAAGGTCAGCTTATCCCAGAGAAAATCAAAGTTCTGCGCTTGGCTCAATTCGCTGATATCCCCGGTTTCCGTCTCGGTCAGCCAGACATAGATGCTCATCATGATCAAGGATTCTTTTTTGGTGAGGGCTTCCAAGGTCAATGCGGCCAATTTCTCCAGGTGGACGATGTTCGTCTTCCCTTTCAATGAACTTATCTGCAGCTCAAATGGCAGCATTTTGCGTAACCGGGTCATCTCGTTATCCATGATCTGTTCCTGCAAAAGCAGCGTGGAAGTGCTGATAAGGACTTTGTTTTTCGGCGTTGCCTGATAAGCTGCAGGCAGCAGATAGGCCAAAGTCTTCCCGATGCCCGGCGCAGCTTCAATTGCCAAATTTTCAGAATTTTCGGCTTGGTGGAAGTCGAAAAGTGATTGCATCATCTCAATCTGCTCTGCACGGATTTCCAAGCCGTGATTTCCCATCAGGCTTTTGGCCACTTCCGAAAAATCGGAAATTTCTTTTTCTCTATAAGCCGTCTGTTCCGAGAGTATGTCTTTTTCCTTCAGCGCCAACCCATTTTTGACGTAGATTTTCTGCGGAAGGGGGGAGCGCATCTCTTTGGCGGTTTCATAGCTCTCATAAAAAAAGGAATCGTTGTCCACCTGACAATGCGCCGACAAGAAATTCAACTTTTCCAGCGTGACCAACGGTAAGTTGTTGGCTTTCTCCTTCAACTGGAGGAAAAGTTCTGCAGTTGCACGCGCATCGCTTGCGGCATCATGGGCACTATCATGCGTCAGAACGAAGTGGTTTGATAGATCGCCCAACCGATAACTGGATAAGGTCGGATACAGTATTTTCGTCAACTCCACCGTGTCCATCGCGCGCAGCGAAAGCGGCGGCATGCCGACTTCTTGGAATGAATAGTCCAAAAAATGGTAATCGAAATGTACGTTATGCGCTACAAAAACGCACCCTTCTAACGTGTTGTAGATGAAATCACATACGTCTTCAAAATAGGGAGCCTCTTTGACATCTTTATTCTTGATTCCCGTCAGCTTCTCGATGACATCCGGTATTTTTCTGCCGGGATTGATGGTTATATTGATTTCCTGAACTATTTTGCCGGCCTGAAGCAAGGTACACCCGAATTGAATGATCCGATCCCCTCGTTTAAAGCTGGATCCCGTTGTCTCAAGATCGACAATGGCGTAGGTTTTCTTCATAAAAACAATCTCCTAAATAAACAGAAGCTTCTCCTGTTCCGGTATTTCTTTCTGCAAGACTTTCCCTGAAGGTATCTTATAAAAACAGGAGCCTCTCCGATCAAACTGTGCATTGCATGCAACTCACCTCATTATATCCTATGTCGTGGCTATTGTTACCGTAAAATCGATAATTATCGGATTTTTTTGATGGCTTGCATGAACAGGTTGCCTACCCGACATCACAAAAATGGACCCTCGCTTTAGCAGCAAGGGTCCATTTTTTGATCTATTAAACGATTTCAGAATAAATATCTTTCACATTTTTTTCTGGATCGATTACAATATATAATTGGTTTTCTGATGAAACGAATGAAGATTGATGTTCATTGTCGAATCCATCGGTATCCAATGCTTTGTAAGGGAAGTAGATGCGGTCCACTTCTACAATGACGTCGGATTTTGGATGATCCTCATCTTGGTACAGGATATCCATTTTTTCGATGTCCTGATGGCTCGCAACGCGCTCGAACATGCCTTGTTCAAGCCCGCCCAAGTTGATATCGCTCGTATTGACGTGATCTGCTTCTTGGTTAATTTCGATACGCAAAGATTCGCAAGGGTGGATTTCTTGGAAATCACTGTTTCCGATTCGGCCGTAGCTCGTTGTGACTTGTTTGATCCATAGATCTCCGATATATTCACGCTTGATCGTCCATGTTTCGCCGTTTCTAAAAATAAATCTCAAACCTGTCATTACTTTTTTCATCGAAATCACTCCTGATATATTTACTTTTTGAATATGTAACTATTTTATCATATTTTTTATCAAGTGGGTACCCATACACTTCCGATGATGAGAAAAAAAGTAAGTTAAGTTGCTATAGACTATCCATGAATTCATTTGCGTTGACGACTGCCCTTGTGTGCTTCGCCGATGCGATTTCATGGCCTTGTGAATGGGCCGCGCATTCGAAGAAATATTTATTTCCTCTGTGTTCCGTCACTCTGACCGTCACCGTTATTTCTGAGTGGATGGGAGAAGCTTTTTTGTGATGCAGATCACAGTGTATCCCGACTGTCGTATCGCCTTCGGAAAGATGTTCCTTGACGATTCCCATACAGGCATTTTCGATCATGGCCAACAATGCCGGCGTTGCCAGAACCGGCAATGTGCCCGAACCGATTTCGGAAGCCAAATCCTTTTGTCCGACGGTATAGGAGGCTACGAATGTCTCATCCAAATAAATCATCCTTCTTTTCATAATGAAATCCCTTAGTGCGAGATGACTATTCTCCAGTTTGTTTGCCAACACCAAGGTTTTTAGTTCTTCGAATATCTCGCCCACAAAAGGACCGCCACGTTTGATGCCCAGCAAGGACAGCAATTCTTTTCCGTCCAAGGCCAAATCTTTCAGCGTATGGATCGGCATGGATTCGTTTAATTCGATCAAGTTTTCGCTCTGGTTCGGCAAACCGAACCCTTCGATGATGGCTTCTATCTGCATGGCTATTTCGATCCCTGTTTCGAACAGGAGTGGATAGTCCCAGAATTGTTGCAGGCGTTTGTTGAGTGCCTGCACGCCTATGCGTATATCCATGATTTCCTTGCGGGAACACTTCCATTGGCGCAAAAATGGTTCGATCGCATCGTTCTTCAGATCAAGGAAATGGATCAATACAGTCCAAGCAATCGTTGTCCCTTTGAATTGCAGCGGAAAAAGGGCCAAGTCGATCAATGCCTTTTCCCGATTTTGGAAACCGGGACACATCTGGAATAAACGTGTTTCGACAAAAAATTTGATTCCGCCCTTGCGGTTTCTTCCGATCAGAAGCTTATTCCACTCTTCGCGCACGCGCTCTACCGCGATTTTTGAAAGGAGCGGATGGTACTCGACGATGGCTTCCTTCGTTGCTTTTTCGATTTCAAAATCCAACTGACTCACAAACCTGGCTGCGCGCATCATGCGCAAAGCATCTTCCCTGAAGCGTTCTTCCGGGTTGCCTACTGCCCGAATCAATTTGTTCGCCAAGTCCTCCTGCCCGTTGAAGTAGTCTTTGATATTCCCATGGCGGTCGATTGCAATTGCATTGATCGTAAAGTCGCGCCTTTTCAAATCATCCTGCAGACTGCGCACATACTGGACTTTCTCTGGTCTGCGGAACTTCTCATACTTTGATTCTGTCCGGAAAGTTGTTATTTCGTAAGTCTCACGCTCATGTAAAACCATCACCGTTCCATGTTGGATGCCTACATCGAAGGTGATCGGGAAGATCCGCTGAATTTCTTCAGGCATAGCGCTCGAGGCGATGTCTACATCCGAAATATCCAGATGAAGCAGCGTGTCGCGCACACTTCCCCCAACAAAGTAGGCCTCATATCCGGCCTGTTCGATGGCTTCGATGATGGGTATCGCTTTTTGAAATTCCGGTGCGTTTATGATCATAGGAAGTTTTCCAATCCATAGATCAGGCGATCGATTTCCATTACTTTTCTGCAGGAAAGGGCTACACCGTTCATGAAAGAGTCGCGGTCATATGAATCGTGGCGGATGATCAAGCCTTCTCCTGCGCTTCCGAATTGCACTTGCTGATGCGCAACTAGGCCTGGTAAGCGGACACTATGGATTTTCATACCATGGTAATCAGCCCCTCTTGCGCCTTCGATCAATTCTTTCTCTTCCGGATGCCCTTGTGGATGGTCGCCTCTCACTTCATAAATCAATTCGGCTGTTTTTATGGCAGTACCGCTTGGCGCATCCAACTTGTTGTCATGATGCAATTCCATGATTTCCACGTTCGGGAAATATTTTGCTGCTTTTGCGGCGAATTCCATCATCAACACGGCACCAATCGCAAAATTAGGCGCAATCAAGCCTCCCAGACCCAACTCTTTTGAGTAGTTGGTCAATTCTTCAAGTTGTTCGCTGGAAAATCCGGTAGTGCCGATTACAGGACGCATACCGTTTTCAAGGGCGAAACGTGTATTGTCATAGGCCGCATCCGGTCTTGAAAAATCAATCCAAACATCAGCGTCAACTTCCTTGACGAGGGCCGCTTTATCACTGTACACTCTCACAGGATTGCCGGCATATTGCGGCAATTCATCGAGCTGCTTCTCTTTTGCGAAAGGATCGTATACAGCCGCCAAAGTAAAGTCTTCCTGACGCAAGACCATATTTGTGCAGGCGGTTCCCATTTTGCCTTTAAATCCAGAAACTACTATTTTCATTCCACACGTTCCCTTCCGTTTAACGCTGTTGGCACACATGTTCCGCACCATATCCGCGTTTTATCAGATCATATTTTTTTCTTCCAACTCTTTTAATTCTTTCGTGAACTTCCTGAAGCTTGTTTCATCGTATTGGATTAGCGCAATGTCAATCTGTTTTTTCAGATAATGGATGCGATCCTTCACCGCCAACTTTTCCAATGATTTTTCTACAATTTCTTCCAGATCTTTATCGAAAATTTCAGAGTCTTGGAGGTACGGATTGTCCTCCAGAACACCAAAAAATGAAAGGACTTGGTAGGATTGATCAAAGAACAACTCCAGATAAAAATCCTCTTTCCAATTCAAGCGCAGATCATGGAATGCCTGCTCGGGATCTTCAAATGTCTTCCCATCTTTGTAGTACATGAAGGCATCTTTCGGATTTCCGACTACGGCAAACCCCATTCCTCTGTTCGTTGTATGAACTTCCTCAATCAGATGGATATTCTTCAACAAAATCTCATGATTGAGCAGATAATTGAGTATCCAAAGGGACTCTCTGCGCTTCAATTGATAATTCTGAATAAACCAAGAAATAAAATTTTTTTTCTCCTCCAAAGTAGGATTCATCATTTTAAAACCTCCTATCCGATGGGATGATGACTTATTGATCTGAATCGTGCAGATCATCATGGAGTTGAAGCAATTCAGTGTTGGCCGGATAAAGAGCCAAGCCTTGGTGAATGACCTCACTCAACTTTTCGCGATTGCCTTCTTCTCTCAAGAATGCTGCATACTCCAGTAAAAATGCCTCGTTGTCGGCAAAATGCGGATAAGCCGCCGTGTATTCTTTGTTTGCCGAATCGTAGTCCTCCAAGGCATTATGGCTGGATGCGAGCAACCAATTGTATTGCGGATCGTTGTCTTCCTGCTCTGCGCGGTCTGCGATATAAGTGACCAATTCCTCGAATCTTTCTTGCTTCAGCAACAAGTTGCCCAGGGCTAAATGGATACTGGAAAGGTCCGGTTCAAGCGCTGCCGCTTCACGCAAATTTTGTTCCGCATCCTGCTCCCTGTTCAACTTCAATTGCAGTTTGGCCGCTGTCGTGTAAAATTCATGCTGATAAGGATTCCGCAGGATGGCCTGTTCCATCACGGCAAGCGCTTCTTCCAACTCCAGTTCAGCCTCAAGCGCATTCGCCAAATACAAATATGCGCTCAGGTAAGCATTGTCCACTTCGAGCAATTTATTAAAAATGGTGATGGCGCGCGCATATTCCTTAAGTTGGAAATAGGTGAAGCCGAGTTGGAAATAACTGTCCGGGAAATGTTCGTCAGCCGGGATTTTTTCCAGATACTGCAGGGCTGTCTCGAACGCACCGATAGCATTGTGGCAGTCGCCCAGGAAAAAATTCAGTTGCGTTGCGGATGCGATTTCGCCGTTTCCGTATGAAAGTTCCTCGTAGATCGGGATGGCCTTCTTGTACTCCCCGATCGAATGGTAAAGCTGCGCCAACGCATAATCCAATATAGGTTCATCCGGCAACAGCGTCATTGCTTCAAAAATTTTCTTTTCGCTGACTTCGTACAAGCCTTGAACTTGATAAGCATCAGCCATCGTCAACAAAGCCTGCGGGTAAACGTCACTTTCTTTATCGATTGTTAGGAGGATATCCAAAGCTTGATCGTAATCGTCTTCGTCGATGGCGATTTCTGCCAAAGCGATATTCCACTCCTGTATATGCGGGGACAGGTAGTTCAATGCTCCATATGCCTCTTTTGCTTCGCTCAAGAAGCCCAAGGCATGCATCGTTTCTGCCAATTCGGCCAAATCAGCGTTGTTGTTCTCCAGGACGGATTGCTCAACTGATTGTTTGAACAGTTGAACAGCCGCATCCAAATCATTCTTTTGAATGGCTTCTATCATTGCATGTGCTTCATTATTCATTCGTCTACTGCTCCTTCAAATACACTCTGCTTGCTGGTGCTCTTCCTTTATATTTTATCATAAAGTTCAGCATCTGTATCTATTTGTTCCTCAGGCTTTTCTCCGTCAAAAACACATTGAATCCCCTTTAGAGGCTTCCTCAGAATTTTGGCAAAAAAAATAAAGCCGAAGCCCCGTAAGGCCCCAACTTCATTTTCATTAATTATTTAACTGCATCTTTCAATGCTTTACCTGGTTTGAATGCAGGGATTTTGCTTGCTTCGATTTGGATTTCTTCCCCAGTTTGAGGATTGCGTCCTTTACGAGCTGCACGATCACGAACTTCAAAATTACCAAAACCGATGACTTGAACTTTTTCACCGTCTTTTAATGCTTCTTGAATCACTTCAAATAATGCATCAACGCTTGCTGTAACATCCTTTTTAGTCAAGTTTGTTTTTCCAGCAACTCTTTCGATTAATTCAGCTTTGTTTGCCATGTTGTCCTTTCACCTCCTTTAAAGAAGAAGAATACATGCTTTCTTTGATAACACAACAAAACATGGAAAAACTATTTTTGAGTGGTCCAAAAACAGTTATGAAATACCGCAGTCAAGTTGAAAAGATATTTCTAATAAAGAATATCACACAAACCGTGCTACTGCAACGATTATAGTGGATTTAATGCCTTCGGGAAGGTAATTTATTTTTTTTGACGGGCAATCAAATGGAATGGTGTCCCTTCGAAATCAAACGAATCTCGAATTCTGTTTTCAAGGAAACGCTCATAAGAGAAATGCAGCAATTCTGGGTCGTTGACAAAAACAACAAATGTCGGCGGTTTTACGGCCACTTGCGTCATGTAGTAAATCTTCAGACGACGTCCTTTGTCGGACGGCGTCGGATTGTGCGCGACAGCATCCATCAGGACATCATTCAACAAGGATGAAGAGATACGGCGATTTTGATTTTCGCTAATCTCCTTGATTTTAGCAGGAATATTGGACAATCGCTGTTTCGTTACCGCTGAAACATACATGATTGGCGCATAAGAAAGATACTGGAATTCTTTGCGGATTTTGTCCTCGAATTCCTTCATTGTATGATTGTCTTTTTCCAAGGTGTCCCATTTGTTCACGAGAATGATGATCCCTTTGCCTGCTTCATGCGCATATCCGGCAACCTTTTTATCCTGCTCCTGGATGCCCTCTTCCGCATTCAGCACGACCATAACGATATCCGAACGCTCGATGGCACGGATGGCACGCATGACGCTGTATTTTTCCGTTGATTCGTAGACTTTGCCTTTTTTCCGTATTCCGGCTGTATCGATCATCCGGAATTTGGCACCCTCATCATCAACGAACATCGTATCGATAGCGTCACGGGTTGTGCCTGCAATATCCGATACGATTACGCGTTCTTCTCCCAAAATGGCATTCACCAAGGAAGATTTGCCTACGTTCGGACGGCCGATAAAGCTGAAGTTGATGATGCCTTCTTCTTCCGCATTCTCTTCTTCTGTTGGGAAATTCGCTACAACCGCATCAAGCAGATCTCCAAGACCTAAGCCGTGGCTTCCTGAAACAGGATAGGGTTCGCCTAATCCCAGACTGTAAAAATCGAATATTTCGGCGCGCATTTCCGGGTTATCCACTTTGTTTACCGCCAATATGACAGGTTTATCGGATTGGTACAGGATTCTTGCGACGTTTTCATCTGCATCCGTCACACCTTCTCTGACGCATGTCAAAAAGATGATGACGTCGGCTTCCTCGATCGCCACTTGCGCCTGCAATTTGATTTGGCTCATAAAAGGCTCATCCGTGATATCGATCCCACCTGTATCGATGATATTGAATGTTTTGCCCAACCATTCTCCTTTTGCATAAATTCTGTCACGTGTGACACCTGAGACGTCATCGACTATGGAAATTCTCTCTCCTGCCAGTCTATTGAATATTGTTGATTTTCCTACGTTTGGTCTGCCTACTATGGCTACTACTGGATTTGGCATCTAACCTCCGCCTTTCTTTTCCTCTACAACACAAATCTTTTTGGGTATTTGCTCACTGTGTATGGTTTTCTCAATGTTTTCGTCCATGTCAGTTATAACACACATCCGTCAATAATAACAACAAAAAAAGGGCATGGATGGAATTCCATGCCCTCACATGTTCATTTTCCTTGCTGATTAGGCTTCAGAATCGTCTTTCAAACCTGAAAGTTTGTCGCCTAATAAATCTGCTAATGTGAAGTTTCCGTCTGAATCGTCAGCAACATATTCTTCGGTTTTTTTCTCTTTTTTCTCTCTTTTCTCATCAGCTGCGGGTGCTTCAGTCACAGCTTTTTCTTCCAAAGCCTTGATGCTTAGAGATAGGCGTTGCTCATCTTCTTTGGCATCCAACACTTTGACTTGAATTTCTTGGCCTTCTTGTAGCACTTCATGCGGAGTCGCGATGTGTTGATGGGAAATTTGGGAAATGTGAACCAAACCTTCAACCCCAGGGAAAACTTCCACAAATGCGCCGAAGCTTGTCAAACGTTTGACAACACCAGTCAATACAGCTCCGATTGGTGCTTTTTCAGCGATCGCATTCCAAGGACCAGCCAATGTGTCTTTGATGCTTAAGGAAACACGGCCATTTTCTTTGTCGATGGATAAAATTTTGACTTTGACGGATTGCCCGATCGCCAAAACATCACCCGGATTTTTCACGTGCTCGTGGGCAATTTGTGAAATGTGGACCAAACCATCCACGCCGCCCAAATCAACGAATGCACCGAAGTTGGTCAGACGAGCAACCGTTCCTTCGACAACGTCTCCGGCTACCAATTCGTCCATCAATTTGCCTTTATTGGCTTCTTTTTCTGTTTCCACAACCGCTTTATGCGATAAAATCAGACGGTTTTCGCTAGGTTCAAGTTCAACAATCTTGAAGGTCATCACTTTGCCTTTATAAGAACTGAAATCTTCCACAAAATGGTCTTCTACCATTGAAGCCGGAACAAAACCTCTCACGCCGACATCAACGACCAATCCGCCTTTAACGACGTCTTTGACGGGCGCTTCGATGATTTCGTTGTTTTCGAATTTATCTTGGATATCTTTCCAAACGATTTTAGCATCAACGCGACGCTTCGAAAGTAAGAAGCTTCCATTTTCTTTATCTTTGATTTGTTTTATGACAACCAAATCCACAACGTCACCTACGTTTAGGATTTCTGTAACTTCATCGAATGGTTTTGCAGATAATTCGTTGTAAGGAATAACCCCTTCTACCCCGCCCCCAATGATTCCTACGATGGCTTGTCTATCTTGGATACTTAAAACTTCCCCCTTGACAGTATCGCCCACCTCAATGGATAATGCTTCATCCAACACATCTTGCATAGTTTGCTCAACTTTATTGGACTCTTCTTCATTTAACTCTGGGTTTTCAATGTAATCTGACATGTAACTATTCCTCCTAAAAGTCTGCGGCAACCGATTGGCTAGTTCCCTTAACCCCCCGCCTTTCGGCTAAGAAATTAATCCTTGACTCTATATTTTTGAAAGCGTAATACTGCATACAATCATTCTAACATCTTTGCTTAAAATCGTCTAGTATTGTTAATCCAATGTTTGTAAGGGTTTTAGGTTCGCTTCGATAATGCCAAGAATCCGCTTCACCACTTCGTCGATCTCCAGATGCGTTGAGTCCAAAACGATGGCATCATCGGCTTTTTTCAACGGGGATATCGTCCGGGTGCTGTCCAAATGGTCGCGGCGCTTCATGTCTTCCGTCAGCTCTTCCAAGGAAGTGGTCATACCCTTCGCCATGTTTTCTTTGTAGCGGCGCAGCGCTCTTTCTTCGGCTGTGGCTGTCATGAATATCTTGACCTCAGCATCAGGTAACACGACCGTACCGATGTCCCTGCCGTCCATAACGACGCCGCCGGACCGTGCGATGCTTTTCTGGCGGGCAACCATCTCTTCACGCACTTTCGCGAACGACGAAACCAGGGAGACGTTTTGGGTCACTTGCTCCGACCTGATCGATTCGGTCACGTCCTCCTCATTCAGAAAAACACGCTGCATTTCGTTTTCGGCAGTCGAAAAGGTTATCCTGATTCCTTGCAGCAATGTATGCAAGACGTCTTCATCATGCAGATCACTTCCGTTGGATAAAGCTGCATAAGTCAACGTTCGGTACATCGCGCCTGTGTCCAAATAGATGTATCCCAACTTTTCCGCAACTTTTTTCGCGATGGTGCTTTTCCCTGCTGATGCTGGACCATCGATGGCAATATTCATTTTTTTCACAATAAACCTCCGACTTCATTCTGTTCGATTTCATTGAAAAAGCCGCCTTGACAGACGGCTTTCACTATTTAACTTTCAATGCCATACCGATTTGTGCTTCTGTGCTGCTCAACCCGTTGGCCTGCATCAATTCATCCAATGTCATCCCGTGGTTAATAGCAATCCGGTAAAGATTGTCACCCGCTTGGATGGTGTATGAATTACTGTATACCCCAGTAGTCGTTTCCGGTTCTTTAACTGTTTCAACAGGTGTTTCGACCACTGCAGGCGCGGCACTCGAACTTGGCGTTTCCGCAATCGAAGCTTTGGGCTCCTCTGCGCTCTCGACCACTTCGCTGGAAACCTCTTCGGAAGCCTCTTCGGAAGACGTTTTCTCACTGCTTTCGACACTGGAACTGGCCACTCGCTTGTTGATCATCACTTGTTCAGCACTCTTAGGTGCGGGAGTATTTTGATTCTGTTTGTTAAAATAGATGGTTGCAAATGGAATAATCAGAATAGCCAAAAAGAGAAACAGCAATACTTTTAATAGAGGTGCTACTTCTTTGTTTTTTGTATTTCTGGCCGAACGTGAATACTGCCGGCTCTTCAGATTTTCATCTTCGCCGAATTTACGTGACCAAGGCTCTCCATTATTGCGATTGCGATTCTTTTTATCCATTCGGGTTCCTCCTATAAGTGATTCATGCTAATTGTAGCACATTTTCGTAATTTTTGGGTTAAATTTTATAAAAGAAAAAGGTCTGACAGGATTTTTTCCCAATGCGGTGTTTCTGTCATTGGGACCGTATTCCTGGTCCTGAATTCCCCCACTAAAGGCGGGTCTTCGGTCCCGCAGCTATCACAGCAGTATTCAGGTTTGACGAGACTGCTTTTCCCGAAATAGGCGGAAATAAAGTCTCGTTTGCATGTGTCTGTTTCGGCAAATCCCTTCATGCCCTTCAGTAAGTTTTTCTTCAGATCGTGGCGGGCTGCGATAAAATGCTTCGCTTCCTCTTTTGTGAATCGCTGGCGCAAGATATGCGACAACAAGGTTTGCTCAGTCGAACTCCCATGCTCTGGATTGATCGTCTTATTTTTGATGACACTTTCAATTGCATGATCGTTCGGAAAATCACTTTGCAGCATCTTCACTTTAAAGTTGAAGTCCGGTTCTGAATACAATAGGACCGCCGTGCTCTGTTGCCCGTCACGCCCCGCTCTCCCTATCTCCTGCACATATTCCTCAAGGGAATTCGGCATGTGGTAATGGATCACATAGCGAATGTTCGGCTTATTGATCCCCATTCCGAAAGCACTGGTGGCACAAATGACGTCCAACTCATCCTGAAGAAATTGATGCTGGATAGTGATCCTATCTTCATTTGTCCGGTCGGCATGATAGGCTTCTGCGCGCAAATTTGTTTTTTTCCGGATCATGAATGCGACCGCATCAGCTTGTGCCTTGCTGGAGAAGTAAATGATGCCCGGAGATGGATATTTCTCCAGAAGCTCCAGGAGGTACTCCTGCTTTCCCACTGGAGGCACTGCAACGACTTTGTAATAAATATTGGCACGGTCAACCGGGCCCTCAAATACGTTCAATTCACTTCCATCAATATGCAGGGAACCGATGATATCCTCCATCACGGTAGGCGTCGCTGTCGCAGTGAGCGCCAACGTCAAAGGGTTGCCCAATTCTTTCCTTGCAGCGCCCAAAAATAGATAATCGGAACGGAAATCCAAGCCCCACTGGGAAATGCAATGCGCTTCATCGACCACAAACAAAGCGAGCGGGATCTGCTTGAGTTTGTTCAACACAACTTGGTTCTGCAGCATCTCGGGAGAAAGGAACAAAAACTTGATTTGATTCAGGTTGCTTAATAATCTTTGCCTTTCTTCGAACTGCAGCATGCTGTTCAATGAGGCCGTCTTTTTTTCACCCATGAATTTCAGTTGGGCCACTTGATCTTCCATCAAAGATAAAAGAGGCGAAACGATAACGACAATCCCCTCCAAAAGGTATCCGCTCAACTGATATATCAAGGATTTCCCGGTTCCCGTGGGTAAAGTTGCCAGCGTGTGCTTGCCCGCCAAAACGGATTGGATGGGCTCCAATTGCCCGTCCTTGAATGCCGTGTAGCCGAAGTATTTCTGAAGTTCTGATTTCAATTGTGCTTCATCCATATTTAGCCGCAACCTCACTTCTTATTTGTATCAACCGGGACTCGAAAAAGTTGATTTCGGAAAATACTTTTTGGATTTCCCGATAATCGACACGTTCTTTTCGTTCCACGAGTTGTTTCAGATAGTGCAATTTTTCCTTATCCAAAAATTCTTGCGTTGGGAATTCCCGATAGATCAAGGCAATTTCAGCAAAATGATCTTGGATTGTGCTCTGTTTCAATCCACGCATCGAGATGATTTCATTTATGCTATGCCCGTTCATGAAATAACGCATAGTCGTTTCAGCACTGGCGGAAGCCAAGCCGTTTTCCTTTATCGTCATAAGCATGACCGAAGCAAGGACAGGGAACTTTTCTGGTTCTTTTTCCAATGCAGCATACAAACTCAGCCAATTTTGGTGAAGCAGTATTTTCACTTCGGCTTCATCCAACGAGAACAGGCCGGCCATCTGACCGGTTGTTTTCCTCAGGTGGTCCGTGCCTTCAAATTGCAGTGCAAAAAGCCCTGCATCCCTTTCAGGCAGCCGTGACAGGTAAGTATGCCATTCTTCTCCACAGGCGCGCGCAAAAGTGGCTTTATCTCCGGCATGCTGCGTCAACAAGCGCTTCATCCAAAGCTGCTCTTTCGCTTCCCTCTCAATGGGATAGTAATGCTTATTTTTATGCAGCATTTCGGAAAGGATTTGGATCAGAAAAAGCATCCGCCGGCGCAAAACACTCTGAACGAGGGCAAATCCCATTTGGTTTGGCAAAGAAAAATGCGCGTGACTGCTGAAAAAATCAGCTTGTATCTCGCTTCCCGCTTTGGTCAGAAGATAGCCCTCGCCATCGTTGCCGCTGATCAGACCATCCGAAAGCAATCGCTCGAGGCCTTTTTTCAACACGATCGGTTTCATGCCCGGCATGACAGTGAAATAGGCTTCCAGATCATATTGACGGCACTGGAGCATGGTGGACACAGTCCGTTTGCCAATCAGGTTATAAAAAAGAGTCGCTTCCTTGATGGGGCGTTCGGTTGAAATGCAATCCAAAAAAAGATACTCTATGTATGTCAAACTTTTCATGTTATCACCACCAAATTTTTGTAAAGAAGGTTACTCTATGTATTATACCAAAGTAAATCAAGATAACTGCATCGCTTGTGGACTTTGCCAAATAATTTCACCGGCTCTCTTCGACTATACTTCCGAAGGGATTGCTTTCTCCATAATGGATTCGAATACGGGCAAAGCACCGATACCCACCGAACATTTTGATGCGTTTCTGGATGCCTACCGAAAATGCCCCACTGGCGCCATCTTGCGCTCAGAATCTCCGTTTCCTCCTGTGGAACAGTGATTCCGAGACTTCCATACGGAGGGGACAACGCAAAAGAGGCTGCACTCTGAATCA
Source organism: Trichococcus paludicola (assembly GCF_003052295.1). Taxonomy (GTDB): domain Bacteria; phylum Bacillota; class Bacilli; order Lactobacillales; family Aerococcaceae; genus Trichococcus; species Trichococcus paludicola. Next base: position 364,963 of record NZ_QBLC01000002.1, read on the forward strand.
TCACTGATTCGGGTGCAGCCTCTTGTTCTTGAAACAATTAAAATATCAGTCCCTAATGATTACTGGGCAAAAGGAACTTTGTTATGCGCCAGCCAAGGTTTCAGCTTCGGCATCACCAAGAGGATGACCGCACTGACGACAAGTCCTTTGATGATATTGAAAGGCACTATGCCAGCCAATACCAATTCTTTGACAGAACCCATTTCAAAATTCAAAAGATACATGTACAACGGGGTGATGATGAACCAATTGGCTACGGATAAGACAACCGTCAAAACCAAAGTACCCGTCAACAGCGCCAAGATAACGGCTGTTTTTGTTTTTGCTTTTTTCAATAGGTAGTAGACAGGCAACGTGTAAGAGAGCGTCGCCAAGAGACTTGCGAAGTCCCCGATCGGATAGCCCATATCCCCGCCCGTCTGAAGGTAGTGCAAAATGGAGCGGATGACAGCAGAGATGATTCCGCCGGCTGGACCGTAAAGGAAAAATGAAAGCAGAATCGGTAAATCACTGAAGTCGATCTTCAGATAAGAAAATGCTGGAATTACCGGGAAAGCGATGAACATCAGCACAAATGCCAATGCCCCAAATAGTGAAATACCGACCAATCTTTTTGTTTTGTTTTGTTGCATGTTAATGAATCCTCCCTGTTGACTGTCTCAGAGATGGGTTTCTCCAAATCCAAAAAGACCCTATTCTTATCATCCTCAAATGGACACATAAAAATAGAGCCTTTGAAATTGCAATTCAAAGAAACCCCATCTTCTCCCATCCAGACTGTACTGTCGGTACTGGAATTACACCAGTTCAGCCCGCAATGAACCATTGCGAGGTCGTGGACTTTTACCACCGGTCGGGAATTTCACCCTGCCCTGAAGACGAATCTTATTTATATTTTGTTATACACAAACTATAAGCGATGCACACACGATTGTCAAGGATAATATCACAGTTTCGAGATAAATATTTTCAGACTATTTTCCGATCGCTTTTCTCAACTTGCGTGAAATGGAAAACGGACCAAGAAAGTCGTCCCGACACCCGGTTCGCTATGGACTTCTATTTCCCCGTCATGCGCTTCCACGATTGTCTTCACAATCGAAAGCCCGATGCCGGTTCCCTTTTGTTTCGAGTATGTCCGCGATTTATCATTTTTATAAAAACGCTCGAAAATGAACGGTAAACTTTCAGCCTGGATACCGATGCCGTTATCGCTGATTTCAAAGACAACTTTATCCAACATATCATCCAACCGGACCGTGATATGGATGAATTTTTGTCTCCGCGTACCGATTTCGGCTGAATAACGTACCGCATTGTCGATCAGATTGTAAAACACCTGATTCATTTTCTCTTCGTCAAAAGAATAGACTTTGATGCCATCCGCCAGTTCATAAGAAAATTGGATGGCCGCTTCTTTAAAACTGTTTTCGAACCTGCCCGCCAAATGTTTGAAGAAGGCATCGAGATCGACATTTTGCCGGTTCAATTCTATGTAACCCGCTTGCATTCGCGACAAATCCAGAAGGTTGTTCACCATTTTGTTCATCTCGGACGTTTCATCCAAAATGATTTGGGCCATTTCGATTTTCTCGTCATTGCTTTCAGCGATGTTATCGATAATGGCTTCGCTGTACCCTTTTATCATCTGCAACGGCGTCCGCAAGTCATGGGATACATTCGTGATGAAATCACCGCGGATAATATCCAATTGCCTTTCGTTCGTCACATCCTGCAACACAATCAGAACCCCGGCAGTTTTTTGCAGATCTGTTTGGATGACCGGCGTCACTTTAACGTTATAATGCCGCTGGGACCAACTGAGCTCCACTTCCGATCCGGATGTTGTGTTGAAGGCATGTTGGACCATTTCCTTGAACTGGTGCGGTATTGCTTTAGCTTCTGCATTCGGATCCACCCTTCGCCAAAAATCCAAAAATTCTTGGCCAGGTCCATTCACTAATTTCAAATGAAAATTTTGGTCAAAGTAAAGGATTCCTGCCGGCAAAGAATCAAACAGATGATTCAACAGTTCCCGCTCTTCCCTGTTCATCAGCGTCGTGGCTTGGAGAGTCTTTCCCAGCTTATTCATGGCGGTGCCCAATCCGGATATTTCATCATAGGATTCGAACGTAATCCGCTTGGAAAAATCATTCCGGGAGTATTTGAAGGCGATATCCTTCATAACCTCCAACGGTTCGGCAACATTCCTTATCAGGTACTGATAATAGATGATCGTCCCCATTAGATAGACTGTCAACAACAACAAAGTAATGCTTTTTGCGTTCAGTTCATAAGCCTGAAATTCGTCCAGCTCATAACTAATGACGAGCATTCCGGCTTGTCCCTGCAATTCAAAAGTATGAACAAAAACCATCAAAAGCAAGGGATTATTTTCCTCGTCCTCTATGGTGATCCGGCTGAAATCATCTACTTTACCATCGATTGCATCCAGAATTTCATCATTCGCCAGAATGTTCTCAAGAAGCAGTTCAGACTGCTCTTGAAGATCCGGTTTTTGTACGACGAAACGGCTCTGATCCGCTATTTTGATGTAATAGGATAATTCAGGATCCAGCGATTGCACAACCCCTGTTTGGGCGAGATAATCTTCGGGATCGGTCATAATCGTATCCTTATACGCAGTGATTTTCTCCTGCAGCAGTTTATTATAAGTATCTTCGATCGAGTTCACACTGATGATTGCGTGGCCGATATACATCAAAGTCATGATGGCTACAGTCAAAAAAGTCAATAGAACCCATGATTTGAGGAATATGCTCGTCCTTTTCATTGTTTGTCGTCTGCTGCTTGGTCATCATTCGGGGAAAATTTATAACCCATCCCCCAAACGGTCACTATCATTTTTGAAACTGGTTTCGATTGCTTCAACAATTTTTCTCGCAACCGCTTGACGTGCGTGTCGACTGTGCGCAAGTCTCCGAAAAATTCGTATTTCCAGACTTCTTTCAAAAGAACTTCCCTCGTAAAGATTTTCTCCGGGGACTTCGAAAGATAAAGAAGCAATTCAAATTCTTTAGGCGTCAAATTGATCGCCACCTCGTCAACCAGCACTTTCCTTGCATCCGGAAAAATCTTCAGCAGCGGATATTCGATTGTGCTCGATTCCGTTTCTGATGGCTTTGTCCGCTTCAGGATGGCTGCGACCCGCAACATGACTTCTCTTGGACTGAAAGGCTTCACGATGTAGTCGTCCGCTCCTGACAAGAATCCCTCTACGCGATTGTTCTCTTCGCCGCGGGCAGTGATCATCATGATCGGTATTTCTTTTTCCTTGCGGACAATTTTGGCTACTTCAATGCCAGTCATTCCAGGAAGCATGATATCCAACAACACCAAATCGTAATGGTTGTTCAAAATCATTTCCACCGCTGTTGTTCCATCCTCTGCTTCGGCTGTTTCATAACCATCCTTTTCCAGATAGAGTTTCAATAATCTTCGGATACGCTCCTCGTCATCCACAATCAATATTTTCCCGCTGGAATTTGTCATCGTGATCATCCTCTCCGATTAGATAAGAAAACTACCTTTTTGATGTTTTTTCGTTCGCAAGAGCCATGTTTTTCAGCTTATCGATTTCAAACGCCTTCAGCTCTCGGTGTTGCCCTGGCTTCAGATCACCGAGCGTAAGGAACCCAAACGATTCTCTTTTCAGTTTTTCGACGGGACAATCAATTTTTTCGAACATTTTTTTGACTTGATGGTTCCAACCTTCATGGATGGTCAACTCAATGATCGCTGTATTTTTTTGGGAATTGGCAGAAATCAACTTAGCTCGCGCTTTCGCAGTTTTTTTGCCGTCAATCACGATTCCGTTTTCCAATTTGTTCAGATCGGAGCGCGTAGGGATACAACCAACCTTAGCAACATAGGTTTTATCGATGTGGTATTTCGGGTGGGTCAACAGATTCGCAAATTCACCATCATTGGTCAAAAGGAGCAACCCGGTCGTATCATAGTCCAATCTGCCGATCGGATAAATCCGCTCTTTTACATTGAAGAAATCAGTGACGACAGTCCGATCTTTATCATCTTTCACAGATGAGAGGGTATTCTTTGGTTTGTAGAACAAATAGTAAACCGGCTGTTCGCGATAAATCGGTAAGCCGTTCACTTCCACTCTATCATTTTTTGAAACTTTGACTCCTAATTCCGTTACCTTGTTTCCGTTAACGCTGACTGCACCAGAAGTGATCAGTTCTTCGGCTTTCCTCCGTGAAGCTATTCCTGCATGTGCAATGACTTTCTGTAATCTTTCCATTTATTCACCTATTATTCTTATTTGTTTTTGTCTGTCATTCTTGTTCCGATATGATGGAATCATTCTTAAAAAAAGCAAGTTGGTTATCTGTATCTTCGTCCGCGGGAAAATCAAAAAGATCGAAGGATTCATTATCCTGCATCTGGAATAATTCGTCCACATTCGGCAGATCCTCTATTGTGGTCAATCCGAAATAATTCATGAAATAATCGGTTGTGCCGTAAATGATCGGTCTTCCTGGTGTTTCCGAACGGCCGATTTCCTTTACCAACCCTCTCAGCAACAATCTTTGGACCAAGCCTGCTGACTGGACGCCGCGGATCTGATCGATTTCCATCCGCGTCAAGGGCTGCTTGTATGCGATGATCGCCAGTGTTTCCAGGGCAGCTTGTGATAAATGGGTCGCGAATGGCGACACAGCGTACATTTTAATTAGTTCTGCATACTCTCTCTTTGTGGCTAGTTGGTATCTTTTGCGGGTTTCGAGAAGCGTCAAACCGGAGTGGATATTGTCGTTATGACTCGCACGCATTTCGGTCAACAAATTTTGTGCTTCCAGTGGTGTGGTCTCCAATAAAGAGGTGATTTCATCCATACTCAAGCCATCATCGCCTGCCACAAACAGCAGACTCTCCAGTGCCCCTTTTTTATTCATTTATTAAAACTCCCATATTGCGTAGTATATAAATATCTCCGAATGTGTTCTCTTGTGAAAAATTGATTTTTCTTTCTTTTACCAATTCCAGCATTGCCAAAAATGTATTCACAATCTGCGATTTGGTTTGCACTTCAAAGAAGGCCGTAAAGGGAAGCCTTGGGTCAGAATCATAAGGCAGGTTTTCCAACTTCTCCATGATCCAAGTCATCGTCTGATCCACCGTATATTGATCCTGTTCCATTCTGGCCTGAAGTGGCTTCTTTTTCTGCAGTTTTTGATACATTTTCTGAAGCGCGGCAATCAGATCCGCCGCAGAAACTTCGCCTGGAGCAAGAGGGACCGCTTGTTGGAGGTCCTCAAAATCCGTTGCCGGCTTCGTGAAATACAAGCCGCGTTCTTGTTCCATGGTTTTCAATGCCTTGGCTGCTTCCTGGAATTGCTTGTATTCCACCAATTGTTGAATCAAGCTCTCCCTCGGATCCTCGCCGTCTTCATAAAAATCCTCTTCGAAGGTCACTTCTTTTTTCGGAAGCAACATGCGGCTTTTTATCTCCAACAACGTCGCAGCCATCAGCAGATAATCGCCGGCGATATCCAATTTCATCTCCTGCATCGTGTCCAAGTAACGCAGATATTGAAAAGTCACTTCTGCAATCGGAATATCGAAAATATCGACTTTCAACTCTTTGATCAAGTGCAGGAGAAGATCCAATGGTCCCTCAAAATCCGGCAATATGAGGGTGAGTTCATTTTGTTCGCTCACAATGATCCACTCGTTTCCTCATCGCTTCGGTTCGGCTGTTTCTGGTTCCATTTGGCGATGAACGGCGCGGTTTCCAGAGTCCCGTTGATCGCGCTTGTTGGATAGTGTTGCTGCAAGCCATCCAACAACCGATGCACGATGCCTTCCTTCCGAAACGAAGGTGAGACAGCGATATGACGAACCAACACCATTGCTTCATGTATTTGCACACCTATCAAAGCAACGATATTCTCTGTCTCTTCATCTTTCCACAAGAATAGTTTCCTATCGACATTATCAATGTAGCTTTCCATTTCCGGCTTCAGCCTCGCTACATTTTTTAGATCTGTCACATAAGAAAGCAGACCCATAGCTATTTTTTCATATGATTGATTATAAGAAATGAACACTTCGATCTCCTTCTCACTTTGTATTTACCCTGACAGCCGTTCTGGGATGCACCATTCTGAACGGCTGCAGCTCTGCGCAGCAACGTTGTACGAGAGAGTTGTTTTCATGACCTGTTTGTTACAGGGTAGCCAATACATTCTTCAATAAGGCTTTGAATGTTTCCTTGACTCGAGTTGTCGTTTCAACGACTTCTTCATGATTTAGGGTCGCTTGCATTCCTGAAGCTAAATTAGTTATACAGGAAACACCGAAAATGCGCAAACCCGCATGACGCGCTACTATGGCTTCCGGCACTGTGGACATGCCGACAGCGTCAGCACCCAGCACCCGGCACATACGGATTTCTGCTGGCGTTTCATAAGTGGGACCTGTCAGTCCAAGATATACACCTTCCTTCAGATCCAATCCCATCTCGGAAGCGACTTGTTTTATTTTCTCTTGGTATTCGCCATCGTAGGCTTGGCTCATATCCGTAAAGCGTGGCCCCTGCTCAGGATCGTTCGGACCGATCAATGGATTTTGACCCGTCAGATTGATGTGATCCGTAATCAGCATCAAATCCCCCGGTGTAAATGCATAACTGATGCCTCCGGCCGCATTTGTCAGCGCCAAGGAATGGATACCCAGATACTTCATTACCCTGATCGGAAAAGTAACCGCTTCGAGCCCGTAGCCCTCATAGAAATGAAAGCGGCCTTGCATGGCGATGACTTTTTTCCCACTCAGGTTCCCGTATACGAGTTGGCCTTTGTGACCTTCAACCGTCGATACAGGGAAGTAAGGGATTTCCTCATATGGGATCGCAATCGCGTCCGTTATCTCATCAGCCAATTCGCCCAAGCCTGAACCCAAAATCAATCCAAATTCAGGTTCCAATAAACCTTTTTCTTCCAAATATTTGGCAGCTATCCGCACATTATTTTGATCATTTGTCATATTCCCACACCTCGCTAGTCCAATTCATCCAAAAAGCTGCGGCCGTTTTGAGTAGCGGCCACTCGAAAATTATCGGATACAGTTGCGCCGATATCCGCAAACTTGCCCTGATCCATCTTACCGCGGCCCGCCATTTTTTTCGAATAGGCCAATAATGGAACATATTCACGCGTATGATCTGTCCCCGGGAAAGTTGGATCATTCCCGTGATCTGCAGTGATCAACAACAAATCATCATCCGCTAGAGCAGCCAATATTTCAGGGATGCGCGCATCAAAGTCTTCGATTGCCTCAGCATACCCTTTCACATCCCGGCGGTGTCCGAACAGCGCATCGAAATCGACCAAGTTCAAGAAGCTTAAACCCCGAAAATCTTTTTCCATGATAGTCAACAACTGGTCGACACCGTCCATATTGCTCTTAGTGCGCACATATTCCGTTATGCCCTGGCCATTATAGATGTCATTGATTTTGCCGATTGCGATGACAGCGTAGCCGCCTTCCTTCAGATGATCCAACGTTGTTTGCCCGAATGGGTCCAAGGCGTAATCGTGCCGATTGCTTGTGCGGGTAAAATGGCCCGGAGTCCCGAGATACGGTCTGGCGATGATCCGCCCAATCATATAGGGGTCCTCCAAAGTGATTTCCCTGACATATTCGCAGATCGCGTACAATTCTTCAAGCGGAATGATCTCTTCGTGCGCAGCAATCTGCAGCACCGGATCCGCCGATGTGTAGACGATCAGATCACCGGTCTTCATTTGGTGCTCACCGAACTCATCCAGGATTTCAGTCCCGCTTGCCGGCTTGTTTCCGATAATTTTGCGGCCTGTATGATTTTCGATTTTTTCAATCAAATCCTGCGGGAAACCTTCAGGAAAAACGCGGAATGGCGATTGGATGTTCAGCCCCATGATTTCCCAATGGCCTGTCATCGTATCTTTCCCGACGGACTGCTCCTCGAGTTTCGTGTAGTAGCCGATGGATGCGCTGTCCGGCTTGACGCCGCTCAATTCGCGGATATTGCCCAAACCCAACTTTTCCAGATTAGGAATGTTCAGCCCGGCGACTTCAGCGATATGCCCAAGCGTATCCGAGCCGACATCTCCGAATTTGTCTGCATCAGCTGCTTCGCCAATGCCGACTGAATCCATCACGATCAAATGGATGCGATTAAATTTCATGATTCTATTCCTCCCTTATCCTCAGCGGACTTGAGCTGTTGCGCTTCAAGCGCGCGGATGATACTTTTGATAGATTTCTGCCATTCTTTCTGTTGTGATGTGCGTATAAATCTGAGTTGTTGAAATATCAGCATGCCCCAACAGTTCCTGCACAATCCGCAGATCCGCTCCGTTTTCAAGAATATGCGTTGCAAAGGAATGGCGCAACATATGCGGCGATACATTTTTTTGAATGCCGGCATCCCGCACAGTTTGCTTCAGATTTTTCCAGATCCCTTGGCGGGTGAACCCATTGCCATGGAAATTCAGGAACAGGAAGGCCGTTTCTTTCCTCCCATGCGCCAAAGCTGGCCGACTGTCCGACAAGTATTCCGAAATCCAGAAGGCGGCTTCCTCCCCCAAAGGCACGATTCTTTCTTTATCGCCTTTACCGATTGTTTGGATGAACCCGATATCCAGATGGATTTCACTCATCGTGATGTGGATGAGTTCACTGACGCGAAGACCGGTGGCATACAACAATTCTAATATGGCGCGATCCCTTAGTCCCAGGACAGTTTTGACATCCGGTGCAGCCATCAAGCGTTCAATTTCAGCCATCGAAAGCACTTTCGGCAACTTTTGTTGTTTTTTTGGCAGCTGAATGGTGACCATCGGATCATTTTCGATCAATCCTTCTTGCTTTAAGTATTGATGGAATCTCCGGAGACTGGTGATCATCCTTCCGATTGAGGCTGTCGCTAATTTTTCTTCATTCAAAAATTGAAGATACAAAAGCACGTCCGGTTTGGTCGCATCCCCGAATGCATGAATAGCATTCTTTTCCAGAAATTGACTGTATTTTCTGAGGTCTCGCAGATAACTGATGATTGTGTTATCGGACAACCCTCGCTCGATCCTCAAATAACGCCCATATTCATTGATTTCTTCTTCCATGTCGGTAACCCATTTCATCCTTTTGAGGCTATTTATTCCTCAGTTTTTGTTGGCATTCGCGGCAGATGCCATGAAAAGTCAAGCGATGGTCTTTTACCACGAATTGATAGCGGGATTCGACATCTTTTTCGACCTCACCTAACAAATCTTCGTGTATTTCCTCAATGTTGCCGCATTCGATGCACAAAAGATGATGATGGAAATGCTCATTGCTGGTTCTTCTTAAATCGTATCGAGATAACCCATCTTCAAAGACTACTTTGTACGTGATGTTCAATTCGGTCAAGATTTCCAATGTACGATAGACCGTCGCAAGGCCGATATCAGGATGTTTAAGCCGCAACAGCAGGAAAATTTCCTCCGCACTGAGATGCTCTTTTTCCTTTTCCAGCAGCACGCCGACAGTCGCTTCCCGTTGTGGAGTGAGCTTGAATCCTGCCTCTTGCAATTGTTTTTTGATGGTGTTTAATGACAATTCCGTCACTGCTGTCGGCTCCTTTGAGGACAGGCTGAATACCTAATCCTTTTTGATTAATTTTGTGTGTCCATCTTCTTGGATGATCAATCTGGCTTTCAACAAATGGCCCAACGCTCTTTTGAACTGCGCTTTGCTGATGCCAAAGTATTCTTTGATTGCTTCAGGATCACTCTTGTCCCAATAAGGCAAACTGTGCGTGGGACTCTGCTCCAACAATACCAAAATCATGGCTGCATCTTCACTGATAGCTTCATGCGCACGCGGTTTCAGGGATAGATTCAGCATGCCGTGTTGACTGATGCCGACGACTCGCCCGCTGACGACTTCGCCCAAGCGCGGTTCAATCTCCCGCTCGGATGGGTGAATGAATCCGATATAATCATCATCCGTTAAAATAAACGTTCCCACTAATTTCAAACGGAAGACGGTTCCGGTAATGTCTTTGTTTTTCAATTCTTCCCCCGGAGTACGGGAAATGGAACGGAATACCGGTTCGTCGGCGATGATGCCCCACAGACGATCTTTGCTGTCCTGTTCAAGGGCGATCAGAAGTCGGTCTCCCTTTTTCGGCCATAGCGATTTGATATCGGGCAAATTATCCAAAGAAACTACAATTTCTTTGTCATCTAGACCAATGTCCACAAATACGCCCAAATCTTTCCGGACAGCTACAACTGTTCCCCAACCATACTGTCCTACTTGGCTAGCCGGTTCCTTTAAGGTCATGCGTAGTTGCTTGTTCATTCCTTCGTAGACAAATCCTTTGACAGTGTCACCTAATTGCAATGCCGTTTCTGACTCTTCTTTATCCAATCTGTAGGTGATGCCGTCTTTCTGAACGAAGACACTTTTCTCGTTCTCGTCCACGATCACACCTGTAATGATTGTACCCAGTACTTTACTCATATTTTTCCTCCAGACGGTCTTTCCGTCGCTGTATTTCTTCCATTTTATCATATCACAAAATGATTTCCAAAGCGTCGTTGTTATGCGCTTGTTATATTTGTGATATTTCTGTTATTAAGCAAAGCAAATGGGTCCGAGACTCTCGTCCCAGACCCACAGATGCTTTCTAATTTAGTTAAGCTTAGATGGTAGTTGTTGCACCACGGTAGATGATGCCGCGACGTGAATCGATTGTGATCAATTCGTTGTCTTGCACTAATGTAGTCGCATTTTCTGCTCCTACGATTACTGGAATGCCGCTTGCGATTCCGACAACAGCAGCATGACTAGTCAAGCCGCCAGCTTCAACGATTACTGCTGCAGCTTTCTCAAATGCAGGCGTGTAGTCTTTATCAGAGTTCTTCAACACTAAGATGCAGTCCTGTGTCACTTTAGCGATTGCTTCTTCAGCTGAAAGAGCCACAACAGCTTTACCGATGACAGATTTGTCGCCGATACCTTGGCCGGAAGTCAATTTTGTTCCGATCAATTGAATCTTCATCAAGTTGGTAGTACCACGTTCGCCTACTGGTACGCCGGCAGTGATGATGATCAAGTCGCCTTCTTTAGCGAAGTTTTCTTCTTTGGCAACTTTTGCAGCCAATTCCATCATTTCATCAGTTGAATCCGGTTTTTCGGTAACGAACGGATACACACCCCATGAAAGGGCCAATCCACGTCTTTGACGTTCCGAGAAAGTGATTGCAACGATGTGTGATTTCGGACGGTATTTAGAGATCATGCGCGCTGTATGTCCAGACTCGGTAGCGGCAACGATAGTTTGAATGTTAAGGTTGCGTGCAGTATGCCCAACTGATTGACCGATTGCTTCAGCCATATCCGTGTTGCTGTATGCTTTCAAAGCAAATGCATCTTGTCCAACGATCGCTTCTTCCGTGCGGATAGCGATTGTAGCCATTGTCGTAACTGCTTCAACCGGGTAATCACCAGCAGCTGTTTCTCCGGATAGCATAACTGCATCCGTTCCGTCGAAGATAGCGTTGGCAACGTCTCCTGCTTCAGCACGTGTAGGACGTGGGTTGCGTTGCATAGAATCCAGCATTTGAGTTGCTGTAATGACTGGTTTGCCTAAAGCGTTACATTTTTTGATCAACATTTTTTGTGCGATAGGAACTTCTTCAGTAGGGATTTCTACTCCTAAGTCACCACGGGCAACCATCAAACCTTGAGAAACTTTCAAGATTTCATCGATGTTATCAAGACCTTCTTGGTTCTCGATTTTAGGGATGATTTGGATGTGGGTTGCGTTATGTTTTTCCAAAATTTCCGTGATAGCCAATACATCACTTGCGCGACGCACGAAGCTTGCTGCGATGAAATCGACGTCATTTTCGATACCGAAGATGATATCGTCAGCATCTTTCTGTGTAAGACCAGGGAAGTTTGTTTTGATACCAGGTAGATTAACGCCTTTTTTGTTTTTCAAGATGCCTGAGTTTTTGATCAAAGTTACAATTTCATTGTTCTCTTTGTCAAGTTCAGTCACTTCAAGGTCAATCAAGCCGTCATCCAATAGGATGTGGTTTCCGACAACAACATCGTTGATCAATTCTGGATAAGTGATAGAGAATTTATCCTTCGTGCCTTCAACTTCTGTCATAGAGATTCTTACTGTTTCGCCGGTGATCAACGACACGATGCCGTCTCTCATGTTGTTAGTACGGATTTCCGGACCTTTTGTATCCAATAAGATGGCGCACATTTTGCCTGTGATTTTTGATGCTTCGCGGATGTTGACGATACGAGCGCCATGCTCTTCAAAGTCTCCGTGTGAGAAGTTCAAGCGGGCAACGTTCATACCGGCATTCATCAATTTAACAAGTGTTTCTACAGATTCACTTGCAGGCCCGATCGTACATACAATTTTTGTCTTTTTCATAGAAAATAAGCACCTCATTTTATATTTTGTAAAACGTAAGTCAACTTTTCGTTAGAAAGAAATTTCTTTGTTGATTTGGTAAAGCGACAATAACGGCAAGTGTTTTTGGTTTTCAAGTGTGTCGATGATGTCGTTGAAAACAACTTCATCGCCCTTGACGCCTACACAGATTCCGCCTTTGCCTTCTTCCAACATTTTAACGGCATTGTAACCGAAGATGCTTCCCAATACGCGGTCCTTCGCTGACGGAGATCCGCCGCGTTGCACGTGGCCCAGAACAGTGACACGTGTGTGGAATTCTTCGAATTTGGAAAGTTTCTCTGCGAATTCATTCCCTGACATTACGCCTTCAGCCAACATGATGATCGTATGTTTTTTGCCGCGCGCTCTGCCTTCTTGAATTTCAGCAACTACTTCTTCCATTGTAAATTCTTTTTCGGGAATGACGATGGATTCCGCGCCACTGCCGATACCAGTCCATAAAGCGATGTCGCCGGCATTTCTGCCCATTACTTCAACAACGAATGTACGGATATGGCTTGTTGCCGTATCTCTGATTTTGTCCACAGATTCCAATACTGTATTGATCGCAGTATCAAAACCAAGCGTGTAATCAGTTCCTGGAATATCGTTATCGATTGTTCCTGGGATACCGATTGTCGGGAAGCCTAATTTAGTAAGCGCAGCTCCTCCACGGTAGGATCCATCTCCCCCGATTACGATCAGGCCATCGATGCCGAATTTTTTCAACTGCTCGATCCCTTTAAGCTGTCCTTCGACTTTTGCGAACTCCGGATAGCGGGCAGAATATAAAATTGTGCCCCCACGGCTGATTGTGTCTCCAACGTCATCAATCGTCAGACGACGGAAATCTCCGGCTACCATACCTGCATAACCATAATTAATACCATATACTTCCAAACCGTCATAAATGCCTTTGCGCACAACGGCGCGAATGGCTGCATTCATTCCTGGTGCATCTCCACCACTAGTTAATACTGCAATACGTTTCATTAGACTTCACCTCATCAATAAAGTTAAAAACTCTCAATTTCCAAAAAAAATCATGTGTTAAATATTTTTTGAATTTGTCCTTCACTATCTTATCATCTTTTTATGAAAATGTCTTTTAATTTCACGTTTTTTTGATTGTTAAAAAGGAAACAATGAAAAATAATGGCTTCTTGTCCGGAATATCGCCACATTCGGACAAATTGTTATTACTACTGCCTCGCTCTGGGGGAATTGTTCCGGGGAAGCTCAAACCAAACGGCAGAACAAGTCTAGGAAGCTTTTGCTTTTATGAAAACAGTATCCGGATATCAACTTTTAGCTTTCATTTGACGGCAATGTTTCCATTTCCAAAAATAGCCTGCAGTGCTTCCAGCAGATCTGGAGAAATCGCCACCCAGTTTTCAGCTGTTAAGCGCATCGTTTGTTTTGTGGCTTCGTTGTAAAGGATCACAGGATGGTCCCCCGCTTGATTGTTCAGTATCCGATACATTTGCGCGAACAATTCAGGCGTGTTGTTTTCCGCCGTCAAACGGATGAAGACATTCTCCTTTTTTTGACCCATCATTTCCTGATAGGCTTCGGCATCCCAGATGTGCGTGACCAAAAAATTCGTTTTTTCGGCTTGTTTTGATCGCTCCAGCTTGCCTTCAACAACAAGCAACTGGTTTGCCTTCAGCAGTTTCATGAACCGGATATAGTACTCGGGGAAAATCGTGACACTGATTTCGCCGGTACTGTCTGTCATGTTTGCGAATGCCATTGGGTCACCCTTCTTTGTCTGGATTCTTCGGATATCTTTGATCAATCCCATCGTGCGCATTTTTTTGTCGTAGACAAGCTCGGTGACGTACACAACTGCACCATTATTGTACAATTTGCCGAATTGGTCGATCGGATGCCCTTTCAAAGAATGGCCCAGTGCCGCTTCCTCCAAATCCAGCAGTTCCAACAAGGGAAGTTCTTCCGTTTCGACATATTTCGGTTCCAGTATCGAAAAGAGATCGACGTTGTTTCCGCTGTAATCGATGCTGTTCAGCATACCCGGCAGCGACTCCAACAGCGTCGCGCGCGAATGCCCGAAACTGTCGAACGCTCCGCTATAGATGAGCGGTGCGATGTTTTCGTTCTTCAGCCACTTCGGATGGATCCTTCTCAAAAATTGAACGAAATCCTTGTAGTGCCCGTGACCTTGGCGTTCTTTGATGATCTCCTGGATGAAATCGCGTCTGAGGCCTTTGATCCCGCCCAAGCCGAATTGGATCGTCTGCTGTTGCAGCGCAAACCTCCAGTTGCTTGTGTTGATGTCCGGATAGGAAATGCTGATGTTGCGCCTTTTCAGTTCGATGAAATACTCCCTCATTTTATCCGAGTGCTGGTTGACGGAATTCAGCAACGCGGCGAAAAATGCTTCTGGAAAGTGCGCCTTCATGTAGGCAAGTTGGTAGGCTATGAAAGAATAGGCTACCGAATGCGAACGGTTGAAACCGTAATTGGCGAAGCGCTCGATATAGTCATAGACTTGCTCGGCCGTCTGATTGGAATAGCCTTGTTGCAGCGAGCCTTCAATAAAGTGTTTTCTTTCTTCATCGATGGCGGATTTTTGTTTTTTGCCTATCGCTCTTCTGAGGATATCCGCTTCCCCCAGGCTGAAGCCAGCCATCCGGGAAGCCACCTGCATGACCTGTTCCTGATAGACCATTACCCCGTAGGTTACCTCAAGGATCGATTTCAGATCGGGATGGAGATAATCGATTTCGGCCAACCCTTTTTTCCGCGAAATGAAGAGGTCTATCTGTTCCATCGGACCCGGTCGGTAAAGCGCGTTGACGGCGGCAATATCTTCGATCGATTCCGGACCGAGCTTGCGCAATACATTTTTTATACCAGGGGATTCAAACTGGAACACCCCATTCGTGTCCGCTCTTCGGAATATATCGAGCGTCCGATCATCATCCATCGGTATTTCCCAAATGTTGATGCTCTCTTTGTGGTCATCGCTGGCCAACTGCACCGCATCGTTCAGTATCGTCAGATTTTTCAGCCCCAGGAAGTCCATTTTGAGCAGGCCGATTTCTTCGATGTTCCCCATCGTGTACTGCGTCAGATACAGATCGCTGTTTTTCTTCTGCAACGGCACAATGTCCCTTAACGGATTGTCGCTGATGACGACGCCCGCCGCATGAGTGGAAACATGCCGGGGAACGCCTTCGATTTTTTCGGCAGTCTCATACAAAAGACGATTCACATCGTTCGTACTGATCAGTTTCTGCAATTCTTTTGATTTCTGCTTTGCCTCTGCCAGACTGATGCCTAATTGATTCGGAATCGCATTCGACCAGGCTTGCGCCTCCGCTACAGTAAGGCCGAATACTCTGGCAGTATCCCGCAAAGACATTTTGGCGGCCAGCGTCCCAAATGTGGCTATCTGGGCGACATGGTCCGAACCGTATTTGTCCCTGACATAATGCAGAATGTCGTCCCTTCGGTTGTCCGGGAAATCCAAATCAATATCCGGCAGGTTGTAGCGTTCCTTGTTCAAAAAACGCTCAAACAAAAGATTGTATTTGATGGGATCGACATGGGTGATGCGTAGGACGTATGACACGAGTGAACCGGCGGCAGATCCCCGACCGGCTCCCGGCATGATCTTCGCTTTTCGGGCATACGCCATCACATCCCAAACGATAAGGAAGTAATCATCAAAGCCCATTTCGTGGATGACTTCCAATTCGTACGCCAAGCGTTTTTCATACTCTGCTTCAGGAGTGGTGACCCGCTGACGCAGCCCTTCTTCACACAGCCTTCTGAGGTATGCCTGCGGTGTCGTCCCGGCAGGCAGCGGATAACGCGGCAACAGCGACTGATGCAACGGCAAATCGATTTCAATTTCGTCCGCAATTTTCTGGGTTGTTTCAGCCGATTCCAGCAAGCCAGCTTCCCGAAACTTCCTTTCGATTTCTTCGCAGGACGGCAAGTAATACGTGCCATCCAAAGCTTCCGATTGCAGATCCACTTTCTCATTCGCTTCAATCGCCTTCAGGACACGACAACTAAAATTGTCGCTCGGTTCCAAGTATCTGACATCATGCATAGCTGTAGTCGGAATATTTGTTGCCTGCGATAAACGCTTCAATTGCGGAATGATCGGTTTCATTTTCTCGTGGAGCTGAACACCTAAATAAAAATTGCCGTGGGTGAAGATTTTTTTCCATGCCAAACTGGCTGCTTTGGCGTTTTCCTGATCATTTCCGTTCAAAAAACTTTCGATTTCACCCTTTTCTCCGGGCGTGATCGCGATGATGCGGCTTGAATCATCCTCCAAAAGGGAAAGTAATTCCTTATCCGGAACATCCTGATTCCTGACCGTCGACAAAGCCATCAACTTTTTGTAGCCTTCAAAATCCTTTGCCAATAGGACCAAAGGAAAGGTGCGATCTTTACTGATGATTCCGGGCAAATCCAGTTGGATTCCCAGAATGGGTTGGATAGCATATTTTTTGCAAAGTTTGAAGAAGTCGACTTGACCATAAAGGACATTTTGGTCCGTCAATGCGATGGCCTGATAGCCTTTTGCCTTGGCGCTGCGCACCAAATCGTCTATTCGGCTAGTCGTCTGCAAAAGAGAATAGGCACTGATGACCTGCAAATGCACAAAAGACATGTCTGAGACCTCCTTTTTCTAATCAATACTATCATTATAGCGTACCCGTCCTAATCCAAGAAGCGAAAAAGTCGTTGGGCAAGTAATGCTTGTCATCTCCAAAAAAAGTGATAAAATGAATTTCGAGAAGAGGTGTAAACGACATGAAATATATTGCAATCATTTTTTGGGGATTTATCTTAGGGCAAGTATCTGTTTATCTGGGCAGCGCCTTATCCGGCGGCAGCTATGACTTTATGATCGCAACCATGACGGGTATCTTTACCGCGCTGATCGTAGTTCTTGTTTCTGCGTTGATGCCGAAGACGGCCTCCCATAAATAACCGATAGTTCGCTTTAGACACGGCAGAGAAAACGAAAAAACCTTCAGGGATAAATTTCCTGAAGGTTTTTTCCATTTATTTGATGAACATAGCATCGCCGAAACTGAAGAATCGGTACTTTTCTTTGACTGCGTGCTCGTAAGCAGACAAGACGTTGTCTCTGCCGGCAAAAGCACTGACCAGCATGACCAAGGTCGATTTCGGCAGATGGAAATTGGTGATGATGCCTTGGACAACCTTGAATGAATAGCCGGGCGAAATGAAAATTTTGGTCCATCCGCTATCCGCCTTGATTTCCCCATCAAATTTCGTGCCGATCGTTTCCAGTGTCCGCACGGAAGTCGTGCCCACAGCCACTATTTTGCCTCCGTTGGAACGGACCTCATTCAGCGTTTGCGCTGCCTCGTCCGTCAGTTGGTAGAATTCCGAATGCATTTCGTGGCTGGCGATGTCATCGACCGATACCGGGCGGAAAGTCCCCAAGCCCACATGCAATGTCAGATAGACGATCTTGACGCCTTTATTGGCTACTTCCTCAAGCAGTTCGGACGTGAAATGGAGCCCTGCTGTCGGTGCCGCTGCGGAGCCGACTTCTTTGGCGTAAACCGTCTGATAACGTTCCTGATCGTCCAGCGTCTCCTTGATGTATGGCGGCAACGGCATTTCGCCCAGCGATTCCAGTATTTCCAAAAATACGCCGTCATATTTGAAATCCAAAATGCGGCCACCGTGATCCAACGATTGGGTCACTTCGGCCGTCAAGCGTCCATCCCCGAAAGAGATGACTGTCCCGACTTTGACCCGTTTGCCTGGTTTGACGAGGGTCTCCCACTCATCCCCTTGGATATTGTTCAAAAGCAGGACTTCGATATGCCCGCCCGTGTCCGGTTTGACGCCATGCAGTCGTGCAGGCAGCACACGTGTATTGTTCAGCACCAGCGCATCGCCTTCTTGAAGTTCCTCCACCATGTCGGTGAAATGTTTGTCCGTGATTTCTCCAGTCTTGGAGTCCAGGGCAAGAAGCCGGGATGACGAACGATCCAGCAGCGGTGTCTGCGCAATCAACTCTTCCGGTAAATTAAAATCAAAATCACTTGTCCTCATTGATAAAATACCTCACTTATTTTTCTGTATCATACGTGATCCCCAAATGGTCATAGGCCATAGGGGTCGCTACCCTGCCGCGCGGGGTGCGCTGCAGGAAGCCCAATTGGAGCAGATAGGGTTCGTACATGTCCTCTATCGTTTCCATTTCTTCGCCGATGTTGGCGGCTATCGTCGAAAGACCGACGGGGCCGCCGTTATAGAACCGGATCATCGTCGTCAATATTTGCCGATCCAAGTCATCAAGGCCTTTGTTGTCCACGCTCAAAATGGACAAAGCCTTGTCGGCGATTTCCTTCGTGATCAGGCCGTCGCGATAGACTTGGGCGAAATCGCGCACACGGCGGAGCAGCCTGTTGGCAACACGCGGGGTGCCTCTGGATCTCAAGGCGATTTCGACAGCGCCTGACTCATCGATTTTCGTTGACAAAACATCCGAAGAGCGATGGACGATCTGTCGGAGATCCTCGAGGCTGTAATATTCCATCCGCGAAACGATCCCGAACCGGTCACGCAAGGGAGCCGAAAGACTGCCGGCTTTGGTCGTGGCACCAACCAGCGTGAACGGCGGCAAGGTAAAGTGGACCGGATGGGCTGTCGGCCCTTGCCCGATGATGATGTCCACATAATAATCCTCCATGGCAGAGTACAGCACTTCCTCCACGATCCGCGGCAAGCGATGGATTTCATCGATGAAGAGGACATCCCCCGCTTCCAGCTCATTGAGCAATACCATCAGGTCGCCCGGCCGTTCGATTGCGGGCCCGCTCGTGCTGTGGATGCGGACATCCAATTCGTTGGCGATGACCATCGCCAGTGTCGTTTTACCCAACCCGGGCGGCCCGTACAACAACACATGATCCAAGGCTTCACTACGCGCTTTCGCGGCCTGGATGTACACTTTCAGTTCATTTTTCACTTTGTCTTGGCCGATGTATTGCGCCATCATTTGCGGCCGCAATGTTTTTTCGATCAAATCTTCTGTTAGGTCTTCCGTATTCCCGGAAACGATTCTGTTTTCAGCTGTCATCTATATCACCCTTTTAAAAGTAGCTTGAATGCCGTACGAAGCACTTCTTCGGCGCTGGAATAGTTTTCTTTTTCCAACAGCGGCAGTATTTTCTTCACTTCACGGTCCGAATATCCTAAACCGGCCAAAGCCTCCAAAGCTTCCGTCAACACAGCCGACTGTGCGCCAGCAGTTTCATGGACCGGATGCTCTTCCATCCAATACGTATCGGGGAGCAATTCGCCGAGTTTGCCTTTCAAGTCCAAGATGATCTGCGAGGCTGTCTTTTTGCCTACACCCGGGAATTTCACCAAATAACCCACATTATCCGTTTCGATCGCTTGAATCAGCCCCAGATGATCATCGCTCGCCAATATGGACAAGCCACTCTTCGGTCCGATTCCGGAGACGCTGATCAGTTTCAAGTACAACTGCTTTTCCGTATAATCCTTGAAACCAAAAAGTGTGATTGCATCCTCGCGGACTGCCTGATAGATGTAAAACGTTATCTCTTGGTTCAGGCTTCCGGAGAACCGGAAAGGATTCGCCACCTGCAATTGGTAGCCGATGCCACCGTTCTCCAGAACCACATAAAGCGGCCCCACATAGACTAATTTACCTTTTATGTATTCGTACATCATCTGACTCCTACTCTTCATTTCCTGATTGTCATTCATTTTCTATCATAACATAAAACGGAACGGAAATGACAGCCACTCGGCCATCTTATATGCGGGAACATTCGTTTGGTCTGTATGAGCTAAAAAAAGTCCCAGGACCGGTAGCCATGGGACGTGTCTTTGCTGCCTATTCGAATAATTGTTTATATTCAGAGTACCCTTCTGCATCCAATTGATTATAAGGAACAAAGCGCATCGCTGCTGAATTGATGCAATAGCGCAGTCCGCCCAATTCTGCAGGGCCATCCTCAAAAACATGCCCCAGGTGGGAATCAGCTTGAGCGCTGCGGACTTCTGTACGTTTGCGCATCAATTTTCGGTCTTCCAGCTCCTTCAGAGTAGAAATCGGTTTTGCAAAAGAAGGCCAACCGCAGCCGGCATCATACTTGTCGGCAGAACTGAATAAAGGCTCGCCGCTCACGACATCCACATAGATCCCTTTTTCATAAAAATCATCATATTCGCCGGAAAAAGGTCTTTCCGTAGCTTCGTTCTGGGTCACTTCATATTGTAAAGGCGTCAAGCGCTTCAATTGTTCCTCTTTATTGTCCATCGTCATATCAGACCCCTTTCTTTTCATTGCTCCAGTATATCAAAAAATACAAAAAAGCAGAACAAAAAAGTCTTGTTCTGCTTCGCACGTACTTCAACAGGTTTGGATTAGAATAGATTCCCCAAAATGCTTCCCAGAATGCCTCCCAATCCGCCGGTTGCAGCTGGCGTTGTTGTTCCGGATTGTTTAGGGAAGAGATCGGTGATGTCGAAATTTTTCGTGGCTGCTTCCTCAGCTTGTTTGGAGAAGATGTCGGTCTGTTTAGCAACACCGTCGGAATCCAATCCATCAGCATCCTTTTTGTCAGCCAGCATGCCCAGGATCATCGGCGCCATGGAAGCCAAAACCTTGGAAACTTCGGATTTGCTGATGCCTGTTTGGGCAGCAATCTGATCCACGACTTTATCCTTATCCCCAAAGGCATGATCCAATATTTTATCGCCATCATCCGTATCGGCTTTCTTGACAACATCTTCGATAGAGGATACGTCTTTCGTCTGACCTTTGTGTTTTTCCAATGCATTTGATAAGGAATCTTTTCCGGATTTTGACTCTGCGTTTTTGCTTAATGCCCGAAGGATCAAGGGAATTGCCACAACAGCCAATTTCGGCAAAATGCTTGCATCAACGCCCGTTTTGCTGCCCAGAGCCTGGATCGAACTTTCTTTGTTCAGTTCCCCCATCATTTCGGAAATATCATTGATTTGCACCATTTTTTCCACTCCTATCTCTTATTTAACTATCCTGATTTTACAATAAATAAGCAGAAATAAGAAATGATACGCTTTTAGTGCGGGTCCTGAATCCGTTTGAACATCTTCTCCATATCCTGATTGGAGAATTGGATCAGCACCGGCCGGCCGTGCGGACAATTGTATGGGTTATCCGTTTTTGCAAGATCAATCAATAATTGTCGTGCTTCATTGTCGCTGATGAAATGATTCGCCTTGATCGAGCGCTTGCAGCTCATCATGATGGCAGTGGCTTCGCGAAGTTTCTTGATGGAGATATCTCCTTCAGTCAAAAACATCTCCACCAGTTCCTTCAAAATTTCTTCCTCCTCACCCGGTGTAAACCAGGCAGGATGTTTTTCGACGATAAAACTGTTTTGGCCGAACGGTTCCAGGAACAGGCCCATTTCTTCCAATACCTCGCGGCTTTCCTGGATCAGATGAAATTCATTCACCGGATAATCCAACATGATCGGTATCAACAAACCTTGGAGGTCGGTAGAAACCTTGCCTATCTCCTCGCGGTAATATTCATATTTGATGCGTTCTTGGGCAGCGTGCTGATCGATGATATAAAGGCCATTTTCGTTCTGCGCGAACAGGTAAGTGCCGTGCATCTGGCCAAAAAAGTGCAAATCTGGGAACGGCCGCTTGCTCACCGGTCCCTTCTCCGTCTCGGCTTCGACTTTCTGAACGGTTTTCATGATTGGTTCTTCATGGGCAGCCGGATTTTTTGGCTCGGAAAATAGATAAGGTGCGCTCGGTTCGGTGCGGTCCAGCTTTGGCTGGTCACTGAACGGCACAACGTAAGTTTCTTGTTCTTCACTTGAAAGTGGCTGTTCTTCACGAGTTTCAGCTTCTGCAGAATCTGTAAAGGACTTTATGGATTCGTCATTTTCCTTTTGAAGCGGCGCGTTGTCCCATGATGTCTCCAAAGAGCGGAAATCCTCATTTTCACTTGTCGCCGGCAGCTTCGTTTCCGTTTCTTGCACGAACTCTTGGTCGAATGACCGGAAAGAGACGCTCAATTGCTCGGTCCGGACCGATTCAACAGGACTCTGACGTTTGAATTTCAGATTTTCGATGCCGCTCGGGATGCGTTCTTCGGTCCGCAAAACAGCAGCGATTGCGTTTTGGATCAATTCCCCGAGCTCTTTTTCTTTGCTGATCCTGACTTCTTTTTTTGAAGGGTGGACGTTCACATCCAACAGCAGGGAATCCGCATCCATCACAATGACAGCGAGCGGATACCTTCCGACCATCAACTTGGAACCATAGCCATCGATGATGGCTTTATTCAAAGCGTAATTTTTTATGAAACGCCCGTTCAGTATCAAGGTTATATAGTTGCGGCTTGCCCGCGTCGTGTCCGGCAAGCTGATGTAGCCCTTCACTTTGAAGTCCAGATTTTCGCCCTCGATCAATTTCATCTTCTTGGCCGTCATAGTCCCATAGACGCCCGCGATGGTCTGGCGCAGATCGCCATTGCCTGCCGTATGCAAGAGTTGGTTCCCCTCATGATGCAAACGGAAAGCGATTTCCGGATGACTCAAGGCGATCCGGTTCATGATGTCTGTGATGTTCGACAACTCAGCCTGGAGGGACCGGATGTATTTCAAACGGGCTGGTGTGTTGTAAAACAGGTCTTCAACGATGATCGTGGTTCCTTTACGCGATTTGTTGGGCCTTTCCTCTCCGATGACACCGCCCCTTATGGACAAGTAAGTGCCGCTTTGATCGGCGACAGCCGTTTCGATCGAAACTTTGGCAACCGAAGCGATACTGGGCAAAGCTTCACCCCGAAATCCCAGCGAGTGGATGCGGAAAAGATCATCCTGCGTATAGATTTTGCTGGTCGCGTGCCGCGTAAAGGCAAGTTTCACCTCGTCCGCCGCGATGCCGTCGCCATTGTCGGTGACCTGCACCTTTTTTAATCCTGCCTCTTCGATGAAAACATCGATCTGCGTACTGTTGGCATCGATCGCATTCTCCACCAATTCCTTAACGACCGACGCCGGGCGTTCGATCACTTCCCCGGCAGCGATTTGGTTTGTCAATATTTGGGAAAGCTCCCTGATTTTGGCCATCGTTCTCACCTACTTTTTTTGCGATTTCAGCAATTTTTTCCAACTGTCTATCATCAGCATGGCTTGCATCGGTGTGCAATCCTCCAGAGCCAATTCCGACAATTCATCGAGAATGTGCTTCTCGTTCGGATGCATCGCGCTCTCTTGGAACAGCGCCAATTGTTCGATCGTATCATCCGGAACAGGCACGTCCGATCCTGAATGCAGCATGTGCTGTTCATTCAATGAATTGAGGATGACTTGCGCCTCTGAAATCAAATCATTCGGCATACCAGCCAGCTTGGCTACATGTAGGCCATAACTTTTGTCTGCTGGTCCCTGCATCAGTTTATGCAGAAACACCAATTCTCCGTCTTTTTCAATTGCCCCGACATGAACATTCTTTGTCCCCGCCAAATCGGCTTCAAGTTGGGTCAATTCATGGTAATGCGTCGAAAATAGCGTTTTGCCTTTGATGGTGCGATCGATGTAACGCAGAATCGCTTCCGCCAAGGCCATGCCGTCATACGTGGCAGTCCCTCTGCCGATTTCGTCGAATAAAATCAGACTCTTATCGGTCGCGAATCGAAGCGCTTGGTTCGTTTCGACCATTTCGACCATGAATGTGCTCTGCCCGGAATAGAGGTCATCCGCCGCACCTATGCGGGTAAATATTTGGTCAAAGATAGGTAAATGGGCCTTTTCGGCCGGCACAAAACAACCCATTTGGGCCAGGATGACAATCAGCGCAACCTGACGCATGTAGGTGCTCTTACCTGACATATTCGGTCCGGTAATGAGCAAGATATGATTGTCCTTATCCATGGAAATACTGTTGGGCACAAATTTATCTTTGCCGATGACACGTTCCACAACCGGATGCCGGCCTTCTTTGATGGACAGGTTCCGGTCGCTGTTGCTCAATTCCGGCTTGGAAAAATGATAGGCTTCGCTGACGTGGGCGAACGATTGAAGTACATCGATTTCTGCGACCAGTTTGGCCAGTGCCTGCAACTGTCGGCTGTATCCTTTTATCTCTTCCCGCAGTGCTACGAACAGCTCATGCTCCAATTCGACAGACTTTTCTTCCGCCTCCAAAATAAGCGTTTCTTTCTCCTTCAATGCAGGCGTGACGAAACGTTCTGCATTGGCGAGCGTCTGTTTGCGCTCATACGTGCCTTCAGGCAGCGCCGCAAGGTTCGCCTTCGTCACCTCTATGTAATAGCCAAAAATACGGTTGTAGCCGATTTTCAGCGTTTTGATGCCGGTTTTTTCTCTTTCCTCTTTTTGCAGCATCGCTATCCAAAGTTTCCCGTTGTTCATCGCATCGCGGTAGCGATCCAATTGTTCATGGTAGCCGTCGCGGATAATATTGCCTTCCGTGATCTGGATTGGCGGATTATCCGTAATCGCCCGCTCAATCAGTTCGATGACTTCTGGGTAAGCTTCCAATTTGTCGATGACAGCCTGCCAAACATCCGGTTCATCGATTGCAGCGATGGCTTGGACCAATCCTGGAATCTGCTGCAACGAGGTTTTCAGCTGGATCAGATCTCGGCCGTTGATATTGCCCAATGACACTCGGGCGACCAAACGTTCCAGATCATACACCGATGTCAAGGCGTCATTGATGTCCATTCGTTCAAAGTAGTGATTGACTAGCGACTCTACTTTCCGTTGTCTTTTGAGTATGTCGCTCAGGTTGATCAACGGCTTTTCCAGCCATTGTTTTAGCATTCGTCCGCCCATAGCCGTTTTGGTTTCATCCAGCGTCCACAACAGGCTGCCTTTCTTCTGCTGCGTCCGGATGGATGCGGCCAGCTCGAGGTTGCGCCGCGCATAGGTATCCATCTTCAGGAAAGCGTCCGTTTGATAGGCGACGGCTTTTTGGAGGTGGGACAGGCTGCGCTTTTGGGTATCCGAAAGATAGCTCAATAACAGGACAAGCACATCTTTTTCCGACTGTTGCGGCAATTCCGCAACCAGATCGTGGAAGTCCGTTTCCGGAATCAGCTTCGCCTGGATGGAAACCAGGATACCGAAGTGTTTTTCCAACTTCTCTTCAAGCTCTTCGGCTGTTTTTGTGTCCAGGACGATCTCTTTGAACGGCAATGTCTGGAGCTCATTGAATACGGCGTCTTCATTGGTCAGAAGGGTGACTTTCAGTTCCCCCGTTCCGATATCGACATATCCCAGCCCATAACCGCCTGCTTCGTTTTTGATGACGCTGGCTAAGTAATTATTCGTCTTGCTTTCGCTGCCGTTCTCATTCAGGAATGTCCCGGGCGTAATGACCCGCACGACTTCCCGCCGTACCATGCCTTTTGTCAGTTTGGCATCTTCCATCTGTTCGCAAACGGCGACTTTGTGCCCCATTTCCACGAGTCTGCGGATGTATTCCGCCGCCGCATGATAAGGAACCCCGCACATGGGAATCGGTTCATCGGCATTTTTATTGCGGCTTGTCAGCGTGATTTCCAGTAATTTTGCGGCCTTCATGGCATCATCATGGAACAATTCATAGAAATCGCCCAAGCGGTAGAACAAAAACGCATCCGGATACTGTTCTTTTATGGATAAGTATTGCTCCATCATGGGCGTGTTTTTAGTCTTCTGTGGCATTCTTTCACCTCAATTAATATATCTCTTCAATCCTCATGCTTTATCTTT
The DNA here is from genome assembly GCF_003052295.1 of Trichococcus paludicola. GTDB lineage: Bacteria > Bacillota > Bacilli > Lactobacillales > Aerococcaceae > Trichococcus > Trichococcus paludicola. Next base: position 391,246 of record NZ_QBLC01000002.1, read on the forward strand.
TTCGATAGCGTCATCGACGCCGCGTTGGATGATGCTGATGACATTTTCCAATAGTTCGTTGGCATCCCATAAAGCTTCGCGGTATTGTTGGACAGCTATGCTGTCCTTCAATTGCTTGTTCAGCTCCGCTAATTCAGTGGCTGTTTTTTCTGCCGCTGCCGGCTTAGCATAATGTTCAAAAGCCGCGGCTTCTTTCTGCTTGCTTTTGATGGTTTCAACCAATTGTTCCAGCGCCCGATTGTCTTTTGTGTTTTCTTCGGCCTCTTGATAGTGGACGATCACTTCATTTTTTTTCAAAATTTCGATCAGGCTGTTCAATTCTGCTTCTGCCGGGCCTTCGATAGGCAGTTCTTGGGTCAATAGAATTCCCCTCCAAATGGGCGATCTTCATTAATCACGATGTTCTCGATTTTTACGCACTTACCGGTCTGATCATTGATTTCAATATAGCACCCGGAAAGCAATTTCCTGCCTTTTTCGGGCACTTCATGCCGAATCGGCATTTGCGTCAGAAATTTTTGGATGATGATTTCTTTTTCGACGCCTAAAATGCTGTCGTAAGCCCCGGTCATTCCGGCATCCGTCAAATAGCCTGTCCCGTCCGGCAAGATACGCGCATCATTTGTCTGCACATGCGTATGCGTACCGACCACAGCAGAAACGCGCCCATCCAAATACCAGCCCATCGCTTGTTTTTCGCTGGTCGTTTCGGCATGGAAATCGACAAAGATGCAATTCGTTTCTTTCCGTACCTGCTCCAGGATTTCATCCGCTTTGCGGAAAGGGTCATCCAGACTGTTCATGAAGACACGTCCGTGCAGGTTCACCACAGCCAATTTCAGTTGGTTCACTTTTATGATCGTAAAGCCGATGCCGGGAGTCCCTTCCGGGAAATTAGCCGGACGGATCATTTTATTGGCTGTTCCGATGAATTCGAATATGTCACGGTTATCCCACGTATGGTTCCCCATGGTGATGACATCAACACCGGTCTGCAAAAATTCTTTGTAAATTTTTTCCGTTATGCCTCTGCCGCCAGCCGCATTCTCCCCGTTCACGATAGTCACTTGCGGACGGTAATGTTTCTTCAGTTGTGGGAGTGTATCCTGCAGCATCTGTCTGCCGATTGAACCTACGACATCCCCAATAAATAATACTTTCATCTTCAGCCTCTTCTCTAAATTCTAGTCTTTTTATAGTAACATATTTTATCTGTTTAGATAAGCCGTTGCACCCTTGCCCATCAACTGGGATATCCATAAAAAGCAAAAAACGGGACAAAAGCATGTCCCGTTTGGTATTTCATTATTTGGCATATTCAATTACTCTTGTTTCGCGTATAACCGTAACCTTGATGTGTCCCGGATAATCTAGTTCTTCTTCGATTTTCTTTCTAATCTCACGAGCTACACGAATAGCTTGAGAATCGTCAAGTTGGTCTGGCTTGACCATGACGCGGATCTCTCTTCCTGCTTGGATAGCAAAACTGCTTGCTACGCCTTCAAAACTGTTCGCAATTCCTTCCAGTTTCTCCAAACGACGAATGTAGTTTTCCAGAGATTCACTTCTTGCGCCCGGACGAGCAGCAGATAAAGCGTCAGCAGATGCGACCAATACTGATATGATTGAGTTTGCTTCAACATCACCATGATGTGAAGCAATTGCATTGATGACAACCGGATTTTCTTTGTATTTCTGGGCGATTTCTGCGCCGATTTCAACGTGTGAACCCTCTATTTCATGATCGAGAGCTTTTCCGATGTCATGCAGCAGACCTGCACGTTTGGCCAGATTGATGTCTTCGCCTAGTTCCCCAGCCATTACGCCGCAAAGTTTTGCGACTTCGATGCTGTGGTTCAGGACATTTTGTCCATAACTAGTGCGGAAATGCAGACGTCCCAAAATTTTAATCAGATCAGGATGCAAAGAATGGATGCCAACTTCAAAAGTTGCTTGTTCGCCGATTTCTCTTATGCGTTCATCCATATCCTTACGGGCTTTCTCAACTGCTTCCTCAATTCTTGCAGGATGGATACGTCCATCTTGAATTAATTTCTCCAAAGCCATTTTCGCAATTTCTCTTCGGATAGGATCAAATCCACTTAACACGACAGCTTCTGGCGTATCATCGATGATCAGGTCAATACCTGTCAATGTCTCCAAAGTCCGAATGTTTCTTCCTTCGCGGCCAATGATACGGCCTTTCATGTCATCGTTAGGCAATGTAACAACTGAAACGGTTGCTTCCGAAACCAGATCGGCTGCACTTCTTTGAATCGCCTGCAGGATAATGTTTTTCGCATTACGATCTGCTTCATCTTTCGCTTTTTGGTCGGATTCTCTGATCATGACCGCAATTTCATGCGAAAGTTGATTTTCCGTTTCCTTCATGATGATGTTTCTTGCATCTTCACGGGATAAGGTAGCGATTCTTTCCAGTTCATGTTGTTGCTCTTCCACCAATGCTTGAATGCGATTTTCCTCAGAAACTAAAGCGTTTTGTCTTTTGACAAGATTATCCTCTTTTGACTCGATAGATTGCTCACGTTTCGAAAGACTGGTATCTTTTCTATCCAAATTTTCTTCTCTTTGGATCAATCGATTTTCTTGTTTTTGAACCTCACCGCGTCGTTCGCGCAATTCATCTTCTATTTCCGAGCGGTATTTGTGGTTCTCATCCTTCGCCTCTAACATAGCTTCTCTTTTTGTTGTTTCTGCTTCTTTACGAGCATCTTCAAGAATTAGGGAAGCGGTATTTTTGGCACCAGCTATTTCTTTTTCGTGATTCGATTTTCGATATAAATATCCGACAACGACACCAAAAATTAAAGCTATGATAGCGAAGGCTAAAGTCCATATATCCATAGTTTCACCTCCGTATCTATTTAATTTTGTTGTCAAAAAAAATGAATAAAAATTAGTTTTACAATGTGCAGAATGAAGAGATACACATAAATTCATTCTAAACGTAGAATACTGACATGTCAACGATAAAACGGTAACATAACCAAAATACATTTAAACCTGTTTCGATATTGCCCTTTTTTCCGATTTTGAAAAAAGAAAGAGGCCCGGATTTTGGTCCCGGCCTCTTGAAAAAAATTGTTTACTCGTCCAACAGATCGACCGATTCAACCGGCTCGTCTTTACTTTTTGTTTTTGCCTCTACCACTTTTTTATCGCCTATGCCATATTCATCACGGACAAGCTTCTCGATTTCAGCTCTCATCTCTGGATGCTCAGTCAGGAATTTTTTTGCATTTTCGCGGCCTTGGCCGATGCGTTCCCCTTTGTAGGCATACCAAGCGCCACTCTTGTTGACGATATCCTTCTCTGAAGCCATATCGATGATTTCGCCGACTTGGGAAATGCCTTCCCCGTACATGATGTCCACTTCAGCTGTCCTGAATGGGGGTGCAACTTTATTTTTGACCACTTTGATTTTTGTGCGGTTACCCATAATCTCTGTTCCGCTCTTGATCTGTTCAGCTCTTCTGACTTCCAGACGGATAGTAGCGTAAAATTTAAGCGCTCTTCCTCCTGGCGTCGTTTCCGGATTTCCGAACATGATACCGATTTTCTCACGGACTTGGTTGATGAAGATTGCGATCGTTTTTGTTTTGTTGATCGATCCGGACAGTTTCCGTAAAGCTTGAGACATCAGACGCGCTTGCAGACCCATGTGAGAGTCTCCCATTTCGCCTTCTATTTCAGCACGCGGAACCAAGGCAGCAACCGAGTCGATGACCACAATATCGACGGCACCGGATGAAACCAAAGCGTCAGCGATTTCCAGCCCTTGCTCGCCTGTATCCGGTTGGGAAAGCAACAATTCATCGATATCCACACCCAAAGCTGCAGCATATTTTGGATCCAAAGCATGCTCAGCATCGATGAAGGCAGCAACGCCGCCTTTCTTTTGCACTTCAGCAATCGCATGGAGCGCAACGGTTGTTTTACCTGAAGATTCAGGACCGTACACTTCGATGATACGTCCTCTCGGATAGCCGCCTACGCCCAACGCAACATCCAGAGCCAACGAACCACTCGGTACAGTGGATATTTGTGTGTCCACTTTTTCGCCAAGCTTCATAACGGAACCTTTACCAAAATTTCTTTCTATCTTTTTCAGAGCCTCATCCAAGGCTTTTTGTCTATTTTCATTTAAATTAGCCATCTATTATTTCCTCCAAGCTTTCATTTGCATGCATTAACACCACAACGTAATACTATCCTGTTCCGGACAAAAAAGCAAGAATAAAGTGAACAGATGTTCGTTTTTTAATTATTCAAAACCAGAATCCGACAAATTCCGCCGAATCATATCAAATCCCTGCATCACTGCCTGTTCCCTGTTTCCGAGGCGATCACGGGAGAATCGGAAGCCTTGGACGGCTGTCGGTCCATTTTTTTGGCTTAAGGCAATCCATACCGTCCCGGCCGGCTTGTTCTCCAGTTGATCAGGCCCGGCAACGCCTGTGAAAGAAATAGCCAACTCAGTATCAAACAGTTTGCGCGCACGCTCAGCCATCGCAACCGCGCACTCCGGGCTGACCATTCCGTATGTCTCAAGAATGTTTTCCGGAACGCCGAGTACCTGTTGTTTAGCCCTTTCTTGGTAAGAAACGATGCCCCCCGCGAACACCTCGCTGATGCCGGGAACCTTGACAATCTCAGCTTGAAAAAGCCCTCCAGTCAAGCTTTCAGCTGCACAGATCGATTTTTTGTCCATCAACAATTTCTTGCCTACAACTTCGGCAAGGCTGGACTCGTCGCCGTCACCGTAATGATATTCCCCGACAAGCGCCAATATTTCCGCTCTTTTTTCATCCAATAGCTCACCGCAGATCGCTTCTGTTGCAGCGTTTGCGGTGAGTCTCAAGGTCACTTCGTATTTTCCGGCATATGGGGCGATCGTTGGATTGGTCTGATTGCGGATCAGTTCATCCAACACCGTGGTCAAGGTAGATTCGCCGATTCCGAAAAAGCGGAGCGTCTTCGATGAGATGACTTGCTGATCTTCATACTTGCTGGAAAGGAACGGCTTCACAAATTGCAGAAACATCTGCTCAAGTTCTCTTGGCGGGCCCGGCAGCAGCAAATAACCTTTCCCATCCTTTTCGGTATAGGTGCCGAGCGCTTGTCCGATCGGGTTCGGGAAAACAATACCGCTCCTGAACACTAAAGCTTGAAGCTCATTGTTTCCCGTCATGTTCCTTCCCGAACGTTCAAACCATTGCCGGATATGCGTCAATCCTGCTTCATCCATGACGAGCTCTTCCTCAAGGTGCTCCGCCACGGTCTGTTTGGTCAAATCATCCCGGGTGGGTCCGAGCCCTCCTGTGAAAATCAACAGGTCGCTTCGTGATTCAGCTATTTTGATCACTTCTTTTATTTTCCCCGGATTATCGCCGACAACCGTCTGGAAATACGAGTCTATGCCCAAACCTGTCAGTTCCTTGGCGATGAATGCCGCATCCGAATTCACTATTTGCCCCATCAACAATTCCGTGCCGACTGAAATGATTTCTGCATTCATATTTAATCCCTCACATCCATAGTATTCGCTCAAATAAAACAAAAACTCCAATTGCATAAAAAAGATAAAGAAAAAGAAGGGCACAAAAGAATCGCGTTTCCTTTTGTTCGAGTTGCAACCTGATGCAACCCAGCCCTTCTTATTTATAAAAACTACATGGATCCGACAAAAACATGTTTATTCTTGACGAAATAATCCACCCCTGAGTAGATGGTGAAAACTAAGCAAAGATACAACATGATGTCCGCAACCGGAATACCGGTTGCCTGAAAAGGAAAATTATCCACGAACAACAAAATGATGGCTACCATTTGCGTCGCCGTTTTGATTTTCCCTGGCCACGCCGCTGCCATGACTTCGCCTTCTTTCACAAGCAACAGGCGCAAGCCTGTGACTGCCAACTCCCGGCTGATGATGATGCTGACGACCCACGACGGAGCCAGACCTTGGCCGACCAGTACGATCAAGGCGGTGGCAACAAGCATCTTGTCCGCCAAGGGATCAGCAAATTTCCCGAAGTTGGTGACCAACCCGTCCCTTCTGGCGATGTAACCATCCAACCAATCCGTAAAACTGGCGATGGCAAAAATGATGGCTCCGACCAGTTGATTGACGGCAATCTCTGATTGGGCAACCTCAAGCGTTCCCCAATCGAAAGGAACCAAGGTGATAATCATGAACAAGGGAATCATCATAATCCGCAACGCTGTCAATTTATTAGGTAAATTCAACTTCTGCAACTCCTTTAATGTACCCTGCCTTATTCCACACCTTTGACGGTAAAGGATAAGGTTTGGGTCTGAATCTCTTGATGATCGGCTGGCATCGCAACAACTGTCCCATCCAGTTCGATGATCGTTGCCGGCATGACGCCGACTATCACTTCGATTTCACTTGTGTTCAACGGCAGAGTGACCGTCAACGGATTTTCGCTACCTACGATCCCGGAAGGTTCTTGGACAATCCCGTTCACGCTTACGCTGATCCAAGAACTGCCTCCTGCCACCGCCGAGATTTTCAACTCTGATGGTAACGACAAACTGGTGACGTCATATTCCGCATAACCATCGGCAGACGAGACCAAGGTCACTTGCGCTGTTTGTTCTGCGACAACGGCACTGTCTATCTGATCTGTGCCACTGGTAACTGTCGCTTGCGATGCCATAGTTGTTTGGCTGATGTTCGATGCCACTTCGATCTGAACCTGCTCATCGTCATCGTTCAATGTGGCCTTCCAGACCACAAGTACGATGGCAATTACCGACACAGCCAACAGAAAAGTAGGCAACTGACTCTGGACGGAGCCGCCATAATTAAAATTCGTCTTTTTTGAAGCTCTTTTGGACTCGGAGCGACTGGGAGAAAAAGAACCGGATTCTTCCACTTGATTGCTCCCATGTATTTCCGGGATCACACTTGCATGATCCCCCAACAAGCGATCGCCATCCAAGCCCACAATATCCGCATACTGCTTGATGAAGGCACGCACATAGAAATTGCCCGGCATAATCTCAAAATCGCCTTCTTCTATCGCAATCAAATACCGCTTCTGTATTTTAGTCATCTGTTGCAGATCATCCAATGTGTATCCTTTGGAAAGTCTGGCACTTTTTAGTATTTCCCCAATTTGAACCATTTATTCACCTGCCTTCACTTGCAAATCCCGAAGTTACCATGGATATTATACCATAAAATTCTTTCATCAGGAGTTCCAATACTGTTTTACCTGAGCCATCCACCGGATACATAAATAGCTTGTCCCGTCATATAGCGACTGTCTTCCTTCAGAAGTTGGGATACCCAGAAACTGATTTCATCCGGTTTCCCCATTCTCCCTAAAGGGATTTCCTCAAGAAGAGCCTCTTTTTCATCATTATCCAGATGAGCGTTCATTTGCGTATCGATTGCTCCTGGGCAAATGGCATTGACTGTTACTCCCAGTGAAGCTACTTCCTTGCTGTAGGCTTTCACGAAGGCAATCTGCGCCCCTTTGACGGTACTGTAGAGCACTTCGAGCCCGCTGCCGACTTCCCCATAGACAGAGCTGATGAAGATGATGCGGCCCTCGCGTGAGCGGGCGATTTTGTCCTGTAGCGCTTGGATGATCAGGATAGGCATTTTGACGTGCATTTCCCACAAGGCATCCATTTGCAAGGGCGTCATATCCTGAAGTAAGCCATATTCGGTCTTGCCGTGCGCAAAAACAATCGCTTGGAGTGAGAAAATATGGTCAGCAAGTGTCGCAACACCCGCTTCATCGGTAAAATCCAGACAAATCGGATAAAATTCCTGTTCGGGATAGGCCGATTGCAGTTCTGCCAGCAGCAGATTGATTTTTTCTTGATTGGAATGGTAATGCAGGTAAAGCGACCAGCCAGAGCGGGCTAAATCCCTTGCGATGGCGGTCCCGATGTCACCGGAGGCCCCCGTCACCAAAGCAGCTTTCATTGCTGTTTTGCTCCCTTCTGGAGGATCACATAGGTGCTCATGCTTTGTTCTTTGAGATACCCCTCGGCAAATTTACGGATGTCCTCCAGACTGGTTTCTTCGATCAACGGAACGACTTCAAAAAGTTCGGCACCAGAAAACAGCAAAGTGCTGTAGTGATTTGCGATGTATTCCAGGGAATTGAAAGCCTGCAATTGTTCTCCGATCATGCTCTTCTTCAGCAAATCAAATTTCTCATTCGTCAGATTTGCATCCGTTTCCCAATCTAACAGAATCTGTTTCAGCTTTTCTTCCAGCAGTTTCGGTTCTTCCGTATCCGATTCGATAGCCATAAAATGGAAGGAACGATCCAGATTGAAGGAGTAGCCAAAGCTGTCATCGATCAAACCAATGTCATAGAGATCGATGAAATGCGTGGAGCTCCGGCCGAAAAGCAATTCCAGCAACAGCGATCCATAGATTTTGTATTTTTCGGCTTGGTTTCCGGTCACGTCCGCATCCAAACCTTTCACACCAATCATCACTTTCGGGCGCTGCACATCCATTTCGATTTCTTTGTATGGAATGATGTCCTGAATCGAGGCCGGCGGCAAAGTGCGCTGGATCGGTTTGGCCGGAAGAAACGTCTTGTCTTCTTGGTTTTGTTTGATAGTTTCCATCATTTCTTCGGGAACGAAATTGCCGATCATCAATAAGTTCATGTTGGACGGATGGTAGAATGTGTCATAACAGATTTGCAGCAATTCCGGCGAGATTGCTTGGATGCTGTCCACCGTTCCGGCTATATCGACGGAAAGCGGATGTTCGGGATAAAGGTTACGCAGCAACCCGTAAAAGAGTTGCCATCCCGGGTTATCTTCATACATGCGGATTTCTTGCGCGATGATCCCTTTTTCCTTTTCAGTGCCTTCTGCCGTGAAATGCGGGTCTTGAACGAAGTCAAGCAGGCTGTTCGTGTTTTCCGAGATGCTGTCCGTTGCTGAAAAGAGATAGCTTGTCCGCGTGAAGGAAGTGAAAGCATTCGCTGAAGCACCGTATTTCGCAAAGTCTTCAAAAGCATCATGGTCTTCGCCTTCAAATAATTTATGTTCAAGGAAATGTGCGATGCCGTCTGGAATTTTGATTTCCTTGTCTCCGTTTATCGGAACAAACTGGTTGTCGATCGAGCCGAAATCGGTGGTGAAGATGCCATAGGTTTTTGAATACTTATATTTTGGAATCAATACTACTTGCAATCCGTTGTCCAGTACTTCCGTATAGACTGTTTCGTTAAGTGCCTCATAGTGTACTTTATTCATCTGTAGCCTCGCCTTTCAAGAAAAATATCGCCTGCAAAGTCATTTTTTCCGCAACTGCAACGATCTGTTCCTTCGTCACCGCATTCAAGCCGGCGATCCATTGTTCCTGCGAAAGAGGGTTTTCTATGATCAGGATATCCTGGTACTGTTTCGCCAAGCTTCTGCCTTGATAATCATCATTTTGTTTATAGTGGTTGATCAACATACTTTTTGTTTGAGCGATCAAGTCATCCGAGAAATCACCCGCTTGCATATCCTGCAGTTGTTCCAAAACGATCTTCTCGACTTGCTCGCGCTTATCGAATTCGATGCCGGTGCCGACAGTCATGACTCCGCGCAGAAAGTCCAACCCGCTCGAAGCCGAGTAAGCCAAACTCTCTTTTTCACGGACATTCTGGAAGAGTTTCGAATGAGGGAAGCCCCCAAAGAGTCCATCAAAAACCAAGCCGGCAAAATAATGGTCATTCATGTAATAGACGGGTGAAGAAAAACCGAAAAACAGCTTGCCTTGATTGATGTCCTGGGCTTCGCTTGAAGTGACGGGTTCCGTGTTCTTTGCGCGGAAATAGAATACTTCCTTTTCGGTTTCTTTCCTGTCCGAAAGCTTCTGGGCAGCCAATATATTCAATATCCGTTCCGGCGCTACATCACCTGAAACGAGTATATCAAGCTGATTCGACCCGATCATCTCTTCATAGCATTCAAACAGGTTGCCTGAGGTGATATCCTCGAGGAAACCGGCATCACCGATGCCTTGATAGGCTTGATCCGTCCCCTCGAACAGTACTTGGTTCAAGCGCGTGCGCGCATAGGCTGATTTGTCTTCGATCAGAGATTCGAAATAATTGTTCAGATTTTCCTTTTCCCTCAGAAACGTCTTCTCGTGGAACTTGCCGTCTTCGGCATTGGGCCTGAAGATGATTTCTTCCAGAAAAGCGAACGCCTCCTCAAGAAGTGTATCGTCGCCTCCGATGAATTTATCATTGACGACGGATAGACTCATCGTCACGACATGCTGCTTGCCGAAACGTTGGGATTGCGTATGCAGCGTCGCACCGTAGAGGCTGGCCATTTTCAGATCCATCTCGTTTTGGCTGGGATACTGTTTGCTGTTCGTTTCAAGCATGTTCTTCACTAAAGAACGTTCCGTTGCAGTTTTGCCGCCGAAACTCGTCCTGAATTTGTACTGGATCAATACGGTTTTGTATTTGTCGGAAGGCTCGATATAGGCCGTAACGCCTTGCTTTAATTTATATTCCATCCATTTCACGTCCTGTAAGCTATTTTATTTGTCGATAGGGAAAACTATACTCTAGTTCCGGCTTTTTTTCAATTAAGCCATTCCTTGTCCACTCCGCTCCCCTGCCTAGCGCAAAAAGAAAAGGCTGACTCGTGTTGAGCCAACCCTTCTCACTGTCAGAGATTACTTTGATTTGATGTAAGTTGTACCGTTGGCGGCTGGGCCTCTCGATTTACCGATAAAGCCTACAAGCACAATGATCGTAATGACGTATGGTGCAATTTGAAGGTAGACGGAAGGGATATTCTGGATGACCGGAATATAGCTGCCGATGACCCCCAAACTCTGGGCGAAACCGAAGAAAATTGCCGCGCCCATCACTCCGATCGGATTCCACTTACCGAAAATCATGGCAGCCATGGCGATGAATCCTTGACCGGCAATCGTTGATCCGGAAAAATTCAAGCTGATCGACTGAGAGACGATAGCACCGCCTACACCGCCTAAAAAGCCGGAAATCAAAACGCCCGCGTACCGCATCACGTAGACGTTGATCCCCAACGTATCTGCCGCTTGCGGGTGCTCCCCGACTGAACGCAGTCGCAAACCGAAAGTCGTCTTGAAGATGATGAAGTAGCAGACAAGCGCTGTTGCGATTGCTGCATAGGCTGGAGCTGATGTATTCGTGAAAAATATCTCACCGATGATCGGGATATCCTTCAAGATAGGGAAACTGGTTTTCCCGAAGTTCTGGATGATGAAGGCGGTCTGGCCTTTCCCTTCATAAAGAACCTTAGTCAAAAATACCGCAAGCGCAGGGGCAAGCATATTGATGACCGTTCCGGAAACGATATGGTTCGCCCTTAGATTGATGGTGGCAACGGCATGGATAGTCGAGAAGAAGATGCCGACTGCCCCAGCCACCAACAACGCCACCCAAGGAGTCATTTTGCCCAGATTGTCGGCATAGTTCAGATTAAAGACTATTGCTGAGAAGGCTCCCATGACCATTGTTCCTTCCAAGCCCACGTTGACGATACCGCTCCGTTCCGAGAATGTTCCGCCAAGGCCTGTGAAGATCAACGGCGCAGAATAAATCAAAGCCGAGGATACGATAATCGATAGAATCGCTAGCATGTCCATCTCACGCCACCTCCTTTTTATTGACTTTGGACAGTTTATTGATTAAAAGTCGGATAATATAGCTCGCGCCAACGAAGAAGATGATTGATGCAATCACGATATCGACGATTTCGACCGGTACGCCTGACATAAGCGGCATACTCGTTCCGCCAATTTTCAGCGTACTGAACAGAAGTGCAGCAAACAGGATGCCTATAGGACTCCCAATGCCCAACAAGGCTACTGCCATGCCATCGAATCCGACTGCAGGCATCGCACCTTGAACAAACATATTTTGGAAATTCCCCAAGCCTTCCATTGCACCTCCCAAACCGGCCAACCCACCGCTGATCAACATGGCCAAAATGATGTTCTTTTTGGCGTTCATCCCTGCGTAATCCGCTGCGTCAGGATTCAATCCCACAGAACGGAATTCAAAACCGTATGTTGTTTTTTTCATCAGCACCCACACTACCGCAATCATGATGAGGGAAATGAAGATACCGGCATGCAGTGTCGAATTGCGTGTCACTTCCGATAAAAAGGGCACCCTTAAACTGGCATTTTCTGTGATTCTGGCCGTAGAGTCCCCGGAATCCGTCAAAACATTCCTGACGATGTGGTTGTTGATGTATAAGGCTGTGTGATTCAACATAATGGTGACAATCACTTCACTTGTATTGAAATAGGCACGTAAGACTCCAGCGATACCCGCCCACAGAGCTCCGGCCGCAACACCCGCCAAAATGCATAAGGGCAACAATACGATTTTCGGCAATTCAGGCAGCATCTGGGCGACACTGACGGAAGCCAGCCAGCCAAATAAAGTTTGACCCGCTACACCTATGTTGAAGAACCCGGCTGTATTGGCTACCGCAAAACCTAATGCGACCAGAATCAAAGGGGTAGCTTCACGCAGTAATTCGCCTATGTAAAATGGCGATCCGAATGCTCCCTTCAGCATTGCTGAATAACCTGCGACGGCATCGTAACCGAAAGACCACATGACGATTGCGCCGATCAACAGCCCTAATATGACTGAAAGTAAAGGGATGATAATCCCCTGGATGCGAGTGGCTCCTTGTTGATTACTCATGAAGGCTTCCCTCCTCTTCCTTGTTTTTTTCCAATTCTTCCCGAGCCTTTTCCAAAGAAGAACCAGCCATCAGTAAGCCCAGTTCCTGTTCAGAAGTTTCCTCAGGCTTGACGTAGGCCACAATCTCACCTTCAAACATCACGGCGATGATATCGGAGAGATTCAAGATTTCATCCAACTCGAAGCTCATCAGAAGGATTGCCTTGTCTTTATCCCTTTGCTCGATCAAGCGTTTATGGATAAATTCGATTGCTCCCACATCCAAGCCTCGGGTCGGTTGGGCTGCGATCAATAACGAAGGATTCCGATCAACTTCACGAGCGATGATTGCTTTTTGCTGATTTCCGCCGGACAACGAGCCCGCTGTCGACTTCTCGCTTTGCGTCCGCACATCAAACTCTCTGATTAATTCAATCGCGTGGTTCTCGATGGCGTTGTCATTCAGGAAGCTATTTTTGCTGTAAGGTTCTTGATAATAAGTCTGCAGCGCGATATTTTCGTCCAAACGCATCGGGAGGATCAGACCGAACTTTTGTCGGTCCTCGGGGATATGTCCCAAGCCTGACTCAGTTATTTTGCGCGGAGCCAAGTTGGTGATGGTTTCTCCGTTCAGCTTGACGGTTCCGCTCTCGGCCTTCCGCAAGCCAGTGATGGCTTGAATCAGTTCACTTTGGCCGTTCCCATCGATCCCGGCGATTCCGACGATTTCGCCGGCCCGTACCGTTAGGCTCAAATTACGCACGGCTTCCAGACCACGGCTCTCTTTAACCGTCAATCCCTCAACTTCCAACACAGCCTGGTTCGGTTGGGATGGTTTTTTGACTGTGCGGAACAGAACGGAACGCCCCACCATCATATCGGCCAGCTCTTGCTGGGAGGTCTGCTTCACGTCGACGGTGCCGATGCTCTTGCCTTTGCGGATTACCGTGCAACGATCAGCTACGGCTTTGATTTCATCCAGTTTATGCGTAATCAGGATGATTGACTTGCCTTCTTTCGTCAATTCCCTCATAATCGCCATCAATTCGTCAATTTCTTGGGGTGTCAACACTGCCGTTGGTTCGTCAAAAATGAGGACGTCCGCCCCGCGGTACAATGTTTTCAGGATTTCGACCCTTTGTTGCATCCCGACCGTGATGTCCTCGATTTTGGCGGAAGGATTGACTGCCAAGCGATATTTATTGGACAAATCTGCAATCACATCAGCGGCTGCCTTTTTATTCAAAACGCCGAGTCTGCTCGGCTCACTTCCTAAAATGATGTTTTCCGTAACCGTGAAGTCCTTGACCAGCATAAAATGTTGGTGCACCATTCCAATCCCCAATTTATCGGCAACACCAGGGGAACTGATTTTAACCTCTTGCCCTTTGACCTTGATGGTTCCGCTTGTAGGCTCCAAAAGACCAGAGAGAATATTCATCAAAGTCGACTTACCCGCGCCATTTTCACCCAACAAAGCGTGAATTTCACCTTTTTTCAAGCTGAGAAAAATATCATCATTCGCTTTATAATTGCCGAAAGCTTTTGTTACGCCAATCATTTCAATGACATAATTTTCTTCTGTCATGCTGATTCCACCCCTTACTAAAATTGAATGCATGCATTCCCTCATGCAGCAGTGAGACACGCTTATAAAATATAATACCGTAAAACACTATTTCACACCTATTATAAAGTATTTCCAAAATCCTATCCACTTTTGTTTGTCACAAAAAATAAACATTTGTTCCTTCAATTTGTGCGGAACGATTTATTATTGGGGGACTATGCGCGAAAAAAAAGAGAAGCAACTCAATATCCCAAACCGGAATCAAGTTGCTTCTTTAAAGATTTTAAAAAGTGATTAGTTTTCTGGAGCTTCCGGAACAGCAAGCGTTCCTTCCAAAATTTGTGCTTTCGCATCGTTGACAGCAGTCAAAGTTTCTTCGCTCAACTGGCCATCAGTAAGGTCGACGCCTTCTTCAGCCAATCCGAAATTCAACACTTCTCCTGCCGGGAATTCGCCGTTCATCGTTAATGTAGCGATATCCTTAGCTGCAGTCCCTACACCCTTTAACGTTGAAGTCAAAGTAAGGTTTCTTTCAGTGCCGTCATCAAGAGTCAACAAACCCTCTTCTGTTTGGTCACGGTCAACACCGATTACCCAGATTTCTTTTGAAGGATCAGCTTTTACGATATCCTTAGCTTCTGAGAATACGCCATTTCCGGAATCTCCGGCAGCTTGATAAATGACATCGATTCCGCTTGCATACATTGCGGCAGCTTTAGATTTCCCGCCCGCAGCATCGCCAAACGAGCCGACATATTCAACTTTCACATCTATATCAGGATTTACGGATTGGGCACCAGCTACGAATCCAGCTTCAAAGCGATCGATTACAACACTCTCTTGTCCGCCGATGAAGCCTAATTGGTTGGTTTTGGTTGTTTTAGCAGCAGCGACACCCGCCAAGAAAGCAGCTTCATTGTCTTTGAATGATACAGATACGGTATTTTCGCCTTCAATGACATCATCGATGATGGCAAACATTGTATCCGGGTTCTGCGTTGCCACATCCTGCATCGCCGACTTCAACTTATAGCCGATACCAAATACAAGATCAAAATTACTGTTTACGGCAGTGTTCAAGTTCGTCACAAATTCCGAATCGGCATTTGATTGGATGTAATCAAATCCATCGATTCCTTTAGTTTTGCCGTTCTCTTCGCCCCATGCAACAAGGCCTTCCCACGCGCTTTGGTTGAATGATTTGTCATCCACGCCGCCGACGTCGGTAACCATTGCGATAGTGAAGTTATCTTCCGTTCCCTCTGCTGTGCTGGAACCTGTTGCACTGCTGTCAGCCGTGTCGCCGTTGCCACCGCAAGCTGCCAGGATTGTGCTGACACCTAAACCTAATGCCAATAAACTAACATATTTTTGCTTCTTCACCATGACCCCTCCAATAAACTTCAATTTTTTAAACTTGTAAGTACAAGCTTCTTACAAAAAATATCATATCATGTATTCCTAAAAAAATAAATAATATTGATTTTTTTGTAATCGTTTTTTCATTTAATATCCATATATTTGTTGGAATGCTCCGGGTTAAACCTCGGAATCAAAGGGGATATCCGTATTATTTTCATATATTCCTTCGCTAATGTTCACCTTTCTCGGCTTGCTTCCATCAGCCGGTCCGACGATCCCTCTCGCCTCCATTTCGTCGATCAGGCGCGCGGCCCGGTTATAGCCGATCCGGAATCTCCTCTGCAATTTGGAAATGCTTGCCGTTTCATCCGATCTGATGAATTCTACAGCTTCCCCGAAGAGATCATCTTCCGGTTCCTCACTTGCAGCCGCCACATTTTCGGTCGGCATCATTTCCTCGACATAGTTCGCTTCTTGCTGATTTTTGACGAAAGTGACAATGTGCTCGACTTCCTCGTCGGAAATGAACGCTCCTTGCACACGGATCGGTTTGTTTTCACCCATCGGACGGAAGAGCATATCCCCTCTGCCCAATAACTTTTCTGCCCCTGAGCCATCGATTATCGTTCTGGAATCGATCGAACTGGATACGGCAAACGCAATCCGGGAAGGGACATTCGCTTTGATGATGCCGGTGATGACATCGACACTTGGCCGTTGCGTGGCCAAAATCATGTGGATTCCCGCAGCCCGTGCCATCTGCGCCAATCTGGTGATTGCATCTTCCACCTCATTGCTCGCCACCATCATCAAATCGGCCAGCTCATCCACGATGACCACTATGTATGGCAACGTAGGATTGTTTTCCCCATTTTCAAGATTGTATTCAACAATCAGATTGTTATAACCGTCGATGTTACGCATACCGGTACCGGCAAACAATTCATACCTTCTTTCCATTTCCGTCACGACTTTTTGGAGCGCTTGCGCCGCTTTGCGTGGATTCGTGACCACCGGCGTCAGCAAGTGGGGAATCCCATTATAGACGTTCAATTCCACCATCTTCGGATCGATCATCATCATCTTCACTTCGTTCGGCTTGGCTTTCATCAAGATGCTCGTGATGATGCCGTTGATGCAGACTGATTTCCCGCTTCCGGTCGCACCCGCAATCAGGAGGTGGGGCATCTTCGTCAGATTCGCGCTTTGCACGACGCCGGAGATGTCACGGCCTAACGGCACCTCCAACAGTTTGTCGGTGTGCTTTTGCCCTTCCATGACATCTCGGAAGGATACGACACTGACTTCACTGTTCGGCACTTCTATGCCTATGAAGGATTTCCCGGGTATCGGCGCTTCGATGCGGATATCTTTTGCCGCCAAAGCCAACGCCAAATCATCACTGAGGCTCACAATTTTGCTGACTTTCACTCCGACAGCCGGTTGGATCTCATATTTTGTCACGGCTGGTCCAAGGTTCGCTTTCGTGACTTTGGCCTCCACCCCGAAGCTCGCGAACGTCTCTTCCAGCTTCTTGACATTTTTTTCGATTGTCGCGTATTCATTCGATTGATCGATCGCTTTGATTTCATTCAATAAAGTGACCGGCGGCAAATGGTAATCCCTGTTCTCCTGCTCGGCAGTGATTTCGAACTCCAGTACGCCGCTGTTGTCTTCCTCGCTGCCTCCAGCCGTTGTTTTGGCAAGGCTGGCCGGTTGGGCGGACGTGCTCTTTTCATTGTCCGCATATTTGTGTTCGGCTGCTTTTTCAAGTTGCTTCTGGAAGCTGTCGATTTTCAGCTGAACGGGTTCGCGCTCTTTTTCGGCGAGTGCTTCATTTTTTGATGCCTCCAAAGCTTCCGCTTCTTCCTTCATCAATTTCTTCGCTGCCGATTCGCTTTTGATCTGATTTTTGGCTTTTTCGACTATTGAAGGTTTGTTGTCGGTCGGAACGCTATTTGACCTGATCGATCTCTTCACTGTTTTCGAATCGATGATCGAGCCGGCCACTTTATCTTTCGTGTAAAGCACTGCCCGTTTACTGTTGTGCCCGAAAATCAAAGCAACTTTTCGCACGACTTCCATGACATCATGCGTCGTGAAGCCAAAGATGACCGCCACACCAAAAAATACAAGCAGGCCGATGATGATGTAAGTGCCCCATTGCGAAACCAAAAAATGGGTTCCAGTATAGAAGGCTGCTCCGATCAAGCCCCCGCCCATCTCTGAAGCCGTATCCGCTTGCCTGACATCGGTAAAAAAACGCGCAAGTGTAACGGACACGACCGACACACCCTCTGTTACGACTGTTTCAAAAGCCTGTGAATGGAGATATAGCAGCGCTGCTGAATAAAGCAGGATGCCGCTGATCAACCAGTTCTTTCTTATTTTGGGTTCTTTTCCTCTCAAAATCAGGTACAGACCATAGGCACCGAATAGCGCCAGACTGACCGGGTAAGTTTCGCCGACAAAAAAACGAAAAAAATTCGCCAACGCTATCCCGGCAAAACCGAGTTGTCCGATCCCTAAAGCTGAACTGAAAAGAAACAGCACGCCGATAAGCTCGTAGGATATCTTCTGCCCGGTCGCCTTCTTTTTCTTTCTTGTTGTCGTCGTTCGTTTCGCCAAACATGCCAACTCCTTTTTTAACTTATTCCTCAAAACCACTGCCCGTCTGCATAAAACAGCGGGCCATAGATTATTCGTTTGATTACCCGTATCAGTTCATTATACTACAAAACGAACCCTTTACGAGGCTATTTTTTAATCAATCCGCGCGGACAAAAAGCTCCTGTTTCCCGTCAATACAGGCAGCAGAAGCTTTTTGGAATTTGATCCGTTATTCTTGACGAAGTTTTTTCCTGTCCTGCAGCAGCATCAGTCCATGATACAATTGCACATCGTCATCGCAATTCTCACAAAACCGGATTTCTCCGTCTGACCAGTAGGCAGTCAGGTAGTCTTCCTTTGTTTTTTGGAATGGGTAAACTTCTGATAGTCTTTCCGCAGCCCGCTCATAGGCAGTGACCGCCTCCTGGAAATCGGCATATTCTGTCGATTCCACAATGAAATCCATCCAATCTTCAAAAAACCACCAAGGTTCATATTCTCCCTCGGTCCGTATTACCTGGTACATGCTATCACCTTCTTTATTGTAAAAAGTATAGCATAGCCCGGAAAATTATTCCCGCCCAAGGTATCGGGATTGAAACTTCTTGAGGAAGGCTGTAAACTAGATTAATAAGCTACAGCACAAGCTCATTCTAGAATTTGGAGGTAATCTGAATGAAGAAAATCAAGATGACCGTAAGTGGCCGGGTCCAAGGCGTTGGGTTCCGTTACATGACAAAAATGGTGGCTGACCAAATCGGCATTGCCGGCATCGTCCGGAACGAGGATGACGGAAGCGTGTATATTGAAGCCGTCGGACCGACCGATAAAATCGACGCCTTCATCGCAGCGGTCAAACGCAGTCCCTCACCAAGCGGAAAAGTCGAAGCCTATGACATCCATGAAGACGCCAACATTGAGAATTATATAAGTTTTCGCGTAACCAATTGAATATATTTTCCCCTTCATGTATAGTGGTAATGTTATCGAAAAATTGTAAAGGAACGTGAATGATGAAACTTAAAAAGAAGTTATTGCTTTCCGCGGAAATGATGTCCTTGTTAGTGGTTCTGACAGGCTGCATGCAATATGATGAGAATAAAAACCCAACCGGCTTCATATACGATTATTTGGTGGTACCTACAGGCAATTTGATCGTTATGCTGGCGGAAATGCTTAACGGTAATTATGGACTGGCCATCATCGCCATCACAATCATTGTCCGCTTGGCCATCATGCCCTTGAACTTTAGCCAGATCAAAAAAACGATGGTACAGCAAGAAAAAATGAAGTATATCAAACCAGAATTGGAAGATATCCAATTCCGTCAAAAAAATGCCCAGTCGCCTGAAGAAAAAGCGGCAGTTTCGCAAGAAATGATGGCATTGTACAAAGAAAACAACATCAGCATGACAGGCGGCGTCGGTTGCTTACCGATTCTGATCCAGATGCCGATTTTTACAGCAATGTATCAAGCTGTCAATTTGACGCCGGAAATTTCTGCAAGCACATTCCTTGGCATCAACCTTGGTGTCAGCAGTCCGTTATTGGCAATCCTGGCGGGTGTGGCCTATGTAATCCAAGGCTACGTTTCCACAATCGGCATGCCTCAGGAAACCAAATCACAGATGAAATCGATGATGCTGATGAATCCAATCATGATTCTCATGTTCTCGTGGTCTTCACCAGCAGGGTTGGCCCTTTATTGGCTAGCTGGCGGTATTTTCGCTGCAGCCCAAACTGCGCTTCAAAATCACATGATCAAACCTAAAATCCAGAAACAAGTTGAAGAAGAAATGAAAGATCGGCCGGTCAAGAAGAACGTGAAAATGGCCAAGCCGGCTTCCTCTTCAGCACCTACACAAACGGTAAAAGCTTTGTCCGACAAGAATCAACCAACGGATGGCAAAAAAGGCCGCAACGCGGGCAAACAATCAAAATTTTAATCTCAGCTAACTAAAAAAGCAGGAAGCGGCTCACGTATGAGTTCGCTTCCTGCTTTTTTGTATTTCAGCTTTTTTTCTGATGGTCGTTCCTCTGCCGAGAGGCTATAATTCCTCATCCGGCACATAATTCTTCAGTATCGGCAACTGGATGCGGAAAACAGATCCGTGTCCCAATACGCTTTCGACGGTGATGTCCCCCTTGTAGCCTTCCAACAATTCTTTTGCGATGGACAGACCCAAACCGTTCCCGCCTTTATTCCGCGATCTGGCTTTATCGACGCGGTAAAAACGCGAAAAAATCTTCTGTTGATCTTCCTGGGACATCCCCTCGCCAAAATCTTGGATGGCAATCTGGACATAGGACATGGATTCGGAAATCGAAAGATGGATTTCATGCCGGTCAGTCGAATATTTAACGGCGTTGTCCATCAATATCACCAATATTTGCTCAAAATGGTTGCGGTAGATGTTCACATAGATTTCGCGGTTCAGATCATCATCCAGATTGAACACGAAATCCGGATACAGCATCTTAAAATTATGGAACGTATGCAGCACGACATTCCGGATCGGCGTCACTTCATTTTTATAATGGATTTCGACCTGTTCTGCACGGGAAAGATCCAGCATCTCCTGAACCAAAGTCTTCATTCTCTGGATTTCGGTCAAGGATGCAGCAAGCGATTCATCCAGAATCTGCGGATCTTCCTTGCCCCAACGGTTCAGCAATTTCAGATGCCCCTCGACAATGGCCGTCGGGGTACGGAGTTCGTGCGAAACGTCTTCCACGAATTGCTTTTGCTGGGTGACGTACAGCGCCATCTTATCCAGGAGGCCGTTGATGTGGACAGAAAGGTCGGTGAATTCGTCCTTGCTTTTGGAAATTTTGATGCGGGTCTCCGACAACGTGTCCTCCTCGATCGCATCCATCGTGTCCACCATCTGTTTGATGGGATTGAAGAAGTAAATCGCAATGCCGTAGCCGGCAGCCGCCGACAATACGAGCACGATCGCCGTGACTAACCAGAAATACCGCGTCATCTGGGAAACGATTTTATGATAATCATTCAATCGGAAAACGATCTGGACATACCCCAACAGGAAGGAGTCTTCTTCGCTGAGGATCGGACTGCCGGCGACAAAAGCCTCAAGATCGTTCAGTTTTGTCTCGCGCAAATACGTATCGGGATTTTTGATGAATGTCGTATAGCTTTTCTGCGTCTCGTAGAGCAACTGTCCGTCTGTATCGAATACGCGTATGTTCGCCCCTCTATCCTTGAGATCCTCCAAAAAAGGGTAGTTCCCCACAGACTGGAGGCCCTTCGTCACAGTGGAAACAGAAATTTTCTCGAACATGCTTTCAACGCTGTTGACGGACAGTTTCGTATCGATTTCGGACAGCGCAATCTGGACCGAAGACAGCAGCTTCTCGGCGTCATCTTTTTGTTCGGCGTATTGATAGCCTTTATAGACATTCAGCATCAGCAAGGCAGACAGAAAGTACAGCAGGAAGAAAGCTATACTTAAAAGAAAACCCCATTTCCACCGAATGGACTTGGGATTTCCTCTTTTTTTGGTTGGCATATAATTGATTCTGCGCATAGTATTATGAGCGCATGACGTATCCGGTGCCACGAACCGTTTGGATATAACTTTCTTGGCCGGCTACATCGATTTTATTGCGCAGATATCGGATATATACATCCACTACGTTTGTTTCCACTTCCGTCTTGTATCCCCATACTTTATTCAGCAATACGTCCCTTGAAAGGACAACGTTGATGTTTTCCATCAGGATCAACAATAACTCGTATTCGCGTTTGGTCAATTCGATGTGCTCGTCGCCACGGCGCACGACACGGTTTTCTTTTTCGATCGTCAAATCACGGTAAGTGACTGTCGTCTGCTTCACTTTGCGTTGCTCTTCTTCGATGTCGATACGGCGCAATAAAGCACGCACCCTTGCCAAAAGCTCTTCGATGGCAAATGGTTTCACGATATAGTCATCGGCACCGTGGTCCAAACCGGATACACGATCGATGACGGAGTCGCGGGCTGTCATGATGATGATTGGCGTATCTTTGACCGGACGCAAACGACGGCAAACTTCGATGCCGTTCAATTCAGGAAGCATCAAATCCAAAAGGATGACATCCCAGTCCTGGTTCATGGCAGCTTCAAGGCCGGCTCTGCCGTTGTAACAAATTTCCGTTTCGTAGCCTTCGTGTTTTAATTCAAGCTCAATGAAACGCGCCAGATTTTTTTCATCTTCAATAATCAATATTCTTTGTTTGTCTCTATTTTCCATAGAATTCTCCCCTAATGTCTCATTTGAATAATAACAACATGCCATTACAATTTCATTTTATTTTAACATACTGTCGGGAATTAGTCTTAATTAAATGATCCTGATAGTAAAATGTCATCCGAAGCACGGCTTCGGATGACATAACTGTAGCCCAGAATGGCGCTATATCGCTTTAGTCTTGTGGAACTTCCACTTCTTTATCCCACTCGAAATGATAAGAACCAGCTTTGTCTGTGCGTTCATACGTATGCGCTCCAAAGTAATCGCGTTGCGCTTGGATGATGTTTGCAGGCAAGACAGCTGAACGGTAAGAATCGAAATAAGCTACTGCAGATGAGAATGTCGGTACAGGAACGCCTGCAACCACAGCCGTAGCAACCACTTCACGTACAGCACCCTGGTATTGTTTCGTGATTTCCACGAAGTAGTCGTCCAACAACAAGTTCTGCAGTTCAGGATTCTTCCCGTAAGCATCGGTAATGTTCTGCAGGAATTGCGCACGGATGATGCAGCCCGCACGCCAAATTTTAGCGATTTCGCCATAATTCAGATCCCAATCATTTTCTTCGCTGGCAACGCGCATTTGAGCGAACCCTTGCGCGTAGCTCATGATTTTGCTGAAGTACAGTGCCTTGCGGATACTCTCCACAAATGCTGCTTTATCAAGACCCTCTTTAGCCGTAAAAGCAGGGGCAGTCAGAATTTCGCTGGCAGCGACACGTTCTGTCTTCAAAGCGGAAATGTAACGGGCAAAAACGGATTCGGTGATCAACGGCAACGGAACACCCAAGTCCAACGCACTTTGGGAAGTCCATTTACCCGTGCCTTTATTGCCGGCGCGGTCCAAGATGATCTCGACCATTGGCTTCCCTGTTTCAGGATCGTATTTAGTCAAGATGTCAGCAGTGATGTCGATAAGGAAGCTGTCCAACTCGCCTTTGTTCCATTCGATGAAGACAGCAGCAATTTCTTCCACTGACATGCCAAGGTACTTGTGCATGATGTCATAGGCTTCTGCGATCAATTGCATATCCCCGTACTCAATTCCATTGTGAACCATCTTAACGAAATGGCCGGCGCCACCTTTGCCGATGTATGCTACGCAAGCTTCGCCATCCGGAGCTTTAGCGGAAATCTGTTCCAAAATCGGTGCAACCAGATCATATGCATCGCGTTGTCCGCCCGGCATGATTGAAGGGCCTTTCAGTGCGCCTTCTTCACCACCGGAAACACCAGTTCCGATGAAATTAATGCCTGAGTTTTCCAATTCTTTGCTGCGGCGGATCGTATCTTTGTAGAAAGTATTCCCGCCGTCGATCAGGATATCGCCTTTATCCAAATGAGGCAGCAACGATTGGATCGTTTTGTCGGTTGCCTCCCCAGCTTTTACCATCATCATGATTTTTCTTGGCTTTTCCAAAGAATCAACAAATTCTTCGATTGTATAAGTAGGAACCAGTTTTTTATCTGGATTTTCCGCGATCACTTGCTCGGTCTTTGAACCGGAGCGGTTGAATACAGATACGGAATAACCTCTGCTTTCAATGTTCAATGCTAGATTTTTGCCCATTACGGCCATCCCGACAACGCCAATTTGCTGTTTTGACATAAATAAATTCTCCCTTCATGATAAACACATCATTCTATAATCTTAATCCTAACAAAAATCCGCCTAAATGGAAAGCAAACAATTGAAAATAATGGCTTTCTTTTCCTTCACCTGATTCCCCAACGTTTACTTTTGGATGTTATTGTTGTAAACTATGCCATGTAAAAAACAAAAGGTGGGAATAATGTTGATAAAGAAAACTGGCGCTACCTCTTCAAAATTCAATAAATTCAGCAAATTCGTCATTTGGATCATGTTGCTGGCCATGGTCGGCGGATCGATTCTTTCTGTCTTGTACTCTTTGTTCATAAATATGTAAGAAACAACATTCAAAAAAGGTTCCCGGAATCCACTAGCTGATTCCGGGAACCTTTTTTGAATGACTCAGATACCTTTTTTGACTTTACCGTCCCAGCCGGCATAGCCGCCCTTCAGGATAAAAATATTTTTGTAGCCATTTTTTTTCAAAATTGCTGCGCAGCGTCCGCTCAACATAGAATTTTGATCGTAGAGATAAATCGGTTGATCTTTGCGGATTTCTGGGTAGCGCTGTTTGAAAGCAGAGTAAGCGATATTTCTCGCTCCCAATATGTGGCCCGCATCGAACTCAGTTTTTTCGCGGACATCGATCAATTGTGCTTTACGCAGGTCTTTTCTGAATTCCTCTGCAGTCAGCGTGGTCGCTGCATTCTTTCTTTGGAAATAAAAATAAGCTTGATAAATGGCATATCCGATGATGAATATCCATAATGCGATATTAAAAATATCAATTCCAGTTAAATTCAAATAAATCCATCCTTTCCATACTCTTGCTCTCATATTTTACACTTGTGGAAGGCGCATTGCTACAGTTTTAACGACTTTTTTTCTATTCCGCTAATTGTATCCAATGATTGCGTTCCACATCGTACAGATACTCGTAACGCCTTCCGTAAAGCACATAGGTCGAATCTGGCGATGCCGAAATCGGAGCCATTCGCTCGACTTCAGTCAGCGCCTCTGTAGCGTTTGTGGAAAAGTCGATCTTTGCGAGTTCGAAGATGATGCCATTAACGCTCCCAGTCTCTTGTTTCGGGATGACAGCAAACGTTTCATCTGAGGCAATCCCTTTTGTAAATTCCGGGATGATAAGTCCGTTTCCATCGGTGATGCGCGGCAGGGTAACATAGCCTTGGGTAATCAAAAGCGGATAGTAGGAAATGCCAAGCAGCTCCTCCTCATTGAAATCTGAAGGTGTCACTACCCATACGGATTCGCCTTCAAGTCCGTAAGCGAGTATTTCCTGATCAATGACCGTATCTTTGCCTGGAAACCGGATATCACTCAATACCAATGCAGATGCGCCATCCGTCCCGCTCTTCATGTGGAGATACATATTTTCTGAATACCAAACCGGCATATCCTCTGTATCCGGCACCTCTTTCCATTCTTCATTAGCCAAATCCCAATGGTAATTGATGGGCCTATCCACAGTTTTTTGGACAGAAAGGAACAGCTCCCCTTCGTTTGTCGGATTCCAGGAAACGCTCGTTAAAATCCCTTCCGAATAATGAGAATCAGCCAATGATTTCCCTGTTTTGTCAATCATCATGACGTTATTTCCTTGTTGGGTTGCGATCTGGACCAGAATCCGTTGGCCGTTTGCCGAGAGCGCAACAAAAACAAGCCGGTCTGAAAAAGTCCGGATCAGCTGTTCTTCCCCTGTGAGCAGATCATGGCTGTACAAACCGTATTCTCCATTTGATTCCAACGCGACAAGAATAGTCTTGTCGTCCAACCAACCCACAGCATAAAGGAATTCATCCTTGGAAATAGATGGGAAGTCGCTGCCGGAAGAAAGGCTCGGCTTACTTGCGGCAGGCTGGTCGGGATACGACAAACGTTGTGTACAGGCCGCCAAAATAACCACACTTGAGAGTGAGAGAATGAACCATGCTAGTCCTCTTTTCACCATGCCATCCTCCATCCTCCCGCATTTTCTTTATTCGAAAATATTCAGGTCTTATTTACTGATCTCCGTTAGCGCTAGATACCCTGCTCCAACTATTCCGGCATCATTCCCAAGTGCGGCTAATTTGATATGCGTAGTCTTCTTGACGTTCGGGAATGAGAATTCAGCAAAATAAGTTCTTACTTGCTCCAAAAGGTATTCCCCGGCTGCGGATACACCGCCACCGATGACGATATAAGCCGGATTCAAAAGATTGCCGATATGGCTGCAAGCCAAACCCAGATAATAGGCAGCGCGATCGACTACAAGCACAGCCAATTCATCGTCTTGTTTCGCTAAATCAAAAATCATCTTTGAAGTGATCTCCTGGCCATCGTCGATGATGAATTTGAGCTGCGAGTCACCGGCATATTCTTCCGCATGTTTGCGCGCCAATTTGACGACACCGGTTGCGCTGGCAACAGTCTCCAAACAGCCTTTCTTCCCGCATGTGCAGTCAAATCCGCCTGGTTCTACAGTCATATGGCCGATTTCGCCGCCGGAACCTGCAGTCCCGTGGATCAGATTGCCTTCCGCTATGATTCCACCGCCGACACCTGTGCCAAGTGTCACAAATACGACGTCGCGATCATCCGCACCGGCGCCTCGCCATTTTTCCCCAAGCGCGGCAACGTTTGCATCATTATCAATAAAAATAGGGATCCCGATTTCCCGTTCAATCGCTTCACGCACAGGCTGAGGTGTTTTCCAGTTCAAGTTAAAGGCTCCCTCAACCGTACCCGCTTCACGGTCCACCGCTCCCGGCGATCCCATACCGATGCCTTGAAAGTCATTAGCAGTCAGTTGGTAGAGATCCAGATGGTGTTTGATCGAAGCTATGATATCAGATACGATGTGCGTCCCCTCATCATTTATGTTCGTAGGGATACTCCACTTTTGCTGGATATCCCCTTCTGCTGTTAAGATAGCCAATTTTACTGAAGTGCCGCCTAAATCAATACCGATAAATTTTTTATACACGTCATTTCCTCCAATTGTTCAATTTTTATCTAGTATAACGCAAAACCGGTCCGCATTAAACCCGAATACGCAAAGAATATAGCGCTCACAACATAAATGACCAGAAAAAGAAGCCTAAGACCATTTTGACTTTTGGCAGTGCGCGGCATCGCGATGAACACAGCCGAGAGCGCTCCGCCAAGTGCCCCGCCAAGATGCCCGAAATTATCGACTGCTGAGGAAAAAAAACCGAAGAAGAAATTCAGGAAAATCAGCATCGTAAAATTCCGGGCCATAAGCTGAATCCCAGAATTGTGCGGAAACTGACGTCCCAGAACGATAGCAGCAGCAAACAACCCGAAGAGCGAGGTACTTGCACCAGCGGAAATCGAATCATTGAAGGCGAAACTCATAAGATTCCCCATCAAGCCGCTCAGGAGATAGATCAGTGCAAAACGCAAAGAGCCATAGAGACTTTCCATCTGCGTGCCCAAATAATACAGGGTGATGCTGTTCACCAGAATGTGCGTGAAGCCTATATGGATGAACATCGGCGCAATCAAACGCCACCATTCCCCTTGCGCGATGGCTGGGTTGAATTTGGCGCCGAACAGGATAAGCGTCAGTACATTGGTGCTTCCCCCGTTCAGGGTCATCAGTAGGAAAATCACGATCTGAATGGCCAAGAACAAGTGTGTTACAGAGAATTGATCCGGTAAATAGGATCTTTTGGTATTATATGCCCGCATCGTGACACTCCCTTCCATTATTATCCTATTTTATACTAGAATACTGTTGTCAACAACTTTTGGACTGGCACATCAAATGCTTCAATTTCCCAATGCGGATCCTTGAACAATTGGAATGGGAACAGCACCGACAAGGTGTGCCCTCTGTATGCAGCCAGATAGCGATCATAGTAGCCGCCACCAAACCCGACGCGGTACCCCGTTTCAGAAAAAGCCAATCCAGGAACAAGCAGCAGATCGATTGCTTCAGGCGGAACCGGGTTGCTCTTATCGACAGGTTCCAGGATGCCGAACTTGCTCTTCGCCATGGCTGTATCCGGCAAGTATTCATGAAAAGTCATTACGCGGTTCTTGCCGGAATAGGGAACGACCATCCGCTTTCCTTCTTGAAGCCCTTTTTGGATGATTTTATGCGTATCGATTTCCGGAAAATTCGACCAGGTGACTCCGATCGTCTTTGAAGCACGCCACTCGTCGCTGCTGCAGACTGCCGTTGTCAGTTCTTGCTCCATCCGGATGCGTTCTTGGGACGGCAAACTTCTCAATTTCCCCAGCATCTCTTTTCTTATTTGTTCTTTCATCCTAATCCCTCCTTAAGCAGTCGGTCGCAAGCCATTTTCCCTCTATAAAACATCCTTCCGGATAAAATAAAAAAACAACAGGATATCCTGTTGTCGTTTTAATTATTTTGTTTCACGATGCAAAGTCACGCGTCTTTCACGTGGACAATATTTTTTCACTTCAAGACGGTCCGGGTTGTTACGTTTGTTTTTCTTTGATAAGTAATTACGTTCTTTACACTCCGTACATTCCAATGTAATATTTAACCGCATATTCTTCCCTCCAAACATAAAAAAATTGAAGATCGAATCATCTTCTGCGTTTCTCATTGTATCACTTATAGAAAAATTATGCCACTATTTTTTGAACAAGTTCTGTACAAGTCCACTTTTTTTGAGCTTTAAGCTAATAAAATCCCAGATTAGGTTGCAGAAACACCCGAATTTCATTAGAATGTTATCAGGCGTCAAAAAGAAGAATTGAGGTGACAAAGATGGAACAATGGACCATCGTGATTGTCTTACTGACAATCGCAATCATATTGCTGTTTGCATCATTTTTCGTAAAAGATAATGATCGCAAATTCGCTGATGAGATGAGTGAATACACATTACAATTAACGGAGGAAATCCATGAATTGAAGCAACGACTCATCGCTGTAGAAGAGGAATTGGGAAAAGAAGTACCCGTCTCCGAAGATTCGCAGACCGTCAAAAAAGTACACAATTTGACTAAGCAGCATATCATCACTTTGTATACTAGCGGAAGAACGTTTGATGAGATTGCAGAGCAACTGTCCGTCCCTATCACCACCGTGCAACTCGTTGTCGATAACTACATAGAGCAATCAATCGTATAGAGGAGAAAATAAAGTGAACAAACAAAAGCTTCGTTTTATATCCATCGGTTTTTTGTTGTCTGCCGTTCTGTTGGCCGGCTTCCAGCTTTTTTATCCGGAAGCACTCCCTGGCAGCACCTTCAACGGAGAAGCAAATGCCGATTCAACGGATTATCAAGAGAAATATGAAAGTACTGCGGCGGAATTGGAATTGCAGAAGCAACTGAATGAAGCTGCAACAAGCATCACACCTGTTGACGAAGCTGCAGTGGCCTCCAGTGCCCCAGCCGAAACAGCAAGCGTGGTCGAAAGTTCAGCTGTCCCTGCCGCAAATGTACCCGTCACATTCGTCATCACTTCCGGACAACCGACTTCCGTTGTCATCGACAATCTGGTTAGTGCGGGACTCATTACGGATCGGGCAGTCTTTGAACAGTATCTGAATGACCGGAATCTTGTCATGAAGATCAATATCGGAGAGTACCAATTATCCCAGGACATGGGCTATGAAGTCATCGCCGATATGATTACACTGGAATAATACCCCGCCGTTCAACAAAGAAGGAGCCGGAACAAGGATGTTGCAATCCTTGTTCCGGCTCCTTCTTTTTGTTTATTTGACGGTCGTCAGTCGTTTGTCTCTTCTGAGCTGACTGGTTATTCCGCTGCCGTTGCGTAATCCCCAGTGTTGAAATAAGCATCAAAGACCTTTTTGGCTATCGGTGTAGCCCGACCCGTTTCCGATTTGAGATAAGGGACCACAACGGTTACGGTAATTTCTGGATTGTCGAAGGGTGCATAGCCGACAAAGGTGGAGTTGAAGACACTCTCACCCTTCAGATTCTCATTGTTCCCGTCATAGAAGGCCTCCGCCGTACCTGTCTTGGCGGCAACGTTATTCGCGTCCTTCCCGAATGTCGAATAGGCCGTTCCGTTCGCGCTGTGGGTCACTTGATAAAACCCTTGTTGGACACGTTCCATCGCTTCAACGCCGACATCGACCTGATTCATTACTTTTGTCTCTAGAGTCGTTTCCAAAGCCCCCAGCGATCCGTTCGCATCCGTGCTGCGAATTTCCGAAACCAGTTGCGGCGCGTACCGGGTGCCGCCATTAGCAATGGTATTGATGTATTGCGACAATTGCAGGGTCGTGTACAGATCGTACTGTCCGAATGATTGGTCGACTACGTTAACTGCCGCCTGATCGAATCCGGTCAGTCCGCTGCCTTCGTTCGGCAGGTCGATCCCCGTCTTCACACCCAAGCCGAACTGGGCAAAGTAGCTGCGCAGCTCGTCGATCAGATCTGCGGAAATATTCAAGGTGCCTCCCGATTCATAGCTGGATTGTCCCCCCATCAGCATCGCCAATTTGACCATGTAAATATTCGATGAGCGGGCTAACGCTTCGATGTCGTTGATGGCCACTTGGCTGCCGATGGACGGGTTGAAAACTGACTTTTTCAGATTGGACCCTTGGAATTGCAAAGGTTCATCGACGAGGACATTGTTGTCCGTGCTGATGACACCGCTCATGTATCCGGTCAGCACCATCGCACCTTTCACAGCCGAACCCATCCCGTAACTGGAATTGATGACGCCCAATGCATCATCCACAATTTCGTTGGATGTCGAGCGTTGCTTCCCGGTCATGCCCAGGATCTCTCCTGTATTCGGATCCGATGCCACTATGTACACCCGGTCGTTATAGGAATCGACATTGCTGTTCAGGAACTCGGTAGCAATCTGTTCAATTTCCTTTTGAAAATCGATATCGATGGTCAGAACCAGGTTATCACCGGCTTTCCCTTCGTAGGATTCCTCCCGCGTCACAACCTCACCAGATTGATCCGTGATCGTTTCCCATTGTGATTTCGTGCCTGAGAGCACCGATTCGTATTCTTGCTCCAAGTAGGAGTTTCCGACGCGGTCGTTCCTGGCGTACCCTTTTGCCAAATAGGTGGCGACTTGGTCGCTCGGCAAACCGATCTTCTCGCTGGTCACTCCACCCAATATACTCTTCAGCAAGTCGGATTCTGGGTAGATCCTGACCCAATCCGTCGCAACATCCACACCGGACAGACCGGACAGATTTTCGCTCACCTGAGCCAGTTCTTCATTCGAAACATCCTTATTTTTGATGCTTGTTGTCGACAGGGCATACGCGCTGTTCATCCGCTTAAAGATTGCGGCAATTTCTTTTTGTTCATCAGAATAAGCGATGTCTTCCGCCGTTATTTTCGCTAGCTCCACTTCATACAATTCGGAACCCGGCAACAGCTTTTCATCATCCGACAGACGCTTTAACATGACTTCATTGTTTACAGCCATCCAATAATCCTTCAGATCACGCTCCGTCAGTTCTTCAATGCTGACGTTTATCAAACCCGCCAATGAAGAGGCAACCTTTGCCATTTCCTCGGCTGTCGTGTTTGCTCCTCTGGTGTAAGTTATGGAATGCTGTGGTTCATTGCCCACAAGTATGGTGCCATCTCTGTCATATATCAAACCGCGCGGCACTGATTCCGTGACAAGTGTCGTTTCCGTACGTTTCACGATGGCTTCGAATTCATCTCCGCGAACGATCTGCAGGTATCCCAACCGGAATATCACTGCGGAAAACAGCGAGAACACGATAAAAAAGAGCAGGTTCAAGCGAAACGGGATATGCGATTTTCTCTTCCTTTTGCTTTGGGTATTATCTTCCAATTTTACACCTTCCTAAAACCATAGTTCGACAACCTATTATAGCAAAAAAAGCATGCATTACAAACGAAGCAACAAATTTTTAACATGTATCCTTGCTGGATATGCCAAGACGCGTTCGGATTCTTCATAAAACCAGCGGGATATGCTAAAATAGCAGAAGCACTTGTGAATTATTCGCTTCAACTATCAGGAGCGTTCCCTCACGGTCAGCCGACTCTGCAGGAATGCCAAAAAATTACCGGTTCATAAGGAGGAATGTGCAGCATGCTGAAGCGTTTCACAACTCTATCCCCGCAAAAAAATATGCTTTTCCTTTCGTTCTTACTGCCTTTATTTGTAATGACGGTCATTTATGCCACCATGGGAGTTTTTCCTTTCGGCAATAGCACATTGCTGACGGTCGATCTCGGCCAGCAATATGTAGATTTTTTCAGTTATTACCGCACAACCTTATTGTCCGATCCTTCTGCCTTTTTCTTTTCGTTCACAAAATCATTCGGTGGAGAAATGCTGGGGTTGTGGGCTTATTATCTGATGAGTCCTTTCAATTTGATTTTTCTGATGTTTCCGCAGTCCCTGTTGCCCTTGGCGGTTACCCTCTTGATTTTGTTGAAGGTTTCCGTGTCGGGTTTGACTTTTGCTCATCTGTTGATTTCCCGCTTCGAAGGAAAAGGTTTGTTAGTTCCGTCCTTCGCATTGAGCTATGCCTTGATGGGTTATGTCATCGTCAATCAATTAAACGTCATGTGGCTGGATGGGCTCGTTTTCCTGCCTCTGATCATTCTTGGTTTGGAAAAACTGATGTCGGGTGACAGTGGTCTGTCTTACAGCTTATTTCTGAGCGTGATGTTGATTTCCAATTATTATATCGGATTCATGATATGTGTTTTCCTGGTCTTCTATTACCTTTTCGTGTTTTCAAGACAAGAGGTTGTTGGCCCGAATAATCTGAAGGCGCAGCTGAAACACTTCTTCATCCAATCAGCCCGATTCATCGGTTATTCTTTGCTGGGAGCTGGTTTTGCCTCCGTCTTGCTGCTGCCAACTTTTTATTCGCTCTTGGGGAGCAAAGCAAGTTATGCCAATAATCTGATCGATTGGAGTTTCGCCTATGATCCTTTCGAAGTCGTTTCAAAGTTTTATATCGGGGCTTTCAATTTCGACCAGATGCCTAGCGGACATCCCAATCTCTTTATCGGCACTGTCGCTCTGACAGCGTATATCTATTATTTTTTCCATCCCGCCTTCTCCAAAAAAGAACGGTTCACGTCGCTTGTGCTGACCGCCCTCTTTTTTCTGGCGATGAACGTCCAGTTTCTGAATAAAATCTGGCATGCCGGACAATACCCAATCTGGTACCCTTACCGCTTTTCGTTCACAGTTTGCTTCTTTTTCCTGTTGAACGGTTTTCGGGCGTTGCGTACCTATCGTCCTTTTCCCTTTTCGCTGGCCTGCTCTCTTTTGATTGCGAATGCAGTCACCGCCATATATGTGCTGAAAATGGATTTTGAATTTCTGGAGCCTGTCCAGGTATTGATCACAGCAGTCGTTTCTGTGCTTGTCCTAGTGTTGCTGATGCTCAGGGATCAGCCCCGAAAATGGCTGACCTATGCTTTGCTTTTCGTGGTCACCGCAGAGATGACGGCCAACGCAGCCATCGATTTGTTTCGATTAGGCTACGTCAAGCAGGACGAATTCGCCGATTATCAAACGAATCTGAATACGATGTTGGCGGATGTGCGGA
The DNA here is from genome assembly GCF_003052295.1 of Trichococcus paludicola. Classification (GTDB taxonomy): domain Bacteria; phylum Bacillota; class Bacilli; order Lactobacillales; family Aerococcaceae; genus Trichococcus; species Trichococcus paludicola. The sequence continues at coordinate 424,921 of NZ_QBLC01000002.1, forward strand.
CACCCAAAGATACGTTCTACCGGATCGAAAAAACGTTCCAACGCTCCAAAAACGACAGCTTTCAAGCCAATTATGCCGGAATCAATCATTTCAGCTCTACTTTCGAAAAGGAGATTCCCGCCTTGTTCGGATCATTGGGTTTTCCGGACGGGAACGGGTTTATCGTTTACTCAACCGGAACTTTGTTTACGGATGCACTGTTCGGCGTGAAATATTTCATTCAGGACAAGAAGTTGCCGGAAACATTTTATGACCTCAATGACGGCTTATATCGGTTGAACCGTAACTCCACCCGCCCGGATTTGACCCAGTACAATTTGTATTCCGAAACGGATAGATCCACCACCTACGAAAATCCATATGCTTTGTCATTGGCATTCGGGGTTTCCGAAAGTGTATTGGAACTTGATTTGATCGAGGATCAGCCCATATTGATGCAGGAACAGCTGCTGGATGCCTTCAACAATCAGGAAAGCATCGAACCTTATTTCTCCTTGCGTCCGTTCGATTCCAACGTTTTTCAGAATGTCACATCCTCTGCCGGTGATGCACAGAACACAACCTACTATCGGTCTGTGGATGGTGCCATCTCCAGGATCGAATTCCAGTTCACGCCTACGAGCGATAATCCTTATTATCTGATTCTGGATGCGGGCATCGACGACGATGATGCGACTCTTTATGTGAATAATGTTAAGTTGGATTATTATACGACCTTCCGGAATGATCAGGTCATCAACATCGCAAGCAACCAACAGGGTGAAAACATCACCTTTACAATCGAACTGCGCGAGGATTCGATTCGGGTACAGGACCTGAAACTTTACGAATTGAACAAAGCTCTGTTTGAGGAAACCATTTCATCCCGTCAAGCGGAAAGCATGAGGATCTCCTCGTTCAGTCAGACGCACATCACAGGTTCCGTCACTATTGGGGATAGAAATGAAATATTGTTGACGACAATCCCTTATAGCCAGGGCTGGGAAGTGACAATCGATGGTGAAATGGCCAAAACGGCAACCGCTCTGAATGGTCTGCTGGCGGTGCCGATCAGCGCAGGCAAACATACCATCGCGTTGACGTACCGCACCCCCTATCTGATAACCGGACTTTCAATCAGCGTCGTTTCAATCGCTGGTGCCTTATTATTGAGAAAATATCGTAAAAATAAATAAGAAAAGCGGTTGGGGGCAAAATCCCAGCCGCTTTTCTTGTCTATTTCAGGGCTGAACGAACCCGCTCAGCTTTTAGTCATTTTGGGAACCATGGGAAGGCCGGTCCCAAAAAACTATCCACAATCGAATTATTGTTAAGATATTGCGCGACTATGAATAGAATTGTAAAGAAGATTCATAGTGCCAGAGCACTTAATAGAAAAGCATTCATCTATGATTCCTCTTCACACATATATGAAATCGCCACAGTACCGACACCGGCGCTCATTCCGACGATTGTAGAAATGTTCATGATATACTCCGGTTCCTTGCCAAGCAAAGCGACGCTGCGCTTCCGATAGGCTTCAGCTTTTTCGGGATTATTGGCATGCACGATCGCATATCTCGAAATCTTCTCCTGTGCATTCACCTTTTCCAGCAAGCGGAACAACTTCTTTTCATTCCCTTTTTCGCTGAAGGCTTTTTCGGCTATCGAACCTTTGCCTTTCGCATCGATGGACACGACAGGTTTGAGGTTGATCGTCATCGCCGCCATCCCGGACACTTTGCTTAACCTTCCGGATCTCACCATGTATTTCAGGTTGTTGACGCTGACGAAGATATTTGTGCGGTCCCTCAAGCGTTCAATCGCTCCAACGATTTCATCAAAAGGCGTTTTCGCCGCAATCATTTCTGCCGCTTTCATGACAAGCAACCCTTCCGCACCTGAATTCCGCTTTGAATCGATCACGGCAATTTTTTTGCCTTCATGCAGTTTTTTCGAGACAGCATTTTGGAACACGCTGTTGGTTCCGCTCTGCTCTTTCGCAACAGTCAGAATGATGACTTTATCGTAATGAGAGAGCACCGTGTCTAGATATTTCTCTACAACAACCGGATTCGGCTGTGAACTCTTCGGGTATTCGATGGCTTCTTCCAATAAAGGATAGAAAAGTTCTGGGGTCATCGTCACCTTATCAAGATAGGAAGTGTTGTCAAAATTCAAGTTAAGCGGCAGCATGTGCACTTGGTAGCGATCCAGCATTTCCTGCGGAAGATCCGCGATCGAGTCCGTGATCAGTGCCGTGTCATATTTCCGGTCAAAGGCTGATTCGTTCTGTCTGACCATATCATCCGCCTTCTGCTGCAGGATAATGCCTTTTTTGCGCAAAACCTGGAATACTTGTTCCGGCGCATTGGCGTGAATATGGATCCTGGCTTTGTGGTTATTGCCTGCCACAATCAAGGAATCTCCATACAGTGCCAGTTCCGCTCTCAGTGCTTCCAGATTAATCGAATCCGCTGACAACAGCGCTTCGGTACAGTAGCGATGGCGAATCTCCCCTTGACTATGGATCAATTCCTCATTGAAAGAAAGATCTTCCGGTTCATCGCTGACCTCCAAGTCCACCTTCCCGGTGCGCAAAAATGTTGCAAATCCTTGCAGAAAGTAGACAAACCCCTTCGCGCCGGAATCGACGACTTTGGAGTCTTGAAGCACTTTTAAACGAGAAGTTGTCGCTTCCAAAGATTTGTTGGCCGTGATCATCGATTTTGAAAACAATTCGGAGAAGTTAGTCGAAAGGTCTTTATGGCTGTACACCGCATCCGCCCATTCCCGGATGACGGTGATGATTGTCCCTTCCACCGGATCGGAAATCGCCTGATAGGCATAAGGAACCGCATTTTTGACCGTTTCTGCAAATGAAGGAATGGTTATCGTCTCCTCATCCATCAGACTGAGAAAGATCCCGTTGATGTATTGCGCAATGATGATACCGGAATTTCCCCTGGCACCCGTCAAAGCAGCATCGGCTATACTGTTCATGGTTTCCTTAACGGATCCGGAGATTCTCGCATCCAAGATGATCGCATGCATGGTTGAAGAAAGGTTGCTGCCAGTGTCCCCGTCAGCGACCGGAAACACGTTGATTTCATTCAGGCTGTTTTTGTTTTTTATGACCTCCTGTGCACCCGACACAAAAGAATAGTAAAGATTTTCGCTGTCCAATTTTGAAATATCCATTGGTCTTCCCCCATCCGCTCTTAGGCTTTTTTGGTTGCTCAAAGAAATCTTTGTGCCGCAACATATGTGATGCCTGCAGTTGCAGCGTTCAAAAACGTTCCCCAGGCCAAATCGATCAGGGTAATCGTAATCGGCCAATCTTTCAAAGTGGCCAGATTGGTCAAATCATAGGTCGCATACGCGATCAATCCAAAAAAACCGCCGGCCAAAATGGCATATTGCAGACTTTCTTTCAAAAGCGCTGGATGAATCACGAAAAATACGAGACCGCCTATGAACAATAAATAGAAGATTATTGCTGCCCCCCAATTGACATTCGGGGCCATAAGGTGACCCAAATACTTGCTGTAAATATTTTTGGATAACACGCCCAACCAGACAATATCCACTAAAAAGAACACAAAAAATGTCAAGAAATACAATTTGATGCTGTCCATCATTTCTTCCTCCCTTTCGTTACCCGTTGTTGTTTCAGCTTCCGATTCTTTCCGTCAAAATGCCGTCTTTCATTACATAAACTTTATCACAATAGTCTATCAAACGCTCATCATGCGTCACCATGATGGTAGCCTTTTTCTTCAGTTTTGTTTCCCGCGCCAAAATCTCCACCACTTCGAAAGCCTTTTGCGTATCCAGACTGGCTGTCGGTTCATCCGCAAGAATGACAGCAGGGTCATGGTAGAGGGCACGGGCGATAGCGACTCGTTGCCTCTGGCCTCCGGAGAGGTCACTCGGAAATTTATTTTTCAATTCGAAGATACCCAATTCTTTCAATAAGTCATCCCGTTTTTGTTTATCCACTTTGCTACGTTCGACTTTATTGGCCAAATGCAATTGATCCTGGACAGTCAGAAACGGGACCAGATTCGAGGCTTGGAGTATGAATCCGATCTCCTCGAACCGTAATTTTGCTCGTTTCTTCTCGCTCACATCACTGAATGGATTGCCGTTGATCAGCACCCGGCCTTCAGAAGGCGACTGCAATCCACCTGTAATGGTCAAAAATGTACTTTTACCCGATCCACTCGGCCCGATGATTGCGACAAATTCTCCGGCTTCAACAGCAAGATTGGTTGACTTCAATGCGTCGATCCTCAATTCGCCTTCCCCAAATGAACGGGATACATCTATCAATTCGATTAATTTCATATGCTCACTCCTATCCGATTGCTTTCAATGGATCGATTTTGACTACTGCTCTTACTGAAAATGCGCCGCCGACCATGGCCATGATGACCAGCAAGGCCGCAATGACGCCCAGGAAATTGAGGTTCGTTTGGTAAGGGACAGCTGCCGGCAACACCATAGCCGTTGCGCCCGTCAACAATAACCCGATGCCGACTCCCATAGCAGCCAATAAAAACGTTTGGATGACAACCGATTTTGCGATATAACCGCTCGAAATCCCTTGCGCTTTCATGACACCGAACATACTGGTTTTCTGCATAGTCAGCACATAGATGAAGATTCCGATCACGACGGCAGCGATGACGATCAGAAAGCCGATCATCAGTCCAAACGTCAACACTTGGGCAGTGTAGCCCGGAATTTCACTGATGTAGTCAGCAATCGAATAGATTTTCAAGTCCGAGCTTCCTGTGTCCACATCAGCGATGGCATCACCATTGTCCCGAACAACGATGGCACTGACGCGCCCTTCATCCGATTCGTCAATTTGTTCAAAGCGGACTTCCTGATAAGAACTGACTGTTGTATAAAGCACGGGTGCGACGCTGAATCTGGCATCTTCCGTAAAACCGACAACCGTCACTTCTTTGTCGGAACCCGCGAGCTGCAGAATGTCGCCCAACTCGATGCCCTCTTCTTCCTTCAGACTGATGTCGGCAACGACCTCATCATCGCTTTGGAAGGGCGCCCCTTCGATTACTTCAGGCATCAGGAATTGATCCGCTTCGATTCCGAAGAACGTCGTATCGATCTTGGCATCATCACCTGATGTTCCTTTTTTGTTGACGACATTCGGCGCGATCCCGATTACCGCAGCCTCATCCGCCGCAACTTCATTGATCGCACCTTTCGGGAGCATGGACATGTTGATGTTTGTATTCGATTCGTCCGTCAGAATGATGCCGTCCGCATCCCATTTATCTACGCTGGTTCGATTGTCCTGGGCCAATCCATAGGCAAGGCCCACCAAAAAGAACACCAAGTAGGACACCAGCACCATGACGCCGATGATCAACGAAAACCTTGTTTTTGCATGCTTAATTTCTTTCCAAGCTAAGAACATTTTTACAACTCCTTCATTTCTTCAGTTTTTTATCTATCGTTGAGGAAAAATATCTTGATGCCTCAAACAAGATGTCTGTCCAGTTCTAGCCTGCATGGTCATCTGCCTGATTCATCGCGGTATTCAGTATTTTCAACTGTTTCATCAAGAATAAGCCATCGATGCCCTCGAGGTTACAGGCATTCACTTCGGATAAAACAGACAAATGGATTGCTCTCTTAGAAGTGATGCTTTTCTTACTCAAGGAAATGATCGTAGCGCGCTTATCCAAAAGGGACGTTTCTTTCGTGAGCCAGCCTTGTTTCTCGAGACGATTCAAGATGGGATTCAACGTTCCCATACCCATCCCTAAACGCTCCCCAATGTTTTTGATCAATACTTTGTCTTCATCCCATAGAGCAAGCAAAACGAGGTACTGCGGGAATGTCAAATGGAATTCTTTCAAAGCGCGGTTATACATTTTGCCAAAAGCATTTGCAGCCCGATAAACCTCGAAACAAAGCTGATCCTCAAGCGGCCTTTCAAAAATAGATTCATCCATCCCGATACCGCCTCCTTTCCAAATTTTCCTCATCGATTAATATATATCTTACAAGATATATATTAATCGATAGAATCCGGAAAGTAAAACATTCGCCCTTGGAAGTGCCCAAAAGTGAAACCAGTCCTGAATCACAATATTTTGATAGTAAAAAAAAGGATTCAGAGCGGTTGCCCTGAATCCTTTAAGTGGATTGCAATAACTTTGTTGCTTATTTTGCGGCTGCTAAACGGCTGTTGACTTCATCCCAGTTCACAAGGTTCCAGAATGCTTTGATGTACTCAGGACGGACGTTTTTGTAGTTCAAGTAATAAGCATGTTCCCATACATCAAGACCTAAGATCGGCGTTTTGCCTTCACTGATCGGTGAATCTTGGTTTGGTGTAGATGTGATTTCCAATTTACCATCGGAAACTACCAGCCAAGCCCAACCGGATCCGAAACGACCCACTGCTGCTGCTGCGAATTTTTCTTTCATAGCATCAAAGCTGCCGAATGCTTCTTCGATTCCGTCCTTGACAGCTCCTGTAGGTTCTCCGCCTGCATTAGGCGCCAAAACTGTCCAGAATAAGCTGTGGTTTGCATGTCCGCCACCGTTGTTGCGGACAGCCGTACGGATGTCTTCCGGAACGCTGTTCAAGTCAGCCAATAATTCCTCAATCGTTTTTTCAGCCAACTCAGGGTGTTTCTCCAATGCTGCGTTCACATTCGTAATGTAGGTATTATGATGTTTCTCATGATGCAAATGCATCGTTTCCTCATCGATGTATGGTGTCAAAGCGTCGTACGCGTAAGGTAATGCCGGTAATGTAAAAGCCATGATAAATTCCTCCTAAAATAGTTTAGTGATTTCTGACTGATTTCACTGTATCATCAATTGCTCACTTTATCAAAAATAAAGCCTCGAAGCCGTAGCAATTTTTGATTGCTAAATGAATCCATTTTCGATAGACTGGACAAGTATGATGCAGAAAGCGGTGATCACAATCTCAATCGTCAGTTTAGTCAAAGACAGTTTTATGGATCCAAAACAATTGTTGGATGCCAAGGCATTAAAAAAAGGCTCTGCCTTTTTGCTCTTCTTCTTGCTCTCTCTAACCGTCAGCATCCCTCTGTTTCTCGATGGGTACGCCACACTACAAAAATTTTCGGCAGATGCAGGTGTGATAGCGGATAAAATACCTTCATTCACTATTTCCGACAACGAATTGCAGTTGGAGAATGCTACGGAAAAAGGATTCATCTACAAAACCGATACAGTCCTGTTGGCTTTCGATAGTCAGGAAGTTTACACGCAGAGGGAAATCGAAAAAGAAATGTCATCACCTGTTTTGATTTTGAGCCTCGTATTTTCAAAGGATGCCTTCACCCTTTACGCTCAAGATGTGCCCTTCAGGTTGCCCTATGAGCAGGCAGATGACCTGACGGACCAGTCGTTCAAAAAGTTGCTGCGCAATTTTTCCAGCGATCAGCTTTTTTCCGGCGTGATCATGCTTTTGTTCAGTCTTTTCATTTCTTCGTTCAGTGTGCTTCTGACGCTATTGATAATCGCGCTGTTCGCGAATGTATTGACAGGATTCATGCGAAAAAAACTCCCTTTCCGCGAAATACTGAAGATGGCGTTGATAGCCTCCGTAGTCCCGTTAGTTTTCTTTAGTCTATTGAACGGATTCGGCCTCTACCCGATGATTCAGGATGAAGCGATTGCTCTCATCGGTATGTTCTATTTCTACAAAGCCCTTAAAGAATAGCACGGGAAGCCGTAATTCTTCAGTAACATCCGGTTCCTGCCCAAAAAGAGGCCGCAGCACATGATCGAAAGATCATCTTGCTGCGGCCTCTTTTTTGTATTGAAAGTATAAATTATTTGAATGCAAAAGTGCATCACAGTGTTTCCTTAATAAGGGCTGAACGAACCCGTTCTGCTTTTCTTATCTTTTACCCATGGTTGCGGGTTTGGCTTGCTCTTCTTTTGCGTTTCTGTTGGCTGGCGATATTTTCTTTCAATTTGCGTTTGTAGCCAGGCTTCACTTGTTTCTTAGCCTTGTTTACCATTCCGCGGATGCGGTGATCGGGTTCCAATTGACTCGGAGCGTTTCTCATCTCACGGCGTTTTCTTTCGTACGTTTCGACAAGTTGATCTTTTTCGATAGCGACCGGTTTGAAAACAACACCGTACTTCTCCAGATCGTCGATTGCCTTTTCCTCACCGGGTGCGTACAAAGTGATCGCAGTTCCTTTTAAGTTGCTGCGTCCCGTTCTGCCCGTACGGTGTACGAAAAATTCCATGTCCTTCGGCAATTCATAGTTGATGACGTGTGACACGCCTTCGATATCGATGCCGCGTGCCGCTAAATCGGTAGCCACCATGAATTGGTACTCCATATTATGGACTCTTCTCATGATGCGTTTGCGTTCACGAGCCGGCACATCGCCATGCAAGACAGCGGGCTGAATGCCACGTTGTCTCAGTCCATCAGCGATTTCCTCGACATTTTGTTTTGTATTGGCAAAAATCAAGGCCAGATACGGTTCCCCCATTGTCAACACTTGGTACAGAACATCAATTTTTGCATGGCCTTTAGTGGACAGCAACAGATTATCGATTGCCGGTGCAATGATATGTTCCGGTTTCAATTGGACAACGACAGGGTTTTCGACATATTTCTTCAAGAAGCCCTTCAGTTTTTCAGGGATCGTAGCGGAGAATACCAGCATCTGCAGTTTCTCCGGCAAGCGGCCGGCAATCTGATCGACATCATGCAGAAAGCCTAGATCCAGTGTCATATCCGCCTCGTCAATGACCATCTTTTTAGCTGTATGGATCTTAAGTGCTTGCTCATTGATCAGGTCAAGGATTCTGCCCGGAGTCCCGATGACGATATGCGGTTGGTTGTTGACTAGTTTCGACATTTGACGTTTTTTGTCTGTGCCGCCTACGTAGCTGACGATACGGATTTCTTCGGGCGCGTTTGAGACCAGTTGACTGGCTGTCTGATAAAGTTGTTCAGCTAGCTCACGGCTAGGTGAAGTGATGACAACTTGGACTTCATTTTTTGATGGATCAATGCCATCGATCAAGGGCAGCAAGAAGCTATGGCTTTTCCCTGTTCCTGTCTGCGATTGACCAATCACGCTCTTACCGGTTCGAATGATCGGGATAATTTGTTTTTGGATATCGGTCGGTTCTTTGAAATTCAATTTGCTGATTGCTTCCAGCAAAAATGGCTTCAATTGAAAGTCTTTAAATTCCACGTTTACACCTCTTGTTTTTCTTCTGCGTATTTTATGCCTTACCATTATAACACATGCGCAAGGTTTAAACCTTAATTTCAAATAAGAATTTGAAAATCAAACGCGTAAATTTATTCGCAATATATTTACACAAGCAAGCGAAAGCATCCCGTCAAAGATACCTTCAACATGAAAACAGACGCTTTCTTTCATTGCCAACCGTATTTGATAATAGTATAATGATATAATGAATAGAATCTAATCATAATAAAAGGGGGGCATGTAATGATTACCCAAAATACTGCTCTGTTCACTATTTTCGGAGCAACTGGTGATTTGGCTCACCGTAAACTGTATCCATCATTATTTCGCTTATACAAAAAAGGATTTATTAAAGATAATTTTGCCGTTATCGGAACAGCGCGACGCGATTGGTCCGATGAACATTTCCGTGAAGTGGTCTTGGATTCCATCAAAGATTTGACTGAGGATACGGAAGACGCTGTTTCTTTCGCAGCCCATTTCTATTACATCGCCCACAACGTCAACGACTCGGAACACTACGTCAAATTGAAGGTCTTGTCCGAATCCTTGGATGCCAAGTATTCGCTGTCAGGTAACCGTATTTTCTATCTGGCGATGTCTCCTGAATTTTTCGGTATCATTGCCGAAAAACTGAAAGAACAAAAACTGATCACAGAAGACGGATTCAACCGCTTGATCATCGAGAAACCATTCGGGCGCGATTTCGTATCCGCGGATGAGCTAAATACTAAGCTGCGCAAATCGTTTGACGAGAACCAAATCTTCCGTATCGATCATTATTTGGGCAAAGAAATGGTGCAGAACATCTCTGCCGTCCGTTTTTCCAATATGATTTTCGAATCGCTGTGGAACAACAAGTACATCGACAATGTTCAGATCACCCTCTCCGAGACCGTTGGCGTGGAAGAACGCGGTGCTTATTACGACAACAATGGCGCTTTGCGCGATATGGTGCAAAATCATATCCTTCAGATTGTTGCCTTGTTGGTTATGGAACCGCCGCTTTCCTTGCAAGGCGAAGATGTCCGTTCCGAAAAAATTAAAGCTCTTCGTTCCCTTCGTCTGTACAACACACCCGAAGAGGTCAACCGCAACTTTATCCGGGCCCAGTACGCCGGAAACCCTGCAAAAGCATTGCAAGCCTACCGGGAGGAACCTAACGTCAACCCTGCTTCATCAACCGAAACCTTTGTGGCCGGTAAAATATTAGTCGATAATTTCCGTTGGAAAGGCGTTCCTTTCTACATCCGGACCGGTAAACAAATGGCTTCTAAAGAAACATACATCCATATTCAGTTCAAACACGTCTCGATGAACATCTTCCCTACAGAAGGCGTCGACGAAATCGCTGAACCGAATGTACTGACAATCCATGTTTCTCCGCTCGAAGGCTTCTCCTTACGCCTGAACGCCAAGCGTGTCGGTCAAGGAACTGAGATGAAAAATATTCGCATGCATCACATCTACGATGAGGAAACGCAAGCAAATAGTCCTGAAGCATATGAACGCCTCTTATTGGATTGCCTGAACGGCGATCCGACCAACTTTTCCCATTGGGATGAAGTCGCACAATCTTGGCACTTCGTTGATGAAATACGCAAAGTTTGGGACGCCCAAGAAGATTGCTCGGATACCCTTTTCGCGTATGAGAGCCACTCGATGGGTCCAAAAGAAAGCGACGCTTTGCTTGAGCAGGACGGTTTCCACTGGACTGAATTCAACTGGAGTCAAAGTTACAAAGAAAAACAGGAAAACGAGTAAAACCAAAAGCCGTACAAAAGCGTTGTTTCGCTTTTGTACGGCTTTTTTTGATTCAAGTCTGCTTCATTAATGCGTATTCTGCCATTCGATCGCCAATTCTTCCAATTCCAAAATGATGTCGTTTATTTCCGACTCATCCTTCGCATTCGCTCCACTCGCAAGCGGGTGGCCGCCCCCGCCGTGCTGTTTGGCGACCTCATTGATGATGGGACCTTTTGAGCGCAATCTGCAACGATAGGTACCGTTCGGTTGCTCCACAAAAATCCCCCAGCATAAAACGCCCTCTACAGTACCCGGTAACGGGACAACCGGAGCAGTATCGCTGTCGACCGCACCGAATTTCCCAAGGATTTCTTGGGAGAGGATGATGCTGGCAACCCCGACATCATTGATTGTCAAACTCTGCAGGACGAACCCTGACAAATTGGCCGTTTTCAAAGAATTTGTATTCATCATTTGACTGATATCCGACGCGGAAAAATCAAACTGCATCAGTTTGGAGGCTATTCCCATAGTCACTGCTGTAGTCGCCGGATAAAGGAATCTGCCTGTATCACCGACGATGCCGGCATATAAAAGTCGCGCTGCTGCAGTGTTCATCGGCAGCTTGTCCTCAGTTGAAAAAGAAATTTTTGCGATGATTTCGCTGCTGCTGCTGGCTTGCGTCTCCACAAGGCAAATATCACCGTAGGGATCTTCATTCGGATGATGATCGATTTTGATCAGATAATCCCCTTTGACAAAACGTTTGTCGCTGACTCGGGGCTGATTTGCGGTGTCCGTGACAATCACCAAAGCACCTTCATAGGCCTCATCCGGTATGCTGTCCATGCTGCCAAGGTAGGAAAGGCTGTCTTCATTTTCGCCGACAACGAATACTTTTTTCTCAGGATAGGCTTGCCTGATCAAGTTGGCGAGGCCGTTCTGAGACCCCAACGCATCCGGATCCGGACGCAGGTGCCGGTGGATGATGATGGTGGCATACTCTTGAATTTTACTTATTATATCTGCATAAATCGGATTTCCCACTTACTTACCTCCTAGGATTTTTCCATCAGTTGGCAAATGACGATCGCTTTGCTGACCAGTGAATTTTCTAAATAGACTTCGACATCCAATTTGGATGATCTTCTGCCCAACTCCAATATTTTAGAACGTATCTCAATGACGCTGTCTATCTGGATCATCTTCAATTGATAGATGTCCATCTGCTCGATGACAGCATTCCGTTTCTGTAAGGTATATAAGATTTTCTTGGTTGTGCTCGCCAAAACTTCGCTCAGCACTCCGAACGACACGGTCCCCAGACTGTTCGTCATTTGCGGTGTAATCCTGAAGCGATAAGCGGGTAAGCTGTCTCCTTCTTCCGAGCTGGTCAAGGATAGGTTTTCTACAACTTGGTCCTCGATTGTGTTGCCGACTTGCGGCTGACGCTGCGCAAGCTGCATGGCCTTCATGACATCCTGGCGCGAAATGATGCCCAGCAGTTGCAGGTTATCTTTCACCACAGGCATCACTTCCAAGCCATCCCAGATCATCCGGTGCGCCACACTCGCTACACTCATGTGCGTTTTTGCGACTATCGGATCCCGGGTCATTACCCGTTCAAGTGAAAGTGTATCTGCTTTTCCCAGGATGTCTTTCGCTGTGATGATGCCCACAAGGCGCATATTGTGATTGACGATTGGAAAACGCGAGTGGGTGCTTTCGGTATTGAGATTACGGTATTGGAAAACGGTGTCGTCCAACGAGAGAAATTTCGTCTCATCTATTGGAGTGTAGATATCCTCCACCAACATAATTTCTTTTTTGATCAGTTGATCCGTCATGGCGCGGTTGATCATTGTCGCTACGGTAAAGGTGTCATAGGTTGTGCGCAGTATCGGCATTTCGACCTGATCAGCCAAATGGACGATGCCATCATCCGTATCGAACCCCCCCGTAATCAGGACAGCTGCGCCTTTCTCCAATGCGAATTCCTGGATATCGTTCCGGTTACCGACGATCATAAGCGATCCGGGTGAAATGTATCGCTCCATCGCTTCGCGTTGCATAGCGCCGATGATGAATTTGCTCAACGTCTTATCCAGGCCTTTCTTGCCGCCCAAAATATCCCCATCGATGATTTTGCAGATCTGGCCGAAAGTGAGCGTTTCGATGTTCTCTTTCGACTTGCGTTCGATCCGGATGGTGCCTACCCGCTCAATAGTTGAAACCAATCCTATATTCTCTGCATCTTTGATGGCGCGGTAAGCCGTCCCTTCAGACATGTTCAAATTTTTAGCTATCGTGCGGACGGAAAGCTTTTCTCCGACCGGCAGCGTTTCGATGTATTGAATGATTTGCTCGTGTTTCGTTGCCATAGTGCACTCCCTTGCTTTCTTTATTATATTGAAATGAAATCTCCCGGTTGCATGATGAGGCCGACTCCATCATCCAAAAGGGACAAAAAATCATTCGGATCCTGCTTGATCAACGGAAACGTGTTGTAGTGGATTGGAACTGCCATTCGGGGTTCCAAAAACGCCACAGCTTTGGCGGCGTCTTTTGGTCCCATCGTGTAGTTGTCTCCAATTGGCAGAAATGCCACATCGATCGGATAATCTTTCCCAATCAATTTCATATCGGAAAACAGCGCTGTATCGCCCGCATGATAGATCGTTTTACCTTCAGCGTTCAGGAGGATGCCGGTTGCCAACCCAAATGTATAAGGAAGGCCATCCACAGTCATTGCCGACCCATGGATGGCCTGGGTCAGTTTCACATAACCGAAATCGAAGAGATGCCCTCCGCCCGGTTGCATGCCATGTGTACGGAATCCTTTCGCGGCAAAATAGCCCGCCAGTTCAACAGTCGAAATAATCAGCGGATTTGTTCTGCGCGCGATCCTTTCTGTATCACCGACATGATCACCGTGTGCATGTGTCAATAGGATCACATCGCAAAGTACCGTGTCCGGATCCAGGTCGCTCAGTGGGTTTCCCGACAGGAACGGATCGATCAGCAGATGCTTTTGTTCCGCCGTTTCGATGCATACGCAGGATTGCCCGTGAAAAGATATCCTCATGCGATTCCTCACCTTTCTCTTTGACAAAAAACTGTATTATTCAGTGTTCATCGTATCATGAAACAGTTTATTAGTACAACTAAAAGCGAGTGCTATTAGTTTGTTCTGCATACATTAAAAGGCCTTCCGCATAGAAGGCCTTTTAATGTATTATTCATCATCCTAAAGCGACGTCAAGAATCATCATGACTGAGAAGCCTACCATAAGTCCCATCGTGGCGATATCGCTGTTGCCGTTCGTTTGCGACTCCGGTATCAGTTCTTCGACGACAACAAAAATCATGGCCCCGGCAGCGAACGCAAGTGCGTACGGCAAAATTGCACTCATCGATATGACGGCGGCTGCCCCGATGACTGCCGCAATCGGCTCAACGATGGCGGAAAGCTGGCCGTAATTGAAGGCCTTCATCCTGCTGTTTCCATCAGCCCGGATTGGCATAGACAAGGCCGATCCTTCAGGTATGTTCTGGATGCCGATACCGATTGCCAGACCGATGGCACTCAATAACGTATTATCCTCGGATATGCCGGCTGCCACCGCACCAAAACCGACCCCGACTGCCAAGCCCTCGGGAATGTTATGGATCGTGATTGCAAGGAACAACAACAGGTTTCGGGAAGCTTGTGTCTGCGGACCTTCCCGGTGTTCCATCGGTTCACCTAAGTGCAGATGGGGAACGATTTTATCCGTCATGCGTAGGAACACGCCACCCAACAAAAAACCGATTGCTGCTGGAACCCATGATAAGCCGCCGTAGCCGTTCTCTTCGGCATGGGATATGGATGGGGCCAATAATGACCAAAATGATGCCGCAATCATGACCCCGGCAGCGAAGCCGCTCATGACGTCAAGAACTTTGCGGTTGACGGATTTGAAGAAAAACACAAACGAGGCACCTATGATGGTACAACCCCAGGTGAACAACCCCGCTATGAATGCTTGCATAATTGGATTTAATTGACTGAATGACTCTAACATGATTTTTATCTCCCCTTTATAATGAAATGATGAATGATTTCTATAGATGCGTCGTGTCCCATAATGGCAACTGAATGTTCTCATAATGGATTGGGTCGAGTTGTGTGACGGTTATCCCCAATAAACGTACGTGCCGTTCTATCGTGCCGTGGTCCAACCACAGTTCCCAAGCATGACGGAAAATATCCTCTGCTTGGGAAAAATGATCGACACGGGTCTTTCTTCTGGTTATGGTATCGAAATCAGCGTAGCGGATTTTCAATACAATCGACCGACCGTGCAACTTATTGGTGTGCAGGGCTATTTGGACAGCCAGAGCGATTTGTTTCAGTTCCATTCTGACCTGTTCCTCATCAGTCAGGAATTGTGTAAAGGTGTGTTCTTTCCCGACTGATTTCCTTTCTCTTTCGGGCTCCACAGCTCGGTTGTCAATGCCTCTGACCCGTTGATACAGGATATATCCATGCTTGCCGAATTGCGAAATCAGTTCACTTTGATCAAAAAGATAGAGATCTTCTCCAGAATGGATGCCCAATAGCTTCATCTTTTCGACAGTTTTCTTGCCGACGCCATAAAACTTTTCGATGGGTAGCCCCCGCAAAAAATCGGCTGCATCGGTTGGTGCGATAACAGTCATGCCAGCCGGTTTGCGGAAGTCTGAAGCAATCTTTGCAATGAATTTATTGTAGGAAACACCGGCCGAGCAAGTGAGACCCGTTTCCTGCCAGACTTCTCTTTGGATTTGTCGGGCAATCATTGTCGCACTGGACAGATTCTGCTTATTCTTGGTGACATCCAAATAGGCTTCATCAAGCGACAAAGGCTCTATCAAATCGGTATAGCGCGCGAATATCCCTCTGATCTGTTGGGAAACAGTCTTGTAATGACCCATGCGCGGAGCAATGAAGATAGCATCCGGGCAGAGTTCAAAAGCTTTCTGCGCACTCATTGCCGAATGGATGCCGAATTTCCTGGCGGCATAATTGGCTGTGGTCACAACCCCCTTGCGCCCGGTATCTCTCGGATGATTCGCAATGACGATCGGTTTGCCGCGATGTTCCGGATGATCCCTTTCCTCGATTGAAGCGTAGAAGGCATCCATATCCACGTGGATGATTTTTCTGCTTTTATCATTTTCGGGTTCCTTGAAGGTCAAGATCCCAATCTGCATACTGTTCTCCTTGTATTGAACTGCTTTATTGAACGTGAATTTTACTTGCTGCTTTGAAGCTGATTTGGTAAGACTGGTGATTCTGGGCCTCAAAAGTATACGGGCCTTCGTACGGTTCCACGTTCGTCAACAGATAAGGGATGCTTAACTTTACGTCCTTGTTGAGCAAATACGCCAGAAATTCCTGATCGTCATCAACTTCCCTGATGATGAAGCGGCTGCCGACTTCCAGCTCGATCAATGGTTTGCTCTCATAAACTTCGATCCGGCCCTCTTTGTCGGGGATCACGCCCCCATGCGGATCATATTTAGGAAAACCTAGATAGGCATCCAAACTATTGATCAACCGATCCGAGGAGACATGCTCCAACAGTTCCGCTTCGTCATGTACTTCATCCCAGTTGAAATCCAATTTTTCCGAGAGGAACACTTCCCAAAGTCGGTGTTTCCGGATCAGCTTATTTGCGATCAATTGGCCTTTGTCGGTGATCTGCACCCCTTGGTACGGGATGTGGCTAATCAGGCCATCCTTGAGCAACTTGACGGACATTTCGGTGACAGAAGCGGCAGATACGGATAAAGCCTGCCCGATTTGCTTATTATTGACAAGCTGTTTGTCTCCACCCAATTCCATGATCACTTTCAGATAATCCTCTTTGTGCGGCGTCATGCGCTCCCTCCTCTTTTTAGGTTTACCTAAACTACATTTTATATTATACGACAAATTCACTTGATTACAAGCCTAAAACCCACAATAATCCGTTCGCTGTCAGTATATACCCTGCTTCAGCAACAGAATATGTTGGCTGGCTACAAATTGGCGGAACCTGTTGGACAATACGGACAATACGGCGTGCCCAGGCTGTTACCTGATCATGAAAATTTTTTTTAATCGAGTAGGAGGAGCCTTTAGGCTCCGACCTCTCACACCACCGTGCGTA